>LJCW01000133.1 GCA_001298555.1 Actinobacteria bacterium OV450
GGGCCCCGGGCCTGCGCCCGAGCCGCAGACCGCCCACGGCGCGCCCCGGCACCGCCCGCGCGCCCAGCCGGGACACCTCGGCCCCGGCCCCTTCGGTGAACAGCCGGGTGTCCGGAACCCTGATCTCCGGCCCGAAGAGCGTCGACAGCTGCGGCCGCGGCCGGCCCGTCTGCAGCGCGACGACCTCCCGCAGCACGCCCGTCAGCTGGTCCGCCATCTCCTGGGCGGACGAGAACCGCCGGTCCGGATCCGGGTCGGTCGCCCGGACCAGCAGCCGGTAGAAGGACTCGTACCGCCCGAACACCTCGATGTGCTCCGGGTCCGGCAGCGAATCCACGAACACGTTCGTGTAGCCCTGGAAGTCGAAGGTCAGGACGGCCAGCGTGCGCGCCACCGTGTACAGGTCGGAGGCGACCGAGGGGCCGAGCTCGGCCACCTCCGGCGCCTGGTAGCCCACGGTGCCGTAGATGGCCGACTCGTCGTCGTCCATCCGGCGCACCGCGCCCATGTCGATCAGCTTCAGCTGGTCCTGCTGCTGGATCGCGTTGTCGACCTTGAAGTCGCAGTACAGCAGGTTCCTGCTGTGCAGGTGCCCGAGCGCCTCCAGCGCCTCGATGCCGTACGCGCAGGCCTGCTCGACCGGCAGCGGATCGCGCCGGCCGTCGGGCCGCCGCCGCTCGTTCGCTATCTCCTTCAGCGATTTGCCGCCCACGTACTCCATGACGATGTACCCGTCCAGCGAACCCGTCCGCTGGTCCAGGTGCTCCACGAAGTTGTAGATCCGCACGATGTTGGAGTGCTCGATCTCCGCGAGGAAGCGCCGCTCCGAGATCGCCGCGGCCATCGCGTCCTGGTCCCCGGTGTCCAGCAGGCCCTTGAGGACCACCCACCGGTCCGACACGGCCCGGTCCACCGCCAGGTACACCCAGCCGAGGCCGCCGTGCGCCAGGCACCCGGCCACCTCGTACTGGCCGTGGACGACCTCCCCGGCGCGCAGCTTGGGCACGAAGGAGTACGGGTGCCCGCACTTGGTGCAGAAGCCCTCGGTCCGGCCCGGCCGGTCACCGCGGGAGCGGCCCACGGGAGCCCCGCAGTCCGAACGCGAGCAGAACCGCTTGCGCTCGGGCACCTCCGGGTTCTCCAGCACCGCCGCCGCAGGGTCGGGACGTGGCACTTCCGGGATGTTGACCAGCCCGGCGCCCAGCCGGCTGCGCCCCGAGGGGCCGGCCGCCGAACCCGAACTGCGCACCGACACCGAGCGCGTGGACGAGGCCCCCGGCAGCGAGCGGGAGAGCCGGCCCGACACCGAGCGCCGCGAGGACGACGAACGCGAGGACCGCGAGGACCGCGCCGACCCCGACCGGCCCGACCGGTCCGAGCCGTGCGAACCCCGGGACCCGTGCGAATCCCCGTTCCGGGCCGCGCTCGTCATGCCCGTCGGCGGTGAGACCAGCTCCTCCGCACCCGCGGCGACGGCCCCGACCGGCGCCAGACCGCAGGTGTCGCAGTACAGCTCGCCACCGCCCATGTCCTCGTACGACCCCGGGCAGCCGGGGCGAACGCACGCGGTTCCGACCGGACTCATGCGTCCTCCTTCCCCGGCCCCTCGGGCCGGTACTGCGGCTGCGGCGGTGCCAGTGACTCGGCCACGGCCTGCTGGTAGCGCAGCACGGCCTGCTCCGCGGCCCGCAGGTCGCAGGGCGCGCTCCACAGCATCCGCCGCGCCGTGTCGTACCGCTCGATCAGGAGCGGATCCTCCGCCATGCCGTGCCGGGCCACCTTCGCCTTGTACGCGTCCAGCCGCCCGCGCAGTTCCGCCCGTACCGCCAGGGGCGCCGTCACCGCGGTCAACGATTCGCGGGCCCGGCGCAGTTCCTCCTCGGCCCGCTCCTCCAGCGAGTCCAGCAGCGGCGAGAGCCGGTGCCACCGGGCCTGGCGCCGGTACTCGGCCGCCGCCGCCAGCTGCTCCTGGAGCGCCGTGGGCGGCCCGCTCACGACCGGCACCTCCGAAGCCGCGATCTTCGCCAGCACCTCGCCGCGCGCGGTCCGCGCCTCCGCCAGGGTCCGGTCGGCACGCGAGAGCACGTCCCGCAGGGCGATCAGCCGCTGCTCGGCGTCCTGCCGTACCGCCAGGACCGCCTCGATCTCGCGCCGTACGTCCTCCAGCGCGAGCGCGGCCCTGTCGTAGCGGGTGGTGTCCGGACGGCCGCCGCCGGGCGCCGAGCTCCCCGAGACCGGATGCCAGAACGCCAGCGGGTCCGCGATCACCTGCTCCCGCAGGGCCGTCAGCTCGGCGGTGATGGCCTCCAGGTCGTCGCCCGAGGGGTGTTCCCCCGGCCGCACCCCCACCGAGTGGGCCAGCGACCGCGTGCGGTGCAGTTCGGCGGCGAGCAGGTCGATGCGGGCGGGCAGCGCCGACCACACCGAGTCGGCGGCCACCACCACGTCCAGCGAACTCGCGTACAGCTCGTTCATCCGGGCCACCAGCTCGGCCAGCGAGAGCCGCTCCGCCAGCGCCGCGCCCTCCGCCGCGGCCCCCGCGATCAGCACCCCGGGCCCGCGCAGCCGCTCGGTCAGCTCGACCAGCTCGTCGCGGCCGGGCCAGCGGCGCCGCTCGCGGATCTCCCGGGCAGCGTCCAGCGCCCCGCTGTAGGCGTCGAAGTACGTCCACAGCCGGGTGATGGCGGCGTCGGCCGCCGCCCACCGCTCCTTGGTGACGCCGGTCAGCCCGGCCCCTTCCAGCAGCCGGCGCCCGGCGTGGTCCTGGAGGGCGAGCAGCGAGGTCTCCACGGCCTCGTGCTCCGCGCCGAGCCGGGCCAGGGCACGGTCGACGTCGTCCCGGTCCATCACTGCCGACTGCGCCTCCACAGACCCCGCCTCCGCTTTCCTGACATCGGGCTCCGACTCTCCCCCGCGAGCGGGAGGTACCCCCACCACCGGCCTCAGCCGTCCCGGTACTTCGGCGCGGGCGGTCCGGCGACCCCGGGCAGAACGGGCTTGAGGTGCGTGACGTAGGCCTGCATCCAGGGGCTGTTGTCACCGCCGGCGCGGTAGTTCTCCAGCACCTTGTTCACCCGGCGCACCAGGTCGGAGGCGTCCTTCTTCATGGCCACCCCATAGAACTCCTTGGTGAACGGGGAGCCGACGAGGCGCACCGACGGGTCCTGCGCGGCCTGGCCGGCCGCGAGCGCGTTGTCCGTGATGATGCCGTCCACCTCGCCCAGCTGGAGCCGGACCAGGCAGTCGAGCTGGTTGGGCACGCTGACGGGAACCGAGCCGTACGGCTGGGCCTTGAGCGCGGCCTCGGCCGTGGAGCCGGCGGCGGTGCAGATCCGGCGGCCCTTCAGCGAGGCGTCGTACCCGGTGATCGGCGAGCCCTTGGGCGCCAGGACCTGCTGGCCGGCCTCGAAGTACGCCGTCGAGAACGCGACGTCCTCCAGGCGCTTGCAGTTGATCGTCATGGTGCGCACGACGACGTCGACGCGGCCGTCCTGGAGCGCGGGGACGCGCTGGCTCGTGGGGATGGCCCGGTAGATGACCGCGTTCTCGTCACCCAGGATGTCCTTGGCGATGGCCTTGACCAGGGCGATGTCGAACCCGTCGAGGCGGCCGTCGACCGGGTTGCGGTAGCCCCACTTGAAGCTGTTCTGGTCCACGCCCGCAACGAGCTTGCCCGCCTTGCGGATCCGCTCGATCGTCGGCCCGTCCCCGGCGGACGGGCTCAGGCTGGCCTCCGGGTTCTGGCAGGTGTCGGTGAGCGTCCAGGGCGCCGGGGCGGCCGCCATCGAGGCGGGTTCGCGGACCACGGCCGGGTGGCTGCCGGCCTCCGGGGCCGCCTGGGCCAGCGGCAGCAGGACGGCCGCGGCCGTCACCGCGCAGGCGGCGGCCATCGCGGTGACCCCGCCCCAGCCGCGCAGCCGGGCCCCCGCACGGCGCACCCCGGTGCCCTCGTGGCCCTCGTCATGGGACTTCACGCGTATCCGCATCGCCGTCACCTGTACTCCGAAAGCCGGCGCCCGATGCCGAGCAGTGCCGCCGCGGCGCCGACGACCGCCAGGACCGCCGAACCCGTCACCAAACCGCCCAGCGCGTCGAGCCCGCCCCGGGCCGCCCGGGTGAACTCCTTCTGCTCATGGGCCACAGCCTGCTCCAGGGACGCGTCCACCGTGTCGAACGAGGCCCCGCTGCTGTCCTTGTGGTCCTTGTCCCCGATGACCTGGGGCAGGGCGTCCTGGTAGTCGCCGCGCAAATCGGTCTCCCGGGCCGCCGCGTGCCGCTGCTTCCACTGCTTGACCCCGTCCGCGGCGCGGGCGACCGGCTCGCGCCCGCTGCTGTCGTCCGCGAGTCCGAGCGCCGTCGCCAGCCCGGCGTCCAGCTCCTTCATCTCGTTCGTGAAGTCCACGTCGTACTTGTCGGACTTGTTGTCCGCGGCCAGTACGGCGCCCCGTGCGATGAGGGTCAGGTTCTCACTGGCGCGCGCCTGGAGCGAGGCGATCCGCGCGTCGTTGAGCACCTTCAGCGACTCCTGCCCGTCCGACCTGGCCTCGGCCAGCCCCGACCGGGCGACCGTGTGCCCCACGGCCAGCCACATCAGCACCACCAGCGAGGCGGCCGTCGCCGCCACGAGACCGTGGTTGAAGACCCGGTTCGTCCGGAGGTAGTTGCGGCGCTGCGCCCACGCCAGCGCCGCCAGTGCGAGCAGGCCCGTGCCCAGCGAGGCCAGCGGCAGGGACCGGGCGTCGTCGTAGTCCGTGTAGAGCCGGTCCGTCTCCGCCTCGTACAGACGCTGCGCGGCGGGCAGCAGCTGCGTGCTCATCTGCTCGTTGGCGTAGCGCAGATAGGCGCCGCCCAGCGGCAGGCCCTGCTTGTTCGTGGCCCGCGCCTGTTCGATCAGTCCCGTGTAGCGCGGCAGCTGCTCGCCCAGCAGCGCGATCTGCCGGCGCGAGTCCTCGTTCGCCCCGGTGTTCGCGGCCGCGCTGACCAGCAGCTTCGAGGCGTTGGAGATGTCCTTCTCGTACCGCTGGCGCACCTCGCGCGGCTCGTCGCCGCCGGCCAGGAACCCGCTGGAGGAGGCCGTGTCGGCATCCGCGAGCGAGCGGTAGATGCTCGCCGCGTCCGCGCTCAGCGGCTGGCTGCGGCCCACCACGTCGTCGGCGGCGCCGACCCGGTCGGAGATCTCCCACACGGTCACGGCGCCGAACAGCAGCACCAGCGCGGCCAGGACCGCACCGATGATCCGCAGCCGGCCGGGTTCGGTCGTCGCCGCCGCACGCAGCCGCTCCACGCCCTCGGCCCAGGCCGTGCCGCGCCGGGGAGGCCCGCCCGGCGGACCGGCGGGCGGAACGGCGACGGCGCCCCCGGGCGCGGGCGCGCGTGTTGTGATGGCCACCTGACCTCCCCCTCGGTCCTCTGCTCCGCAGCAGTATGGCCTTAGTGGCGGTCAACCACAGCACCCGGTCGCGGATCCCGGTGATCCACCCCCTGTGTGCGCCGACCCCACCCCTTCACCGTGAATACGTCCCCACGGCCGCCACGGTTCCAGACCCGGGGCTCGTGGGGGCGGGTTCACCCGAAATGGGCACGGAGTTTCTCCTGTGCCCCGGGCAGCGCCCCGAGGGCGTCCAGCCCCAGGAGCCCCGACCCCAGCACCGGCGGGGCCGAGACCACCGACAGGCGGGCACGCGGCGCCCGCCGCGCCAGTTGCGCCGCGATCCGTCCGTCCAGCTGCTCGTGACCGGCGGTGAGCACGCCCCCGCCGAGCAGCACCGGAGCCTCCTCGTCCAGCAGGTCCAGCCGGGCCAGCGCCACCGACGCCAGCGCCACCACCTCGTCCGCCTGCCGCTCCACCAGCGCCGAAGCCACCGGATCGCCCGCCGCGGCCACCGCGAACAGCACCGGCACCAGCTCGTGGGTCCGCAGCTGCGCCAGGGCACCCAGGTGCAGCGCTTCGATCAGCTCGGCCATCGAGGCGAGCCCGAAGTACGCCGGCAGCGCCGCCGCCAGCTCCGTCGGGCCGCCGCGGCCGTCCTCGGCCCGCGCCGCCCACCACAGGGCCTCCGCGGCCAGCCCGCCCCCGCCGCCCCAGTCCCCCGAGAGCTGGCCGAGCGCCGGGAAGCGGGCCGTGCGCCCGTCGGGACGCATCCCCACGCAGTTGATGCCGGCCCCGCACACCACCGCGACCCCGCGCGGCGGCTCGGTCCCGGAGAGCCCGGCCCGCAGGATCGCGAAGGTGTCGTTGTACACCGCCGTGGCCGCGCCCCAGCCCCGCGCGCCGATCGCCTCGGCGAGTTGCCGTTCCTCCACCGGGAGATCGGCGTTGGCCAGGCAGGCCGAGACCCGGTCGGCGTACGGTGCACCGGGCGCCGGCCGGGGCACCGCGGCCGCCTCGGCCGCCTCCGCGACCGCCCGCTCCAGCACGTCGAGCGCCGCCCCGACACCGGTCCGCTGCGGCTGGAAGCCGCTGGAGCGCCCGGTGCCGAGGACCGTGCCGTCCGCGGCGATCAGGGCCGCGTCCGTCTTGCTGTTGCCCGCGTCGATGGCCAGGACGGCGGGCCGGGAGGGCCGCTCCGTCCGGGCGCCACCGCTCACGCCCATGGCAGGTGCTCCTTGTTGTGCGCGAGGAGCCGGTCGGTCAGCCCCTCGGCGAGGTCGAACTGGCCCACCAGCGGGTGCGCCAGCAGCGCCTTGAAGACCCGCTCGCGACCGCCCCGTACGGCCGCGTCGAGCGCCAGGTCCTCGTACGCCGTGACCTGCGCGACCAGTCCGGCGTACAGCGGGTCCAGCCTCGCCGTGGCCAGCGGCACCGGGCCGGAGCGGTCCACCCGGGCCTGCACCTCCACCACCGCGTCGTCCGGGAGGAACGGCAGGGTGCCGCGGTTGAGCGTGTTGACGACCTGCACGGCGCTCGTGCCGTCGCCCAGCAGCGCGGCCGCCAGGTCCACCGCCGCCTCCGAGTAGAAGGCCCCGCCCCGCCTGGCCAGCAGCTCCGGTTTCTCGTCCAGCGCCGGATCGGCGTACAGGCCGAGCAGCTCCTTCTCCATGGCGGCCACCTCGGCGGCCCGCGAGGGCTTCGTGCCCAGCTCGCGCACCACCGCGTCGTGCGCGTAGAAGTACCGCAGGTAGTACGACGGTACGACGCCGAGGCGGTCCAGCACCGCGCGGGGCAGGCGCAGGTCCTCGGCGACGGCCGCGCCGTGTTCGGCGAGCAGCCCGGGCAGCAGGTCCTCGCCGTCGGGGCCGCCCTTGCGCACCCCCAGCTCCCAGGTGAGGTGGTTGAGCCCCACGTGGTCGAGGTGGATGTCGGCCGGCGCCAGGTCCAGCAGCGCGGCGAACTTCCGCTGGAAGCCGATGGCGACGTTGCACAGGCCGACGGCCTTGTGCCCGGCCCGCAGCAGTGCGCGGGTGACGATCCCGACCGGGTTGGTGAAGTCGATGATCCAGGCGTCCGGATTGGCCCGCCGGACCCGCTCGGCGATGTCCAGCACCACCGGCACGGTCCGCAGCGCCTTGGCGAGCCCGCCCGCGCCGGTGGTCTCCTGCCCGATGCAGCCGCACTCCAGCGGCCAGGTCTCGTCCCGGAGCCGGGCCGCCTGTCCGCCGACGCGCAGCTGGACCAGGACCGCGTCGGCCCCCTCGACGCCCGCGTCGAGATCGGCGGTGGTGGTGACCCGCCCCGGATGCCCCTGTCTGGCGAAGATCCTCCGGGCCAGTGCGCCGATCAGCTCCAGCCGCTCGGTCGCGGGGTCGATCAGCACCAGCTCGCCGACGGGCAGGGTGTCGCGCAGCCGTGCGAAGCCGTCGATCAACTCGGGGGTGTAGGTGGAACCGCCACCCACCACTGCGAGTTTCATGGGCACTAGCCTTTCACTCCGGTCAGGGTGACGCCCTCGACGAACGCCTTCTGGGCGAAGAAGAAGAGGACGATCACCGGCGCCATGACCAGCACGGTCGCGGCCATGGTGAGGTTCCAGTTGGTGTGGTGCGCGCCCTTGAAGGACTCCAGTCCGTAACTGAGCGTCCAGGCGGCGGGGTTGTCCGAGGCGTAGATCTGCGGGCCGAAGTAGTCGTTCCAGGCGGAGAAGAACTGGAACAGCGCCACGGCGGCGATGCCGGGCCTGGCCATCGGCACGACGACGCGCAGCAGGGTGCGCAGCTCGCCGCAGCCGTCGACCTTGGCCGCGTCGAGGTATTCGTCGGGGATCGTCAGGAGGAACTGGCGGAGCAGGAAGACGGAGAAGGCGTCGCCGAACGCCATCGGGACGATCAGCGGCCACAGGGTGCCGGACAGGTCGAGCTGCCTGGCCCAGAACAGGTACATCGGGATGACCACCACCTGCGGTGGCAGCATCATCGTGGCGATCACCAGCAGCAGCGACAGCCGCCGCCCGCGGAAGCGGAACTTGGCGAGGGCGTACGCGACGGGGACCGAGGAGACCACGGTCAGCAGTGTGCCCAGCCCGGCGTACAGGAGCGTGTTGCGCCACCAGGTCAGAAAGCCGGGGGTGTGCCACACCTCGGCGTAGTTGCCCCATTCCCAGGTGCGGGGCACCAGGTCGCGGGTCAGCGCCTGCTGGTCGCTCATCAGGGAGGTCAGGAGGAGGAAGACGAACGGGAGGACGAAGAACAGGGCGGCGGCGACGCCGAGGGCGTGCACGCCGATCCAGTGCAGGAGCGCCCTGCGGCGGGCGCTGTGACCGCCGCCGCGGCCGCTCGTGCCGAGGTCGCCGGTGGCGCCCCGGGACGCGGGGCCCGTCCGGGGCCTGCCGCCCTTTCCGGCCTTCCCGCCCGCCCTGCCGGTTCCGTTCGTCGTGTCGGTCAGCTGGGCCATGTCAGTCACCGGATCCGATCAGTCCGCCACGGCGGCGCATCAGGAGTGCGGTGAAGGCCATGGAGAGGGCGAAGAGGACCAGCGCCACGACGCACGCGGAGCCGTAGTCGAAGCGCTGGAAGCCGACGTTGTAGATGACCTGGGGGAGGGTCAGCGTGGACTTGTCGGGGTAGCCCGGCTCGAACTGCTGGCCCGAGCCGCCGATGACCCCCGCGGCGACCTTGCCGGCGACCAGGGGCTGCGTGTAGCACTGCATGGCCTGGATGACCCCGGTGACCACGGCGAACAGGATGATCGGCGAGATGTTCGGCAGGGTGATGTGCCGGAACCGCTGCCAGGCGCCGGCCCCGTCCAGCTCGGCGGCCTCGTACTGCTCCTTCGGTACGTCGAGCAGCGCGGCCATGAAGATGACCATCAGGTCACCGACGCCCCAGACCGCGAGCACGGTCAGGGCCGGCTTCGACCAGTCGGCGTCCGTGAACCAGCCGGGGGCGGGCAGGCCGGCCGCTTCCAGCAGGGTGTTGACCGGGCCGGTGCCGGGGTTGAGCAGGAAGACGAAGGCCAGGGTCGCGGCCACCGGCGGGGCCAGGTACGGCAGGTAGAACAGGGTCCGGAAGATTCCGGCCCCCGTCTTGATCCGGGTGATGAGCAGGCCGGTGCCGAGGCCGAACACGACACGGCAGCCCACCATCACCACGACCAGCCACAGGGTGTTGCGCATGGCCGGCCAGAACAGCGGATAGTCGGTGAAGACGTACGTCCAGTTGTCCAGGCCGTTGAAGACGGGCGGGCGGAAGCCGTCGTACTTCGTGAAGGAGAAGTACACGGTGGACACGAGCGGGTACGCGAAGAAGACGGCGAACCCGATCAGCCAGGGCGACATGAAGGCCGCGGTCCGCAGGGCGGACCGCCGGCGCTTGGCCCGCAGCGCGGGCGCGGCGGGGCCGGGCACGGTGGCGGTCATCGTGACTACTTCGCCTTCGCGATGTCCGTGTCGATCTGCCGGCCGGTCTTGGCGAGACCGGCCGGGATGTCGGTGACGTCGCCCTTCTCGACCGCGTAGGCGAAGTCCTGGAAGGTGAGCTGGTAGGTGCCGCCGTCGGCCCGGGCCGGAGTGGTGTTCGACTTCGGGTGCCGGGCGATGTCGAGGAAGGTCTTGAACTCCGGGGTGACCTCCAGGTCCGGGGACTCCAGGGCGGCCAGGGTGGAGGGCACGTTGTGGATGGCGTTGGCGAACGCCACGACCGCCTCCGTGTCGGTGGTCATGTACCTCACCAGCTCCCAGGACGCGTTCTGCTTCCTGCTGCCCGCGGCGATGCCCATGACCGTGCCGGAGAGGTAGCCCTTGCCGTAGTCGGCGAGCTGGTCGTCCGGGACGGGCAGCGGCGCGGTCCCCATCTCGAACGTGACCCCGGCCTCCTTGGCCATCGCGGCCCGCCACTCGCCGTCGACCTGCATGGCGACCTGCCCCTTGTGGAAGGGGTGCTCGGCGCTCCACTCGTCCCCGAAGGTGCTGCGGAACTTCTCCAGCCTCTCGTAGCCGCCGAGCTTGGCCACCAGGTCCTTCTGCGCGGTCAGCATGTTCGCGAAGGCCGGGTCCTTGGCCAGGTTGGACGTGCCGTCGGCGCCGAAGTACGTGGGGCTCCACTGCGCGGCCAGGCGCACGGGGGTGGTCTCGTAGCCGTGGAAGGTCGGCATGACGCCCAGCTGGTCGTACGAGTCCCCGTTCGGCTTGGTCAGCCGCTGCGCGTACTCGGCGAACTGGCTCCAGGTCTTCGGGGGTTCGGTGATCCCCGCGGCCTTGAACGCGTCCTTGTTGTAGACGAGGCCGTACGCGTCGTTCAGCAGCGGCAGCGTGCACTGGTTGCCGTTGAACTGGGTGTACTCCAGCAGGGTCCTGGGGAAGACCTTCGCCTTGTCGACCCCGGACTTGTGCAGGAACGGGTTCAGGTCGGCGAAGGCTCCGGAGTTGCAGAACTTGCCGACGCTGTCGGTGGTGAAGGAGGAGACCACGTCGGGGGCCTTGTCCCCGCCGGCGCGCAGCGCCTGGTTGATCTTGTCGTCGGTCATGTTGCCCGTGACCTTGACCTTGATGTTCGGGTGGGCCTTCTCGAAGCGGGCGATGTTCGCCTCGATCGCCTTGACCTCGCTCGGCGCGGACCAGCCGTGCCAGAGGTTGAGCGTGACGTCCTTGTCCGGATCGTCGGCGGCCGCGCCGCCGCTCTGGCCGGTACACGCGGTGGCGAGGACGGATATCGCGGCGACGGCGGCGGCCGCGGCGGTCAGACGGCGGTTTCCGGACATGGCGGTGCTCGCTCTCTGCGGGAGGAACTTCCGGGGGGTGTGCCAGGGGTGTGCCAGGGGTGCGGCGTCGCGTCGGGTGGTGTCGGTGGAGGTGCTGCTCGTACGGGCGCCGGGGGCAGGGGCCCGTCAGCGGCGGGAGGTGTCGAAGACCTCGTCGCGCGTGGCGGCGAGGGCGCTCTCCAGCGCGCCGCGCAGCACGGGCCGCTCGCGCACGGTGCCGGACACCAGGCGCGGCCGGGAGGGGGCGAGATCGGCGAGTTCGGCCTCGATGAGTTCGCGCAGCACGTCCCCGCCGGCGGCGGTCACCGCGCCGGACAGGACCACGATCTCGGGGTCGAGTACGGCGACCAGCGAGGCGAGTCCGGTGGCGAGAGCGGTGGCGTACTGCCGCAGGAGCCGCAGGTTCGCCCCCTCGGGGCGCCCGGCGGCCTGCGCGAGCAGCGCGAC
>LJCW01000134.1 GCA_001298555.1 Actinobacteria bacterium OV450
TACGAAACGCCGCCACTCAGGACTCGGGTATCGGACCCCACGAGAGGTCCACGACGAGTACCTGAATCAGCAGCTCGCCGCATAAATTAGCCAATAGGCGACTGTCCGGAAAAGACGGGGCCCCTCACACGATCCCCACCGCGGCCGTCACTTCAAACCCCAGCGCCTACACGCCGACAAGGCCTACGACATACCTGAACTGTGGAAATGGCTCCGGGGCAAACGGATCGGCGTCCGCATCGCCCGCAAGGGCATCGAGTCCAGTGAACGACTCGGGCGTCGGCGGTGGGTGATCGAGCGCACGATGTCCTGGCTGACCGGCTACCGCCGACTCAACCACCGCTACGAGCGTCACCCCCGCAATTACCTGGCCTTTCTCGGCCTCGCCGCAGCCATCTGCTGCTACAAGCGACTCGTCCGCCTCACCACATAGGACACGGTCTAAGCCAACAACGAGAGGATCATCTCGTCGACGCCGGTCAGCCGGCGCTGCCGCTTCTTGACGATCTGCGGCTCAAACGAGCCCTCCCGGTCCCGTGGGACCTCAATCTCGACCGCACTGCCGAACGAAGAAGGCGGGGGTCCGGGGGCGTGCGACACGCCGGGCCCAGCACCGGCTCAGCACAGGTTCGGGTGCGCGATGTCCAGCACGAACCGCTCGGGCCCATGCAGGGTGAAGGACTTGTATGAGGGCTTGGTGTTGAAAGCGGCGCCGAAAGTCACGTACCCCTCGTAGTCGCCGGTCAGGGCCAGGCCTTTGAGCTTGGACAGGTAGATCTTGGTGAGCTTGGGGCCCTTGTACACGTTCTGCCCGGCGTCGTTGTGTCCGGCCGCGGGGTGCAGGCGCACCTCCAGGAAGTACTTCCCGGCGAGCGGAACGGGCTTCCCGGACCCGTCGTAGACGAGCTTCGCGACAGGCGTGACTGTGACCTGGGGGATGTACCCCTTCAGGTCGATGACAAGCCGGTCGTACTTGCAGTGCCCGCCCCAGCGGGCGTTGACGACGAGCGGGGTCTGCGTCAGCGCGGAGCCGTTCGCGGCGGCGGCCGAGACCGGCGTCGCTAACGAGACCCCGGCGGCGAGCAGCATGCCCGCGCCCAGGGCCGTGATCTGTCGGCGGCGAAGGTGCTTCATGACATCCCCTGTTCCTCTAGAGACGGAGACCGATACCATCCTAAGATCCCATATTCCGGGTGATTGCACCCGATTCGGAACCATGCGGAGCGGGCGGAGGGACACATGGGGCGGGGACGGGGTATTGAATTCTGCTCTGTCTCAGATTCGGTGGTGACCCTGAGTGCTGGAGGCCGCGATGGACGTCAATGAGCCTGGGTAGATGCTACTTTCGGGAATATCTCCCCTGGCTATCGAGGGCGTGGTCGATGAGGGCGGGCCGTCGTCAAGGAGTTACTGACCTTGAAGCCGTGGTGTCGCCGGTGTGAGTCCGGTTCCGGTGAGGCATCCGTCGATGAGGTGGCTGCGGTAGTGGAGCCGGCAACCCAATTGTCGCGTCCGGCGCTCATGTGGTTGAGCCAGCGTTCCCGGTCGAGGAAGTCGGTGGTGGAGGAGACGTTCGGGCCCAGTACCCGTCCCTGTTGCCAATGAGGACGCGGCCTGTGAGGGGACCGGTCACCGCGACGATGCATACGTCGGTGCAGCCCATCTCGATGATGTGGAGAAAGAGATCGCGTTCGTGTGCCCCAGGTCCTGTGCCGTCGAAGGCTCGGGGCGCCCCCGATTCTCCGCCCGGATTCATGACCAGCCCAGGGGCACAATCTCCTCCCACACCGTCCAGGCGTTCGTGTAGCCCTGGTTCCAACGGTCATCCAGGTAGGGCTTGAACGCGTCGAGCTTGGACGGTCGGCCCTGCCATTGCCGGCGGAAGAGGGGCCTTGACCCCAGATGTAGACCACGTCTATGCGGCTTGGGTCAGGGTGGTTGCTGCTGGTTGGAGGGCGTTCTCGTAGGCGATTGGGGACGCTGACCGAGGTGGGAGTGCCTGCGGCGGGGGTTGTATCGGGTCAGCCAGCGAAAGGCGTCGAGCCTGGCCTCGCGCTCGCTCGACCAGGCTTTGCGACCCTTGCGCGTCTCTCTCGAAGGCATCAGCGTTGAAGGACTCAGCCGCGGCATTGTCGGCGCTGGACCCGACAGCGCCCATGCTCTGCCGGACCCCTACTGACCTGCAGATATCGGCGAAGGCCCTGCTCATGTATTGCGATCCGGGGTCGGTGTGCGTGATCGCTCCGGTCAAGTTTCCGCGGGTCCGCTCGGCGGCGGTCAGGGCGTCGATGACGAGCTCTGTCCGCCTGTGGTCGGCGATCGCCCACCCGGCCAGTCGGCGGGAAGCGAGGTCGATGACGGTGGCGAGGTAGAGCGGCTTCGCGCCGCTGACCGGCAGGTATGTGATGTCGCCGACGTACTTCCTGTTGACCTCGGACGCGGTCGCGGTGAAGTCACGACCGATCAGGTCCGGCGCCTTGCCCGCGGCCTGGTCCGCGACGGTGGTGCGGTGCCGGCGGCGCAACCGGACTCCCTCGAGCCCGATGGCCCGCATGATCCTCGTGACGCGCTTGTGGTTGACCGTCGGGCCGCCCTCGTCGCGGAGTTCGGCGGTGATCCCGGGGACTGCGTAAGTACCGTCGGAATCCTGGTGAATCTTGCGTATCCGAGCCGCGATCTGGGCTTCGACGCTCTGGCGGCCCGTTCTTGCGGGCGTGGTGCGGCGCCAGTAGTAGAAGCTCGAGCGGGCCAGGCCGAGGATGTCGCAGACCGCAGTCAGAACCGCTTGAAGTGAACGTAGCCAGACGGCGCCAGTCACTCGGTCGCACCCGCTCGTCTTGCAGTGGGAGCGTCCTCCCGGAGTACTGGAAGAGACTGCTCTACCGACAACGGTGAACGGACGGTGGATGCCATGCTGGCGACAGAAGAGGCCCGGAAGAAACTGCAACGGCACGTCGCTGAGGCGGCGCGACGGTATCGGGAGTCGACCACGGAGCGGGAGCGGATCGAAGAGCAGTTGGCAGCCGGGGTATTGTTTCCCGATGATCCGGAAAGGCTAGCGGCGCGCGCCGAGAGGATTCTCGACCGGGGTGGACTGCCGCCAACAGCTGCACGGGAGGGTGTCCGCGCCCAAATCCTCAACCTTCCCCAGGCTCATGAGCGGGTTATCGGCCTGTCCAGTGACCTTCAGGCATGGAACTTCCTGCCGCGCGGCGCCCGGGCCGGCAGTACCGTCGCCCGGATCACCCTACGTCACGCGAGCCGTGAAATACCGCACGGCACAGGTTTCCTGGTTTCGCCACGCTTGCTTATGACTAACCACCATGTGCTTCCAGATGAAGGCTTCACGCGCCGCTGCTTCCTGGAGTTCAACGCTCAGGTCACCATGGATCTGGTAGCCGATGCGGTCATCCGGATGGATTTTGATCCGGGCGCCTTCTTCACCGCCGACAGGGAGCTGGATTTTGCCCTTGTAGCGGTCGCCCCGGCCGTCGACGGTCGCTTGCCCGGGCAGATCTTCGGCTGGAACCGGCTTAGTGCCCAGATCGGTAATCTGGTGATCGGTGAGCGAGTGAACATCATCGGGCATCCCAGCGGCCGCCTCAAGGAGGTCGCCCTCCGTGACAATGCACTCCTGGTACGGCTGGAGGACTTCCTTCACTACAAGACCGATACGGAGCCCGGAAACTCGGGGTCCCCCGTCTTCAACGACCAATGGGAAGTGGTTGCTCTACACCACAGCGGCGTCCCCAGAACGAATGACGAAGGACGGCAACTGCGCAAGGACGGGCGAATTTGGCAAGAAGGCGACGGCGACGACGCTATCGACTGGATCGCGAATGAAGGCGTTCGCATCAGCTCGATCCTGAGGCATCTCGCCGGGCTGCGGCTCGACTCCGCGCGGCGCGCGTTCCTGGCCGAGATGGGACCGGACGCCGGCCTTGACCAAGGCGTCGTGCCGAACCTGGGGGAGACCGTGGTCGTACCACCGCAACCTGCGGAACCCACCGGCCTTTTGCCACACGTCATCGCAACGGTGCCACAGGAGACTGCCGCCACAGTCACCGCAACCCTCAGGGCCTCGACACCGCCGGCAACTGGTCTGCGGGCGCGGAGAGAGAAAGGCACCTTCGGTGGTGGCAAGCGGCATCTGATTTACCTGCACGGCAGGCGCCAACAGGGGAAGGATCCTGAAGATCTCCGTCGAGATTGGACAGCAGGTCTGAACCGTGGACTGACCCGTGCCGGCATGGACCCTGTCGATCCGGCGGACGTCTGGTTCCCTTTCTATGGAAACCGGCTGGCCGACCTCATGGGGTGGAAAGAGACCGCCACCGGTGTAGCCGAGCCTGCTGAGATGACAAGTGCGTCAGCCGCGGAGAGGCCCCCCGCCGGGTCACCGTTGGGCCTCTACGAGCACATGCTTATCGAAGCCGCTACGAAAGCTGGTATGCCGCAGAACGGTGATGTCCCAATGGAAGGATTGGAAGGCACCCTGCTGGGAGGTTTCCACCGAGCCTTAGGGTGGCTGACAGCCCACAGCGAGGTCGACGAGTTAACTATTGCCACGATCTTCCGGGACGTCAGCCGCTACCTCAGCGACCCGAATGTCCGCAACAGCGTCTTGGACGCCGTACTCAAAGACGTCCCGACCACCGGTGAAGCCGTGCTGGTCGCGCACAGTCTCGGCACCGTTGTCGGCATGGACCTTATGAGCCGACTTCCGGACCTCAACCTGGCACTGTTTGTTACCGCAGGAAGTCCACTCGGTATGAACGCGGTCAATCAACACCTCCTCGTCCCTGGTCCGCACCGCCCCGAGATAGTGCGGGACTGGCTCAATGTTTGGTGCCATACTGACGCTGTCGCCGTCGGTTGCCCTCTGGAGCGCCAGGGCTGGGGAAAGCTCACCGAGGTGGCGGTGGTCAACGGATGCGAGCGGGCCCACAACATCGACGAGTACCTCTCCCACGCGACCGTCGCAAGTCAGATCGGCGAAGCGCTCCACGTGTTCTGACCGAGCCTCACATCGTGCCGCTTGCCGCAACCCGCCGGCTGGTGGCCCCGCCTACCGACGAGGGGTGTCTCAGGATGGTCTGAGCCACCTCCTTGCCCGGTGAGGACTCAGGCCGGCCGACCTGCCGAGAAGGGGGACCCTCGGATTTGAAACCCTTGACGCCCTGGATGCATTCGTGGAGCGTGCAGCGGACTAACCGCGCCGTCGAAGTTCGAACGGGCGGGGGCTGAGCCGGAACGCCGTGGCCGGCCAGCGCCTTGCCGACGCGGCAACTCGGAGGGAGGGGATCCTCGCCATGCTGTACTCGCCGGATTTGAGACGAGCGGGGAAGACGAGGCGGGCGCCGTCGTACTCGTCGAGAGTTCCGTTGCAGAACAGCTCAACGAGAGTCGGCCGACCCTATTCGCATAGTTGGCGGTGCGACGCCCGTTGCGACATAGTCCTACAGGTAGTCGCGGATCTCGTCCGACTCCCACCGGAACGACGCGGGCGCCACTGCAGCCCGTCCGGGCTGCTATGGCCGACATACTCAGCCAGCTGCCAGCCGTTTTCTTACGCGCCACCGGACCTAACAGGCCGCGCACGGAATCCCGCCCACCCCGGGCAAACCGCTGTCCCGCCCGCAGCACCAGCAGCAGCGAATCCGGCTCAGCCGCCTACACCCCCACTCCGACTGCGAGGACTCGATGCCGCTGCGGGCTATGCGGACGCCGACAACAGATACGTCTACGCCCACCCGCGGAAATGGTGACGCTAACGCCGCACCACGCAACATGATCAGGGATCAAGATCCAGCGCCGCAACGCTAACCATGCACGAGCTCGTTACAGTAGCTGCACCTGGAAACCGAGGACGGTGAACGCTGTGCTCTCGAAGAGCCTCGGCATTTCCCGTTCTGGCAGTACACGGTAGGTCTTGGCAATCTTATGTGAGCATCGGGTTGGCCGCAGGGAAGTGGAACTTCGTCGCCATCCACCTGTGGACCGCCCCTCGCGCGCTTGACTGCGTGAGCACACACAGTATGACTACTATGCATACGGAAGTTAATTCACTAGCTGCGACTTTCAGGTGGAAACTGCTATGCCGAATATTCGTGAGAACGGAAACCAGCCACCGTGGCCCCGAGAGGTCATGCATCCCGCACTTATCGGCTGGGAGAAAACTGCATTAAAATGGCTATGGGAGTTACTGCCCGCCTACCATCGAGAAAATTGGATGCTGGTATCCTACCCCCGCTTACTCGTTCGTCAGGCCTGTCGACAAGTTGACAGCCAGATTTACATGCTACGCCGCAAGCCGACTTCTTATTCCGAACTCCAAGCACTCGGCGTTTCCCCGAAGGTGATTGAGCGCGTAATCCGATTGGACGCTGTCGAAGTATCACGCCTCGGGCGAGTCAGGGATGAAATAAGGATGGTAGCTAAGGTGCTTGAAGAGTCTCCACTTCTTACGGGCGCGAGTCCGTCGGCCTTACCGTAGATCTACCGAACCCTCGGAAGTCAAACCAGTGCTGAGAGTCTCAGGGCTAATTCATAGTCCTGCCCTGGGTGCCGCAACCCTACGAATGGCTGGGGCCTCCCAGGAAGAACGTAGAGCGAACCGAACTTGTCGCCGATGCCCTCGCACTCGCCGCCCGCCCGGCCCGGGCCGAGTGATCTCCCACCCCGACCGCGGCCAATACACCAGCCGCGAATTCGCCACTCTTGCAGTGGACTCGAACATCAGACTCGATCGGACGGACCGGCTCGACAGGGCTTCCATCGATTCGTTCGCGATATCAGGTTTTACTTCGTCCGTGGTTAGAGCCGCAAAATCCTTCCCGGCAGTACTTCTTTAGGCTCAACAGTCGTGAGGAAGATGGATATATGGGTTGCGTTCCCCTATCCTTTCATCGCGAGGGAGTGTGGCGGAATTGGCAGACGCGCCGGATTCAAGTCCCGGTGTCCAACGGGCGTGAGGGTTCGAGTCCCTCCACTCCTACTCTTCTTGCAAAGAGGGTCCTCGAGATCGTGAGAGCCCCTTGCCGGTCACCAACGCAGGTCCGTTTAGTGTGCATTGACAGAGCGGGCCTTGCATCAGAGAACCATGGCCAAACAACGCTTCCTCTTCTCAGGCATCGAGGCGTCCAGCGGCGCTTCCCGCCCGCCGTCCGCGGCCGCCTTATCCCCGTCAGACGGCTGCTGCCGTACCACTGGGCCGCCTACCTGGGCGACCGAACGCCGATGCTTCCCCCTACCCCTCTACCCCCAACCAGCGCCTAGCTGAACGTTCCTGGGGCCAGCAAGGCGTTGCCAGCGCCACCCACAATCACGGTCTTGACCAAGTAGAACATCACCACCATCAAATCCCGGCGAACTCGTGTAAGCCTACCTGGAGCCTTTTTCACGTGTAGATCGTGAGGGTGAGGATGGCCGCTGCGACTGACGTGAGCTTGTCCGGGCTGATGCGGGCGTGCCGGAGG
>LJCW01000135.1 GCA_001298555.1 Actinobacteria bacterium OV450
CACCCGCCCACCCCACCGAGCTGGAGATCTGAGCATGCTGTTCGACACCGTGACGGACGCGATCGGCGGGACCCCGCTGGTCCGGCTGCGTCTGGGCGAGGCCCGGGGCGTAGAGGTCTACGCCAAGCTGGAACTGCAGAACCTGTTCGCGATGAAGGACCGCGTCGCCCGCAACATCCTGCTGGAGGCCAGGCGGCTGGGCACCCTGAAGCCGGGCGACCCCGTCATCGAGAGCTCCTCGGGAACCATGGCCCTCGGCGTCGCCCTCGTCGGCCGTTCGCTGGGCCACGAGGTGCACATCGTCACCGACCCGCGGATCGACCCCGTCACCCTCGCCAAACTCCGCGCCCTGGGCTGCCGGGTGCACGTCGTCGAGGCGATGACCAGCCACGGCTGGCAGAGCGCCCGCCTGGAGCGGCTCGCGGAGCTGCTCGCCGAACTGCCCGGCGCCTTCTGGCCGCAGCAGTACACCAACCCCGACAACCCCGGCGCCTACCGCACCCTCGCCGGTGAACTCCTGGCCGACCTCGGCCGGTTCGACACCCTCGTCGGAGCCGTCGGCAGCGGCGGCTCCCTGTGCGGCACCGCCCGGGCGCTGCGCGAGCGGCTGCCCGCCCTGCACGTCGTCGGCGTCGACTGCGTGGGCAGCGCCCTCTTCGGCCAGCCCGACGTACCGCAGCGGCTGCAGAGCGGACTGGGCAACAGCCTGCTGCCCAAGAACCTGGACCGCACCCTCGTCGACGAGGTGCACTGGCTCAACGACCACGAGGCCTTCGCCGCGACCTGGGACCTCGCCCGCGAGCAGCAGATCTTCGGCGGCAACACCTCGGGCTCCGTCTACCGGGTCCTCACCGGCCTCGCCGACCGCGCCGAACCCGGGACCCGGATCGTCGGCATCCTCCCCGACCGCGGCGACCGCTACGCCGACACCGTCTACAACGACGAGCACTGGGACGCGAACCGGCTGCGCGAGGTGCCCACCGCCACCGCGCCGGCCGCCCTCGGACCCGACGGGACCGCCCGCACCTGGTCCACCGTCGCCTACAGTCCGCCCGCCGGGATCGGCCGGCACCTGCTGTTCGTGGAGTCCAACACCACCGGCACCGGCATGCTCGCGCTGGAGCGGGCGCGCGAACTGGGCACCGTACCCGTCCTGCTGACCGGCGATCCCGACCGCTACCGAGGACTCGCGGAGACCGGCGCCGAGGTGGTGCGCTGCGACACCAACTCCGACGCCGCCCTGCGCGCCGCCGTACAGGAGCGGTTCCGCCGCGAGGAGATCGCCGGGGTCACCACCACCAGCGACTTCTACGTACCGGCCGCCGCCCGGATCGCCCAGTGGCTCGGCCTGCCCGGCAACGCGCCCGAGGCCGTGGCCGTCTGCCGCGACAAGTCCGCCCTGCGCGAGAGACTGCGGGCCGCGGGCGTCCGCCAGCCCCTGTACTCCCTCGTCCGCGAGCCGGCCGGAGCCGCGGCCGCCGTCGCCCGCACCGGACTGCCGTGCGTGGTCAAGCCGGCCGACGACTCGGGCTCCACCAACGTCCTGCTCTGCGCCGACGAGGCCGAGGTCCGCGCCCAGATCGAGCGGATCCTCGCGATCGACACCAACGTGCGGGGCATGCCCACCGCCCGCACCGTCCTCGTCGAGGAGTACCTGGAGGGGCCGGAGTACAGCGTCGAGATGTTCGGCGGGGACGGGCAGGCGGTGTGCGTCGGCATCACCGCCAAGTCCGTGACCGCCGGACCGCACTTCGTCGAGCACCGCCACCTCTTCCCCGCCCCACTGCCCGCCGCCACCGCCCAGCTGATCACCGACACGGTGACGGCGGCCCTGGACGCGGCCGGGATCCGGCTGGGCGCCACCCACACCGAGGTGAAACTGACCGCCGAGGGGCCCGCCCTCGTCGAGATCAACCCGCGCCCGGCCGGCGGCATGATCCCCGAACTGATCCGGCTCGCCACCGGCGTCGACCTCCTCGACGCGCAGCTGCGCGCCGCCCTCGGCCTGCCCCCGCACCTGAAGGCCGAGGAGGCCGGCCACGCCGGGATCCAGTTCCTCCTCGCCGACACCGACGGCACCCTCACGGCCATCCACGGCGCCGAGGCCGCGGCGGCCGTCGAGGGAGTCGAATCGGTGCTGGTCACCGCCGCCCCCGGAACTCCCGTACGCACGCCCCGCAGCGCCTCCGACCGGCTCGGGCACGTGATCGTCCGCCACCCGGAGCCCGCCGGCGTGCACGCCGCCCTCGACGCGGCGCGCGCCCTGGTCCGCCTCGACATCGAGGCCGCGCCCCGCTCCTGACCCTCCGCCGTACCCGTCCCGACGACGCGCCGTACGACCCGTACGGCCGCACCCGACCCGAAAGGTGAACCGCCATGAGCAACCCCTTCGAGAACGACAACGCCTCCTACGTCGTGGTCCGCAACGACGAGCTCCAGCACTCCCTGTGGCCCGCCACCAACCCCGTCCCCGCCGGCTGGACCGTGGTGCACGGCCCCGACGGCCGCCAGGCCTGCCTGGACCACGTCGAGCGGGTCTGGACCGACATGCGCCCCGCCTCCCTGGTGGCCGCCCTCGCCGGGGACGCGCCCCGTGGCTGAGTCCGTCCACCGCACCGGGCACCCGGCCGGACCCGACCCCGTACGGACCCTGCGCACCCTCTTCGCCGAGGTCCTCGGCCGCGCCGAGGTCGACGCGGGCCACAGCTTCACCGGGCTGGGCGGCGACAGCATCCAGGCGATCCAGGTCGTCAGCCGTGCCCGCGCGGCCGGCCTGGTCGTCAGCACCCGTGAGGTGCTCCGCGCGGAGAGCGTGAGCGCGCTCGCCGCCACCGCCCGCGCCCAGGGCCGGGCGGGCGAGGACGCCGGACCGACCACGCCCCCGCGCCGTCTGGGCCCGCTGGCACCCACCCCCATCATGGGCTGGCTCGCCGAACTCGGCGGTCCCGTCGACACGTACAACCAGTCGCTGGTCCTGCGCACCCCGCCGGGCTTCGGGGCGGCCGCCGCCGAACGCACCGTCCAGGCCCTCCTGGACACGCACGAGATGCTCCGTCTGCGGCTGCCCGACGGGATCGGGGCCACCGGCGCCGAACCGGTCGTACCACCCGCGGGCTCCGTCGTCGCGGCGGACCTGCTGGAGCACCTGGACGCCCGCGGGACCGCCGAGGAGGAACTCCCCGCCCTGACCCGGGAGCGGATGCGGGCCGCACGGCGCCTGCTCTCGCCCCGCGACGGCCACATGCTGCGCGCCGTACTCCTGGACCGGGGAGCCGACCAGCAGGGACGGCTCGCGCTCGTCATCCACCACCTCGTGGTCGACGGCGTCTCCTGGCGGATCCTCCAGGACGACCTGCGCAGCTGCTGGAAGGCGCTCGACGAGGGCCGCGAGCCCGTCCTGGAACCGGCGGCGACCCCCTTCGCGCACTGGGCCGACCTGCTGCGGGCGGAGGCCACCTCGGGCCGCCGGACCACCGAGGCCGACCGCTGGGCGGCCGCCTTGCGTGAAGCCCCTCAGCCGCTGGCCGGGGTCCGCGTGTCCGGTGGGCTCGACCCGGAGAGCTCGGAGAACACCCTCACCCTGACCCTCGGGCCGGACGTGACGGGCCCCCTGCTCACCACCGCGCCCGGCCTCGTCAACGGCACGGTCAACGACGTGCTGCTGACCGCCCTGGCCCTCGCCGTGCTCGGCCGGCGCGGTGCCGACGGCGCCGACGGTGCGGACGAGGAGGGCGCCGTCCTCATCGACGTCGAGGGCCACGGCCGGGAGGACGTCGCCGACGGCACCGACCTGTCCCGCACCGTCGGCTGGTTCACCACCGTGTTCCCCGTCCGCCTCGCCCTCGGCCGCCCGGACCTCGACGAGGCCCGCCTGGGCGGACCCGCGGTCGGTGCCGCCCTGCGGCTGGTCAAGGAGGAACTGCGCGCCGTACCCGACAAGGGAATCGGCTTCGGGTTGCTGCGCCACCTCAACTCCCGTACCGGGCCCGATCTCGCGGCGCGCGGGATCCCCCAGATCGGCTTCAACTACCTCGGCCGGTTCCCGATGGGCGGCGACGCCCCCTGGGACGCCGCGCCCGGCCACGACTTCGCCCTCGACGACGCCGACGAAGGCCTTCCGATGGCCCACGCAGTGGAGGTCAACGCGGCCGCCCACGAGGGCCCCGACGGCCTGACCCTCAGCGCCACCTGGACCTGGGCGGGCAACGCCCTCCCCGGGCCGTGGGTCCACGACCTCGCGCAGGAGTGGTTCACCATGCTGCGCGCCGTCGTCACCCACGCCGCCCGCCCCGACGCCGGTGGGCTGACCCCCTCCGACGTCTCCCTCGCCCAGGTCAGCCAGGCCGACCTCGACACCTTCGAATCCCAGCTCGGAGCACTGCTGTGATCCCTCTGTCCCACGCCCAGCAGCGGCTGTGGTTCCACGCCCGGGACGGCGCCGACGGCGCTCTGTACCACATCCCCGTCGGACTGCGGCTGCGCGGCGCCCTCGACCGCCCGGCCCTGCGCGCCGCGCTCGCGGACGTGAGCGGCCGCCACGAGGCACTGCGCACCGTCTTCCCCGACGAGGCGGGCCGCCCCCACCAGCGGGTCCTGGACCCCGCGGACGCCGCCCCGGTGCTCACCGTCACCGACTGCCCCCCTGCAGAACGCGCCCGGCGGGCCGAGGAGGCCTCGTCCCGGCCCTTCGACCTCCGCTCCGAACCACCGCTGCGTGCCGACCTGTTCACCGACGGCGCCGAGGACCACTACCTGCTCCTGGTCCTGCACCACATCGCGGGCGACGGCCACTCCGTGAACATCCTCGTCCGCGACCTCGCCGCCGCCTACACCGCCCGGTGCGCCGGCCGGTCGCCGGAGTGGCCCGAACTGCCCGTCCAGTACCCGGACTACGCACTGTGGCAGCGCGAACTCCTCGGCTCGGCCCAGGACCCCGACTCCCTGCACGGCCGGCTGCTCACCCACTGGGCGACGGTCCTCGACGGCCTGCCCGAGGAACTGGCCCTGCCCGCCGACCGGCCGCGCCCGGCCGTGGCCGGCCACCGGGGCGCACTGGTGGAGGCACGGACCGACGCCGCCGCCCACGCCGGCCTGGCCGCGCTGGCCCGAAGCGCCCGCGCCACCCCGTTCATGGCCGTCCAGGCCGCCTTCGCGGCCCTGCTCACCCGCCTCGGTGCCGGCACCGACCTGCCGCTGGGCTGCCCCGTCGACGGCCGGGACGACGAAGCGCTCACCGACCTCGTGGGCCTCTTCGTCAACACCCTGATCGTGCGCGCCGACACCTCGGGCGACCCGACCTTCACGGAGGTGCTGGGCCGGGTGCGCACCGCCGCACTGGAGACGTACGCCCACCAGGAACTGCCCTTCGAATCGCTGGTCGAACGCCTCAACCCGGCCCGCTCGCCCGCCCGCCACCCGCTCTTCCAGGTCGCCGTCTCCGCCCAGCGCGGCGAGCCGCGGACCCCCGCCTTCGCGGGCCTGCGGGCCGAGGTGGAGGCGGTGCGCACCGACACCGCCAAGTTCGACCTCACCCTGGAGGTGGAGGAGCTCCACGACCCGGCCACCGGGCAACCCCGGGGTCTGGCCCTCGGACTGGAGTACGCGAGCGACCTGTTCGACGGGGCCACGGCCCGGCGCCTGCTGGACCGTCTCGTCCACCTCATCGGCGCCGTCGTCCGCGAGCCCGGCGTCCCGCTGTCCGCATTTGACGTCCTGCTGCCCGGGGAGCGTGCCGACCTGCTGGAGCACTGGCAGGGCGCGACCGTAGCCCCCGACGCCCGGACCGTCCACGGGGCCTTCGAGGAGCGGGCCGCCGCCCACCCCGGCCGCCCCGCGGTGGTCTGCGCCGGCCGGGAGACGACGTACGGCGAACTCGACGCCCGGGCCGACCGGATCGCCGGACGGCTGCGCGCCCTCGGCGTCCGGCCGGGGGAGTCCGTCGCCGTACTGATGGACCGCTCCGCCGACCTCGTCGCCGCCTGCCTGGGCATCCTCAAGGCGGGCGCCGCCTACCTGCCGTTGGACGCGCGGGCCCCGCGCGCCCGTACCGAGGCCGTGCTGACCGCGGCCGGGGCCGCCGTCCTCGTCACCGACGTCCCGGACGGGGAGCCCGTACCGGCGGGTCCGCGCCATGTACTGCGTCCGGACGGACGGCCCGCCACGGAGGCCGGGACGGCCGGGAGCGTCGGACCGAGCGGACCGGGCGGGCACGCCGACGCGCTCGCCTACCTGATGTACACCTCCGGCTCCACCGGCACCCCCAAGGGCGTGGCCGTCTCGCACCGCGAGGTCGTCGCCCTCGCCACCGACCGGCGCTGGCGCGGCGGCGCGCACGAGCGGGTGCTGTTCCGCTCCCCGCACGCCTTCGACGCCTCCACCTACGAACTGTGGGTGCCGCTCCTGAACGGCGGCCTGGTCGTCGTCGCGCCGCCCGGCGAACTCGACGTCGACGCGCTGGCCCGGCTGATGTCCGAGGAGAAGGTCACCGGGACCTTCCTCACCGCCACCCTCTTCAACGTCCTCGCCGACCGCTGCCTGCCCGCGCTCGGCACGCTGCACGAGGTGATGACCGGAGGCGAGGCCGCCTCCCCGGCCATGGTCCGCCGGGTCCGCGAGGCCTGCCCCCGCACCACCGTCACCAACGCCTACGGCCCCACCGAGACCACCACCTTCGCGGCGACCTTCGCCGTCGGCCCGGGCCAGGAGGCCCCCACCGGACAGGTCCCGATCGGCCGCCCCCTCGACGGCACACGGCTGCACGTCCTGGACGAACGGCTCGCCCTCGTGGCGCCCGGCGTCATCGGCGAGCTCTACATCGCGGGCGCCGGACTCGCCCAGGGCTACCTCGGCCGGGCCGGGCTGACCGCCGAACGCTTCGTCGCCTGCCCCTACGGCCCGCCGGGCAGCCGGATGTACCGCACCGGCGACCTGGCCCGCTGGAACGCGGACGGCCAGGTCGAGTACCTCGGCCGCGCCGACCGGCAGGTCAAGATCCGCGGACTGCGCATCGACCCCGCCGAGATCGAGCACGTCCTGGCCGCCCACCCGGCGGTGGGCCAGGCCGCCGTCACCGTCGTGGACACGGCCGCCGGTCCCGCGCTCGCGGGCTACGCCGTCCCCGCCGAGGGCACCCCCGCACCCGACCCGCGGGAACTGCGCGAGCACCTGCGCGCCCGGCTGCCCGACTACATGGTGCCGGCCACCCTCACCCTGCTCGACTCCTTCCCCGTCACCGCCAACGGCAAGACCGACCTGGCCGCCCTGCCCGTGCCGGGCCCGGCGACGGCCGGCACCGCGGGGGCCCGTCAGGAGCCGCGCACCGACGACGAGCGCGCCGTGTGCGCCATCTGGGAAAAGGTCCTGGGCGCGGCGCACATCGGCGTCCACGACAGCTTCTTCGACCTCGGCGGACACTCCCTGCTCGCCACCCAGCTGCTCGCCGAGGTCCGGGACCGCTTCGGCGCTGCCATCACGATCCGCCAGTTCTTCACCGGCCCCACAGTCGCCGAACTGGCCGCCGCCCGGCCCTCCGCCGCGGCCGCCGGCGCCGGCGCGGAGGACCCGCCGGTCGTCCGCCGGGCCCGCCGCACCCAGACCGCCTGACCACCGAAGGAACACCGCCGTGAACCACCCGCCGTCCAGCCCCCCCGCCCCCAGCGCC
>LJCW01000136.1 GCA_001298555.1 Actinobacteria bacterium OV450
CCAGTGCCCGGATGGTGGGGGTGGCGAACAGGTCGGCGAGGGCGATCTCGATGCCCGAGGCCTCCGCGTCGGCGATGACGCGGATGGCGAGGAGGGAGTCGCCTCCCAGGGCGAAGAAGTCGTCGTCGAGCCCCGGTACCGCTCCCAGTACCTTGGCCCACACCTCCCGCAGCGTCCGCTGGTCCGGCGAGAGTCCGTCGTCCCCGCCGGCCAGTGCCCGGATGGTGGGGGTGGCGAACAGGTCGGCGAGGGCGATCTCGATGCCCGAGGCCTCCGCGTCGGCGATGACGCGGATGGCGAGGAGGGAGTCGCCTCCCAGGGCGAAGAAGTCGTCGTCCGGACCGATGTCGTCGACGCCCAGGACCCGCCGCCAGATGCCCGAGAGTACGGACCGGTCGTCGTCGGCGGAGGTCGGCACCGGCGCCTCCGGGACGCCCTGCGCCGAAACGCCCTCGGTGTCGGACCCGGCGACGAGGGCCTTCCGGTCGATCTTGCCGGACGGAGTGAGGGGGAAGGCCCGCAGCAGACGGATCGTGGCGGGCCGCAGGTAGGCGGGGAGGCCGGCCGCGGCGAATTCCGCCAGTTCGTGGTCCATCCGGTCGTTCCCGGGCTCCTCCGCCACCACGTGGGCGACCAGCTGGTGGCTGCCGACGCTGGTGGTCCGGGCAGTCACGGCCACGCCGTGGACACCGGGGCACCGTGCGAGGGCCGCTTCCACCTCGCCCAGCTCGACTCGGTGCCCGCGGATCTTCACCTGGTCGTCCCGGCGTCCGACGAACTCGATGCCGCCGTCCGGTCGCCGGCGCCCGATGTCCCCCGTGGCGTACATCCGCGCTCCGGGGGAGGCCGAGTACGGGTCCGGGACGAAGCTCTTGGCCGTCAGTCCGGGCCGGCCGACGTACCCGCGCGCGACGCCGGGTCCGCCGATGAATATCTGCCCGGTGGCGCCCGGCACGACGGGCTGCAGGTCCTCGTCGAGCAAATGGACGGCTGCTCCTTCGATCGCCGAGCCGATCGGGATGGAGGCGTCGGGCCCTTCGAGGTCGGTGATCTCGTAGCAGCTGGCCAGGGTCGTCGCCTCGGTCGGCCCGTAGACGTTGGCGAAGGTCGCGCCGCGGCCCTCGGCGTGCCGGAGGTAGGTGCGTGCGGCCGTCAGCGACATCGCCTCCGCCCCGACGATAAGCCGTCGGACCGAGCTCAGACAGTCGATCTGCCGCCGAACCAGTTCGTGGAAGAGCGGGGGCGTGAGCAGCAGCATCGTGACGGCCTCGGAGCGCAGCACGTCCGGCAGCTCGTCCAGGGCGTGGTACGAGGCCGCCGGGACCACGAGCCGGGCTCCCGACAGCAGCGCGGCCCAGATCTCGAAGGCCGAGGCGTCGAACGACGTGGGGGACAGCTGGAGGTAGATCTCCTCGGGGCCGAACGCGGCGTACGTCTGACCGCGGACCAGACCGAGCAGGTTGCGGTGGGAGATCCCGACGCCCTTCGGCCTCCCGGTCGAACCCGAGGTGAAGATGATGTAAGCGAGGGCATCCGGGGCCGTCGCCCCGCGGGCAGCCACGCCGCCCGCGGCGCCGTGGACCGGTACGGAGTCCTCCGCGACCTGCACCACGGGCAGGCCGAACCCGGCTGCGTCCTCCCGGTGCCGGCCCGTGGTGAGCACGGCCTTCGCCCCCGCGTCGGACAGGATCCGGGCGAGGCGCTCCCGGGGGTGGTCGGGGGCCAGGCAGACGTACGTGCCACCCGCCTTGAGTACGCCCAGAAGGGCGACGACGAGCTCGACGGACCGCTCCGCGTACACCCCGACGACGGTCTCGGTGGTGACGCCGCTGCGGCCCAGCAGCGCGGCGACGTCATCGGAGCGGTGCTGCAAATCCTGGTATGTCAGCGTGGTTCCCCGGTGTACCAGGGCGACGCGGTCGGCGTGGCGCCGCACGACTTCGTCGAAGAGCTCGGGAATGGTCGCCGGTTCCTGCATCGTCAACTCTCTAGGCTCGCAACTTCAGTGGCAGGCTGCTCAGACCGCTCAGGAAATTTGAATGGACACGTCGGGTGGGGCCAGTCGGCTCCATGACGCCCACGGTCTCGCGCAGGGCGTCGAGCAGAGCCCCGATCTCGATCCGGGCGAGGTGGACGCCGATGCAGTAGTGGGGCCCGTGGGCGAAGGACAGGTGCCGGTTCGGCTGCCGGGCCAGGTCGAACCGGTCCGGCCGGTCGAACTCGGCCTCGTCGAAGTTGGCGGACGCCGTCCAGGCCACGACCGCGTCGCCCTCGCGGATGCGTACTCCGCCCAGCTCCACATCGCGTACGGCGGTCCGGCCTACGTGCAGCGCCGGCGAGGTCCACCGGAGGATCTCCTCGGTGGCGGAGGATGTCTCGACGTCGCCGTTCTTCAGCGCCTGCCACTGATCGGGATGGTCGATCAGGGCCTTGACCCCGCCGATCATGGCCAGCCGTGTCGTCTCGTCCCCACCGAGTATGAGGCTGTAGCAGTTGAGTACGACCTCGTCGTCCGTGAGCCGATCGCCTTCCACCACGCCCGTGGACAGCAGGCTGATCAAGTCGTCGGCCGGGGCGCTGCGTCGGGCCCGGGCCAGCTTGGCGAAGTACAGCAGCAGTTCGCCCTTGGCCAGCCGGGCAGCGCCCGGAGCGTGCGCGGCGTCCTCGGAGCCGAGCGCGCTGCTGGTCCGCTGCAGGATGAACGGCCGGTCTTCGGCCGGAACGCCCAGCAGGTCGCAGATGGCAGCGAGGGGAATGTGCGCCGCGACGTCGCGGGCGAAATCGCACTGCCCCGTGCGCACGGCTTCGCGGACGAGGTCGTGCGTCGCCGACCGGATCCGCTCCGCGTAGCTCTGCAGGGCACCCGGGGTGAAGGACTTCCACAGCAACTTGCGCATACTGGCGTGCTTGGGGCCGTCCGTCACGGCGAGCATGCGACCGGCCCCCGTGTCTCCGCCGGTCAGCAGCGTGTCCATGACGTTGCCGCCGGTGGAGACGAACGAGTCGGTGTCCCGGCACACGGTCAGCACGTCGGCATGTCGGCTGACCAGCCAGAACCCGCGCCCGTCGGTGGTTTCCCGCCGGGCCACGGGCTCGTCGGCGCGCAACCGCCTGAAGTACTCCGATAGGTCCTGCTGGGCATGCAGTGACGGATCCGTCAGATCCGGTTCGGTGACGGGGCGCGTGGACGCGCCCGCGGTACTAGGCATCGGACAAGCACCCCATGGAAACGGTCCGCTCACCATCGGCGAACGTGAAGGAATATGACAAAGTGCGTCCCGCCTCGGCCAGTTGGGCGAACATCTCGTCGTGGTCGGCGGCGTCTCCGGCCACGAGGTCCAGCGGTTCCGTCATCACTCCGCCCGGCAGCCCCGCCCCCGGCCGCAGATACGGCGTGTAGGCGGTGACGCCCTTGATCCTCAAGGTCTCGCGCCATCCGAGGACGGCCCGGAGCTCGCAGCGCTCCCGTGGCGCCGGGTTGTTGTACTGCCAGTACACCCGGCCCGAGGCCGGGACCGGTGACGGTGTCGAGGTGTCGCCGAGGGCGGCCGTGCCTGCCATGCGCACCGCGTCCAAGCCCGCAGCTCTGCGGGCGAGTTCGCTGATGTGTCCACCGAGACGGCCGTTCACCTCGATGACGCGGGGGCCTCCGGGGGTCAGCTTCAGCTCCGTGTGCGTCACCCCCGTGCCGAACCCGATTGCCCGCAGTGCGGCCGTCACCAGGTCGAGCACGGCGTCGGTCTCGGCGGTCCCCAGCGGCGAGGGCCAGAACTGGCCCACCTCGCGGAACGGGGCCGCCAACGGGAACTTGCCGGTCACTGCGAAGTGGTGGGGCGTTCCGTCCAGTACGAGGCTCTCCACCGAGACGTAGTCCCCGAAGGGCCCGTGGTCCCGCCCGAGCAGCAGCTCCTCCAGTACGAAGGGCTCACCCGCGCCCTGGACGCGGGCCAGCAGACGGCGGCCTTCCTGCGCGTCGGTGACGCGGTGGGTCTCCCGGCTGCCCCCGCCACGCGCCGGCTTGAGCACGGCGGGCAGACCGACGGCCGCAACGGCTGCGTCCCAGTCGGCGCCGGAGGCGATCACCGCGGACCGCGTGGTGTCGACGCCGCCGGCGCGCATCAGGTCACGTTGGCGGCTCTTGTCGGTGACCGCCTCGGCCGCTGCGGCGCCGGGGCCCGGCAGGCCCAGGTCCGCGCTGAGCCAACCCGCCGTCCTGATCATCCGCTCGCTGAAGGTGACCACGCCGTCGACGTCAAGCGCCTCGACCGCCCTCCGGTCGGCTTCGCGGCCACCGGTCAACGCGACGGTACGGCCCAGGGCCGCCATGACCGGTTCGAGCCGCCGGGCGTGTTCGGAGTCCGCGACGCCGTACACGATCTCCGCCACGTCACCCAGGGCGCCCGCCATCTCCGCGGGATGGACCGCACCCTTGTCATAGGGCACCAGCAGCCGCTTCATCGGGCGGCGCGCCGGAGCTCGGAGACCTGGGTGGCGAACTCGTCCAAGCGGCCGTGGTTGAGGAGGACCTTCACGGGAACGCGGACACCGAGTCGGGAGCTCAGCTTCGCACAGCCCCGCATGGCCGCGATGGACGTGCCCCCGGCCTCGAAGAAGCGCGTCTGCCCGTCCAGGGCGGCGCCGGGGAGCAGCTCGCCCCAGACGTCGACGACCGCCTGCAGCACTTCGTCCTCCGCGTCCGGCAGCGCGGCGGCAGGAGCGGTTTGCGGCGGGGCGTCGGCGCCGTCGGCCGGAGCAGCCGTCCCCGGACGGACCAGAGCGTTGATGTCCACGAGTTCCCTGCGGTAGTAGAAGTGACCGCCCGGCCAGGTCCGGGTGGTGAAAGTACCGGTCGTCAACGACGCCCAGCCCCGGAGGACCTCGGCGGGCACGGCCTGGTCGTCGATGCCGCCCAGGGCGAACAGCGGGCACGACACCACCCGTCCGGGCACCGGATGCCGATAGGTCCACCCCAGCCGGAAGTCGTGCCGCACCACCGGCAGTGCCATGGCGAGCAGTTCGGGCTCATCCAGGGTCTCCGCCGGCAGGCCGCCCGCCGCCACCAGAGACGCGGCGAGCTCGTCGTCCCCGAGGAGGTGCAGGGCCTTGCCGTGCCGGCTTTCCGACAGCGGGCCGTCACCGCCGGCCCGGGTGCCCGGGGGGCTGGCCGCGGACACGACCAGGGTGCCCACGGGCGTGCCGCGATCCTGGAAGACCAGCGCCGTCTCCAGGGCGACGAGGCTGCCCATGCTGTGACCGAGGAGCAGCGACGGTGCCTCCGCGGAGAACGTGGCGTACTCGTCCACCAGCGCAGCGGCCAACTCCTCCACGGACGCGGCGAAGGGCTCGCCGAGCCGAGTCCCCCGGCCCGGGTACTGCACGGCGATGGCGCGGTGGCCGGCGAGGCGCTCGCCCCACTCCCGGACGGAGTGGGCGCTGCCGCCTGCGAAGGGAAAGACGAGTGCCACCGGGAGCTCCGGTGCAGCGTCGGGGGTGAGCTCCCAGAAGCTCGGCGAGAGCGGCCTCACGATGTCGGTCCTCCGGTGTTCTCCAGCGGCGCTCCGGCGTCGCGGTGTGCCGCGGCAGTGAGCAGGGCCGCGATGTTCTGCGGGTGTTCCATCACGTGGAAATGGCCTCCGGGCACGAACTCGACCGTGCATTCGGCCGTCGTGCACTTGCCCCAGCCGGCCAGATCGGTCCGGCTGACGGTGGGGTCCTCGGATCCGCCGACCGCCGTCACCGGTACCTCGACGACCGCGCCCGGCACGGGGCGGTGGAGCTCGCCCAGCATCGTGTCGTGACGGATGACGGGGAGCATCACCTCCAGCAGCTCGGGCTCTGCCAGGAGGTCGGCATCGAGGCCGCCATGGCCGACCAGCAGGTCGAGCAGGACTCTGTCGGACACCCGGTGGACCGCCCGGGTCTCCGCGGCCATCGCATGCGGACTGACACAGCTGGACGCGACGAGCCGGCGGACCCGCACCTCACGTTCGGCGAGCCCGCGTGCGACCTCGAAGCCGACGATGGATCCGAAACTGTGGCCGAAGAGGACGACCTCCGCCGGGGCGAGCGCGGCCACGGCGTCGGCGATCTCCGCGCCGAGGACGAAGACGTCGGGTGCGGGCGCCTCGATGAAACGTCCACCGTGGCCGGGGTAGTCGACGGCCACCACGGCTGATGGGCCGGTCATGGCCTGCGCCACGGGCAGGAACACACCGCTGTTGCAGCCGGAGTGCGGCATGAGGACGACCAGCGGGGCGCCGGAGACTACGGGGTCCGCCTCGCGGAGGAGGACCAGGACGGGTGCGGATGCGGTTGCCGGCGTCACTGGTTCAGTTCCTTGCCGAGCCGTTCGGCCAGCGCGGCCACGGTCGGGGCCGAGAGGAAGTCCCGTACGGCGATCCGGATGCCGTGCTGCTCGCGGATCTTCGAGATGATCCGGACCGCCTGAAGCGACTGGCCGCCCAGGGAGTAGAGGGTGGCCGAGAGGTCGTTCACGGGCGCGCCCAGCACGTCCTCCCAGATCCCGGCGACCGACTCCTCGAGTGCGGTGCGCGGCTGCGCCGCATCCGGTGTCGCCTGCGCCGGTGCCGGTTCCGCGGAGGCCAGGGCCTTCCGGTCGACCTTCCCGCTCGGGGTCAGCGGCAGCTCTTCGGCCACCCACACGCACGTGGGCACGACACCGGACGGGAGCCACGCGCTGCACGCTTCCCCGACCGCCGCGACCAGGGCGGCGGGGTCGGTCGTCCCCCGTGCGGTCACGGCCAGGCCCAAGCGCACGCCCGCCGCCGTCCGGCTGACGTACGCGGCTGCTGCGGCGACGCCGCCGGCCCGGGATGCCGCTGCCTCGATGTCCGCCAGCTGTACACGCTGGCCGTTGAGCTTGACCTGGTCGTCCGCGCGGCCGAGGTGGTGGAGGCAGCCGTCCGCCCCCCACCGGCCGAGGTCGCCGGTGCGGTAGACGCGGTCACCCGGCTCGACCACGGAATCGGGGAACCGGGCCTTGGTGAGGGTCTCGTCGCCGTGGTAGCCGAGGGCGACGCCCGCACCGCTGATGCAGATCTCGCCCACGGCACCGCGGGGCACCTCGCGCAGTTTCTCGTCGAGGACGTGAAGGCCGACGCCGGGCAGGGCCACGCCGATGCTGCGGGTGTCCTGACCGCGGGCGGAGGTCGAGAACGAGGCGCACACCGTTGCCTCGGTCGGCCCGTAGGCGTTGACCAGGACGACCGACTGCTCCAGCTTCTCGGCGAGGGCCTCCGGCAGCGGTTCACCGGCCGACACGACCACCTTCACGGACGGCGGCAGCCGGTCCGCCGTCCCCAGCAGCGACGGAGTGGCGGTCAGGACCTGCGTTCCGTACGAGGCGAGACGCTCCGCGAGCTCCTCGGGAGCGCAGAAGTCGAGGCGTCCCCGCCGGCCCAGGGGCAGCACCATCTCCCAGACCGAGGCGTCGAAAGATGGTGTGGCAACGGCGGCGAAGCGCTCCATCGCCTCCACCGGCAGCGCATCCTGCGCCGCGACCAGGTGGTCGAGGCTCGCCCGGCTCACCAGCACGCCCTTGGGCCGGCCGGTGGACCCGGAGGTGTAGATGAGGTAGGCCGGAGCCGAACCGTCGACCTGCAGCGGAGCGGGACGGCCCCCGTGGTCGGGCGAGAGCGCCACCACGTCGTCGCGGTCAGGCGAGGGAGCGAGGACGACGCGGCCGGCCTTCCACGGCGCGGCCGGTGCGGGGGCATCGGACACGATGTGGCCCGCAGCGCTGTCCTCGACGATCTCGCGCAGCCGCTGCTCGGGATGGACGGGATCCAGCGGAAGGTAGACGCCGCCGGCCCACAGCACGGCCAGGAAGGAAACAAGGAGGTCCGTGCCCCGCGGCAGGTGCACGCCCACCACCGAGCCCGGGACGACGCCGGCCGCGGTCAGCCGGGCAGCCAACGCAGCCGAAGCCGCGCCCAGCTCGCCGTAGCTGAGGGTGCGCTGTTCGTCTGTGACGGCTTCGAGCTGGGGTTCGTCCCGCTCGGTGGCCAGGAACCGGTCGAACAGGCCTCGGGCGGCGGGCTCGTCCGGTGCCGCTGCCGGCGCCGACTGACCGCTGCTCCGTACGGCGGGCTCGTCCCCCGCCAGCGACAGGTCGGCAAGGAGGGCGTCGGGCCGGCCACCGCAGTGGGCGAACACCACGGCCAGCGCCTCGTTCATCCGGCCTATGGTCTCGGCCTCGAACAGTTCCCTGTTGTACTCCATGTATCCGGCGAACCGGTCCCCGTCCGGGGCCATGGTCAGCGTCAGGTCGAAGATGCTGGTGCGCTCGTGCACCATGAGCGGCTCCACTGACGCCTCGCCGAACACCAGGCTGCCGCGGTTGGCCGTCTGCAGGGCGAGGGCCACGTTCACGATGGGCGTGGACCACTGGTCCTCGTCCGCCCGCCGGTGGTCCTGGACGATCTGGTCGAACGGCAGTTCCTGGTGGTCGAAGGCCGCGAGCATCGTCGCACGGACCTGCCGGAGCAGTCCGCGAAACGTCAGCTCGCCGTCGAACCTGACCCGGATCGGCAGGAGGTTGACGAACATGCCGATGAGCGACTCGAGTTCGGCCCGGGACCGGTTGGCCACGGGGAGACCCACGACGACCTCGTCCTTGCGCGTCCAGCGGCCGAGGAACAGCGCGTAGCCGGCCGTGAGGGCCATGGCCAGTGAGGCCCCCTCTTCCTCGGCCACCGCGCTCAGGTCCCCGCAGACACCGGACGGCACCACGACGTCGTGCAGGTCGCCCTTGAACGACTGCACCACGGGGCGGGGATGGTCGGTGGGGAGGTCGAGCAGCGGCGGGGCGGAGCGCAGTTGCTCGCTCCAGTACGCGGCGTGCTCGCCGAACCGCCCCTCGTCCACCGATCGACGCTGCTCCTCGGCGAACGCGCCGTACGTGGTGCCGAGTTCGGGCAGCGTGACCGGACCGCCCGCGACGAAGTGGTCGTAGAAGTGCGAGATCTCGGTCTGGAAGACGCCGAGGGACCAGCCGTCGAAGGCTATGTGGTGTACCACGAAGGCCAGGACGTGGTCGTCCTGCGCGATCCTCCACAGCTTCAGGCGCAAGGCCGCGTCCGCACCGAGGTCGAACGGTTCGCCGACGTACTGCTGGACCGCGGGTACCAGCCAGTCGATGCCCTCCTCGCCCGCAGGAGCCTTGACATCGGTGACGTCGAGGACCACTGGCGCAGCCGGGTCGACCACCATGACCGGCTCGTCGCCCCGGTACACGTAGCGGGTGCGCAGCGGCTCGTGGCGGGCGATGACCGCTTCGAAGGCGCGGGCGAGGCCGTCGTGGTCCAGTCGGCCGCGAAGCCGGTAGCAGAAGGCGGAGCCGGTGTTCTCGCTCTCTCCGAGTCCGCTCTGGAACCACAGCCCGCGCTGGCCCATGGAAATGCGCCCCGTGTTCGCAGCTGTCGCGTCGCGGCCCTGCGATGCGGCTTCGGCGCGCTCTGCCAGCCACTTCGCGATGGCTGCCCTGCGATCGGCCGTCTGGTTCACTCACTGCTCCCGGACATCTGGTCGACGAGGCTCTGGGGACGCATGTCCGTCCACACCTCATCGACGAATTCCATGCACGCTGTCTCCGTGCCGGTGAATCCCGCTGTCCGCCAGCCGGCCGGTGGACTCAGCCTGGCGGGGTGGATCGCGTACTGCCGTTCGTCGTTCACGAGTACCTGGTGGTGGGCGCCAGAGGCTGTCATGTGTCTCTTCCTGGCAAAATGAAAGAAGGGGGGTCAGGGGGCTTCGCCGATGGCGGCGAGGATGCGCTGCTCGATCTCGTCGGCGAGGTCCTGGAGCACGGTCTTCTCGAAATAGAGGCTCAGGGGCACGGGCAGGCCCAGTCGGTCGCCCACGCGCGCCGCCACCCGGGTGACCAGCAGGGAGTGGCCCCCGAGGACGAAGAAGTCGTCGCGGGCCGACACCCGGGCCATGCCCAGGACCTCGACCCAGATGTCCGCGAGGAGTTCGGCCACGGGACCCTCGGGGGCCGTTAGACGAGCCTCGTCGCGGGCGGGCGCCGGGCGTTGGGCAAGAGCGACCCGGTCAACCTTGCCGTTCGGTGTCAGGGGGAGCTCGGACAGGCTGACCAGTGACGCCGGCACCATGTGCTGCGGCAGCGTGCGGGCGAGACGGTCGCGGACCTCTTCGGGGTCGGGGCCGCCGCCCTTCGCGGCTTCGGGCACGAAGTACGCGGCCAGTTGCTTCCCCGCGCCGGGCAGCTCGCGGACCACCACGCAGGCGACGGCCACTCCCTCGGTCTCCAGCAGGACCCGCTCCACTTCGGCGGGCTCGATCCTGAATCCGCGGATCTTGACCTGGGCGTCGCTGCGGCCCAGGAAGATCAGTTTCCCCTCGTCGTCCCACCGCATGCGGTCGCCGGTCCGGTACATCCGCGATCCGTCGGCGGCGAACGGGTCGGCGAGGAACCGCGAGGCGGTCAGGCCCGGTCGGCCCGCATAGCCGCGGGCGACCCCGGTGCCGCCGACGTACAGCTCGCCGGGGGCCCCGTCCGGCACCAGCCGCAGCCTGCCGTCGAGCAGGTAGAGGAGCCCGCCGGGCAGCGGACCGCCCAGCGTGACCGCCGCCCCCTCGACCTGCTCTCCGGCAGCGCTGACCACGGACACCTCGGTGGGGCCGTAGAGGTTGGAGAGCCGGTAGTGCAACCCCTGGGGCACCGCGGGCAGCTCGTCGCCGCCGACCTGCACCGCGCGGATCCGGTCGGGCAGTGCGAGCCCGGCGCCCTCGATCGCAGTGAGCACCGGCGTGACGAGGAAGGCGACCGTGGCCCCGGAGGCGTCGAGGAAGCGGCACAGCGCCGCCGGGTCGACCCGGGTGTCATCGGGTACGACGACGAGGCAGGCGCCGACGGCGAGCGCCGGGGCCATCTCCAGGATCGCGGCGTCGAAACTGATGCCTGCCAGCTGGGGGATCCGGTCGTGGCAGGTCAGCCCGTACGTGTCGACGTACCAGTCGACCATGCTGCCCAGTCCGCGGTGGGGGACCTGCACTCCCTTGGGGCGACCGGTGGTCCCGGAGGTGTAGATCGTGTAGGCGACGCCGTCCGGGCAGGGTCCGGCCAGCACCGCCGGAGCAGTGCCCGACCCCGCGGCCGCGGGCCGCAGCACGGTGCACGGGCCAGCCCACTCCGCGGCTCCCTCCGGATCGGCGGTGATCAGGACCCGGATACCGGAGTCCTGAGCCATGTAGCGCAGCCGGTCCACGGGGTAGCGGGGGTCGAGCGGCACGTACGAGGCGCCGGCCCCCATGACGGCGGCCAACGCCACCGCGAGCTCCGGGGAGCGGGGGAGGTGGACTCCCACCGGGCTCTCGGGCCCGACGCCGGCCGCGCGCAGTTCGTGCATGAGCCGCGCCGCGCGGTCGGTCAGCTCCCGATAGGTGAGCGTCTCGCCCGCCGCCACGACGGCCGGACGGTCGCGATGGCGTGCCGCGGACTCCCACACACGCTGCACGAAACCCGGTGCCGGCGCAGCGGCGGCACCCGCCCCCCTGGAAAGGAGCTCGGCGCGCTCGGCCGGGCTCACCAGGGGATGCGCCGCCAGGGGCAGGTCGGGCCGATCGCAGAGCAGCCGTAACTGGTGCAGGTACCGGACCCCGAAGGCGGTGACGGAGCGGCGGTCCAGTATGTCGACGGCGAACGAGAGGGCCAGGTAAGAGAATCCCGCACGGTCCTCCAGCTCGGCCACGAAGTCGAAGTGCGTGCTCTCCCCGTAGGCGAACGGCACGGGGGTGCCGAGCACGGAGTCGCCGGCGGGCTCGACCTCGCGGATGTCGTTGAACACCGCCTGGACCAGCGGTGCGCATCCGGGAACCCGTTCGGGAGCGAGGTGGTGGACCAGTTCGTCGAACCCGAGGGCCATGTGCTGCATGGACTCCAGCACCATGTCACGGTTGGAAGACACCAGTTGACGGAAACTCAGTTCCTCGTCGACCCGGGCCCGGAGGGGCAGGATGTTGACCAGGGGTCCGACGAGGTGCTCCGAACCCGGCTCGAACCGGTCTGCGGTCACCGTGCCCACCACGACGTCGTCCTGACCGCACCAGTGGCCCAGAGCGATCTGAAGAACACTCAGGTACACGGCGAAGTCCGAGCTGTTGACCTCGGCGGCGAGGCCACGGGCACGGCGCCGCAGCGCGTCCGGGATCTCCAGCTCGACACGGTCGCCCTGGTGGGAACGGACCGCGGGCCGCGTGCCCTTGAGCGGCAGCTCCAGGACCGGTGGGGCGCCCGACAGCTGCTGCTCCCAGTGGACGAGGCAGTCCTTGATGTCGGCGAGTGCGGCGTCGCCGGCGGCCTGCTCACCCAGGTCGGTGAGCCGCAGTGGGAGCTCTGGCAGTTCCGGCGTGCCGTGTTCGACTTCGGCTCGGTACAACTCGGACAAGTCGTTGTGGAGAAGGCCGAGGGACCAGCCGTCCGTCGCGATGTGGTGCATGACCAGCATCAGCGTCTGCTCGCCTGATGCGGAGGTGAACACGCGGGCCCGGAAGACCGGTCCGGCGGCCAGGTCGAACGGTTCCCGGAAGAAGGCCGACTGCTGGTGCTCCGGGGACGGCTCGCCTTCGGAGCCCTGCCGCACGACGGAGAGCTCCGGTCGGCGGGAAGGTCGGACGATTTGGAAGAGTTCGTCCGCGATGACTTCGAAAGTGGTGCGCAGTGCCTCATGCCGTTCCACCAGCCCGGACAGGGCGCGGCCTAACGAGGTGAAGCACACGCGTGGTTGAAGTTTGAGGAGCAGAACTGAGTGGAATCCCGCATTCTCGGATCCCGAGTCCTCCCGAACTCGACTTTCCAGCCAAATTCGGCGCTGGGCCGGCGTTGCCGGAGCCCTGGTCTCCGTTTGTGGTTGACCTGTGTGGATATGCAAACCTGCCTCCCCCGTGCTCGCACTCTCGGTCACGCCCCCTCTCGGCAGGTGATCTTGGAGGAGGCCGTTGCACGATACACAGCACCACTCATCGAGTGTCAACTGCGAATCGCTCCAGTATCGTTGCCGCTCAGAGGGGGTGCCGGAGCGTTCGATCAGGCCATACCGGACGTTGTCGTACAGAAGCTGCCGTACGCGGTTTTTGTGGGTGCGAGTGACATTATGGCGTGATAGCGAAGATTTTGCGGTGCGGCGAGCCAAACCGATCACTCTGTACGCACCAGTTAACGTCTGATAGGAATGGTCGGCGGCGTACGGTCGACGATCGGAATTCCGTGCGGCACGCCGACCGGGAGTCGTGGCCGGGGCCTGAACCCGTGAGCATTTGCTCCTGTGTCTTTTCTTGCCGATCTCTGCGCCATTCGCGCGCGCCAACAAATTCAGTCACGGCCACGCCGGAGGGGGAAGCGTCATGTACTCGGGAGGGGGCAGGCAGCGGGAAAGGCACATCGATCTCACCGATCCGGCGCTGTTCGCCGACGATCGATTCATCGATGTGCTCGCACACCTGCGGGAGGAAAGCCCGGTTCATTTCCACGAGGAGGAGGACGGACCGGGATTCTGGACCCTCACCCGCCATGCGGACGTGTCCCACGTCTACGCGAACGCGGACCTGTTCAGCTCACGCAGCGGCATGCGCCTCGGGGGCCATGCCGATGCAGTCAAGGCCGTGGCCGACAAGATGCTGATCGTCACGGACAATCCCGAGCACGCGAGGGTGCGCAGACTGGTGGGGGCCGCCTTCACGCCTCCCGTCATCCGCACCCTTGAATCCCACGTCAAGGACGTTGTCGGGGAGTTGATGGACACGACTCTCGGCGGCGCCCCTTGTGAGTTCGTCTCGTCCGTCGCGCGTCCCCTCCCGACCCACGTCATATGTGCCTTCATGGCACTGCCTCGCGGCGACTGGGACTGGATCGGCCGGTTGACGACCGAGGGAATCGACTCCGAGGACGAAGAAGTCCGCATGGCTGCCAACACGGAGTTGTTCCTGTATTTCACCGAGGTGATCGAGGAGCGCCGGCAGAAGCCGGGTCCAGACCTGATCAGCATCCTCGTCGGAGCCGCCGCCGAGGCGGAGGCATCGGGCGAACACCCGTTCTCCGACGTCGACCTCGTGGTGAACCTGGCCGGCATTCTCATCGGCGCGAACGAGACGACCCGGTATGCGGTCGCCGGCGGACTGGTCGCGCTCGCGGAGCATCCCGACCAGTGGGCCCGACTGCGACAGGACCCCGAACTCGTCGCTCCGGCAGTGGAGGAGATCCTGCGCTGGGTGTCGCCCGCGGTGCACGCGATGCGGACCGTCACCCGGCAAACGCGGATCGGCGATCAGGTCCTGGCTCCCGGTGACCGGGTCACCGTATGGACCCACGCGGCCAACCGTGACCCGGCCGTCTTTCCTGATGCCCATGTGTTCGACGTGGCACGGCGCCCCAACCGGCACCTCAGCTTCGGCAGCGGCCGCCACGTCTGTGTCGGCGCCCGACTCGCGCGCATGGAGATCGCCGCCTTCCTGGAGGACCTGCGCACCCGGGTCGCGGAGATCGAGCTGACCGTGCCCGTGGAGTGGAGTCCGTCCAACTTCACGCGCGGTCCCCTAAAAGTCATGGCACGGCTGAGCCCTGTCAGCTCGGCAGCGACCGCAGCGAAAGACGGCGACCGAGAGGATTCCCACGATGAAGACCGATGAACCGAGCGCGGGACAGTTGAACGTCGAGCTGCCCAACGGGCAGGCCGTTGCCTGCATCACCGAGTCCGAAGCGCTCCTGCTGTGGGCCGAGATGTCCGAGGAGGGCATGTACGGCATTGCGGCGGGGCGCCTGCGCCCCGGCGATGCCGTACTCGACATCGGGGCGAACATCGGACTGGCTTCGCTGATGTTCCGACACACGGTACCGGACGTGCGGATCATCGCGTTCGAGCCGGCGCCGATGACCTTCGCGTGCCTCGAAGAGAACTTGCGCCGGCACGTGCCGGGAGCCGTAGCGGTGCGCGCCGCCGTGAGCGACGAGGTCGGGGAGCTGGACTTCACCTTCTACCCGAACTCTCCCGGCAACTCCGGTCTCTTCGCGGACCGGGAGGCGGACGACGAGACGACCCGGCACTTCCTGCGGAACTCGGGGATCGACGAGGAGTTCATCGACGAACTCCTCGAAGGCCTCCACTGCGGTACGTCCCTCACCGTGCCCGCCACCACCGTATCGGAGACCATCCGCCGGTACGGACTCGATGACATAGGCCTCTTGAAGGTCGACGTCGAGCGCGCCGAACTGTCCGTGCTGCGGGGCATCGAGGACGACCACTGGCCGCGCATCCGCTGCGTGGCGGCAGAAGTGCACGCCGAAGGCGGTCGTTTGGAGGAGATCGTGGCACTCCTCGGAAAGCACGGTCTGTCCGCCGAGGTCTCGCAGAGCCCCAAGCTGGTGGGGACTCCGCTGTACGACCTCGTTGCCACGCGTGCGGACAGGCCCTGACGCGCGCGGCACAAGGAAGAAGTGGTGAACCGAGGTCGGAGGCGTGTCGGAGGGTGCAAAGAACGCCTCGCGAACGCGGCGGCGCGCCATTTCAGGGTCAAGGAGATCATCTTCGTGTCGCCGCGGCCGCAGCCGCGTCCTGGCTGCTCGACTTCCTCCGGTCGCACGGTATGGACACCCCGTTCCTGGTGGTGGGCGGCGCAGGGGAGCTGTCGCCCGAGGATCCGCTGCCTGGGATGGCGCCGGCCTGAGTGGTTGCGGTACGAGGACAAGACGATCGCGGACTCCTTCTGGAAGCGGGCCGGAGCACCGCTGCTCCCCCCACCGTCAGCGCGCTGACGAAGGAGTGCCCGGCCGAGGCGTTCGAAGCCTGCGATCTGCGCGACGGGGTCGTGGTGTCGGCGGACACGAGTCACGGGGTGCACAGCGGATCCCGGGGTGTGGTCCGGATGCGGACCGCAGCCGATCTGCCGACCGCGTTCGACTTCCTGGCCGGACGCACCGGCGACGTGCGGGTGGGCGCCTTCAATGACGGGATGGATGTCGTGCAGCGTTTACGGCATGGTGTTCGATCACGAGGTCGCCGTCATCCGGCCCATCGAGCAGGTCATCATGCGCGGTCTCGACGGGACGTTCCCGATCCTGGGGGCGAGCAGCTTCTGGAACGCGCTGCAGGAGAGCGTGGAGGACATCCGCGCGATCGTCCGCAGGATCGGCGAGACCCTCCGCGACGAGGCCGAGTACCGGGGATCCTTCGGCGTCGACGGCATCCTCTCCGCGGACGGTGAACGTCCGCATGGGTGGCCGCCGAAGGGAGGGAGCACGGGGTCGACGGTGCGGATCTGGAGCATGTACTCCTGAGCGGATTCGACAGTGTGCCGTCGGTCCAGCTGGTGATGTCGACCGCCGAAGCAGCTCCCGAGGAACCCGTACAGGTATTCCTGCGGTACGGCGGTTGCGGGGTTCGCCACCTGTGCGGAGGGCGAAGACCACGATGTGCGTCTCCTGCATCTGAGAAATCTCGTGGGGAGTGCTCTGGTCATAGAATTCAAGCGCACCGAGGAATTCGTCGGACCGCCACTCGGTCCTTTCGCGTCGAAACCCTGGAGCACGCCGCGAGAGAGTTCGGCCTGGTGGTTCCGGCGTACACGTACACCGAAGCGTTCTGAGGCCTTGCCGGGCGTCCGCCCGGCAAGGCTGCGGCCTCGTTTACCGCTCTTCGCCGACCGTTTCCGAGACCGGCGCTTCGTGTCCGAGTTCCTTCATCACCCGCTCCCGGAGCAGAAGGTACTCGTCCCACCTGCGCGGCAACAACCGTCCCGGCGGTCGCTTCACGACCTGACCTGCGGTGACGACCTCACCCTGGCGGAACTGGCCCCTGGTCAAGCCGAGTTCCAGTCCGCTCTCGAGCCGGTTCCAGTAGTGGTAGCCCTCCTGCGTCCCGTCCATGTACACCTCGGCGAGCACGAGGTCCCCGCCGAGCAGGTCGTTCAGGACCAGGGCCGTGACGTCGCAGTGTCCCCATGAGGGATTGTCGGGTGTCCACCGGATTCCGGTGATCACGGGTGGGTGACTGGTGTCCGCTGCCCAACTCCTTTGGAATGCGGTTTCGATTTCTTCGAGCGTCCATACCGTCATTCGAGTAGCCTAGCAAAAGGACCGGGTGTTTCGAATGTAGAAATCGTCACGCGCGGGGGGAATGGTCCGGAACGGAAAGCGTCGGAAATCGGCAGAATGTGCTCTGAAATCAACGCGGTGCGTATACCCCCGCGGAGGCCTTTCCGGTTTCCACCCGTACGGAGGGAACCGGTCGCGTGCGTCTTGGTCAGCAAGGTCGCCGCCCTGCCCGAGGGCCAGGCTCTGGCGGTCTGGCTTTGGCGCCTGGTCCTGAGAATGCCAGTCACGACTGGGACAGGCATTACGGCACCGTGAACCAGCAGATGTCACCGGAGTCGAGCAGCCGGGAATACGCGTCGACCTCTGCTGTCATTCGCGCCAAAGTTCCGGCCTTGTCCGAATTCCATGGCAGGAAGCCGGTCGTCGTGTGCGTACCGGCAGAGATAGTCCAGCTCTCGGCGGTACGCCTCGTCATGCACCATCGCTCAGTCCCCGTGCTGTGGGATGTGGAATCGTTTGTCCAGCCCGTCCACGCCGTTGTAGTCAACGGTCGCTCCACCGGATTTGCTGAACGGCCGATAGGTCACGGTCGATTTCGGGTCGTCCGACAACCGCCACACCTCGATGTTGCCCTTCGGTGTGGGCCTCCTCACCCCTCATCTTGCCCTCACTGTCGACGGCGGTCTCGCGTGCGGAATCATCTCGGACCTGGTCATCAGGGTCGAGGCACGTCAGTCCCAGCGGGTCCCACCAGAGGAAGGGGTTGGGTACGAAGGTGTGGTGGTTGGGCGCGGCGCTCAAACCGAGTGGGTCGGGTGAGGCATAGCCGGCGGACTGGGGGCCGTAGTAACGGAAGCAGTTGTAGTCGCGGCCCGTTTCCTGGTCGCGACACTGGCCCGGGAATCGAAGCGGGCAGACCACCGGTGTCGCGCCTGTCGGCGCCGGGAGGCTGCGCCCCACACCGTCGTGCGGAACTGCCAGCCGATGCGGGCTTCGGGGGTCACCAGCTCCATCGGGGTGCCGACGAGGTCGGTGACAATCGCGTGGAAGCGGACGTCGAACTCCTTCTGGGTGTGGCGGTCGGCCTGCGCCCGGGGCGGTGCGTGCCCGGCGCGTAGTCCCAGGAGGTGGGGTTACCTTGCTCCGCCGTTCGGGTCCAGTGGCTGCCGTGGCGATCCGATGGCAGCGTCATCCGGGGTGGGGGTACTGCGCTTCTCAGAACTGGGGCCGCCGCCAGGTGGCCCCAGCACGTGCTGACTGCGACCTGCTCGCGTGGCTCCGGTCACAGTGAAGGTGGTCCTAGTGGCTGCCGAGGGTCGTTGCGTAGGCTGGCGTCGTCGTCGCGGCGGGGGAGTGGGTGAGGCTTCTCAACCCCTCCGAAGTCAGCTGACGGTGAGTCAGAAAAGTCAGCAATTGGTCAGCATCAGTCCTCAAAAACATGGGGAAAGCTGACCGAACTTGCGACTCGTTGTAGGGTAGGGAAACCGCACTTGACCTGCAAAAACGCAGGCAGGGAGCATAGATCCAGGAGTACCTCGATGATGCGCACCATGTTCAAGTCCAAGATCCACCGGGCCACGGTGACCCAGGCTGATCTGCACTACGTCGGGTCCGTGACCATCGACGCCGATCTGCTCGACGCGGCGGACCTGCTGCCCGGGGAACTCGTTCACATCGTGGACATCACCAACGGGGCGCGGCTGGAGACGTACGTCATCGAGGGCGAGCGGGGTTCCGGGGTCATCGGGATCAACGGCGCCGCGGCGCACCTCGTGCACCCCGGGGACCTCGTCATCCTCATCAGCTACGCACAGGTCGAGGACGCCGAGGCGCGGGCGCTCAAGCCCCGCGTCGTGCACGTCGACGCGGACAACCGCATCGTCGAACTGGGCGCGGACCCGTCCGCCCCGGTGCCGGGAACGGACCAGGAGCGCAGCCCCCACGCGGTGGCCGGCTGAGGGGAGTCGGGGACCATGTCGCACAGCGGCGCCATCGAGTTCAAGGACGACCGCAAGGCCGGACGGCTGCTCGCCGTCGAGGACGGGGAAGTGGTCGGGCTCATCGCGTACTTCCTGAACGAGGGGGCGCCGCACGCCCTGGTGGCGGTGCACACCGTCGTCGAGCCGGGGCACGAGGGCCGCGGGATCGCCGGGGACCTCGTCAAGACGTTCTACGGGATCGCCGCCGACGAAGGCGTGCCCGTGGTCCCGCTGTGCCCCTACGCCGCGAGCTGGGCCGCCCGCCACCCCGAGCAGGCGCCCGAGGCGCCGGCCGAGGTCGTCGCGGCGGCGAAGGCACAGCTCGACGCGAGCCCCGACCTGTGGTGACGGGCCTGACCCTGCTGCATACGTCGCCGGTCCACGTGCCGGTCTTCGACGCCCTGCGGGACCGGGAACACCCCGGTGCCGTCCTGCGCCACCTCGTGGCGCCGGAGCTGCTGGACCGGGCCCGTACGCAGGGTCCGGCTTCGGTGGCTCCGGCCGTCCGGGCCCTGCTGGACGGCTCCGGCGCCCCGGTCCTGGTCACCTGCTCGACCATCGGCGCCGTCGCCGAGTCACTGGCCCCCGGGCTCGGTGTCCCGGTCCTGCGCGTGGACCGCCCGATGGCCGCCGAGGCGGTCCGTACGGGCCCCCGCATCGCGGTCCTGGCGACCGTGGAGTCGACGCTGCACCCGACGCTCGCCCTGCTGGCGGAGGAGGCCGGGCGGGCCGGCCGCCCCGTGTCGGTCTCCGCCGACGTGGTCCCGGAGGCCTGGTCCCGCTTCGAGGCCGGGGACACCGCCGGCTATCTGCGCCTGGTGGCCGAGGCGGCCGACGCCGTCACGGACGCGGACGCCATCGTCCTGGCCCAGGCCTCGATGGCGGACGCGTCCCTGCTGGCCACGACCGCGACCCCGGTCCTCTCCAGCCCGGCCCCCGGCCTGAGGGCGGCCCTCCACGCCGTCGTGTGATCCGTACCCCGGTGTCGATCACGCAGTGAGGCGCACGCTCGCACTGACCGACGTCGGGAGCGGGACATGTGGCGGAGGAAGAGAGCGGCGGCCGTCCCGCTCGCCCCGGCCGCCGGACTCGCCGTGACCGGGGCCGCCGCCCCGGCCCCGCCGCCGCCCCGGCGCCCGCGCC
>LJCW01000137.1 GCA_001298555.1 Actinobacteria bacterium OV450
CTGCGGCTGGGGGGGGGGGGGGGGCTGCTGACCGGCCGGCCGGGCCGGCCGGTTGCCGCTGCCCTTGGCGCCAGACTGGATCCGATTCATCAGGGCGACGGTGCTGACGCTGGACGACGTGGCGTAGCCGAGGGCGGCAATCGGGTTGCCCGAGGCGAGGGCTACGCCGACCATCGCGGTGCGGACCGCGCCGCGGGTGGCCCTGCGGGCGATGGTCTGGTTCTTTGCCACGGGTGTGGAGGACGGGGTGAAGATGCTGTTGTTGGTCCCGCCGATCCGGGCGGCGGACATCTTCGCGCGGAAGTTCGACGCGACCTGCTTGGACCTGACGGTGAGGGCCTTGCGCTTCTTGATCGCGCCGATGCACACGATGTCTACGGCCAGGAACCGGAGGGTGAGTTCGTTGCCCCAGTCCTGCTGCACGGGGTCGAGGACGGCCTGGATGATCAGGATGAGGACGGCGAGGCCGATGATGGAGGCGAGGAGCTGTGCGAGGGAGTGCAGGACGGATGCCGCCCAGTCCCACAGGTAGGCGCGGCTGGCGCCGGGCATCAGCCCGGTGATGAGGGCGGGTTCGGCCCGTACGGCGTCCCAGGCGATGCGGCACTGGGCGACGAGGAAGCTACCGGCGAGAGCAGCGATGAGGACGGTGACGATCAGGGCGGCGACGAAGAGGAAGATGGCGCCGCCGACCTTGTCCATCGAGGCCCTCTTGGCGGCCTGTACGTCGCCTTGCACGCACTTCTTCTCGAATGCCTCCATTGGCGGGTTGCCGAAGTGGTCGAGTGCCCACTGCTTGGCGAGGGGCAGGGTCCAGTCGGTGATGGCCGCACCGCTGGGGTCGATCAAGGCGCGGTAGCTGTTGTATTTCTTCAGCCGTTCCATCTGCTGGTTCAGCGCCCGGTCGTAGGCGAGCTGCGTGATCTTCGTGTCGGAGTACTGCTTGGCGCAGTCGCCCTCGAAGACCCGGCCGTACTGCAGCAGCATGGCCGGCTTGACGATGAACGCGTCGGTCAGTGCGTTGGTCAGCGGGCGTGACAGTGCCTGGCTGCTGGCCGAGTCCTCAGCGTCGGGGGCCTTCTCCTTGGGGCCGGGGTTGGCGTCGAGGATGATGTCCGCGACCTCAAGGGCCAGGCCGCGGGCGGCGGCGATGGCTCCGTCCCGCTCCCCGAGCAGGAGCTGGGGTGGCGAGGACAGCAGCGTGGCGGTCAGCGCCGCGATCAGGATGGACAGGGCCGCGTCTCCTGCACCTTTGGCCCGGTCCCCCAAGAAGATGCGGGCCACCGTGACCAGGGCGCAGACCGAAAGGAAGAGGCTGGGCAGTCCCATCTGCAGGATCACCTGCGTGTGCAGCGAGTTGGCGACTGACAGGACGGGCGTCAGGAGCAGCTTGGCGAGGCCGAAGCTGAGCGACCAGGCGATGAGCCAGCAGCAGAACGCGATGACCCATTTGGTGATCATGAAGCAGAGTTCGGTGATCAGGTTCTGGATGCCGAGGTCCCAGTCGGTCAGGCCTCCGGTGTCTGACTTGACGGTGTAGGCCGAGATCGGCAGATTCCGTGCGTCGGTGACGTTGAAGACGGACAGGACGCCGCCCTCGTTGGGCAGGAGCTTGCGCAGGCGCTCCTCCTCGGCCTTCAGATAGGCCTCCTGGGTTGAGCCGGGGAGTCGCTTGTTGAGTTCGCCGATCAGCTTCTCGATCTCGGCGAGCTCTTCCGGGGAGGGCGTACGCGTGCCCGGTGTGGCCGGTGTGAGGGCGCTGGCTGCCGGCGGGCTGGCGGGTGCCAGGGTCGCGGACGGGCTCGGCTCGGCGAGGGCCGGCAGCGAGGTGAGCATCGTGAAGGCGGTCGCGGCGAGCGCCGCCACGAGCAGGGCCAGGCGCAGGCGGGCGGTGCCGAGCAGGCGCAGCCGCTTGAACGGGGCGCGCGGGGTCCTCATGCCGCCGCCTGCTCGCTGGTCGGGGTGGTGTGGATGACGCGCTCGATGGCCTGGTCGCGGGGGATGAGGACCCGCATGAGGCCGATGCGGCCGGCGAGGTCGCGGTAGAGGCACTCCCCCGCGCGGGCCCGACGCTGGTCTTCGGCCAGGCCGAGGGGCGAGAGCCCGCCGGTGACCAGGTCCAGCAGCTCGGCGTCGGCGGCATCCACGCCGAGGAATTCCAGGGAGCGGGCGGCCAGGGTGCGGCTGGTCTGGCGGAAGACGAAGCGGTGCGGGATGAGTCCGCGGACGATGACACCTTTCTCGCTGTCGGACGGGCCGATGTCGTTGGCGTCGTGGCTGCCGACGTAGGCGGCGGCGTTACGCTTGCGGCCGTCGCGCAGCAGTTCCAGAAGCAGCTCCAGCCCCTCGTCCGAGCTCGTCAGCCACCAGCACTCGTCGAAGACGGTGACCGCGAACTCGTCACGGCTGCGCATCGCGGTCTCGCGGGAGACGGCGGCGATGAGGTACATCAGGGCCCGGCCCAGGACTTTCTCGAACTCCAGGCGCTGGATGCGGTGCTCGGAGGCGAGCTCTGACTTCTTGGGCAGCTGCAGGGCGCTGACGAGGAAGACGACGCTGTCGGCGCGCTGGGTATCGACGACCGGCAGTGTCTCGTCGAACACCACCCGCGCGAGGTCCTTGCGTGCGACCGAGGCGAGCTTGCGGGCCAGGCCCTGTGCGGCCGGGTCGCCGGTGCCGCGCGCGGTGAGCTCCTCCATCAGAGCGCGCATCGAGGGCTCGGGCCGGGAGAGGACGGCCTGGACGGCCTCCGACAGGGCCACGCCTTCGAGGTCCATCGGCCGGACGCCGAGCAGCAGGGTCAGGAAGGACTCGGTGAAGCGTGCTGCGACCTGCGGGCTGTTCTTCACGTACAGGCGCAGGGGGTCGAGGGAGACCTCGGCGGTGTGGTCGATGCGGATGAGCTGGGTGGTGCCGGGGCAGGCCTTGGCGAAGCGGGCCCATTCCTGGTCGGTGGTGCGGTCGACGATGACGGCGCGGCCGCGCGAGCCGGGGCGGCCGAGCTGGTGGCCGCGGGCGAGGACGTTGTAGACGGCGCCCTTCATGCCGACGGACTTGCCGGCGCCGAGCTCGCCGAGCCAGGCCATGGAGGCGGAGGCGTTCTCGCGGGGGCCGCGGGCGGGGTCGATGAGGACGGGGCGGGCGCCGCCGGAGGCGACCTGGAGGCCGTAGAGGCCGCCGCGTTCGTCGCCGAGTTGGGAGCCGCACCAGGGCATGGCCATCGCGAAGTCCCGGGCGAGGAGGATCTGGGCGTAGCCGGCCATGACGCGGGGGGTGCGGCAGCCGGGCAGCATGGCCTGCCACAGGTTGGCCTGCTCGCCGGCGGGCCGGGAGAAGGTGTAGTCAGTGGAACCGAAATCGGAGGCGAGGGCGGCGGCGCGGTCCATGGCGTCGTCGGGGCTGTTGCCCCAGACGGCGAGGGTGACCATGGCGCGGATCTCGACCTCGCGCCGGTTCGCGGTGAGCCGCTCGTGGTACTCCTCGTTGTCCATCTGGTTGCGGGCCACGGCCGCGGGCGGGCCGGCCGGGTCGCCTTCGTACTCGGCGGCCTGAGCCTTCAAATGCCGGGCGCGCTTGCGGACCTTGGGCTCGGCCTTCGAGCCGGGGACGATGACCAGGCGGGCGGTCCAGTCGACGGGGTAGGCCACGTCGTCGAGCTGCTGGAGGTAGGCGGCGCCGGGGAGGGCGAAGGCCTCGGGCATCTCCGAGAGGGCCAAGAGGGCCTGGTAGGAGTCGCCCCACTCACTGGAGACCTGGAGGAAGCGACGCGTGAACGGGTTGGCCGGCAGCGCGGGACCGGCGTTGAAGTCGGCGCCGCCCTCGGCGACGAGGATCTCCCCCAGCGCCGCGGCGTTGCGGCCTCGGCCGCGGACCGGGGTCTCGGTGCCGTCGGGCAGGAAGGGTTCTGCGAGCCCGCGTCGCGCACTGTGGCCGTAGATCCATAGGATCTCCGCCTCGGACGCCGGCCGCATCGAGACCCCGGTCGGCCACTGGGCCTGGATCCGCTGTGCCTGCTCCAGGCGCCGGCGCACCTCCGCGTCGGTGACGATCGCGGGCATCAGGCCGAGCTGCAGGGTGACCTCCGCCTTCGCCGCCCGAAACGCGGACATCACCGCGTCCTTCTGGTTCAGCGGAGGCAGCGGAAGCGCGAGCCAGTCGGTACGGCCGGTCAGCTCCATGGTCTCCAGCTGGTCCAGGACCGCGTGCCCCAAGCTCTCGTAGCGGGGCGCGCGCTCCAGGTCGATGTCGTCGACCATGGCCCGCACCACGGCGGTCGGGTCGATCTGCGGGCACAGGCTCATGAGCATCGGCTCGCCGGTCATCGCCTTGAACAGGCCCTCCAGGGCCTTGAGGCGGCGGCGCTTCACGACGGCCGGGGCGTGGGAGTAATTGGTCGCGGCGACGCGCCAGACGGCCCAGACGGTGCCGTGGGTGGTGAAGATCAAGTTGCTCTGGACGTGCCGGATCGGCAGGCGCATCGTCATCTCTCCAATCAGGTGCGGTTCGTGGGGGCCCGGCGGGCGAGAAGGGCCTGCACCCCCGAGGCCACAGGCGCGGCAGGCGCGGCGGGCGCGGCCGAGGCTGGTGGCTCGGCAGCGGGTGCCGTCGGCCGGCGCCGGGCCGGTCTGGGGCGTGGATCGGGTGCGGGGGCGGCATCGCCCTGCGGGGCGCCAGCGGACGGTTCGTCCGCGGGGAGGTGGATACGGGTATCGCCGCGGGTGGGCCGGGCCGGCCGGTAGGCGCGGCCGCGGAGCTGGCCGCGCCGGGGCGCGGCCAGCATCAGGGCGATGCTCAGCAGGGCGGCTGCCGGGTTGCGGCCGTCGATGTGCAGGTGGCGCAGCACGAACGCCACCACCGTGGGCAGCACCAGGAGGACGGCGACGTCGAGCCACCCGTGGCCGCCCCAGACGGGGCGGGTCAGGATCAGGGCGGCGACGGTCGCGACGATCCCGGCGAGCTGGGTCATGGTGTAGGGGCCGCCGGGCAGCCGGATCCCCCGGCCGCCGTTGACGTCCCGGATCACCCCGTGGACCAGCGGCGCGCGCCGGGCCTTGGTGTAGCAGCGGCCGATGAGCTCGAAGTCCAGCTCCTCGCCACCGGTGGCGGAGGCCTCGGTCACTGGTCGGTCCGTGCGGCGTTCGGGCCGGACTGGTACTGGACGATGTCCTCGGTGGTCTTGTTCTTGAGGGCGCCCATGTTCGCGGACAGGCCCCAGACGATCGCCGCGAAGATGACGGCCATGATCGTCGGGCCGGGCGCCTTCGTCTTCCAGCCGACGACGACGACGAAGATCCCGCAGAGGGCGGGGATGGCGACGTCGAAGATCAGGGTCTTGATGTCGGTGCCGATGCCGGTGCCGGTCTGGATCCAGCCCGCGGCCAGCGTGATTTCGTGCATGACGATGCTCCTTCTGTGGGGTGGGGGTGGGTCCCGGGCCGGGGGCGCCGCGGGCGGCCGGAGCCGGAGGCGGTGAGGTGAGGGCCGGGGCGCCGTCGAGGCTGGCGATCTCCCAGCGGCCGGCGCGGGCCTTGAGGGTGAGGGCGTAGGTGAGCGGAAGGCGCACCCCGTCCTGGCCGGTCGCGCGGAGGGTGACGAGCAGCCGCAGGGTGGTGCCGTCGCCGGGGACGGAGACGACCGGTTCGCCGCCGGTCTCGCCCTCGACCGCGAGCTGGTCGACCGCGACGCCCGAGTAAGGGGCCGGGGACGGCGCGGTCAGGCGGGTGCCGGGGGCGAGGTAGCGGTCGAGCTCGGCGCCGCCCTTGGTGAGGTAGGCGGTCAGGAAGCTCGTGACGGCCTGGGTGCGCGGGTCGGTCGGCAGGGCCGGGCGCATCGCGCCGTAGACCAGCTCGGGGTTCTTGGCCCTCTCGGGGGCGGCTACTTCGGCGGGCAGCGCGAGAGCGGTGTACGCGGTCGCTCCCCCGGCGCCGGGCGCGGTGGCCACGGGCACCTGGAAGTAGCGCACCGCATCGGCCGCAGCGGCCGGGCTCGGTGAGGCGCCCGTCTGCGTGGACGGGGCGGCCGTCGGGTGTGCGCCGGTGACGCGGGCAGCGACCGTGACCGACCAGACCGTGTTGTCGCTCTGGCGCAGCCGGACGACGGTCAGCTGCTCGCCCCTGTGCTGGCCGGAGACGCCGTCGAGCTGCATGCTGGCGGCCGGCGGGTAGTAGGCGGCGAGCTTGGGCTCGTCGCCGCGCCCTGCAGACAGGTAGGTGGCGACGAAGAGGGTCGCGAAGCCAGCCGCGCCCTGCCCGCCGCTCGCGGCCGGTGCCGACGGCGCGGTCTTCGGCGCCGGGGCTGCGGACGTCGTGGGGACCGAGAGGTAGGCGAGCGCGCCCAGGAGCGGGCCGAGCGCGATCAGGCCCCAGACCAGCCAGCGCATCAGGGCGGCCGAGTTGGCCTGTGCTCCGGTCGACCAGCCGGCGACCCAATCCGGGTTCGGCTCAGTCTCGGTCTCCTGGACAGCCGGCAGCTGCGGGTCGGCCGGTGCGGCCTGCTTCTGGCTGCCGGTGAGGACGGGGCTCATGCCGTGCCTCCGGCCGAGCGCAGGGTGTGGCCGGCCAGCTCCGCGATCCGCCGGCGGAGTTCCGCTTCGGGCCGGCGGCTCAGCGCGGCGAGCGAAGCGAGGACCGGTTCGGCGTCCTCGTCGAGGAAGGCGCGCAGCTGCTCGTGGGTGCCGGTGTCGAAGGGGCGGGCGACGAGGGCGGCGCCGAGGTGGATGAGCAGACGCTGGGCGCGGGTGACGCGCTCCTCGTCCGCGTCCAACGACGGCGCGGCGGCGGATGTGGTCAAGACGCATCTCCAAAGGGGGGAGCGGACGGTGGCCTCGGCACAGGTCCGGTTCATGCCGCGGCCTCGGGCTGGAGGGATGCTGTGAGGCGGGCCAGGGCCCGCGAGCGCCGGCGCTGCCACGCGCCGGCCGTGGTCCCGGCGCGGGCGGCGGCCTCGGCGTCCGGGATGCCGCCGCTGATGTGGTGCCAGGCCAGCGCCTGCGCGTCCGCGGTCGACAGCGCGCCGTCGCGGACCGCGTCCAGGAGGAGCTCCAGGAGCTCCAGCCGGGCCGGGGCACTCGCGGCGTCGCCGGCCGGTCCCGTGTGCAGGCCGGCTTCGGCGGCGGCCGCGCGGACGCTGCCGGCGCGGGCGATCCAGCAGGGGCGAGGGGCGCCCGCCGCGCCCTGCGCCGCGCCTCCGACGACCTCCCCCGCGACGGACCGGCCCGCGCTAAGG
>LJCW01000138.1 GCA_001298555.1 Actinobacteria bacterium OV450
CCCCGCCGCCGCCCCCCCCGCCGACGGCGGAAATGCGCATGCTGGTCACGCCCTGCGGCACGATGAAGTCATACTTGCCGGGGTTCTGGAACGTCTTGACGGTGGGGGCCAGGGCCGCCGACGCGGAGCCCGGTACCGCGAGCAAAGACACAGTCGCCACCGCGGAGACCAGTGCCGCGCACCGCGACCGAGGCGTAGGAAGCAACCTCATGAAGAACCTCCTGAGTTGTTGTCAGAGCACCTCTTCTCTCTCCCAGGTCCACCAAGCCAAGCGTCCACGGGCGTAGATTCACTCCATCCGGGACGCCTGCAGCGCAGGGCGATCAGTCACCCGCAACAGCGTTCCGCCTCCTCACCCAGTGCACTTGTCGCGTCTGGCGCAACACGTCCCTCTCCGCTCACAACATGAGCTGCTGCAACACGAAGATTCAATAGGGAAGTGCGGGCAGGCTTGCACGCTCTTGGCCAGCGCCCGCCGCGCCTCGTCGATGCTGATGCCCGTGCAGCGTTTGCGGGCGTCCCAGCAGCCGCTGGCGTGGACCCGGACCGGGAGGCGGCCTACTCCGATGCCGCGCTCGATCAGGCACGCCGGCGGCTCGGGCAGCGGCCGACGCTGCGCGGCGAGTGCTGCCTGCTGCTCCGTGATGATCAGCGCCCGCTCGGCACGCCCCAGCTCACCGCGCAGGTATGTGACGACGGTGCGCAGACGGAGCAGGTCAGGAGGGAGCTCGGACACAGCTCAGCCCCCGTACTGCGCCTTCCGCGCCTCCTTGCACGCCGCGGGTCGGGACGTGCACAGAGCAGGGCAGATGGGTCTTCGACTACCCGCAGATGTCGACTTCGGTTCAGCTGTGGCTACACCGCGAGGGCGCGCTCGCGTGCATCCCGGGCGGACCCGCGACCCAGGTGCACATCGTCGACGGCAACCGGGCGGCTCCGGTCATCGCGCTTCCCGGGCTGCTTCTGACGAAGAAGTGAGCGGCACGGGGCGCGGCATGGGGGCCGGGTTGCCGATCGGATCAGCGGCGAACCGGCCGAAGCGGGAAACCTGGTCATCAGAGAGGACTGGCAGAACGGGAACGGAAACCCCTGACGTAGCAATACAGCCCCAGTCACCGAACCGGTATGAAGATCGCGGACCTACCGCCAAAACCCGGCCGGATCCTCCCCGGGGCCGCTGCGGCGGCCCCACGATGTGCACCGGACCACCTGGCTGGTGACTCGCGGCTGAGTAGCCGGTTGGCCAGGCTGGCCAACTACGACGCTCCTTACCGTGTTGGCGGGTTGATTCCGGTCCTTCGTACGATCGGGAGACCCAGGGGCCTGGGTGTGGCTTTAGCGCGCTCATGCCGTGGTTGTGGCATTGACTGATTGCCGCCCAGTGCCCCGCGACGACACGGCCACTCATTGGGATGAACGAACCAAGATCGCTTCGTAAGGACACGTCGGCGTGGTCGTCTGCAGGGACCAGTCAACCGATCGACGAGGGAGGCTCGGGTGCCCGAGCTCTGGGCGGGGACGGATGCCGGCAAGGCCGCGCATCACTGCACGGTGCATGTGGTCCCCGCCCGAGAATCGGACGACAGGCAGGCTCTCTCCGGGGAGACGCTGGAAATCGTGGTGGGCGCTCGTGACGAACTCACGCTGCACCCGGCCCACGTTCACGGCCTCACCCAGCTCCTGCGCCGGGCCGTCGGCACCATCGGCGCCCCCAGCACGCCCGGCGGCGGCCGGTGCTTCCACTGCGACGGCACCGGCCTGGCCCGCCCGCTGGCCGGCGGCCGGGCAAGCCTGAGGCGACCCTGGGCAAGCACCCTCGAGAAGAGGCTTGCCCAGGGGCCGATTACGCCATCGCGGGGGCCACGGTCTCCAGGACGACGAGCTGTTCCGGGTCGACGGGGACGCCGTCGGCCTGGCGTAGCGAGCGGAGTGTGGTCCCGTCGGCGCACAGCCTGCACAGCCCGGCCAGAGGGAACGGGGTGGCGCCGATGCGGGTGTGCGAGGAGGAGCTGTCGTAGACGGGCCGGTAGCAGCCGGGGCACGGCAGACAGTCATCTACCTCGTCCCCGGGCGGGGAGTCCGGGTTGAGCAGCGGCACGATCCGCAGGAGGTTCTCCCCGGTGGCTTCGTAGGTGAAAACGGGCACCGTCTGTATCCGAGTTCGGACACCACTTGTCGATAACAGAGCCCGAAAATGTCGGTGAGAAGTAACGCCACTGCGAAGTGGACGGAGCCGACTTATTCGGCGGGTTCGGCGATCAGCGCCGTACCGATCTTGCGGAAGCCGAGTCGGGCGTAGACCCGCGCAACGTCGTCGTCACTTGCCGACAGGAAGACGGTTGCCGCACCCCGCGATCGGGCGTCGGCCACCAGTGCCTCGGTGACCGCGAGTGCGAGACCGCGACGGCGAGCTGCGGGGAGTGTTCCGACGCCGACGATCTCGCTGACTCCTGTGAGTGGTTGGTGCTGGCCTGCGGACAGCGCTGATCCATGCTCGACAGCTGCGGCGACCGCCGTCAGACCTGCCCGGATACGCACGATCGTGCGTTCCACCGATCCGTCGGCGACCCGGGCGTCGATCGCTTCCGCCAGTTGTGGTGCTCCCGCGTGACCGACGTGGGTTCCAGGCTCGGCGAAGGCGAGGTGAGGAACGGCCAGGGCGCTGGGCAGTATCGGATCGTCCGCGCCTACGATTCGCACGGATATGTTGCCGGACAACTCCTCCAATGGAGTTGCGGGAGTACCGGGATCGAGCACCATCAGCGGATGTTCGTGGACCACGAGTCCCGACTCCTCCACTGCTGCCCGCAGCGTGGGCGTGGTCTCCGCGACCCATTCGAAACTCTCCGGGATACCCAGCTCCCGCTGGCGGGCACGGACCTTCTGCACGTCGGTGGCCTCCAGAGGTCCGGTCCATCCCCGTGCGGGACGTGCGTAGAACGGCCAGCCCTGGCCCTCCCGCACGAACAGGATCAGCGGCCCGTGGTCCTCAACTCGGGCGCCGTGGCGCGGGACCGCGTCGTAGTACTCCTCGAGCTGGTCCAGCAATGCCCGCTCAGGATGATCGTCAAAATCAGTAGAAGTCACGCCGGGCATCCAAGCAACAGGGCACCAGTGACGCCACTTCATTTCAAACGGGCGCCGTCGATCTCGGCGGGGGAGGAGGTGATCAGGATGCCGTTGCCGGACTGGCGGACGTCCAGGTGCACCATCCCCAGGACGGAGTGGAACGCGGTGCCGAACCACTCCGTGGACGGCCGGACGCTGCCCCGGCGGCTACGGCCACGGAGCAGGCGGCGGTGGTGCGCACGGCGGCGGCGGCTCCGGCGGCGGGGCCTCCGACCTTCGGACCGGAGCGTTCGGTCCGGCGGAGCGGATCCTGGTCGCCGGAGGAGGCGGCGGCGCCGGGAACGGAGGCCCCCAGCTGCACGGCGGTGACGGCGGCGGCCTGACCGGCGAGCCCGGCGGCCAGGCCGATGGACCCCAGGGCTCTGGCATTGCCGGCGGGGGCGCGACCCAGACCGCCCACGGCACCGGCAGCCCCAACTCCAAGCTGGGCGGACCCGGCGTCCCCGGAGGCGAAACGGACCCCAACACCGGCCTGCCCAACCCGGGCAGCGGCGGCCCCGGCGGCAAGGGCGGGCGCGGCGGCAACGGCGGCGGAGGCGGTGGCGGCGGCTGGTTCGGCGGCGGCGGAGGATCCGGCGGCGGCAACCCCGACAACCTCCCCGGCGCCGGCGGAGGCGGCGGCAGCAGCCACGCCGCTCCCACCGCCACCGAGGTCAGCCTGACTCCCGGGGTCAACCAGGGCAACGGCCGCGCCGTCATCTCCTGGCGGTACGACACCACCCTCACCCTCACGGCAGAGAGCACCGACCTGCTGTACGGGCACTCGGCGGCCCTCACCGCGGAGGTCACCTCTCCCGCCGGAGGCGCCCCGGCCGGCAGCGTCGCCCTCTACGACGGCGACGAGCCGCTCGACACCGTGCCGCTGACGGACGGGCGAGCGGTCTTCCACACCTCCGTACTGCGCGCGGGCACGCACGCGTTCACAGCCCGGTACGAGGGCGACTCCCTACACCGGCCGAGCAGCAGTCCGGAACCGGTGTCGGTCACCGTCGGATTCAGCCGTCCCTGCCTGACCACGCCGCACGAAGGTCCCCTGACGGTGGCGGCGGGGGAGTCGATCTGCCTCGGCGCCGGAGCCCAGCAGTCCGGTCCGGTACGGATCGAGCCTGGTGGTGCCCTGGCGGCTTCAGGCGCGTCGTTCACCGGACGGTTCTCCGCCGATCGTGCCCTCGCCGTGTCGCTCTGCGGTGTGCACGTCGACGGTCCCCTGACCGTGCGCGAGACCGTCGGTCCGGTCATCGTGTGCGACGGCAGTACGGTCACCGGCGCGGTCACCCTCGAGTCCAACGCGGGCGGCACCACCGTGTCCGGCACCACCCTCACCGGACCCTTGCGGTGCGAGGGCAACACGCCCGCCCCCCAGCTGCCGGGCGTTACCGTGCAGGGTCCCCGCTTCGGCCAGTGCCGTTGATCCAGACGGCCAGGCTGCGGTGAACGTCGGCGCGGTCCGGGGCGTAGAGCCCCGGACCGCGCCGGCTTGTTTGGACATCGCCGCTGGGGCGTGCCCGAGGGCCACTCCTGTATGTGGCCCTATGAACGAACCGGGGCAGGCTGAATCGTCCGCGTCGCGCGGGCCAGGAAGTGGCCGACGGCGTCCTCGTACTCGGACAGCACCCAGCCGGTGGTTTCCAAGGCAGGTCTGAGGTTGGGCTCGGCCAGCAGATCGGCAGGATCCAGGGCGCGGCCGTGCCGGGCCGCACGCTCGGCGCGGCCGGACGGGTGGAAGAGCAGCAGGGTGCCGCCCGGGGCGCTGATGCGGGCCCACTCGCGCAGAGCGGTATGGGGATCGGGAAGGTGGTCGAGGAGTCCCGCGCTGAAGATGCCGTCCACGGAGGCCGCAGGCAGCGGCAGTCGGGTGCAGTCGGCCGCGAGCAGATTGCCGTATCGGGCACGGCCATGGCGGCCGGCAGCCGTGAGCATCGCCGGGGTGAGGTCGATGCCGAGGACGGTGCCGGTGTCGCCGACGTGGGTACGCAGGGCGGGCATGGCGCGGCCGGTGCCGCAGCCGAGGTCGACGGCTCGCCCGCCCGGCCGCAGGTGCATCCGGGCCACCGCGGCGGCGTAGGCCGGGGTCTGGTAGGCGAAGCGCTCCTCCCAGGCGTCTGCTCGACGGGTGAAGAAGGCGCGGGTCGCCGTGTGTTCGGCGCGCGCGGACACCAGCGCGGCAAACCTGTTGATCACCCCTTGCCACCAGGGCGTGAGTCCGCTCTCGTGCCCGAGCTGGAAGGCCACACCCCAGGCGCTGCCGCCGATCCGGAACGCGTGCGCGGTATGCAGGTCGCAGGCGACGAGAGTCATGGCCTCGCGCGCCAGTTCTTCGAAACCGGCGGCTGGCTGAAGTCCGGAGGCCGGCAGGGCGGCTCCCGCGAGCAGCGGGTCGGCATCGGCGGTCGGGGTGAGGGTCACCACTCCGCATCCGTCCCGAAGACCGTGCTCCATCTGGGCCGTGTATCCCGCTGCCATCGCCAGCACGCGTGCTCCGTCACCCGCCGCCAGCACGGGCACTCCGGTGCGCAGAGCGCTCCGAAGCAAGGCAATGTGGGCAGTGCGGGCGAGGCCGTCGCCATCCGCCTCCTCGTGTCGAGCGCTTCCGAGGATGATCAGTCCGTCGATCCCCGTGAGATCCGCGGGCGGCGGCTCATGGGCCCAGAGGCGGATCGTGCGACTGCCCAGGCCCGTTGTGGCGAGTGTGCTGTCAACGGCTGAGGTGAGATCTCCCTGGGGCCCGTACTGGAGGACGGTGACTGGCATGAGCGGCTCCTTGAAAGCGAGCCACTGAGGCTGATCCAAGTGGCATCCGCGTAAGAATGCCCGACGGGTCGCCGCATATGCGAGGCGTAGTCCAGTGTGCGAGATCCGGGTTGGCGCAGACACGGAGAGACAAGAAGGGCCTCTGCGCGTCGAACACCGCGAGCGACGCGCAGAGGCTCCCGCACCGGCCGCCTGTGTCGCCGTGGGAGCCGCTCCACTGGGACGGCGTCCGGTGCCTGTGTCAGTCAATCAACAGCCGGCCTCGGCGACGACTGGAGCCGGACACGGAATCCGGACCGTGAGACGGGCCCCGAGGCGGTGGATCACCCAAACACCCCGGACTTCGGATCCACGACCCGAAACCGCCCACTCGGTTGGCGAATGCGATGCGCCTGCACAAACGGGCGAAGAGTGTGCCCTAGTGTCGGAAAAGCCCAGGCCACAGCAGGGTCTGAGGTTCCGAACGATTTTCCTGTGAGGCGTTTTCCATGAGCCTGAGCATCCGCAACCAGATCCCCGGCACGGTCACGGCCGTCACCACCGGCGAAGCGATGGCCACGGTGCAGGTGCGGCTGGCGGGCGGTCAGGGCATCACCGCCGCCATCACCGCCGACGCCGTCAAGGACCTCGGTCTCGCCGAGGGCTCCGCGGTAAAGGCGCTCGTGAAGTCCACCGAAGTGGCCCTCGCCACCGCCCCTGTGGAGAACATCTCGATCCGCAACCAGATCGCAGGCACCGTCACCGAGGTCGCCACCGGCGGTGCCATGGGCTCCGTCAAGGTCACCGTCGACGGCGGTGAACTGACCGCCGCCATCACCAAGGACGCCGTCGACGCGCTCGGCCTAGCCGCCGGGACCTCCGTCGTCGCACTGATCAAGTCCACCGAGATCTCGCTCTCCGCCGCCTGATCACATGGCCCTGTCACGGTCGAGGGCGAGCCACATGCGGTCGCGCGTCACCGGCAGCTGGGTGAAGCGGATCCCGGTGGCATCGCGCACGGCGTTGGCGAAGGCCGGGGCGACCGGGTTGAAGGGGCTCTCACTCATCGACTTGGCGCCCAGCGGCCCGATGGCGTCGGAGGTCTCCATGAAGTGGACCTCCGTACGCGGGACGTCGGCGTACTGCGGGAGCCGGTACCTGCGGAAGGCTGCGGTGGTGACCTCGCCGCGCCCGTCGATGCGTACGTTCTCGAAGAGCGTGGCGCCGAGCGCCTGGGCGACGCCGCCCTCGACCTGGCCCCGGCACTGCATGGGGTTCATGACCTTGCCCGCGTCCGCGGCGTGCACGCTGCGCAGGATGCGGATCTCGCCCGTGCCGGGGTCGACGGCGACGCGGAACCACTGGGCGTTGAAGGCGACCGAGCGCGGGGAGCCGCCCCAGTGGCCGTCGGCTGCCAGCTCCTCCTCGGCGCCCTTGGCGCGTGCAGCCTCGTACAGCTCCTTCAGCGTCACCAGCCGGCCCGCGCAGTCGAAGGCTTCGGCGCCGAGCGTGCACAGGTGCCGGGCCACTCCGGTGTGGCGGGCGGCGAGGGGCTTCAGCCGCCCCGCCACGGGCGTG
>LJCW01000139.1 GCA_001298555.1 Actinobacteria bacterium OV450
GGTCGTGCGACGACGCACCCACCCCTCCAGCACAGCCCGCTGGGCATCAGTCAGTGACAACGGCGGAATCTTCGGTCCGGGACGACTCATACCGAACTAACGTCAAACCTCCGACTCAGGTCACTAGTAGTGCTTTGTTAGCTGGTGCAAGAGGGCATCTGATCAATGTTCACGCTGATGTGGGTTGGATGTCCGTTTCGATTCGCCAGGTTGGTGCAGATTCTCCAGTCAGTTCGCGGCTCATTTTGTTAGCCATCGCCCAGTGGATCATCGTTCGGGATCTTTGCGGCAGGGCTTCGTAGTCGCGCGCGAGGCGGCGGTGCTGCATCAGCCAGCCGAAGGTCCGCTCGATCACCCACCGCTTGGGCAGAGGCTGGAAGCCTCTCTCTTTCGGTCGTTGCACCACCTCCACATCGATGCCGAGGTGGGCGCCGTGCTGATTGACGCTGGTCTGGTAGCCGCCATCGGCCCATACCTTGGTCACGCTCGGATGGGCTGCGGCCAGCTCGGTCAGGGCCTGCTTGCCGCCTGTCGGCGTACACGTGAACGTCCCCACCCGCGTACGGATGAAAAGGGACAGTTGTTGATGCGTTGAGACCCGCTGCTCGGCACTCTGCTGCTTGGTCGGTGAGAGGCAGCGGAAGGCGGTCGGCGATGGTCCTGGATCCGCATCGGTGGTGGGAATTGCGGCGTTTCCGGAGTCTGTTGGAGTCCGGGGCGATCAGCCTGTCGGAGGTGGCCAGGGAAACGGGGCTGGATCGGAAGACGGTCCGCAAGTATCTGTCGGCGCCGGGGCCGGCGGCCCCGCCGCGCCGGTCGCCGAACGGGCGGTCGAAGGCGAGGGTGATCGATGAGTTCGCGCCGCTGGTCGACTCGATGCTCCGGGCCGAGATCCTGATGAAAGCCGCGGTGATCCACGAGCGGCTCGCCCAGGAGTACGGGTTCACCGGCAACTACCAGCGCGTCAAACTCTACGTTCAGGAAGCTCGGCCCCGGATCGCCGAGGAACTCGGCATCACGCCGAAGGAACTCGTCGGCATGCACCGCCGGTTCGAGGTCATCCCCGGCGCCCAGGCTCAGGTGGACTGGGGCGACGAGGGCAGGATCCTCGCCCATATGGGCATTCCGAAGGTCTACTCCTTCCACATGACGCTGTCGTACTCGCGCGACCCGTTCTGCTGCTTCACCACCAGTCAGGACCTCCAGACGTTCTTCGACTGCCACCGCCGGGCCTTCGCCCACTTCGGCGGCGTCCCGATGACGATCGTCTACGACCGGACCAAGACCGTCGTCCGCCGCCACGTCGCTCCGGGCGAGGCGGTCCCGCTACACCCTGAAGCGGTCGGTTTCGCCGGCCACTACGACTTCGACATCGACGTCCTGGCCGCCTACCGGCCCACCGGCAAAGGACGCGTCGAACGCCAGGTCCTCATCGTCCGCGACCACGTCTTGTCCGGCCGGTCCTTCTCCTCCGTCGAGGAGTTGGACGCCGCCTTCACTGCCTGGGTGCCGCAGCGACGGGCCCAGGCCCACCGGACTCACCAGCAGATCATCGGCGAGCGGGCGGCCCGCGACCACATGGCCCTCAAACCGCTGCCGGAGACTCCGTATCTGGTGGCTGAACGGCATCTGCGGCCAGTCGGCAAGGACTGCCTGGTCGCCTTCGGCGGCAACCTCTACTCGGTGCCCGCCCGCGAGGTCCGACCGCGGCAGCTGGTGGAGATCCGGGCCACAAAATCGCAAATCATGCTGCATTCCACCATCGCGGATGCCGGCGGCGAGACGCTGCTGGCTACCCATCTCACGTGGACGGGGCAGCGGATGTCGTCGGTGAACAAGGCGCCTTGCCGCGTGCCGGCTGCCAGCGCGTGCACCAGCTGCTCGTGCTGGGAGCGGCCGTGCCCGAGGATCAGCGAGGTGCGGGCGACGACCGCGTCGGGGCACAGGAGACGTACAGCGGTCTCGGCGGCCGCCTTCGCGGCCCCGTACGCGGTGAGCGGGTCAGGAAGACAGGACTCGTCGTACCAGTCGCGACCCGTTCCGGAGAAGACGGCGTCGCTGGAGACGTGCACCAGGCGGATGGAGCGGCTGGCCGCGGCCTGGGCGAGTCGGATCCCGCCTTCGGCGGTGACCGCCCAGTCCGCTCCGCCGCTCGTCGCGTTGATCAGCACGGCCGGAGCCACCGTGTCGAGGACCTTCTCCAGACGGGTGGGGTCGCGAAGATCGAGGTGATGCCAGGTCGCCCTGCCGTCGTCGCCGGGACCGGAGTGGAACGTGGCGGCCGGGCGCCCTCCCGCGGGTACCGCCTGGCGTACCAGCTCGGCGCCCAGAAAGCCGCTGCCGCCGATGATCAGCACAGTCATGCCGCTCACGTTAAGGTCGACGGGTGCCGCCGTGGGCTGCTTTGGCGGAACCCGGCGCAGCTACGATCGAGCGTCGCGGAACCCCGTGTGCGACCCTGCTGGCGGGGTCATCCGCGCACCGCCTGGGGTGATCTGTCGTCCGGCCAGGTCGGACGGTACGGGTCGTTGATGATCCACCCCCGCCATGCGGTGTCGCGGCGTTCGCGTTGGTCAGTCTGCGGACACGCACAGGCTCAGCCACCGCACCCCAGCTGTCGGAGCGGACGTCACCGCACATCCAACCGCTACGACCACTAACCCGGCGAACCAATGAGGTCAGAGCACTAGCTGGGCGTGGAGTGGGCCTGATAGCGCTGCCCGGGAGCCTGCCATGTCCGTATGCGGCGCCGCTCCAGGGGTCAGCCAAAGGCGTTATGGCGACGCCGGACCAAGACCCATGTCACGGCGCCTGCGGCGGCCAGAGTCGCGGTCCCGGCGCCGAGCAGCCACGCGGCCGCTTTCCCCGTGGCCGTTTTCGCTGCCTCGTCCTGGCAGGTGCGGCGGGCCGCGTCATCGGTCCGGGCCACCCGGTAGCGGGCCCAGACCTCGTCCCTGCCCACCCAGCGGACCTCGTACAGACCGGGCTCAGCATCGCAGCGGATCACCGCCGCTGTCACGACCGCCTTGGCTCCATGCATGACGGGGCGGTTGGTGAAGCCCAGAGACGTGAGAGTGTCGCCGTACATCAGATCCGCGTCCGAGCCCCTGAGCGTCACCCTCTCGCCGCCCTGGAACGTCCGTACGTCCCACGGCGACTGCGGCCAGGAGTCACCCGCGGGCCAGCGCTCCTCAGGCTGATCCGGGGGAAGAGCCGCGACCTTCCAGGGACAGGCCCTGCGTTCGGCCTCGTCGACGTCCGCGACCTTGACGGTCACCCAGGCATCGCCGCCTTTGACAGTGCCGGCGGGCTCGTCGGGCCGGCTGGGCTCGGTCCGCTCGACCGGGTAGACGCCCGGCGGGGTGTCACACGCCACGGTCGCCACTGCGGTGATAACCGGATCGTTCATCCTCAGCGTCCCGTGCTCAAGGAAGATCTCGGAGACCACCCAGTCTCCGTTCCTCCCCAGTAGGTACGAAGCCACTGTGAAGGTCAGCCGATCACCGGGCCGCGCCGACAACTGCGCCCCCTCCGGCGTTGGGGCAGGCGGATCCACGGCCGGCGCCGCGAACGCACCACCCGCCACGGCCGGTAACAACAGCAGTACCAGCACGGCAATCACGCCCTTCATCCTCATCCCACCCATTCGCCCTCTTTCTCATCCTCTGACGATCTCCCGTACCCCTACATAGCCCATCATCGGACTAACGGACCATTGCAGCGAGGGAATCCGGCAGTTCGCGACCAGCGAGCGGGGCACCCAGGAGTCGGACGATCACAGCGGTACCTCCATCCCGCGTCGGGACTGTCCCGCCTCCGCCCCATAGCGGGACTTGGCGGCAGCACGACAGCAACAGTGGAGCCACGACCAGGGTCGGACAGGCAGCGGCACCCCAGATGGACCGGTCGGTGAGCGGTCGAGGAGAGTGGCGAAGAAGCCGGCAAGGAAGGGCTGGACGCGGTCGCGGAGTTCGTCGTGGCCGAACCGAAAGACCTCGTAGCCGCGGAACTTCAGGGCGCGGTCGCCAGCCATGGTCGCGGCGTACTTCGCGCTGTCGGGTTCGGCTCCTTCGTTGCGGGGGTAGCGCTGCAGGTCGTCGACCTCCACGACCACGCGCAGGTTTCCCGGCAGCAGCATCGCGACGAAACCTTCCACGAGCCCCGTCCCTCCGCACCGGCTTGAGATCTGCTAGAGGGGCGAATCGCAGCCAAACTCGAACGTCTCTATGGCGGCGTCGACCGGGAAATCTGGGTGATCGTTCCAGATTCCAGCGAAGGCGACCAGAAGGTTCCATGAGGCAGTTGCATGCAACTCGGTCCCTGCCGCCTGCTCAGGCACAACAGCTCGATGGAAGCGCACCGCAGCGATCTGCTTGTCTGCGGCCAGACGCAGAGCCATGGCAGTGCGGCGGGCTTGGCCTTGAAGCGGGGCTGCGTCAGGGATACGCGCCGACACGAAACGTACTAGCCGTGCGACCTGGTCGTCAGTGATCCGTTCCACCCATTCCCCCAGCCGTCAACAAGCCTATTCGCCTGGTGCAGCAGCACCTATCGCACCTCGGAACACTCCTCGCCGTGCCCTGATGCTCCGCTTAGCGGGATCTACGAGTACTCCGGGCGACACGTCCACGAGGTGATGGCCCCCGGGCGACCTCCGCAGGAGCGCAGCTCCTTGACCTAAGACATAGGGGCACCCCCCAGTCGTCCACCGCCTCCCCTCATCCGACAAGTGGTTGGTACCGGAGGAGTCGTGCAACCTGATCCCGGGCGTCATGCCGGCACCAGCCACACCCCGGGGCCGAGAACGAGCCTCCGGCACCCCTCGCTGGAAAGCTCCCACGACCCGTCCGGGACCAGACACTCAACGATCCCCGCCACGGCCCGCAGCCCGCCGAGCGGCAAATGAGATGACCGCTCAGGTGCGCTTCTCAGAGGAGGTACGGAATTGCAGGGCTACCTCGGCGGCGTCGGCGAGGCTCTTCTCGTCTGCGAGTACGACTTGGCCGAGGGTGCCGGAGTCGGTCCATGCGCAGATGACCTGGCGGCCCGAGGACGGCATGAAACCACAGCTCAACTTACCTCCCCACGAGCCCGCTTCGAAGTCGGTGACCTCGGTCGCCCGTGCGCCGGCGAAGAAGTTTCGCAGCTCGTGCGACATAGTGTTCGAGCGCTTTTCCTCGGCCAGCCGCGGGTTCCACTCGACAGCGTTGATCTGAAGCACTGCGCCGACCGGTCCCTCGCCAGGACCGTCGTAGAACCAGTGCTTGCCCGAGGAGGCTTTAATGGGCATGCGTTGCGCAAATTCGGCGGATTCCTCCGCATTAAGCATTCGGTACTTTCCGACCTGCGCGGCGGGGTCGACGACACGCTGATGCGCCTGGGGCTGCGCCGCGTCGGAGGTAGCCTGCGCTGCGGAATCCTGAGCGATGGGTGCCGCTTCGGCGGCGGGCGGTTCTCCCCCAGGGAGAGTGAACGCCCGCAGAAGCCCTACGGCAGCAACGGCCAGCAGCACGCCCCGTACGAGATTCCCTCTGCGTAGAGCCTCCTTACCGGCTCTCTCGGCATCGGCCGCACTGATGGCAACGGGACCGCGGCGCCAAGTCCGGGTGGAGAACCAGATGACGGTCAGGGCGACTACGGTGGCGAAGAGTACGCCAAACCACTGCCCGTCGGCATACGCCTGTGAATTGACATCGATAGATGACATGTACATGCGCGAAGTCTAATCGGCCTCACGGCGAACTCGCACATATATCCGCATCTGGTTTGGTTGCTCAGGCTTCAGCGTGTGGCGCCGATTCCCATCGGCGGCCCTCGTTGATGTCTCGGGGCAGCACTTGAACCGGCGCGGAGCTCGCCCTGAGAACCTCCTGCAGCTCCGGCCACGCCGGATCGTCGACCTTGACCAGCTCATCGATGCCCCGCATCCGAGGATGGTCGCACCTGCCGGGACCGGCTCATCGCGAGGGCTGGACAGCGGTCACTCGGAGGCCGGGGCGACGGGCCGGGCAGCGATTGTCTGGTTCACGTAGCAGCTGTGTCTGCTGGTAGCTGCTCTGTGGGGAAGGCAATCGATTCATCGAACGGAGTCGCCTGCAGGCTCGTGGCCAGGACCAAGGTCCGCAGCCGGTTCGTCGTCGCCGCGGGCGGCGGCATCCTGATCCTGCTGGGCCTGTGCCCAAAAACCGCCTCCGCCATAGGCGCGGTCCCGCTGCCGGTCCTCGGCGGCGCCGGCAGCGTGCTGTTCGGCTCGGTCCCACCTACTGGCTAGAGGCCGTCGCCGTCCACCACCTCCGCGAGAACACCCACACCCGCTACACCAACTGCATCCACAGGTACCTCATCCCCGGCCTCGGCAAGAAGAAGCTCGCCAAGCTCACCGCCAAGGACGTCCGCACCTGGCTCAACCAGCTCCGCGCCACCTGCCAGTGCTGCACCCGCCGCATCGACGCACGGCGCGACCAGCCCCGCTGCTGCGCCGCCAGCCAATGCTGCCGCAAGCTGCTCTCCCCGTTGACGCTGACCAACGTCCACTCCGTGCTCAAGTCCGCCTTGGAGCACGCCGTGCGCGAGGAGGAGATCCCGCGCAACGTCGCCCGCAACGTCCGCACCGGCACCCCACGCCCCCGACGCTTCGAACCCCTCACCGCCGACGAAGCCCGCCAGTTCCTCACCGCCGCGCGTAGACACCGGCTCCATGCCCTGTTCGCACTCGCTCTCCCCACCGGACTCCGCAAGGGCGAACTTCTCGGCCTGCGCTGGGAAGACCTCGACCTCGACGCGGGCACCGCCGCCATCCGCCGCACCTTGCAGCGCACCAGCGCAGGCGGGCTCACCACGCTGCCCACCAAGACGCGGGCCTCCGAACGCCGCATCGCCCTCCCCGCCAGCTGCGTCCAGTCGCTGAAGCGCCATCACGAACAGCAGCAGCGCGAACGCGAGGCAGCAGGCATCGCGTGGCAGCGCAGCGGGCACGTTTTCACCACGGTGCAGGGCGGACCGATCGACCCGAGAAACCTCACCCGCGCCTTCACCACGCTCCTCCGTAAGGCCGGCCTCCGCCGCATCCGCTTCCACGACCTCCGCCATTCGACTGCGACCCTGCTCCTGGAACAGGGCGTCGAACTCGTCGTCATCAAGGAACTCCTCGGCCACGCCCACATCTGCGTCACCGCCACCGTCTACGCACACGTCCGCCTCCGCCTCCAGCGCGACGCCATCGACCTCCTCGGCCGCACCCTCGGCAAGCCCTCCGAGGCCGTCACCGACCCCGACGACAGCGACGACCCACCGCCTTGCGCAGCCCCGTCCGCTGACGTTGCCGTCAACTACTGCCGTCAAGACACCGAGAAGCCCCGCCAGAATTCCTTCTGGCGGGGCTTCTCTGATGTTCTCTGCTCCAGTCGATTGAAGCTATTCAACTACCAGTATCGCGACCCGGCAGCTGGCCCTCAGTGGACTCAAGTCAGTGGACTAACACAATCCTCAGAATCCACCACAAGAATGCCAGACAGAGTCATTCGCGAGATATCAGCCAGATAGGGCTCTTCGCCCTCATGCTGCACACAGAATGTCACACTTGCCGTAACGAGATTCTCGTCATAGAGGGTGGGGCCAATCGAGATGTATGCACGCCCAGAGGGAGCACTAGGGATCTGATGCAGAGCAAAGAGCGCACCGCGAGCAAATGAATAGGCGCGCCTAATCAGTGTTTCGATTCGCGCCGGGTCATCTTCCGCCAGATCGAGATCCGGGACGGCTCGACCGTTGATCGCAGCTTCGTATCCAGTCAAGTCAGTGAACGATGCTCGATCCCCCCTATAGCCCTCAGAGAAGAGTCGAAGAACCCAGGCCCCGCTTGGATCAAGTGCCCATCCCGCATCCAGGGCGGACTGGAATAGCTCCGGGACGTCCTCCTTGGTCACTTGCCCCAGGAACTCCGCCTGAACGAGGTCCGAGAACATTGCATTGAACTTCACTTGCCTATCCAATCCAGTCAAGCCATCAAGGCTCTTCCGTTTCTACGTGGTCATGCCCGGCGCGGGACTAGCATGCCTCACCAAGGAAACTGAGCCCCTTCTTGACGCCCTTCGCATAGTCAGTCTTTGCGAGTTCCTTCTGCAGATTCTTCGGCAAGCCATCGAACTGCCCAGTTTCAAAATTGTACTGATACTTGGGGGCGTCAGACGACTTCATGCCGTTGATCTGAACCTGCAAGTGCATCTGACCAGGCCGACCACCAGGGCTGGGATTCTCGACATCGATACGCATCGAACTGCCCCGCCATACTGTCGAACTCGTGATCTGCGTGCCATTCGCACCAATCATGCCACTGCCGTCGTCATTGTGGACGAGGACAGGAGTTGCGCCAGCGATCACATAGTACGTGTGAAGGTCGGAGACGGTCAGGTTGTAGGTGGGCTGGCGGGCTTCGTAGGTCTGGGTGCGCACCACTTCGACCCGCGCTCCCGCATCATTGCGGAAGGCCGTCCCGATCTGGACCTCTCCTGCATCCGTCCAGGCCTGGTCGGATTCTGACCAGAAGCGGTGATGATCGGTGGTAGTGATGATCTGGTCGCCGTCAGTGGTGGCGACGGTGAGCTCTACGTAGGTTTTGTCGTCCTGGGTGAGGATGTCGGCTGTAACGGTTTTGGGTGCCGTCTCGCCGGATATCGGATCTGTGGCCAGCACCTCGTCCCCAGGCGCTACGTCCTGGATCCTCTTGGATGTGCCGTCGGCCATCAGCACCAGGGTGCCCTCGACGAAGCTGTCATGGCTGACACATTTGGTTGCTATGTTGCCAATATTCAGGCTTTCTTCTAGCGCAGCCCCCTCGCCAATTGTTGTGGTCTTTGCCAGCTTGCCAGAGCCGCGGGTCACGATGGCGATCGCTATGTCCACGCCTACCATGGCGCAGTTCTTGTTGAATCCTGGATCCTTAGCGCATTCCCATGCGCTGCGGATTCCTACGACTTCCATCCAGTCGCCGGTGGGGCTCATAAGGCCTATGTCGTAGGCAGTGTTGCAGAATTCTGTGAGCTGATTGTAGTTGCCGTAGCAGGTGTGGTCGGCCCATCGCCTGAGATTTTCTACGTACGTCTTTCCAGGCGAATAACCCAACTCCATCAGCTGCTTCTGTGACGGCAGCTCCTTGTTGGCGATCTTAACTACAACATGCCCCGCTTTGCCAGTATTTTTACTCCTGTCCTGTCCGTATGCACCGTTTCCGTCGCCGATTTTTGTGTCGCTGTTGTCGGGATGTTTGGCGCCAGGGGTCCAGGGGTTGACCGGGGAGGAGCCGTCCGGCTTTTCACTGTGGCCTGTTCCGTCGTCAAGTCGGAGGCCTGTGGGGTCCCAGTAGCCGACGGGATTGCCGTTGGAGTAGGTGTAGCCGTTCATCTGCATCGGGTCGCTGATGTCGATGATCGGGTCGACACTGATGAAGCGGCCGGTGATGGAATCGTACTCGCGGGCGCCGATGTGGGTCAGACCCGTGTTGGTGTCGTCGATACCCGTGCCGAGGAAGGAGCGACTGCCTGGCCAGTTGCCGGGCTCGGCACCGCGGGGGTTGCCGTACGGGTCGGACTTGCGGCGTGTCACCGACTGGCCAGCGGTCATTTCGACTGCGGTGGTGGCGGTGTTGTGGTGGTCGGCGAGCAGGGTAGAAAGGCTGTGGCCTGTGGTCTTTCCACCGGTCCGGCGGACCGTCGTGGGGGCACCGGGGCTGCTGTAGTAGCGGACGGCGTCGACGGCTTGGCTGGCCTTGTTGACGGTGATCTCGGCTTCGCCGAGGTAGAGGGTTCGGGAGCTTCCGGTTTCCTCGATGAGCCGGTTTCCGTCGGCCCCATACACGTAAGTAGTGGTGTTGTCGGCGAAGTTCCACTGCTGGTTTGCCGCGCCGCTACCGCAGGTGTAGACGAGCAGGTCGGTGCCGTCGGTGTCGTTGGCTGCCGGGACGTCGAGGCAGGCGTTGACCTTCGCGTTGTAGAGGGACTTGTCTGCGCGGGAGGTGAACTTCTGGTATTCGTTGGCGCTGTCACAGGCCGCCAGGACTGCCTTGCCGCTCTGGGCGGTCAGGCACTTGCCGAGGGCTTGCACGCTGCCTTCGGTCATGCGCCACTGTTGGGCCTTGGTCTCCTTGCAGGACTGGAGCTGGATGGGGGTGCCGTCTGCAGGGTTCCCGTTTTCGACTTCGAGGCACTTGCCGGACAGGCCGGTGACTGCCACCGCTCCAATGCCTGGGCTGGTTGCGGTGGTGAGTTTGTTGCGGCGGTCCCAGTTCAGGGTCTGGGTATCGCCGCCGATGCGCCGCGTGGTGGTGTTGCCGGAGGCATCGTAGGTGTAATTCGACAGAGAATTGATCGTGGAGCCGGGCTTGCGGGTGGTCTTCTCGGTCTTGGTCAGAGCGTGGGGCTGGGAGCCTTCATACCGGTACGTGGTCTCGTCGTCCAGGGCCCCGTTGGTGAGGTCGTGGTCGATGAGCTTGGTGCGGTTGCCGATCGCGTCGAACCCGTACTCCTGCCAGAAGCCGTCACCGTCCGGGCCGGGGGTGACGTCGGCGAGGGTGGGGCCGACACACGCCTTTCCGGTCCAGGCGTTGGTGAGCTGGCCCATCGGGTTGTATGCGTAGCACTCGCGGTCGGTCTTTCCGTCCCCTCGGGTGTCCGCGACCGCCGTGATATTGCCTGCGACGTCGTAGGTGTAGGCGACGTCGCTGATGCGGTGGGGTTCGTTCTTCTGAGTGTCGACGTACTCCCTGTCGCTGGTGGACTGGGTGAGCTGGCCGGTGCTCAGGTTGTACCGGTTGGTGGTCCACAGACGGTTCGGTGCGCTGCCGGAGGCCGTGCGCAGGATCTGCCCGAAAGGGCTGTAGACGGTTTCGGCGGTGTACCAGGCCAGACCGGACATGCTTTGCGGCAAGCCGTCGCGGTCGTAGCGAGTGATCAGCTTCTCGGCCGCCAGGCCACCGGGGGTGGCGGGGACGGTCGTGGACTGGACCTTGCCCGTGGGTGTGTACGTGGAGCTGTACGCGTAGCTGCCCGCGAGGCCCTTCGTTATGGCCGTGTCCGGGACGGTGATGCGCGAGCCGGTCGGCCGGTATTCAACGTCGTAGCCGGTGACCTCGGACTTGAACTGGGCCGTGCCGTCGTATCGGATGGAGGCGACTGGCTTGCCCTTGCCGCCCGGCAGAGTGAGCATTTTCAACTGGGCCACTGATCGGGTGACGTGGAGGTGGCTGCGGAACGGGCAGAGCCCCACCGGTGTTGAGCGAGTTGTCTAAGCTCAGCTACTCACCGGTGGGGCTCTGTTGGTTCCGTATCGTGCCGTACTCGATGTCCCGCATGCACTCGTGGAGTGGGTGACGATGCTCATCGTCACCCGGGAGGGTGACCGGCGGTGCAAGCTCCCGCCGTCCGGGCGTGCCCTGGCCGCACTGGTGTACCTGAAGAAGAACGAGACCCTGCACCAGATCGCGGCCGGTTTCGGGATCAGCGTGGGCACCGCCCACGCCTACGTCCACAGCGTGGTGTCGCTCCTGGCCGCCCGGGCACCCGGCCTGACCGCGGCCCTGAGAGCCGCCCACGCCCGGTACGTCCTGCTGGACGGGACCCTCGCCGAATGCGACCGGGTCGGCGACAGCCGCGCGGACTACTCGGGCAAACACCGCCGCCACGGAGTAAACCTGCAGGTCATCACCATGCCCGACGGAACACCAGTGTGGATCTCACCGGCGCTGGCGGGGCGCGTGCATGATCTGACCGCGGCCCGCCGGCACCGGATCATCGCCACCTGTATCCGGCTCGGCATCCCCGTCCTGGCCGACAAGGCCTACCAGGGAGCAGGAGACATCGTGGCCGTTCCCCACCGCCGCAAGCCCGCCAAGGACCTCACACCCAAACAGAAGTCCGGCAACCGGGCCCACTCCCGCATGCGATGGCCAGTCGAGAGAGCCATCGCCCGGATCAAGACCTGGCGCATCCTCCGCAAAGCCCGCTGCAGCCCGAACAGACTCACGTCAATCGCCAGAGCTATCCTCACCCTGGAGACTCGCCGCTGAAAATGCTCA
>LJCW01000140.1 GCA_001298555.1 Actinobacteria bacterium OV450
GCCGTCAGGCCCCGAGCCGTCAGGCCCGGCCCGCGTCCTCGGCGAGGGTGTGCGCCACGAGGGCGTTGGCGTGGCCGTGCCCCAGCCCGTGCTCGGCCTTGAGCCAGGAGACGAGCTCCATGTGCTTGCTGAGCGGCGAGGACCGGATCAGGTCCTTCCATTCCGCCACGGGGCGTCCGTACTTCTTCTCGATCGAAGGGAAGTAGCTGGCGGGGCCCTTCACCGGCTCGCTCATGTCTGCGGTGCTCCTGTCGGTGGGTGCTTCGTGTTGCGCGGTCACAGGGTAGGACTCCGCTCCCGCCCGGAACTCATCGCCCACCACCGGAAAATCCTGGAAGATGTCCCGATGACCACGACCTGGACCGAACGCATCGTCACCAGCCCGCGGGACGGCGTCCGCCTCTCCTGCCGGGACTGGGGCGGCACCGGCGTCCCGGTCGTCCTCCTGCACGGCCTGGCGGGACACGCCGGCGAATGGGATGCGGCCGCCGGGCACCTCTCCCCGCACCACCGGGTGGTGGCAGTGGACCAGCGCGGCCACGGAGCGAGCGAACGCCGCCCGGCGGACGTCTCCCGCGCGGCCCACGTCGCCGACGTCCTCGCCGTCACCGCACAACTGGGCCTGGAGCGGCCGGTCCTGATCGGCCAGTCCCTCGGCGGCCACACCGCCCTGCTCACCGCGGCCGCCCACCCGGACCTGGTCCGCGCCCTCGTCCTCGTCGAGGCGGGCGCGGCGGCCGCCGACCCCGCCACCCCGGACGAGATCGGAGCCATGCTCGACTCCTGGCCGCTCCCGTTCCCCACCCTCGACGCCGCACGCGCGTTCCTCGGCAGTGAGGCCTGGGCGGCCGGGCTGGAACAGCGCGCGGACGGCTGGTACCCCCGCTTCGAACGGGACGTCATGGTCGCCGCCATCACGGAGAACACCACCCGCGACTGGTGGCCCGAGTGGCAGCGGGTCGCCTGCCCGACCCTGCTCGTGTCCGGCGAGAAGGGGATCATCCGGCCGGAGGAGTCCCAGCGCATGCTGACCCCGCCGGGCCCGCCCACGACGGCGGTCTGCGTACCGGGCGCCGCTCACGACGTCCACCTCGACCGCCCCGGGGCCTTCCACGCCATCGTGACCGGGTTCCTCGCCGCCGAGGCGATGAAACCCGATCACTCACATCCAGCCGATCACTCCACCTCAACTAGGGCAGAGATCAAACAATGTGATCACATGTCGGTATGACCCCCACGAGAACGCTCTACCTGCTCTGCTCCGCCGCCCCGCCCGTCTTCGACGTGGCCCATGTGATCGAGGATGCCCAGGCACGCGGCTGGGACGTCTGTCTCGGCCTCACCCCGACCGCCGCGCACTGGCTCGCCGGGAGCCTCGACGGCCTGGCCGCCCTGACCGGGCACCCCGTGCGCTGGCAGTACAAGCTCCCCGGCGAGCCCGACGTGTGGCCCGCGGCCGACGCGCTGCTGTTCGCCCCGGCCACCTTCAACTCCCTCAACGCCTGGGCCCTCGGTCTCACCGACCGCTTCGCCGTCGGCGTCGCCGCCGAGGCGATCGGAAAGGGCACCCCCGTGGTGACCATGCCCTGCATGAACGCGGCCCTCGCCGCCCACCCGCAGTTCGACCAGTCCCTCGCCACCCTGCGCGGCGCCGGCGTCACCGTCCTGTACGGCGAGGGCGGCTTCGTCCCCGGCCCGGCCGGCCCCGACGCCCCGGCCCACTTCCCGTGGCCGGTGGCCCTCACCGCCCTGGACGCCGCCTGCACCGCGCATTCCGCATGAGGCGCCCCTACTCCCCCGTCACCCCGTCGATCGCCTCGCGCAACAGGTCCGCGTGCCCGTTGTGCCGGGCGTACTCCTCGATCATGTGGGCCAGGATGTAGTGCAGCGAGTACGCCTCGTCGCCGTGGCGTCCCAGCACGTCGAGCGACTCGGCGGCATCGACGATCGCCCGGGACCGCGCGCAGCTCTCCTCCCAGATCCTGAACGACTCGGCCGGGTCAGCGTTCTCCACGTGGAACTCCGTCCACTCCCCGGCCTCGTTCTTCGGGAAGTGGCCGCGCACGTCCTCGTCGTTCAGGACGTTGCGGAACCAGCCCCGCTCGACCTCCGCGAGGTGTCGCACCAGCCCGATCAGGCTCAGCCCCGACGGCGCGACCGCCTTGCGCCGCAACTGCTCGTCCGTCAGCCCCGCGCACTTCATCATCAGGGTGTCCCGCTGCCACTGCAGGATGCTGGTCAAGGTGGCGCGCTCGTCGCCCACCAGAACGGGCCTGGTCCGCTGTTCGTCTCTCATCGGGCGATGATCACAGCCACACGGCGGCGCCCGCACGACATTTCAGAGACCGGACCTCAGCTGCCGGAAGAACGCCCGGACGTCCCCGACCAGCAGCTCCGGCACCTCCATCGCGGGGAAGTGCCCGCCCCGGTCGTACGAGGTCCAGCGCACGACCGCATCGGTGCGTGCGGCGATGTGCCGCAGCGGGATGAAGTTGTCCCGCGGGAAGTCGGCCAGCGCGGTCGGCGTGGCCGACACCTCGGGCGGCAGTCCGTGGTAGTCGGCGTGCGCGCGCTCGTAGTAGATGCGCGCGGCAGACCCCGCCGTCCCGGTCAGCCAGTACAGCATCACATTGGTCAGCATCTGGTCCCGGTCGATCGGACACCCGGGATCGCTCCATTCGGCGAACTTCTCCCCGATCCAGGCGAGCAGCCCGACCGGCGAGTCGTTCAGCCCGTACGCGAGGGTCTGCGGCCGGGTCGCCTGGATGTCGGCGTACCCCTGCCGGTCCCGCGCCCAGACCCGGTACCTCTCCCACGAGGCCAGCGTCCGCTCCCGCTCGGCCGCGCTCAGCCCGGCCAGCTCCTCGGCCCGCGGCTCCCCGGTCGCCCCTCCCCCGGGCAGCAGGTTCAGGTGCACGCCGAGCACGTTCCCCGGCCGGATCCTCCCGAGCTCCCGCGAAACGGCCGCCCCCCAGTCGCCGCCCTGCACCCCGTACACCGGGTACCCGAGCCGCTCCATCAGGACCGCGAAGGCCCGAGCGGTCCGCTTGAACTCCCAGCCGCTCTCCCGGGTCGGCCCGGACAGGCCGAAGCCCGGGATGTGCGGCAGCACCAGGTGGAAGGCGTCCGCGGGATCCCCGCCGTGGGCCCGGGGATCGGTCAGCGGCCCGGCCACCCTCTGGAACTCCACGAACGACCCGGGCCAGCCGTGGGTCATCAACAGCGGCGTGGCACCGGGCTCGGGCGAGCGGACGTGCGCGAAGTGCACCCGGGCCCCGTCGATGACCGTGGTGTACTGCGGCCACTCGTTCAACCGTGCTTCGGCCGCCCGCCAGTCGTACTCGTCCCGCCAGTACCGCGCGAGCTCCCGCACCTCCCCGAGCGGCATCCCGTACGCCCGCCCCACCCCCGGCAGTTCATCGGGCCAGCGCACCCGGTCCAGCCGCTCGGCCAGATCCTCGAGCTCCCGCTCGGCCACATCCACCCGGAACGCCTGCGCCCACTCCCCAAGATCACTCATCCCCGCATGCTAGGGGCGCCCGCCGCCGACCCTTAACGCCGTTAACGCCCGACCCCCCTCCCCGCCGGACCCTTAACGCCGTTAACACCCCGGCCAGCCCGACCCCCATCCCGGCTGGACCCTTAACGCCGTTAACGCCGTTAACGCCCCAGCCGACGTGACGCCCCTCGACGCCCCCTCCCGGCCAGACCGTTAACGCCGTTAACGCCCCAGCCGGCTCGACGCCCGGCCCGGCCGACCGTTAACGGCGTTAACGCCGTTAACGAAAAAGTACTTGTCGACTGGTTTTCTTTCCCTCCCTCCCACTAGATTGATCCTTGAACCACCGACGACCCCCCATCCCCCACGCGGCAGCGGCACACGGCAGCGGCACGGCACCAGCGGCAGGAGAACCCCCACATGGCAAGGGCCCGGCAGGAACGTGCCGAGATCACGCGGCAGGCGATCCTCGACGGCGCGGCAATCGCCTTCGACAGCTTCGGCTTCGGCGGTGCCAGCCTCAGCGACGTGGTCAAGCACGCCGGAGTGACCAAGGGGGCCCTGTACTTCCACTTCCAGTCCAAGGAAGCCCTCGCCCGCACCCTGATGGACGAACAGTTCCAGGTCTCCGCAGGCGTTCCCGCCATCGAGGACCCGGGCCTGCAAACGGTCATCGACCTGACGCACCAGATGGCGTACGGCCTGCGCGCCAACGTCCGCATCCGCGCCGGCATCCGCCTGGTCATCGAGTTCGGTTCCTTCACCAACCCGGACCCGACGCCCTACAACGCGTGGATCGACACCTGCCACGGCTGCCTGAAGCCGGCCCAGGACCGTGGCGACGTCTTCCCCTTCCTCGACCTGTACGACCTCTCGACGCTCCTCGTCGGCTCGTTCACCGGAATCCAGGTCACCTCCCACGTCCGCACCGGCCGCGACGACCTGCACACCCGGGTCATCGACCTCTGGAACTTCCTCCTCCCCGGCATCGTGCCCGCGGACCGCATCCCCCTCTTCGACCCGGCCGGCTCACCCGAGTGCCGGGCCGAACTCGGGCTGAACGCGTCGGACTCCCCGGCGGTTCCGGTCGGCTGACGGCGTCTCCAGGGCGGCCTCGCATACGCCGTGGCGAACCACGGGGGTGCTCGCTACGGCGTGTGCGAGGCCGCCCTGTGGCGTACCCAGGGGCCGATTGGAATGCTTCTCACGCCATTTCGTTAGCAAAACCCAAGCGTGGCGCTCACATCAGCCCGCGAACGTTAGTAAAGTCCCTCTCATGACTTCGCCCTCATCTCAGAACGACCGGGAGAAGGTCGTCTCCAAGCTCCCCCCGTGGCTCCGCCAGGAGTTGAAGATCCGCACCGCCCAACTGCGGGTCGACATCCAGGACGCCGTCCACCAGGGCATCACTCAGTGGAGCGCCCTCGCCTCCGCCCCCTCCCCCGTCGACACCGCGGGCGCCGAATCGTTCTCCACCTGGCTGCCCGCCGGCCAGTGGGAGTCCTTCCGCGCCGACTCCAAGGACCGCGGCGTCTCCCTCATCCAGGGTCTCGCCCAAGCGGTGCGCCTCTGGCTGGAGATGAATCCGGCCCCGACGGTCAAGCGGCCCTCCGTGGTGCGCCGCATCATCGTGTGCAACCAGAAGGGTGGCGTCGGCAAGACCGCCATCACCGCAGGCACGGCCGAGGCCCTCGCCGAGGACCCGGACAGCCTCCACCCGGTCCGGATCGCCCGCCAGCTGGCCCGCCTTTCCGCGGCCGAGGAGGGCGAGGACGGCGGTCGGCAGCAGCCGCACCACCACGCCGAGACGAGCTCCCTCGACCTGGAAGACCTCCCGGGCCTCGGCATGCGCGTCCTGCTGGTCGACTTCGACCCCCAGGGCCACCTCACCAAGCAGCTTGGTCAGCAGCCGCTGCCCATCGGCGGCGACAGCCTCACCTGCCACATGGCCGGCGAGTCCAAGGGCCCCCTCGCCGATCTGATCGTCCCCATCCCGGACCAGCGCTTCGGCAACCGCCTGCACCTCCTGCCCGCCTGCACGGACGCCTTCCTCCTCGACGTCCGCCTCTCCACCGTCCGCGCCCGCGAGGCCGCCCTCGAACGCGCCCTGTCCCCCGTCGAATCCGACTACGACGTCATCCTCATCGACTGCCCGCCGAGCCTCGGCCTGAGCATGGACGCCGCGATCTACTACGGGCGCCGCCGCGACACCGAGCAGCAGGGCGCTTCCGGCGCGCTGATCGTCGTACAGGCGGAGGACTCGTCGGCCGACGCGTACGACCTCCTCACCTCGCAGATCAACGACCTGCGCGACGACCTCAGCCTTGAAATCGACTACCTCGGCCTCGTCGTCAACCTCTACGACGGCCGTCGCGGCTACATCGCGACCTCCTCGCTCCAGGCCTGGATGGACATAAAGGATCCGCGTGTCGTCGCCGTCGTGCCCGACCTCAAGGAACAGCGCGAAGCCGTCCGCGTGAAGCAGCCGCTGTTCGTGTACTCGCCCAAGGGCGACCAAGCCATCGCGATGCGCGCCCTCGCCAGGGAGATCTCATGAGCAAGGCCGACAAACTCGGGGTCTCGGCATCCTTCGCACGTGCCCAGCCCGTCAGCGTCAGCTCCCGCCGTGCGGCCATCGCGGAGGCCACCGGAGCCCCCACATCCGGTATCGCGGCCCCGTCCGAGGTGCCGATCGAGGCGCTCGCGCACAACCCGTTCAACCTCCGCGAGGACCTCACCGAACTCGACGAGCTGGCCCAGTCGCTCCTCTCCCGCGGCCAGCTCCAGCCCCTCGCCGTCGCGACCCGCATGGCCTTCATGGAGGCCCACCCGGGACAGACCGACGGCCTGGGCCGTGCCCCGTACGTGGTCATCGACGGCAACCGCCGCCTCGCGGCGGCCCAGCTGGCCGGCCTGAAGACCATGCACATCCACGTGAACGACGCCCTGTCCGCGTCCGCGGCGGACATCCTGGAATCGGCGCTGATCGCCAACGTCCACCGGGTCGACGTGGCCCCCATGGACCAGGCCCGTGCGCTCCAGGAACTCGTCGACGTCCACGGCTCCCAGGCCCAGGTCGCCAAGCGCCTGGGCAAGACGGCGGCCTGGGTCTCGCAGCGCCTGACCCTGCTGAACCTCACCCCGGCCCTCCAGGAGAAGGTCGACACGGGCGAGCTCAAGGTCGAACCGGCCCGCCGGATCGGACGCCTCCCGCAGGAACAGCAGGAGGCGGCGGCCGACGAGAGTCTGAACGCCGTCAACCCGCCGCGGCAGCGCACGCACACGCACACGCACACGCACACGCCCCCGCCCCCGCCGACCGTTAACGCCGTTAACGCTCAGCCCCCGGCACCGCCCACCATTAACGCCGTTAACGCTCCCGCACCGAGCCCGGCGCCTGGACCGGCACCGGCTCCGGCCCTGACCCGGGCACCTGGCGCCACCCCCACGCCCGCGGCTCCGCGGATCTCGATCGCGACGGACTCCCCGGAAACGATCGCGGACGCCCTGACGGCACACCTCACCCCGGACGACCTCAAGGCCGTCACGGAGCTCTTGATGCAGCGCCTCTGATGACAGCACCCACGCCGGGGGCGTTAACGCCGTTAATGCCGTCAACGCGGTTGACGCGGTTGACGCGGTTGACGCCGTCCACGCCCCCACGTGCGCTTCATGTGCGTTCGACCGTGCGGTTCACCTAGGCTGCACTCGGAGGTAGTACCGATGCCCGACGAACAAGAGAGCCTCTTCGCAGCGGTCGACGCGCTGCTCGAGGAAGCCGCTCAAGATCCGCTCCCGCACCCCGACGAACGCAAGCGCCTGCGCGAGGCCGCAGGCCTGAGCCAGGAGCAGATCGCCAAAGCCCTCTCCGTCCGCCGTGAAACGGTCACGTCCTGGGAGACCGGCCGTACGGCCCCCCGCGCCCCGAAGCGCGCGGCCTACGCCCGCCTCCTGGAAGGGCTTGCCACCCTCCACCCCGTTAACGCCGTTAATGCCCCGGCACCGCCGACGGCTCCAGACCTGGACCCGGCCCCGGCCGGGACCCCGACCCCGGCCCCGGCAGCACCGACCGTTAACGCCGTTAACGCCCCCACCCCTCCCCCGTCCCCGTTCCCGGCACCTCCGCCGACCGTTAACGCCGTTAACGCCCCGGCACCGGAGGCGCCCACGTCTCCGCCTGCCCCGTCCACCGTTAACGCCGTTAACGCCCCCGCTCCGGCACAGGACGCCGCGACCCCGGCGGCGCCTCCGGCCTCATCGACCGTTAACGCCGTTAACGCCCCCGCTCCCAAGGCGGCCACGACTCCGCCGGCACCGTCCGCCGTTAACGCCGTTAACGCTCCGACCGTGGCCCCGGCCACCACCCCGGAACCGGGCTCCGGCGCCCGGCCCCGGTCCCCGCAGCCCGCAACCGCCCCCCGCAAGCCGACCCGGCCCCGCACCCCCTCCCCCACCCCCCTTGAAGGCAACGGCCCGCTCGTCGTCCTGGACGGCACCGACCAGG
>LJCW01000141.1 GCA_001298555.1 Actinobacteria bacterium OV450
GGTGAGTAGCTGAGCTTAGACAACTCGCTCAACACCGGTGGGGCTCTGCCCGTTCCGCAGCCACCTCCACGTCACCCGATCAGTGGCCCAGTTGAAAATGCTCACTGCCTAGAGCTCGGTTCGTCTGTACAGCGCCGACTACGGGCCGGTGCCCAGCTCCCGGGATCCGTTACTCCTGGCGATGTATCACGGTGTGCGTGGCGGCGTGGGCGATGAGGGCCTGGGTGCGGGTGGCGAGACCGAGCCGGTTCCAGTGGAAGATCACGTGGTGTCCGAGTACTTGCCGCAGCCCGCGTTCGAGGGTTCCGGCGGCTGCCGTCCTGCCGAGATTGCGTCCTGCGGTCTCAAAGGAGTCCAGCCAGGGGGCGATGGCTTCCAGCGTGCTGCCGGGGGCCAAGAGGGGAGAGGCGTCGGCGTTCATCAGAGTGCGGAGACCGTGTTCGAGTTCTGCGAGTTGGGTGGCCGTTACGTCCGTTGGGAGGGGCCGTAGGTGAGCGACTTTGTCCCAGACGTCGCCCTGTTCGAACCATTCCAGTCCGGCTGCCCGGAACAGCGCGCAGAGCAGGAGGACGGAGAGTTCGCGGCGGCCCAGGGGTGGCTCGGCGTTGTGGATGTGGTTGAGAATGTGGGCGCTATCGGCGTGGAACAGGGCGTGTGCGACGTGCATGCCGGCTGGGCTGCCGAAGGCGGGAACCTCGGGTTCGTAGATGGTCGGCCACCAGCGGGTGATGGTCCGATGTTCCACGAGGGCGTCGAGGGTGCCTGCGATGATGTGACGGAACCGGTCGGGGCCGTGGGGTCCGGGCAGGGCGCGCAGCCGCCACTGGGGAGCCTTTCGGATGAACCACCAGGCGCCGATGAGTCCAGCCTGTTCGGCGTCCGTAATCCTTCGGGCCAGGAGGGTGGCCGCTTCCTCGCATCGGTTCCAGTCGGGAAACTCGATGCGGACCTGGTACCAGTCTAGCCGGGCGGCCTGTTCGGCGAGGGCGTTGCGGCCTGCGGCTTGGTAGAGGGCGACGGCGTCGCGCAGTTCCTCGGTAGGAATGCCTGTGCGGGTGGCGATGGCCGGGATCGGCTGTCCGGCTAGGACACCGAGGACGGCGTCCTCGGTCTGCTGGGAGACGTACAAGGCGTTCATCGGGCTGGAACTCCTGTTCCGGCAGGGGGACTAGTTGATGGCGAGGCAGGCGTCCCAGCCTGAAGCGGGGGCACGGTCGTGGATCGCAGTGGAATGTGCGAGTGCTTGTCCAGCGGCGCCTTCAAGGAACGCGGTGTCCTCGAACGCGTGGTGGCTGGTGAGCGCATCGGTGAGGCGGTGGACCGGGCCATCGAGGAGGGGCGTTCGGGCGTCTTGTGCAGCGCGCCACGCGGTCTGGAACAGGCCGGCTGTGCCATGGCACAGGCTCGCGTCGGTGAGCTGGGCCAGCTGGCGGTCGTCGCAGAGGCAGGCGGCCAGTGCGTTCTCGGCGGCGTGCTGGAGGCTGGTGTCGGCGGTGGCGATGGCGGAGAGTTGGAGGGCGCGGGTGATTCCGGGGGTGCCATAGCACCAAGAGGGCCGCCCGGGGCCCGTCACGTGCGGCCGGCTGGCGGCGGCCTCTTCGCGGGTGATCGTCTGCGGCCACCAGGGGCCGCGATCACCGTGCTGTTGCCATTGGCCGAGCCAGGAGGTGATGGCGTGGACGGCCTCATGCTGGCCTTCCACGACTGCGCCTCGGCGCAGGGCTTGGGAGAGGAGGGCGAGGGGGCCGGTGATGCCGTGAGCCATTCCGAAGTTCGCGTGTCCGCCGGGCCTGTAGAGGCGGTGAGGATCGTGGGCGCACCACCAGCCCGGAAGCCTCTCGCCGTCCACGGTGAGCGGGCGGGTCAGGGCGACGAGGTAGGAGAGGACAGCGGCGAGGGCGTCGTCACCGGGGGTGTGGTGGAGCAGGTGCACGCCGATTCCGGTAAGTCCGTGCAGGAGGTCGTACTCGGCGAACGCTGGCGTCTCGCCACGCCGGATGCGGGCGTGGGCGGCCTTGACCCGGCGGTGTGCGAGGGCGGAGGTCGCTGCATCGAGCTGGTCGCGGGCCACGCAGTAGCGATCTTGCCCGTCAGCGCCGGCCGCATGCAGGACGAACGCCAAAGCCGGGACCCCGTAGGTAAGGCAGGCGGAATCGAGTGCAGTCACCTCCGCCTGTGCCGAAGCCGCCAGCCATGTCTTCACCGGCTCCCAGCTGCCGGCGCTGTGAACGATCACGTAATTCCCCGGGCCCGGCGTCACGTAATTCCCCAGGTCCTGACCTCGTTCATGTCTACTCGATCGAGGGGTTGTTTGTCTTCCCCGGACCGCCTCCTCGGGGCCGCTTGTTGGGTCGGTAGCTCGGGCCGTTCATGATCACTTGATGGCTGGTGTTGATCAGCCGGTCCAGGAGCGACTCGGCGACCACGGGGTTGGGGAAGAGCGGATACCAGTCGCTCGGTGCCCGGTTGCTCGTCAGGATCAGCGAACGGCCCGTGCGCTCGGAGACCAGCTCGTAGAGGTCGTCAGCCTGGGCCGCGGTCAGCTGGCGCATCGCGAAGTCGTCCAGGATGAGCACGTCGGGACGTACCAACTCGCGCAGTCGGCGGTCCCAGGTGCGGTCTGCGTGCCCGCCTGCGAGGTCCGCCAGGACCCGGCTGGTCTTCGCGAAGCGGACGTTGGCGCCCTGCCGGATCGCCAGGTGCCCGAGGGCCTGGGCTACGTGTGTCTTCCCGACGCCGACCGGACCGAACAAAATGACGGACTCTCCGGTGTGCAGCCAGCGCAGTGCCGCGAGGTCGCGGATCTGGGCCGCGGGCAGCTTCGGCGAGGCCGCGAAGTCGAACTCCTCCAGGGTGACCTGCTGCTCGAACTTCGCCCGGTGCAGGCGCCGTTGGAAAGCGACGGTATCGCGTCGGGTGATCTCGTCCTGGCAGAGCGTCTGCAGGAATTCGAGGTGTCCGAGCTCGCCGCCGTGGGCCTGGGCGAGGCGGGCGTCGAGGGTTTCCAGCATGCCCGACAGCTTCAGCGTCCGCAGTGCGTCGCGCAGGGCGGTGTCCATGATGCTCATCACGCGGCTCCTTCTTCGTGACGGTGGTCATCACGGTCGTCGTTCGTCATGTCGGAGGTCGCGACGGTCGCGAAGAGCCGCTTCGGGCCGTGCAGGAAGGCCGCGGCCCCGCCGTCGCCGCTGGTCTCGGGAGCAGGCTCGGTCTCGGTGCCGGCGACGAGGATGCCCTTGATGGTGCGGTAGGACGGGTCGCCGGCCGTGGTGGCCTTGGCGCAGGCCGCCTCGAGGCGGACATCGCCGTACTTCTTGCGCAGTCCGAGGACGCCCTGGGCGGCGCGGAGCCGGTAGAGCGCGTTGACTTCCAGCAGCCCGTCGATCACGGCCTGGCAGGCCGGGCCGACCTGCGCGGACTGGGTGCGGCACCACGTCGGGGTCCGCATATGGAAAGCGATCTTCTCGGGCGGGTAGTCACTGGCGTGGGTGCGCTTGCCCTGCTCAAGTGCCGCATGGGTCTTGACCAGTTCACCGTCGTGGAAGATCTGGACCATGGTGGCGGTGGAACGGACGTCGACGCGCTTGCCGATCAGTTTCCAGGGCACCGAGTAGAGGGTGCGGCCCGCCTTGATGTGGATGTCCGGGCCGACCGTCGCCGTGGACCAGCGGGCCAGCACGAACGGCGTCCTCGGCAACGGCAACAGGGTCTCGGCCTCGACGGCCTCGAAGACCGACAGCGGGGACGCGCCGCCAAGCGGCCGGCATTGCCGGCGTCCCGCGACCTCGCTCGACCAGCGGACCGCGTCGCTCTGCATGTGTTCCAGGGAGGTGAATTCCCGCCCACGCCACCACGAATCCCGTATATAGGGCATAGGCCTCTCGACCCTGGGCTTGTCTTTTGGCCGGCCTGCGCGGGCTGGATCTACCAACGCGCTGTAGTGGTTGGCGAGTTCGGCATACGCCTTGTTGATTTTGGGGTCGTAGAGGTCGGGCTTGTCCACGCCGGTCCGCAGGTTGTCCGGGACGAGCCGCTGGGTGGCACCGCCGAAGAAGTTGAACGCTTCGACGTGGGCCTCGGTCCAGGCGTGCTGGTCAAGGTGGATGACCGGGCGGACGAACATGTGCCGCGAGCAGGCCAGGATCATCACGAAGGCCCAGATCCGGTGCCGTTTCCCGCTGCGGGGGTTGGTCCACTGGCCCAGGAAGCCGTAGTCGATCTGAGCCTCCAGACCCGGCTCAACCTCGTCGCGCAGGACGGTGACCTGCGACCTTCTCGTCTCCTCGGGCAGCGTCGCCGATATCCACCGCCGCAGCGAGGACACCGACACCGTCAGCCCGTGCTCGTCCCGCAGCCGCTGGTGGATCGTGGAGACGGTCACGGTCCCCAGCAGGCTCTTGATGTAATCGCGGTGCTTGTCGATCTCGGGCCAGGTCACCTGCCGCAGCCGCCTGTCGGCGAGCTCGGGGAACCATCCCTTGATCAGCTCGGCCCAGTCCTGCGCGGTCATCGCCGCCCCGCCCGGGGTCATCCCGGCGGCCTCCGCCGGGGCCAGGTACTTCCTGATCGTCTTGCGGTCCAGCCCCAGCGACACGGCCAGCTCGCTCTTCGAGCGGCCCGCATACCAGTGGACGTAGATCTCGGTCACATCGACCACGTTGAACGTTCTCCTTGCCATCGTGCGCTTCCTTCGACCTCGAACCACTGATCGAGGAAGCGTCCGCCTTCGCGACGGCCAGGACTATGACCTCCGCCACCCGTCGCTCCATGGGGAATTACGTGACCGCGGGGGTGGGGAATTACGTGACGCGGAACCCGCCCCACCTGGGGAATTTCGTGATCGCCCACACGGCCTTCACCGACCCCGACCACCTCATGCGCCGGCTACGACACGGCCTCCGACAGATCCAATACCGCAGCCACCTCATCGACGGATGCCTCACCGGAACCGGACTCACACCGACGACACCACAGCTACAAAGTCAGTAACGCGGTACACCAGGACCGGAAAGAATCGTTCCGCTAGCGATCACGGTGACCACCTGACAGAAGCACTCCAAACGGACAACCAGCCAGACTCAGGTTTCTTCCGGTCATCCCCTGCGATACCCGCCTGCAGGCTTCACCCTCGGCCCTGAAAGCGGGCCGTGTCCTGCCACGGCCAACAGGGCCGTGCCCGGCCCGCCAGGGTGGTGAGCAGCATGCCCGAGCGAACTCCAAGTGCGGACAGGGTCGGCAGTGTCAGTATCTACCGTTACGCGCAGATCGTGGCGGAACTGCGCAGGACCCTGGAGTCCGGGGCCCCGGCCCAGTTCACCGTCGGGGACCGCGCCCTGGAGATCGAGCCGATGCGCGAGCCGGGCCACCGGGAACACGGCGAGGACTCCTCCACAGTCAGGGAATCACTGCTGCGCCTGGCCGGCGACATCGGACTGGCCTACTCCTCCGTGAGGAGCGCAAGGTGGACCGCTTCGAAATGGCCCGCCGAACACCGCTGCGATTCGGTGTCCTTCACGGTCCACCGGCTCCTGGCAGCAATCGGAAACGACGAAGAACGGTTCGCCGCCGTCCAAAACCCGCCGGCAGGAAAAGAACGGCAGACACCAGACGAAGCCAACCGCAGGACCGGACGGCAGACCCCAAGACCCGTCACCAGCACAGGAAATCCAGCGCAGTCCACGCCCTCACACAGGACGAGGAAGCGACCGCGCCCCTGACCACCAGCCTGCCACGCAGGCCCAACAGCCGCCCCACCACCCCCACCTAATACCGGGTGCCAGCCGTGGAAGAACTGAGTCCGCGCGGGCAGGCCGGCAGCCGCCCTGCAGACGGCACCCGGCGGCCCGCCCGCCACCACCACCAGCCCGGACCCGGCCATAAGGCCGCCACACCCGCCCCCCGCCCCCCCCCCGCCGCCGGCACCCCGGCGCACCCTCACACTCCCGGCAGCCCAGCGAGCCTCACCCCCCTGAGACCGCCCGGGCACTGGTACGACCGTCACACCAGTGCGGCACCCCGCCACCCCGCCACAGCCCAGTCGTTACCCAGACAGGAACGCCTCGCCCCCCTGAGGTGACCCCGGGGGCGCGGTCTACGCGCACCGACCGCGCCCCACCCCCCAACGCAGGTATGGCACTCCCCGGAACACCGGCCAACGCACAGAAACGCAAAACCCCGGTACTCCGACGGAATACCGGGGTCTGCCCCGGACCAGCCGTACTGCCCCAGAGCGCCTGGGCACCGGTCCTGACCCGCACACCCACGCCGGCGCGGACTGATCACCACCCTAACCGCACACAGCCCGCCCCGGACACCGGAGCAAAGACCCAACACCCCCTGGGCACCGGCCCCCATACCGGCACCGCACACCATCCGAACCCGCCCACCACCACCACCCGGACCCCAGCCCCCTCCCCTGGGGCACTCCCCGGGCAGCACCCCAGCAGGCCACAGCCGCACCCATGAGACACGGGATTCAGCCGACGGTGGCCTGAGGGACGGGAAGCGCTGGGCACGCCAGCGGGCTGCCGTGCCGGCGCTACGGCTGCGGCGCGCCACACTGCCGTACCCGGCAGGGGCGCTCGCGGTCACTTCCCCGCGGCAGTTCCGGACGGCCCCCTCGAGAGCCAGGTCCACACGCGGACCCTTGCGGCCGCGGACCACGGCGATATTCTGGATACTCGCGCCCAGCCGGCCCGCCAGGAATCCAGCCGGCCAGCCCCGCTCCGCAAGCCCCTGCAGACACACGGCGAGCAGGACCGGCGACCAACCACCACCGCACATAACCCCCACAGCGCGAGCCGAAGAGGCCAGGCGGTACGATCTTCGGTCAACGAGCGGGGCAGAGGCTGCCGTTGCTCACGAGGGCAGCCGGAAGGGCAAGGGCATGGCCAGCGAGGACAATTCCCTGGAAGCAGCAGCGCAGGGCCTGCAGGACGCGCAGGAAGCCCTCCACGCGGCCCGCCGCAGCCTCACCAAGGCCACCCTGAACGCCTACGCCGGCGGGGAACCTGTCTACCGGATCGCTGAACGCACCGGCCGCACCACCACCGAGGTCTGGAACACCCTCGCCGTCCACGCAATCACCCGCAGCACCCACCTCAGCGGCTCCCACCCCACCCCCTGAAACCCACCCCGCCCCGGGACCAGGCAGCCGCGTAGCGGGGTGGGCGGGACTCGAACCCGCGGCCGGCGGACTATGAGCTGCTCTGACCAACTGAGCTACCACCCCCACACCCCCGATGAGAACACCAGCCGCCCCTCCGCTGCCAGCCCGTACCCGCCCGGACGGCTACCGCCACCCTCCCACCGCCTGCAATCATGCAAGCCGGAAAAACGGCCCTCCCCGGCCGGACACCGGACCGGGCCGCGCAAGAACACGGATCGCTTCACACGCCCCCAC
>LJCW01000153.1 GCA_001298555.1 Actinobacteria bacterium OV450
TGGCCTCCGGTCTGACGTCGCTGACCGCCGGAGCCTCCCGCATCTTCGAGGGTGGCGCCGTCAACCAGACCGTGGTCGAGATGGACCGGGGATTCCTCTTCCTCATGTCCGTCTCGGACGGATCCTCACTGGCCGTGCTCGCGCACCCCGAGTGCGACATCGGCCTCGTCGGCTACGAGATGGCCCTCCTCGTGGACCGCGCCGGCAGCGTCCTCACCCCGGACCTGCGCGCGGAGCTGCAGGGAAGCCTGCTCATCTGACACCACCTCTCCCGGCCGGACGGTACTTCCGGCCGGGGGAACCGGGGCTCCGGCCCCGGGACCCAGTACCACCGCCAGGCCGTCATACCGTCCCCCCACCGGCCGCCCCGTCAGACGGCACGCTGACCACTGCTGTCCAGCCCGGAGGATCAATGACCCCGCCCCCCGCCTACTCCGATGGTTACGGCGATTCGTCGTACTCGGAAGGCGATCAGCCGCTCGTTCGTCCGTACGCGATGACCGGCGGCCGGACCCGGCCCCGCTACCAGCTCGCCATAGAGGCGCTGGTGAGCACCACGGCCGATCCGATGCACCTGTCCGGCCTGCTTCCCGAGCACCAGCGCATCTGCACGCTGTGCCGCGAGGTCAAGTCGGTCGCGGAGGTCTCCGCACTGCTGTCGATGCCGCTCGGTGTCGCCCGGATCCTCGTCGCCGACCTGGCGGAGGCCGGAATGGTGGCCATCCACCAGCCGGGCAATGGAGAGGCCGGCGGCACGCCGGATGTAACGCTGCTCGAAAGGGTGCTCAGTGGACTTCGCAAGCTCTAACGGCGGAACCGCCCGCTCCACCACCTCCGCGAAGATCGTGGTGGCGGGCGGGTTCGGCGTGGGCAAGACCACGTTCGTCGGGGCCGTCTCGGAGATCAATCCGCTGCGCACCGAAGCCGTCATGACGTCCGCGTCCGCCGGCATCGACGATCTGACCCACACCGGGGACAAGACGACCACGACGGTCGCCATGGACTTCGGCCGCATCACCCTGGACCAGGACCTGATCCTGTACCTCTTCGGTACCCCCGGTCAGGACCGGTTCTGGTTCATGTGGGACGACCTCGTCCGCGGTGCCATCGGTGCGATCGTGCTCGTCGACACCCGCAGGCTCGCCGACTGCTTCCCCGCGGTCGACTACTTCGAGAACAGCGGGCTGCCGTTCGTCGTGGCCCTCAACGGCTTCGAGGGACACCAGCCGTACACCCCGGAGGAAGTCCGCGAGGCGCTGCAGATCGGCCCGGACGCCCCGATCATCACCACCGACGCCCGCCACCGCGCGGACGCCAAGAGCGCGCTCATCACACTCGTCGAGCACGCCCTCATGGCCCGACTCAAGTAACACGACCCGGGCGACGCGGCTCAAGGGCCACCACTCAAGTACCACCGGTTCTTCACAACATGAGAGGGCGGGCTGTGTCATAGGACACGGCCCGCCTTCTCGGTTCATAACGTTTCGACAGAGAATTGCAGCCAGTCGGACACACGGCGCGGTCGGGCGGTGCCGCTGCGCTCACAACCAGCTCCTTTTTTGCCGCAGCTCGCTCTTTATGTCCGATTTATGTGGCACATAAGGTTCTGGGAATGGCTGGTTCCAGGTGTTTGGAACACGGCCGTTGACCGTGCTGCAATTCAACTAACTAGCTAGTAGCACCGCCGAGAGGTTGTTGGTCGAGTGAGGCGAAGCAACGCGAGCCCCGCGGATGAACCCGCGCGTGGCAACTTCACCCCGCCGCAGCGCGCGGGCACGTCGCCCGTCGACGTACCCGTGGACCCGCCGGCGAAGAGCGGCAGCACCAGCAAGTTCGCACCGCGCAACTGGCGCGTGCCGACCAAGCTGAACGCCATCCTGCTCGTACCCGTCCTCGTCGGACTGGTCATGGGCGGTTTCCAGGTGAAGGGCTCCGTCGACAGCTGGAACGAAGCCAAGGACGCCGAGAAGACCGCCCGTATCGTCCAGGCGGCGGCCGAATACGGCCAGGCCCTCCTCAACGAGCGCGACCTCACGGCCGAACCGCTCCTGCGGGGCGACAAGAACAACGAGGCCGTCGCGAAGGCCTACGCGGCCACCGACACGGCCAAGGCCAAGTTCGCCCAGGCGTCCAAGGACCTCCCCTCGAACGCGAACCAGGGACTGGCGCGCCGCATCGAGCTCTTCCATCAGGAGGAGCCGAAGCTCGCGGCCGTCCGCGCCTCGGCCTACGTCGCGCAGGAGACGGAGAAGAAGAACCCGCCCAGCGCGAACGGTCCGATCCCGACCGAAGAGGGGTACGTGCTGGTCCAGCACTACCTCATGACGTTCTCCAACGAACTCGGCCTGGGCACCGGCAACGTCACCAGCTACGGCCGCATGGTCTACGCGGTCGAACTCGCCAAGGCCGCCAACTCGCTCCAGCGCTCCGTCGGCACCCACCTCCTCGTGCGCCCCAACGAGAACGAGCAGGTCCGCAAGGCCCAGCTCGTCGCCTTCTCCTCGTACGCCTACCTCGAGGACATCGCCATCGGCGAGTACGTCGCGGCGGGTACCGAGGGCGACGTGAGCCGCCTCAAGGAGGTCATGGGCAAGAAGTCGGACGAGGGCGCCGCCAAGCTCGCCGCCGCCAAGCAGCAGGCGGAGCAGGCCGGCACCGTCTTCAAGGCTCCGCCCATGGTGAACGGCTCCGCCCTCACCGGCATGACCGACGCGATCGCGAGCGGCGACAGCAAGGCGAAGATCATCGCCGGCGGCACCACGCCGCAGGCATGGCAGGCCGCGGCCACCGCCAAGTTCGAGGGCTACGCCGAGATCGAGAAGGAACTCCTCGCGAAGGCGGTCACCGACTCCGTCGCGCTGTCCGACTCGGCCCGCAACGACGCCATCTGGACCGGCGCCATCGTGGTCGTGGCCCTGCTCGCCGCCTTCATCCTGGCCGGCATGATGGCCCGTTCCATGAGCCGCTCGATGCGCCGCCTGCGCACCGCCGCCTTCGACGTCGCCGAGCAGCGCCTGCCGATGCTCGTCGACCAGCTCTCGCGCACCGACCCGGGCAAGGTCGACACCCGTGTCGCACCGATCCCGATCAACTCCCAGGACGAGATCGGCGAGGTCGCCCGCGCCTTCGACCAGGTCCACCGGGAAGCGGTCCGGCTCGCCGCCGAGCAGGCGCTCCTGCGAGGGAACGTCAACGCGATCTTCACCAACCTCTCCATACGCAACCAGTCGCTGATCGAGGGCCAGCTGACCCTCATCACCGACCTGGAGAACAACGAGGCCGACCCGGACCAGCTGGAGAACCTCTTCCGCCTGGACCACCTGGCCACCCGCATGCGCCGCAACGGCGAGAACCTCCTCATCCTCGCGGGTGAGGAACCGGGCCGCCGCTGGGACCAGCCGGTCCCCCTCGTCGACGTCCTGCGCGCCGCCTCGTCCGAGGTGGAGCAGTACGAGCGCATCGAGCTCTCGGGCGTCTCCGAGGCCGAGATCCACGGCCAGGCCGTGACCGACCTCGTGCACCTGCTCGCCGAGCTCCTGGAGAACGCCACCACGTTCTCCTCCCCGCAGACCAAGGTCCGGGTCAACGCGACCCGTCTGCCCGACGGCCGCGTCATGGTCGAGATCCACGACAAGGGCATCGGCCTCACCGCCGAGGACTTCGCGGACATCAACCACAAGCTGGCCAACCCGCCGACCGTGGACGCCGCGATCTCCCAGCGCATGGGTCTCTTCGTGGTCGGCCGGCTGGCGGACCGCCACAACATCCGCGTCCAGCTGCGCCCCTCGGGCGAGGCCGCCGGCACCACGTCGCTGGTCATGCTCCCCGACGCGATCACCCATGGTGGTGGTGGCGAGGGGATCCCGGACGACGACTTCACCGTGTCGTCGATGATCCCCCAGCAGCAGGCCCAGCAGGCCGTACCGCTGCGTACGGCCGCCGAGCTCGGCTTCGACGACTCCCGGTACGAGGGCCGCGGCGCCGACCAGCAGGGCGGCGAGGGCCCCGGCCTGGACCCGGTCGGCCGCTCCCTGGCCCAGCAGGACCGCCGGGCCGCACTCGAAGCCCAGGTGGGCTACGGGCAGGAGCAGCAGGGCGAGTACGCCGAGCAGGAGTATGCGGAACCCCAGCCTGAGCACGGCTACCAGCAGTACCAGGAGTTCGAGCAGCAGCCCGAGCCCGGTTACGACACCTCGTACGACTCCCGGCAGGCCCACGGGGCCCAGCAGGGGTACGAGGGGTACCCGCAGCAGGACTACGGTTATCCGGAAGCCGGCTACCAGGATCGCCCACAGGACGCCCCCGCGTACGGCGATGGCTACGCATCCCAGTCGCAGCAGGCCGAGTGGCCCGAGCAGAACACCTATTCGGGCGGCTACCAGCAGGGATACGGGACCGAATCGGAACCCCAGTCCGGTCCCGAACCCGCCGCGGACCGCGTAGGCTTCGACCGTCCGGGCGCCGCTGCCGACACCGGCCACGAAGTGACCGGAGCGGGCCTGCCGCGACGCGGCAGCCAGCAGCAGTGGCAGCCGGCGCAGAAGGAAGCGGAGTCCACCGGATCCCTCTTCGAGCAGCGGCCGCAGCGACAGCAGCAGCCCGCCGCCCCGGAGCGGGACGAGGAAGGCAGCAACGCCTGGCGCTCGAACAACGACGAGCGCTGGCAGCAGGCCGCCAAACTCCGTGAGCCGAAGGCGGGCGGGGTCACCCCGTCCGGTCTCCCTCGGCGCGTGCCCAAGGCCAACCTGGTCGAGGGCGCAGCGGAGACGACCCCGCAGGGCGGCCCCCAGGTCTCCCGCGCACCGGAGGACGTCCGCGGCAGGTTGAGCAACCTGCGGCGCGGTGTCCAGCAGGGACGCAGCGCGGGTTCTGAGCAGTCAAGTAACAGCTATGACCAGGAGCGTTAGTGTGAGCCCGATGAGCCAGGCGGCACAGAACCTGAACTGGTTGATCACCAACTTCGTGGACAACACCCCCGGGGTGTCCCACACGGTGGTGGTCTCCGCCGACGGCCTTCTTCTGGCGATGTCCGATGGATTCCCGCGCGACCGCGCCGATCAGCTGGCGGCCGTGGCCTCCGGTCTGACGTCGCTGACCGCCGGAGCCTCCCGCATCTTCGAGGGTGGCGCCGTCAACCAGACCGTGGTCGAGATGGACCGGGGATTCCTCTTCCTCATGTCCGTCTCGGACGGATCCTCGCTCGCGGTGCTCGCGCACCCCGAGTGCGACATCGGCCTCGTGGGCTACGAGATGGCCCTCCTTGTGGACCGCGCAGGCAGTGTCCTCACACCGGAACTGCGTTCGGAGCTGCAGGGAAGTCTTCTCAACTAGCAAACAGGCAGTGCGTTTCGCGTCATCGCACCATAGGGTGCGGTGGCGCGGTTCCACAGGGAGTACTGCGTTCTTGGAGTCGGAGGAGGAAACGTGACAACACCCGGAGGTCATCCTTATGGCGGCGCTCAGCAGCCGCAGGGTGGGCAGCACGACCAGAACCGCTTCAACTTCCCCTCCTCTCCCAGCCGGCCCATGCCGGAGCACAATCCCTACCAGCAGCAGCCGTACGGCCAGCCCCAGCAGGTCCAGCCGCCTCACCGGGCTCCTCAGCAGCCCCGGCGGGGCGTCCCCCAGACGCCCAAGGCCCACAACCCGCTGGTGCGCCCGTACGCAATGACCGGCGGCCGTACCCGGCCGCGCTACCAGCTCGCCATCGAGGCGCTGGTCAGTACCACGGCCGATCCCGCGCGGCTGCAAGGGCAGTTGCCCGAGCACCAGCGCATCTGCCGTCTGTGCCAGGAGATCAAATCCGTAGCGGAGATCTCGGCACTTCTCTCCATTCCTCTTGGTGTCGCCCGCATCCTCGTCGCCGACCTGGCGGAGGCGGGCCTTGTCGCCATTCACCAGCCCGGCGGCGACGAGTCTGCCGGCGGCCAGCCAGATGTGACACTGCTCGAAAGGGTGCTCAGTGGACTTCGCAAGCTCTAACGGCGGAGCGGCTCGCTCCACCACCTCCGCGAAGATCGTGGTGGCGGGCGGCTTCGGCGTGGGCAAGACCACGTTCGTCGGCGCGGTCTCCGAGATCAACCCGCTGCGCACCGAAGCCGTCATGACGTCCGCGTCCGCCGGCATCGACGATCTGACCCACACCGGAGACAAGACGACCACGACGGTCGCCATGGACTTCGGCCGCATCACCCTGGACCAGGACCTGATCCTGTACCTCTTCGGTACCCCCGGTCAGGACCGGTTCTGGTTCATGTGGGACGACCTCGTCCGCGGTGCCATCGGTGCCGTCGTCCTCGTCGACACGCGGCGTCTGGCGGACTGCTTCCCCGCGGTCGACTACTTCGAGAACAGCGGGCTGCCGTTCGTCATCGCCCTCAACGGGTTCGACGGGCACCAGCCGTACACCCCGGAGGAAGTCCGCGAGGCGCTGCAGATCGGGCCGGACGCCCCGATCATCACCACCGACGCCCGCCACCGCGCGGACGCCAAGAGCGCGCTCATCACCCTCGTCGAGCACGCCCTCATGGCCCGCCTGCGGTAGGCGCCGGAGGCAACCCTCCCTGTCCGGAACGCCGGGAACCCGTCACGGGTCCCGGCGTTCTGGTTTTTAATGGCCCGGGGGGTGCCGATGAGTGCCGAGGCGGCGGATCGCGTGGTAGATCCTGCTCCAGCCGCCGGGACGCCGAGCGCTGCGTCCCGAGTGCGGGCCGGGTGCGCCTGCCGCTGTCCGACCGGCTCCCCCTACGCCCAGACCTGCGTGGCGGCTGTCCGACAACGGCCGCAACGCCGGTGTGCTGCGCTGCCCGGCCGAAGGGCGGGGGCCGATGTTGTCCTGGGCGGCCGCGTCGGCCGCCGCCAGAATCCGGTGGGCCGTGCGCACCTGGACGCCTGGCGCGAGACGATCGTGATGGCGGCGGGTCACGCCGATCATCCTCAGCGCGGCGGGCCGTCTCGGAGCCGCGTCACGCCCGGCGGCTGCGGCTGCTCGTGGCGGCGTGTTCGGAGACGGGGGATGCCGTGCCGGACGTGGTGCGCGATGCGCTGGACGACACGCTCGCGTCCGTGGTGCCACCACGCCGCCTCACCGAAGCGGCGTCCGTGGCCGGGGTGGGTGGGCCGGTTCTGCGCCGGTTGCGCGGTCCTTGCGGGACCTGTCCGAGGCGGAGGCCAAGGCGGTCGTCCGGACCGGCGCGCTCATCGGCGGCACGGACGCGCTCGGCGGCTGCCGTTCGTGAGCACCGCCCCGGCCCGGCTGCGGACCCTGTCGCTCAGCAACTGCGTGCTGCCGCACGACCTGGGGTGCCTGGCCGTGTTCGGCCGGCCGCGCGTGTACCTCTACGGCTGCCGGACGGCCGACGGCCGCCTCCCGGACCGGGAGTCGGTCCCCGAGGGGATCAAGGTCCGGTTCCGGTGAGGCGGCCGTCGGTGGGAGCGCAGGTCAGCCCTGCCAGCTGTGCGCGGTGCGGAAGCCGGGCGTGCGCTCGAGGCGGCGCCAGCGGGCCTGGGAGCCGATGCGGTGCACCGGGCGGCCCTCGGGGGTGGCCGCGGCGCGGGCGAGCAGGATCGCGGTGATCGCGGCCAGCTCCTCGGGGGCGGCGTTGCCCTTCTCGACGCGCAGCAGGGTGTCGGTGTTCGCCATGGGTGGCAGGTCTCCTTCGCTTCTTACTGCGGCGGGTTGCCGTGCTTGCGGGACGGCAGGTCGGCGTGCTTGCTGCGGAGCATCGCCAGGGCGCTGATCAGGGTCTCGCGGGTCTCGGCCGGGTCGATGACGTCGTCGACGAGGCCGCGCTCGGCCGCGTAGTACGGGTGCATCAGCTCGGCCTTGTACTCCTTGACCATGCGCGCGCGCATGGCCTCGGGGTCCTCGGCCTCGGCGATCTGCTTGCGGAAGATCACGTTGGCGGCGCCCTCGGCGCCCATGACCGCGATCTCGTTGGTGGGCCAGGCGTAGGTGATGTCGGCGCCGATGGACTGGGAGTCCATGACGATGTACGCGCCGCCGTAGGCCTTGCGCAGGATCAGGCTGATCCGCGGGACCGTGGCGTTGCAGTACGCGTACAGCAGCTTGGCGCCGTGGCGGATGATGCCGCCGTGCTCCTGGTCGACGCCCGGCAGGAAGCCGGGGACGTCCAGCAGCGTGATGATCGGGATGTTGAAGGCGTCGCACATCTGGACGAAGCGCGCGGCCTTCTCGGAGGCCTCGATGTCGAGGACTCCGGCGAGGTGGGCGGGCTGGTTGGCGACGATGCCGACGACCTGGCCGTCGAGCCGGGCCAGGGCGCAGACGATGTTGCGGGCCCAGCGCTCGTGGATCTCCAGGACGTCGCCTTCGTCGACGAGCTCCTCGATCACCTTGTGCATGTCGTACGGTCGGTTGCCGTCCGCCGGGACCAGGTCCAGCAGGACGTCCGAGCGCCGGTCGGCGGGGTCGGAGGTCTCGTGGACCGGGGGGTTCTCCCGGTTGTTGGAGGGGAGCATCGAGATGAGGTAGCGCACCTCGGAGATGCAGGTCTCCTCGTCGTCGTACGCGAAGTGCGCGACGCCGGAGGTCTCCGCGTGCACGTCGGCGCCGCCGAGGCCGTTCTGGGAGATCTCCTCACCGGTGACGGCGCGGACGACGTCGGGGCCGGTGATGAACATCTGCGAGGTCTCGCGGACCATGAACACGAAGTCCGTCAGGGCCGGCGAGTACGCGGCGCCGCCGGCGCACGGGCCCAGCATGACCGAGATCTGCGGGATGACGCCCGAGGCCTTGGTGTTGCGCTGGAAGATGCCGCCGTAGCCGGCGAGCGCGGAGACGCCCTCCTGGATACGGGCACCGGCGCCGTCGTTGAGGGAGACCAGCGGGGCACCGGCCGCGATGGCCATGTCCATGATCTTGTGGATCTTCGTGGCGTGGGCCTCGCCCAGCGCACCGCCGAAGATCCGGAAGTCGTGCGCGTAGACGAAGACCGTACGGCCCTCGACGGTGCCCCAGCCGGTGATGACACCGTCGGTGTAGGGCTTCTTGCCCTCCAGGCCGAATCCGGTCGCCCGGTGGCGGCGCAGCTGTTCGACCTCCTTGAAGGAACCCTCGTCGAGCAGCAGCGCGATGCGCTCGCGCGCGGTCAGCTTGCCCTTGGCGTGCTGCGCCTCGGTCGCCCGGTCACTGGGTCCACGCCGCGCCTGCTCGCGCAGGGAGTGCAGCTCGGCCACGCGCCCGCGGGCGTCCGTCGGCTCGCTCGGAGTCTGGTCCACAACGGTCATGTATCGACCTTACGAAGCGGTCGATGAAAAACCTCCGTTGATTCCGCACAGTCTCGGGTGTGTTCCGCTGTGCGGCCCGGACAGAACCGCCACGTGATGTGCGGACACCACCAGGCAGGGCCGCCGCTCTTTGTCGAGTGTCTATAAAACTGTCCGACACGCCGCCAAGATGTTGAAATTTGAACGGAATGGGTCTAGCGTCTTTCTCGTTGAACATTAAACCAACCGACGCAGGACCCTCCCGAGGAGCAGATCATGGGCATCTTCAGCCGCCGCAACCAGGACAGCACCGCCACCACCGTCGCCACCCTCGACGTGGACCCGGCGCTGGCCGCCCTCACCGGCGACTACGTCATCGACGCCTCCCACAGCAGCATCGGCTTCACCGTCCGCCACGCGATGGTGACCAACGTCCGCGGCAGCTTCACCGACTACACCGGCAGCCTGCAGCTGGACGGCGGCGACCCGTCCCGCTCCGCCGCCACCATCGAGGTGAAGGTGGGCTCCGTGGACACCGGCATCGCCGACCGCGACGGCCACCTGCGCAGCGGTGACTTCTTCGACACCGAGACCTTCCCGCTGATGACCTTCCGCTCCACCGAGGCGGCCCAGCTCGGCGGCGACAAGTACCGCATCACCGGTGAACTGACGATCAAGGACGTCACCCGCCCGCTCTCCATCGACCTGGAGTTCAACGGCTCGGCCACCGACGTCTACGGCAACGAGCGCGTCGGCTTCGAGGGCTCCGCCGAGATCCTGCGCTCCGACTGGGGTCTGACCTGGAACGCCGCGCTGGAGGCCGGCGGCGTCATGGTCAGCGACAAGGTGAAGCTGACCTTCGACATCTCGGCCATCAAGCAGGCCTGACCCGCCCGACGCCGCCGGGGCCCGGGGGCGGCCGCTAGAAGCCGCCCCCGCCGTCGAACCCTCCGCCGCCGTCGAAGCCACCACCGCCGCCGAAGTCCCCTCCCCCGAAGTCGGAGGAGTTGAAGTCGGCGCCGGAGTAGTCCCCTCCGTCGTAGCCGCCCATGTCGGAGGCGTAGGCCGGACCGGACATCATCGAACCGAGCATCGTGCCCACCAGGAGACCGGGCAGGATGCCGCCGCCGAAGTAGCCGCCCGCCCAGGGGCCGTACGCCGGGCCCGCGTCGTAGTAGGGACGCGGGCCGTAGTCCGTGTCGACGGTACGCACCATCGGGTCCCTGCCGTCCCGCAGGCGCACCGCGTCCGCCGCGCACACGGGCACGGTACGCGCCGCACCGCCGGCCGGCGCCCAGTCACGGTCCTCGGTGCTCGGCCCGTGCCGCGGGTCGAAGAAACAGGGCGCCCGGCGCTCGGGCAGCGGCCTGCCCTGACGGCGGGCATCGAGGGCGGCCAGCGCGAACCGGCCGTCCTCCAGGGCCTGGGTGACTCCCCTGACCTCTTCCGGGTGCTGTACGGAGGCCATGATGTCCTTGGCCTTCTCGTACGAGTCGAGGGCCTGCTCGTAGTCCTTGCGCATGGCGTCGTCCGCACCGGGCTCTGCGGGGTGGAAGTCCAGCCGGTCGAGCTCCTCGCCGAAGGCCGTGATGTCCTCGTCGACGACCACGCGCAGCTTCTCGACGGCCTCGCGCTCCGCCTCCTCCTTCTTCTTGCGGTTGCGCCGCACCAGGGCGTACGCACCGCCGCCGCCGATGACGGCCACCGCGCCGAGCGTGATCAGCCCGCCGGCCGGGACCCCGCCGGCACCGCCCGTGTCGCCCCAGGAGGCCGGGGCCCTGCCCTTGACCTGCGTCAGGGCCTGGTCGACGAAGTTGTCGAGCTCCGTGCCCGCGTCGACGGGCCCGCCGGCCTTGACGGCGTCGGTCAGGTTGCGGACGGCGTTGACGGGCATGACCGCCCGGTCCGCGCCCGCGTTGAAGCCGTCGCCGAGCCGGATCGCGTAGAGCCCGGTGATGCCGGTTTCGGCCCGGACCGTGCGCAGCACGCTCTCCGCGGGGAACTCGGACGTGGCCGGCAGCACGGCGACGAACACCGGCTTCCCGGCGTCCTTGATCTTCTTCGCGAGCGCGTCCGCCTTCGCCTTGGGCAGCTGTGCCGCGGCCCGCGGATCGACGTAGACCGGTCCCTCCTTCAGGGCCTCCGCCACGGCGGCGGGCCCGGTGGCCGCCGCCGCATGCGGGGCGGCCACGAGGGTGGTCGCGGACAGGCCCAGCAGCAGGGCGGCCAGCAGCCGACCGGGACGTACGGATATCAGCCTGGTCCTCATGTCCCCGACGCTACCGGAACCGCCCTTTTCCTGTGTGAGGCGGACATAAACCCCCGCGGCTGCGCCGGACCGGGCTACTCGGCGGGTTCGACGCCCGCGTGGAGGAGGCCGTACGTGAAGGCGTCCTCCAGGGCCTGCCAGGAAGCGGCGATCACGTTCGGGGCGACGCCCACCGTGGACCACTCGCGGGTGCCGTCCGTCGTGGCGATCAGGACGCGGGTCGTGGACTCCGTGCCGTGCTTGCCCTCCAGGATGCGGACCTTGTAGTCGATCAGCTCGAACTTCGCCAGCTGGGGGTAGAAGCGTTCGAGGGCGACCCGCAGCGCGCGGTCCAGGGCGTTGACCGGGCCGTTGCCCTCCGCCGTGGCGACGATCCGCTCGCCCTTGGCCCACAGCTTGACCGTGGCCTCGTTGGCGTGGGTGCCGTCCGGGCGGTCCTCGACGATGGCCCGCCAGGACTCCGTACGGAAGTACTTGCGGGCGCGGCCCTCGACCTCGGCGCGCAGCAGCAGTTCGAAGGAGGCGTCGGCGGCCTCGTACGTGTAGCCCGAGAGCTCCCGCTCCTTGACCCGCTCCACGACCCGGGAGACCAGCGCGCGGTCCTCGCCGAGGTCGACGCCGAGCTCCTTGCCCTTGAGCTCGATGGAGGCGCGGCCGGCCATGTCGGAGACCAGCATCCGCATGGTGTTGCCGACCCGTTCGGGGTCGATGTGCTGGTACAGGTCCGGGTCGACCTTGATCGCCGAGGCGTGCAGGCCGGCCTTGTGCGCGAAGGCCGAGACGCCGACGTACGGCTGGTGCGTGGAGGGGGTCAGGTTCACGACCTCGGCGATCGCGTGCGAGATGCGGGTCATCTCGGCGAGCGCGCCGACGGGCAGCACCTGGCGCCCGTACTTGATCTCCAGCGCGGCGACGACCGGGAAGAGGTTGGCGTTGCCGACGCGTTCGCCGTAGCCGTTCGCGGTGCACTGGACGTGCGTGGCGCCCGCGTCGACGGCGGCGAGGGTGTTGGCGACGGCGCAGCCGGTGTCGTCCTGGGCGTGGATGCCCAGGCGCGCGCCGGTGTCGGCGAGCACGGTCGCGACGACCGCGGTCACCTGGGCCGGCAGCATCCCGCCGTTGGTGTCGCAGAGGATGACCACGTCGGCGCCGGCCTCGTGGGCGGTGCGCACGACGGACTTCGCGTACTCGGCGTTGGCCCGGTACCCGTCGAAGAAGTGCTCGCAGTCGACGAAGACGCGGCGGCCCTGGGCGACCAGGTGGGAGACGGTGTCGCGGACCATCTCCAGGTTCTCGTCGAGCGTGGTGCGCAGGGCGAGCTCGACGTGCCGGTCGTGGGACTTGGCGACCAGGGTGATCACCGGCGCGCCCGACTCCAGGAGGGCCCGCACCTGCGGGTCCTCGGCGGCCGAGCCGCCCGCGCGCCGGGTCGCGCCGAAGGCGACCAGCTTCGCGTGCTTGAAGTCGATCTCGGCGCGGGCGCGGGCGAAGAACTCGGTGTCGCGGGGGTTGGCACCGGGCCAGCCGCCCTCGATGAAACCCACTCCGAAGTCGTCCAGGTGCCGGGCGATCGTCAGCTTGTCGGCGACGGTGAGGTTGATGCCCTCACGCTGGGCGCCGTCGCGCAGGGTGGTGTCGAAGACGTGGAAGCTGTCGTCGGGGCCCTGAGCGGCCGCTGTCGCCTCTGTCGTCGTCATGCTGATCTGACTCCTGTCGGATGAGTGGTTCCGGATGCCCGCCCTGAGGCAGGCCGCCGCCACTGCCCCCATCATCGCGCGCGCTCCGGCCCCGGCAGGAATGGAGCCGGGAAACGAAAAGACCCCTCGCGGGTGCGAGAGGTCTGCGCGCGGGTCTGGGGCACGATGGCCGCTGCCGCGAAGTTCTTCCACGGTTCAGCGATCACTGCGGACCGGCGCGCTGCTGTCCATAATCATGAGCTGAGCAAGCACGCTCGCAGTGTGCCACACCGCTCGCCGCCCGCGGACGGCGATCTCAGCATGCGGGCAGCCCTGGCGGGCTAGGGGGTCAGGGCGTCCGAGAGGAACTCGCGTACGTGGTCCAGGATGCCCTCCCGGGAGAGGCCCGGCAGGCCGACGGCGACCTGGATGCTGAACCCGTCGAGCAGCGCCCGCAGCCGGGCGCCGAAGCGGTCCGGGTCCACGGGCCGGAACTCCCCGCGCGAGACCCCCTCGGCGAGCAGGGCCACCAGGTCGCGGTGCCAGGCGCCCTCGATGGCGGCCTGGCGCTCCCGTTCCTGCGGCCCGGCGTTCTGCGAGCGGTTCCAGACCTCCAGCCACAGGGTCCAGTGCGGATCCCGGGCCTCTTCTGGCACGTAGAGGTCGACGTACGCCTGGAGCCGCTCACCGGCCGTCCCGCGGCGGGACAGCAGGGCCCGCCGCTTCGCGCCGAGGGCCGCCTCGCTCCACTCCAGGGTCTGCAGCAGCAGCTCGTCCTTGCTGCCGAAGTAGTAGAGGAGGTGGCCGCTGCTCATGCCGACCTGGCGGCCCAGGCCGGCCATGGTCAGGCCCTCCAGGCCGCGCTCGGCGATCGTGGCCATGGCGGCGACGAGTACGTCCTCGCGCGGCGGCGCGTTCTTCCGCACCGCGCGCACTCCACCCGCCGCCATGGGCCACTCCTTCGTCGATCCGCCTCGGGTCAGACCTTCGGCTGCTGCTGGGTGATGCAGTGGATACCGCCACCCCCGGCGAAAATCGTACGTGCGTCAACGAGGGTCACGGTCCGCTCGGGGAACAGGCCGCGGAAGATCTCGGCGGCCTCCTCGTCGCGCGGGTCGTCGAACGAGCACAGCACCACGCCGCCGTTGCACAGGTAGTGGTTGATGTAGGAGTAGTCCACCCACTCCCCGTCCTCCTCCAGCACGGTCGGCGCCGGGACCTCCACGACCTCCAGCTGCCGGCCCCGTGCGTCGGTGGACGCGCGCAGGAGGGCGGCGATGGTCTTGCAGCGCTCGTGGTCCGGGTGGGCCGGGTCGGGCTGGGTGTGCACCATCACCACGCCGGGGCGGGCGAAGGCGGCCACGATGTCCACGTGGCCCTGCGTGCCGTAGGTGCCGTAGTCGCCGGCCAGGCCGTAGGGGAGCCAGATCGCCTTGGTGGTGCCGAGGTGGGCGTGGATCTCCTCCTCGACCTGCTGGCGGGTCCAGTCGGGGTTGCGCCCGGCGCCCAGCTGCACGGTGTCGGTGAGGAGCACGGTGCCCTCGCCGTCGACGTGGATGGCGCCGCCCTCGTTGACCAGCGGGGTGCTGTACGTACGGGTGCCGACGAGGTCCGAGACGTGCCGGGCGACCTTGGAGTCGTGCTCCCAGCGGGCCCACTCCTGGGCGCCCCAGCCGTTGAAGGTCCAGTCCACGGCGGCGAGCTCGCCGGCGCCGTCGGTGACGAAGGTCGGGCCGATGTCGCGCATCCAGGCGTCGTCGAGCTCCCGCTCCACCAGCTGTACGTCGTCCCCGACGATCGCGCGGGCGCTGTCGGCGTCACCGGGCGAGACGACGAGGGTCACCGGCTCGTACGCGCGCACCGCGCGGGCGACGGCGCCCCAGGCCTCGCGGGCCTCGGCGAGCTGCCGCTCGTCGGTGAAGGTCGGGTTGGGGCTGGGCCAGGCCATCCAGGTGCGCTCGTGCGGCGTCCACTCGGCGGGCATCCGGAATCCGTCGGCGGCGGGCTTGTTCGTCATGGCGGGGTCCTTACAGGAAGTACAGGCGGTTGAGGGAGACCGAGTCGGCCGCTTCGGAGCGCAGGGGGTCCCCGTCGAGGGTGACGAGGCCACTGCGCGCGTCCACGTCGACCGCGCCCGTCCGGGAGTTGAGGAGGAGGTTGCCCGGGCCGATGCCGCGCGTGCCGCGGACGGCGACCCGGCGGCGGCGGGTCGGCATCTCGTCTCCGCCGAGGGCCGCCGCGGCGGCCGAGACGAACGCGACGGAGATGTCGGCGGCGGTGGCCCCGTACGAGCCGAACTGCGGTCCGAGGACCAGCGGCTCGCAGGTGTCGGTGGCCGCGTTGGGGTCACCGGTGACCCCGTACGCGGGGAAGCCGGACTTGAGGACCAGCTGCGGCTTCGCGCCGAAGAACTGGGGACGCCACAGCACGATGTCGGCGAGCTTGCCGACCTCGATGGAGCCGATCTCGTGGGCCAGGCCGTGGGCGATGGCGGGGTTGATGGTCAGCTTGGCCATGTAGCGCAGGACGCGGGCGTTGTCGTCGCCTTCGCCGTCGCCCTCCAGCGGGCCGAGTTCGCCCTTCATCTTGGCGGCCATGGCGAAGGTCCGCCGGATGGTCTCGCCGGCGCGGCCCATGCCCTGGGCGTCGGAGGAGGTGATGCCGATCGCGCCCAGGTCGTGCAGGACGTCCTCGGCGCCCATGGTGCCCGCGCGGATCCGGTCGCGGGCCATGGCGGCGTCGCCCGGGAGGTCCGGCTTGAGGTCGTGGACGGAGACGATCATGCCGTAGTGCTCGGCGACCGCGTCCCGGCCGAAGGGCAGGGTGGGGTTGGTGGAGGAGCCGATGACGTTGGGCACGCCGGCCATCTTGAGCACGTTGGGGACGTGTCCGCCGCCGCAGCCCTCGATGTGGAAGGCGTGGATGGTGCGGCCGTCCAGGACGCGCAGGGTGTCCTCGACGGACAGGCACTCGTTGAGGCCGTCGCTGTGCAGGGCGACCTGGACGTCGTGTTCCTCGGCGACGCGCAGGGCGGTGTCCAGGGCGCGGGTGTGCGCGCCCATGTCCTCGTGCACCTTGAAGCCGCAGGCCCCGCCCTCGGCGAGCGCCTCCACGAGCGGCGCGGGATCGGAGGAGGAGCCGCGGGCCAGGAAGCCGATGTTGACGGGCCAGGCGTCGAAGGCGTTGAAGGCGTGCTTGAGGGCCCACGGGGAGTTGACGCCGACGCCCCAGACCGGGCCGAACTCCTGGCCGATGATCGTGGTGACGCCGGCGGCGAGCGAGGCCTCCATGACGCGCGGGGACAGCAGGTGGACGTGGGTGTCGACGGCGCCCGCGGTGGCGATGAGCCCCTCACCGGAGACGATGCTCGTGCCCGTGCCGACGACGACGTCGACCCCGTCGAGGGTGTCCGGGTTGCCGGCCCGGCCGATCGCGTGGATCCGGCCCCCGCGGATGCCGACGGAGACCTTGCGGATGCCGAGGACGGCGTCGATGACGAGGACGTTGCTGATGACGACGTCGCAGGTCTCGCGGACGGCGGCGGCCTTCAGGTGCAGTCCGTCGCGGGCGGTCTTGCCGAAGCCCGCGAGGAACTCGTCGCCCGGCTTCTGGGCGTCGTGCTCGACCCGGACGGTGAGCCCGGAGTCGCCGAGCCGGACCCGGTCCCCGGCGCGGGGCCCGAAGACGGAGGCGTACTCGCGGGGGTCGATGTGCCGGCTGCCCGGCGCACAGTGGTCGCTGTGCCTGGTCTGCTTGCTCATGCGCAGGTCCCTCCCGCGTGCGGGCTGTCGGTGTCGGGGGTGGCGGCCGCCCCGGGGGCCGCGGCGGCATCGCCCCGGGCCGTGTCGGCCCCGCCCGTGTCGGCCCCGGCCGCGTGGCCGCCATCGGTGTCCTGGTGGGCCTCGGCGCCCAGGTACCCGCATGCCGCCGCCCTCGCCAGCGCGAGCGATTTGGCGCCCGGCGCGTCCAGCGGACCGTCGACCAGCCCGGCGAAGCCGATCGCGATGCGGTCGCCGCCGATGGGGACGAGGCCGACCTCGGCCTCGCCGTGCGGGTCGAACCGTACGGACGAACCCGCGGGAACGCACAGCCGCATGCCGTAGGCCGCGGCGCGGTCGAAGTCGAGGCGCGGGTTGGCCTCGAAGAAGTGGAAGTGGGAGGTGACGCTGACCGGCACGGGGGCCGTGTTGCGCACGTGCAGGTGCAGTGCCGGCTCCGGCTGGGGGGCACCGGGACCCGGCACGACCGCCCCCGGGGCGTCGTCGCCGAGCAGCGCCGCACCGCGGATCGGGGCCGCGACCACCGCGAGCCGGGAGCCGTCGTCGAATACGGCCTCCACGTGCACCTCGGTGACCACGTCGGCCACGCCGGGCAGCACATCGTCCGGGCCCAGCACGCTGCGGGCCTCCTCGATGGCCTCCGCGAGCCGCTTGCCGTCGCGCGCGGCCTCGCAGACCGCGTCCGCGATGAGCGCGGTGGCCTCCGGGACGTTGAGCCTGAGACCGCGGGCCCTGCGGGCCCTGGCCAGTTCCGCGGCGCTGCGCAGCAGCAGCCGGTCGCGCTCCGTAGGGGTCAGCCGCACGCCGATCCACCACCTTTTGAGTCAATGGGTTAGAGCATCACTCTAACTCTTCATTTCCCTGCAATGAAGCATTGACCTGAGACCTGGGCTTAGGTCACATTGAGTGTCGTTCAAACATCTGCGAACCACCCCCCGCCCTGCCAAGGGAGTCCCCCCATGCCCATCGAACAGCGCGGAGTCGACACCATCCCGGAGGAGGAGCGGACGAGCGGGCCCCGTGACCTGATCTCGATCCTGCTCGGCTCGAACCTCTGCCTCGGGGTGATCGTGTTCGGCTGGCTGCCCCCGTCCTTCGGACTGGGCCTGTGGCCCTCGGTCACCGCCATCGTGACCGGCACGCTGGCCGGCATCGTCTTCACCGCGCCGCTGGCGCTGGTGTCCCTGCGCACGGCGACCAACCTCTCCACCTCCAGCGGCGCCCAGTTCGGCGTACGCGGCCGCCTTGTCGGTTCCGTCGTCGGCCTGCTGCTCGCCCTCGGCTACACCGCGCTCACCCTCTGGATCGGCGGTGACGTGATGGTCGGCGCCCTGTCCCGGCTCACCGGCCTGCCGGACACCGGAGCCACCCGCGCCGTGATGTACGGGGTGCTGGCCGCCTTCACCGTCGTCGGGGCCGTCTTCGGCTACCGGCTGCTGCTGCGCATGAGCAAGGTCCTGTCCATCGGCATGGTGGTCCTGCTCGCCGTCGGCGTGTACGCGTACGCCCCCGGCTTCACCACCGCCGCGCCGCCGCAGACCTCGTACCTGCTCGGCTCCTTCTGGCCGACCTGGCTGCTCGCCGCCGTCGCCGCCGGGCTCAGCGGTCCCGTCGCCTTCATCACCCTGCTCGGCGACTACACCCGCTACATCTCCCCGCGCCGGCACAGCCCCCGCAAGGTGTTCTGGTCCACCGGGCTCGGCCTGCTGATCGGCCTGCTGGTCCCGCAGCTGTTCGGCACGTACACGGCGCTCGCCGCCAAGGCCGGCACCGACTACGCCGGCCCGCTCGTGGACGCCGCACCGTTCTGGTACCTGCTCCCGCTGCTCGCCGCCGGCGCGGCCGGCTCGGTGGGCAACGCCGGGCTGATGCTCTACTCCATGGGCCTCGACCTCGACGCCATCGTCCCCAGGGCCACCCGGGCCAAGGCCACGCTCGTCGCCGCGGGGGTCGCCACCGCGTTCGTCTTCATCGGCTCCTTCGAGTGGGACGTACAGTCCGCAATGACCTCGTTCGTCCTGCTGCTGACCGCGATCGGCACGCCGTGGGCCGTGATCACCCTGATCGGCTACGTCCGCTGCCGCGGGCAGTACGACGCCGACGCCCTCCAGGTCTTCAACCGCCGCTCGGTGGGCGGGATCTACTGGTACCGCGCCGGCTGGAACGTGGCCGCGACCGTCTCCTGGGCCGTCGGCGCCGGAGTCGGCCTGCTCGCCGTGACGACCCCCTTCTACGAGGGCCCCCTGCTCGCCCTGACCGGCGGTGTGGACTGCTCCTTCGTCCTCTCCGGCCTGGCCGGCGGCCTGGCCTACACGGCCCTGACCTTCCGGAGCGCGGCCACGACGGCGGCCGCACCCGCCGACGCGGGCGACACCGCGGGCCGGGTGGCGGTCGCCGTCGACTGACGGCGACGGCCTCGGCCGGTGTACGCCGCGGGCCCCGGGGGGACGTTCCCCCGGGGCCCGCGCGGCCGGAGCCGCCGCCGTGCGTCAACGGCAGTTGTTCGCGGTCGTCGCCTGGGCGGCCGCCGTGTCCAGCGCCTGGATCTGCGGCTGGAGCTGGGTGATCGCGTCCTTGCCCGTGGTGTCGCCCGGCAGGTCCTCGTAGGCCTTCTTGAGGTTCTCCGCGGCCGACGTGACGGCCTCCTTCTCGGCGGACTTCAGCGCCGAGCTGCTCTCCTTGACGTTCTTCCAGTCGTTCTGGACGGCGTCGTACGCCGACTTCAGCTGGTCCTTGGTGGCCGTGGCCGGGTTCAGCGCCTTGAGTGCGGCGTTGTCCGACTTCAGCTGGACCAGGTTGGCGCACAGCGCCGCGCTGGCCGACGAGGCTGCCTCCGCCGGCGTCGCGTTGTCGTCGCTGGAGCATGCCGAGGCGCCGAGTACCACGGCCGCACAGAGCAGGCCGGAGGCAACGAACCGCTTCATGGGGATCCGCCTTCCCGCCGGCCGCAACGGCCGACGCACGAGAGATTCACGCCGCTCGGGCGTACCGTGCCGCCCGGAGCCGGTGTCCGGCGCCGCAAGGGCAGGCGCGATCAACGTCGCACGCCCGTACGTCCGCCGCATCTCCGGACGGACCGGTCCCGGGCACCCGCAGCCGACGGCGGGCCGGGCCGCAGGGCCCGTGGGCACTGGCCCGGGCGGCCACCGCGACCGGGGCGGGCGACGGTGCGGGGCGGCGCCGTGGTACCCCCGTCCGGGTGGCCCGAACACGCCAAGAGGTCCCGGCCGCCCGGCCGGGACCTCTTGGTGTTCTTCGTGGCGCCTGCGCCGCAGAGCTAGCCGAGCGGGTGCATCCAGCCGTGGGTGTCGGCGGTGTGGCCGGTCTGCAGGTCCAGCAGCGCCTTGCGGAGCTTCATGGTGACCTCGCCGGGCTCGCCGCTGCCCTGGGTCCAGTTGGCGCGCTCGGACTTGACCGAGCCGACCGGGGTGATGACGGCGGCGGTGCCGCAGGCGAACACCTCGGTCAGGGTGCCGTTCTCGTTGTCGCGCTTCCAGTCCTCGGTGGAGATGCGTCCCTCCTCGGCGGTGTAGCCGAGGTCGCGGGCGATGGTGAGGAGGGAGTCGCGGGTGATGCCCGGCAGGAGCGAGCCGGTCAGCTCCGGCGTGACGATGCGGTCGCCGTACACGAAGTACAGGTTCATGCCGCCCATCTCCTCGATCCAGCGGTGCTCGACGGCGTCGAGCCAGACCACCTGGTCGCAGCCGTGCGAGGCGGCCTCGGCCTGGGCCACGAGGGAGGCCGCGTAGTTGCCGCCGGTCTTGGCCGCACCCGTACCGCCCTTGACGGCGCGCACGTACTCCTCGGAGAGCCAGACGGAGACGGGCTTGACGCCGCCGGGGAAGTAGGCACCGGCGGGCGAGGCGATGACCATGAACAGGAACTCGTTGGCCGGGCGGACGCCCAGGCCGACCTCGGACGCGAACATGAACGGCCGCAGGTACAGGGAGGCCTCGCCGGAGGAGGGCACCCAGGCGCTGTCCTGCTTGATGAGCGCGTCGCAGGCCTCGATGAAGAGGTCGGCCGGCAGCTCGGGCATCGCCATGCGGCGGGCGGAGGCCTGGAAGCGCTCGGCGTTGGCCTGCGGACGGAACGTCGCGACGGTGCCGTCGGGCTGGCGGTAGGCCTTCAGGCCCTCGAAGATCGTCTGCGCGTAGTGCAGGGTCATGTTCGCCGGGTCGATCGACAGCGGCGCGTACGGGACCAGCTCGGCGTCGTGCCAGCCGCGGCCCTCGGTCCACTTGATCGTCACCATGTGGTCGGTGAAGTGGCGGCCGAAGCCGGGGCTGGCCAGGATCGCCTCGCGCTCCGCATCGGACAGCGGGTTCGAGGAGGGCTTGAGCTCGATCGTGGGCGTCGTCATGAGTGCTTGTCCTTCACCGGTTTTGTAGGGCGGACCGCGCTCACGGCGTACCAGGACGTTGAGCTTCCCCGCATTCCGCGGTCTCGCGTTCGATTATCGCTCGCAAGATGCGTTCGGTGAAGCGGGGTGAATGCGGCCCAGGGGAGATGGTGGCACCCGGGGCCGCACAGGAAAAGCCGCCGGGTGCGTTGGTCACGCGACCCGGCGGCTTCCCGAGGTGGAGCTGCCGGGTCAGCCGGCTACTCGCTCGGCGAGGGCGTCGCCGATCTGGTCGGTGGTGCGGAACGTGCCGTCGCGCTCCGCGAGGTCGGCGGAGACCGCGTCCTCGATGCGGGCGGCCCGGTCCTCGTGGCCGAGGTGGCGCAGCAGGAGGGCCACGGACAGGATCGTCGCGGTCGGGTCCGCCTTGCCGGTGCCGGCGATGTCCGGGGCCGAGCCGTGGACGGGCTCGAACATGGACGGGAAGGCGCCGGTCGGGTTGATGTTCCCGGAGGCGGCGAGGCCGATTCCGCCGGTCACGGCGGCGGCCAGGTCGGTGAGGATGTCACCGAAGAGGTTGTCCGTGACGATGACGTCGAAGCGCTCGGGCTGGGTGACGAAGAAGATCGTCGCGGCGTCGACGTGCAGGTAGTCGGTGGTGACCTCGGGGTACTCCTGGCCGACCTTGTCGAAGATGTTCTTCCACATGTGGCCCGCGTACACGAGGACGTTGTTCTTGTGGACCAGCGTCAGCTTCTTGCGGGGGCGGGAGTTGGCCCGCTCGTACGCGTCGCGCACCACGCGCTCCACGCCGTACGCGGTGTTGACGCTGACCTCGGTGGCCACCTCGGCGGGGGTGCCGGTGCGCAGGCTGCCGCCGTTGCCGGTGTACGGGCCCTCGGTGCCCTCGCGGACCACGACGAAGTCGATCTCCGGGCGGCCGGCGAGCGGGCTGGCCGTGTTCGGGAAGAGCTTCGACGGGCGCAGGTTGATGAAGTGGTCGAAGGCGAAGCGGAGCTTGAGCAGCAGGCCGCGTTCCAGCACGCCGGACGGGACCGAGGGATCGCCGATGGCGCCGAGCAGGATCGCGTCGTGGTGCTTGAGGGCTTCGAGTTCCTCGTCCGGGAGGGTCTCCCCGGTGCGGTGCCAGCGCCGGGCGCCGAGGTCGTACTCCTTGGTCTCCAGCTTCACATCCTGGGGCAGGACCGCGGTAAGGACCTTGAGGCCCTGAGCCACGACTTCCTGGCCGATGCCATCACCGGGGATCACTGCGAGATTGATGCTGGTCGACATGTCGGAACCGTACTCTCCATCCCAGCCCTCAGACATATTGCGTCCACCATGTGGACGCAATATGTCCCCGGACGGGGCTTCGTCCTGTGCCTCGCCCCGTGCTCAGTGGCCGGTGGAGCCGCCGTTGTCACGGCGGTCCAGGGCGCGCTGGAGGGCGGCGGCGGCGTTCTTGCGGTCGGCGTCGGCGGAAGAGGAGTGGCGGACGCGACGGGGGGCGGTGGATGCGGTCATGGTGATCGACTCCTTGAGATCACGGCGTGGCGGGGCCACGGATGAGGGGTTCCTTCAAGGCGCCGGAAGAGGCGGGGAGCTGCGCACCGCAGGGGTTGCCTGCTCAGGGCGCGCGCTCTCGACCGCCATTCGCCTGATCGGCGAGACGTTCGGCTTCTACAAAGCTAGGGCAGCTCCGGTTGTATGTCTCCGCAATTAGTCGGGCTTCCTACTATCTGAGACGGCCAACCCCTCGCAGGGCCCTGTCCCAGGTCTCCGATTCATGCCCTCTCGGAACGAAGTTCCCTGATCAGAGCCCTTACGGCGAGAGTGGACGCGGATTCCGGTGTGGTGACGTATCCCACGCGCCTCACGGGCCCCGAAGGGCCCAGTCCGGTGATGTCCACGGCGTCCGTGGCCTCGCGGAGCGACAGTCCGGGCAGGATCGCCATGCCGAGCCCGCGCCCGACCATGGTGAGGACCATCGCGTCGTCCTCCGCCTTGACGGTGGCGCCCGGGATCCAGTCCTGCGCCCGCCACCAGTCGCGGGTGTACGAGCCGCAGTTCTCGTCCCAGTCCAGCAGGGGCAGCGACCGCGGATCCGGGTGCCCGGCCGGGTGGACCAGGGCGTACGCCTCCTCCACGAGCTCCCCGGTCAGCAGTCCGGGGAACGCCGGCCGGCCGGGGCCCAGCGTGGCGAGCGCCAGGTCCGCGCGGCCGGCCGCCACCTCGCCCGCACCGCCCGCACCGAGCTCGCGCACCACCCGCACCTCGGGCCGGATCCCGGGGTGGCGGGCCGTGAGCCGCTCCAGGGCCGGGGGCAGCAGGTGCAGGGCCGCGCTGCGGAACGCCGCGATGCGCAGCACGCCCGTCGCGCCGTCCCCGTCCCCGGCTGCGCCGCCCGCGGCGCGCACCTCCGCACCGAGGTGTTCGTACAGCCGCAGGATGCGCCGGGCGAGGGCGACGGCCCGCTCCCCCGCCGGGGTGGGCGTGGCGCCGGTGCGGCCGCGCACGAAGAGCACCGCGCCGGTCTTGCCCTCGCTGCCGCGCACGGAGTGCGAGACCGCCGACTGGGTCAGACCCAGCCGGGCGGCCGCGGCGGAGAAGCCCCCGGTCTCGGCGACGGCGACCAGGACCCGGAGTTCGTGCGGGGCGAGCTCGGCGGTGCTTCCTGCCATGGGCGCTTCCACCTCGTTCTATGAGCAGTTCTCATGGATGTGCGGCTTCCATGAGCCCAACCCCCTGCCCACGCCGGTCATTCCTTCCTAACGTCCTCGCCATGACCACGAACCACACCGCTCACGCCGTCCACCAGGTCGCCCGCCCCACCGGCTTCCCCGCCGCGACCGACTTCGCGTACGTCGAGACCCCGGTCCCCTCCCCCGCCCCGGGCACCGCCCTGGTGGAGAACCTCCTGCTCTCGGTGGACCCGTACCACCGGGGGCTGATGGACGGCGGCGAGGGCGGTTTCGAGCTGAACACCCCGCTGGAGGGCCGGGCGGTGGGCCGGGTGATCGCCTCCCGCGACCCGGGGCTGCGCGAGGGCGACCTGGTCTTCCACCGCGAGGGCTGGCGCACCCACGCCCTCGTCACCCTCGGCGCGAACGGCACCCGGAGGCTGCGCGGCCACGCCGGCGTCCCGCTGGAGGCGTACCTGGGCATCCTGGGCGGCACCGGCCTCACCGCCTACGCCGCGCTGACCCGGACGGCCGCGCTGCGCGAGGGCGAGGACGTCTTCGTGTCCGCCGCCGCGGGCGGGGTCGGCACCGCGACCGGCCACATCGCGCGGCTGCTGGGCGCCCGCCGGATCATCGGCAGCGCGGGTTCGGCGGCGAAGGTCCGCCACCTCACCGACGTGCTCGGCTGGGACGCCGCGTTCGACTACCACGACGGCCCGGTCGGCGAGCAGCTCGCACAGGCCGCGCCCGACGGCATCGACGTGTACGTGGACAACGTGGGCGGGGACCATCTGGCGGGCGCCATCGACGTGCTGCGCGAGTACGGGCGGATCGCCTGGGTCGGCGGCATTTCGATGTACAACGGCGACCGCTCGCCGGCCGCGCCCCGCAACCTCTTCGAGATCGTGCACAAGTCACTGCGTCTGGAAGGGGTATTGGTTCGCAATCACACCAATCTGCAGGATGAACTGGAAGACTTCCTGGTCCCTCATCTGGGCAGCGGCCGCGTGGGCACGGACAGCACCGTTGTGCAGGGGATCGACCGCACGGTGGACGCCTTCCTCGGGATGCTCGGGGGGAACAACGTCGGCAAGATGCTGGTCCGTCTCGGGGAGTGATTCCAGCCACCTGGAAGTTCACCGTTTTCTTACCGCACGGACGTAGACCTTTGAACCGGGGCCCGCCACCCTTGCGCTCGATGTGCCAGCGGGGCACACGAGTTGGAGGCGAGTAGCCAGTGACACCGATCAGCCGCAGGGGTTTCGTGGGAATCGGCGCCGGGCTGGTGGCCGGTGCCGCCCTGCCCGCCGTCGCGGCGACGTCGGCGGCCGCGGCCGCCGCGAGCGGCACGATCACCGATGTGAAGCACGTCGTGATCCTGATGCAGGAGAACCGCAGCTTCGACCACTACTTCGGCAAGCTGAAGGGGGTGCGCGGCTTCGGTGACCGCGCCGCGGGCAACATCCCGGGCGGCTGGGGCACGTTCAACCAGCCCAACTGGGGCGGCCGCCAGTACCCGTGGAAGCTGTCCGCCACGCCGCCGGCCGGCGGCGTGGACGGCGCGACCCTCGCCCAGTGCAGCGGCGACCTCCCGCACAGCTGGACCTCACAGCACGCCGCCTGGAACAAGGGCCGGATGGACAACTGGGTCCTGGGCGTCGGCAACACCCGCACCCTCGGCCACCTGGACCGCGGCGACATACCGTTCCACTACGGGCTCGCCGACAACTACACGATCTGCGACGCGTACTTCTGCTCCACGCTGAGCGCGACCGGCCCGAACCGCACCTTCCTGTGGAGCGGCAGGGTCGACGCGGGCAGCAAGGACGGCGGCGACGAGTCCGGGCTGACGTGGGAGACGTACGCGGAGGCCCTCCAGCGCGCCGGCATGAGCTGGAAGGTCTACCAGAACGCCCAGGACAACTACGGCGACAACGGTCTGGCCTACTTCAAGAAGTTCACGGACGCGGCGCCCGGCAACCCCCTGTGGGACCGCGGCATGGCCTCCGTCCCGAGGGTGACCGGCTCCACCCCCGACGACATCGCGGCCGCCATCCGTGCCGACGTCGTCGCCGGAACCCTGCCGCAGGTCTCCTGGGTCGTCGCGAACGAGGCCTTCTCTGAGCACCCGTACGCCCCGCCGGGCGACGGCGCGCACTTCGTGGACCTGGTCTACCGGGCGCTGGCGGCGAACCCCGAGGTCTTCGACTCCACCGTCCTCTTCCTGAACTACGACGAGAACGACGGCTTCTTCGACCACGTCCCGCCGCCCGTCGCCCCGCCCGGCACGCCTGACGAGTACGTCGACGGCGTCCCGGTCGGCCTCGGCTTCCGCGTCCCGATGCTCGTCATGTCCCCCTGGACGCGCGGCGGCTGGGTGAGCTCCGAGGTCTTCGACCACACCTCGGTGCTGCGCTTCATGGAGACCTGGACGGCCGCCCTGGGCACCCCCGCGACCTGTCCGAACATCAGCGCGTGGCGCCGCAAGGTGGTCGGCGACCTGACCGGCGTCTTCGACTTCGCGCACCCGGTGTACGGGGTCCCGGCCGGGCTGCCCCCGACCGCGAAGGTCATCGGCCAGTCGACCTGCGGCCCGCTGCCCAACCCGGCGCCGCAGGACAACGCGCTTCCGGCGCAGGAGGCCGGCACCCGGCCGGCGCGGGCCCTTCCCTACCAGGTGAACGGCAACCTGGACCGCTTCGAGTTCGGCGCGGCCGGCAAGATCCTGGCCTGGTTCTCGATGTCCAACCAGGGGGCGCAGGCGAAGCGGGCGGCGCACTTCTCGATCCACCCGCACCAGTACCGGGACACCGCCGCCTGGGAGTACACGGTAGACCCGGGCGCGACGACGGCCGACTGGTTCAGCATCGGGCTCGGCAGCGGCTCCGGGAAGTACGACATCTCGATGTACGGGCCGAACCGCTTTCTGCGCCGGTTCATCGGCGACGCGTCGAAGGCGGGCAAGGCGATCGAGGTGGCCTCGCGCTTCGCGGTGGAGCCGGGTACGGGCAAGATGGCGGTCTGGTTCAAGATGACGAACACGTCGGCCGCGCCGGTCACCTTCACGATCCGCGCGAACGCCTACCGCTCGGACGGCCCGTGGACGTACACCGTCCCGGCGAACTCCTCGCGCGAGGACTTCTTCAACTCGGTCGCCTACAACAACGGCTGGTACGACTTCACGATCCTCGCCGACAGCGACGGCACCTGGTCGCGCCGCTACACGGGCCACATCGAGACGGGCGCACCGAGCATCAGCGGCTCGTAGCACCCGCCGCTGAGCCGGTCAGAGCACGTCGCCGTTGCGCCAGTCGAACCACAGGCCCCCGGCGGGGTCCGGCAGGGCCCCGCCGTCGGGCGCCCACAGGTACGTCGAGCCCTCCTCTTCGGGGAGGGCCCGGGGGCCGGGCGGCGCGAGGGTGCCGATCCGCCCGCCCCACACGGTCCAGCCGCGGGCGTCGTACAGCGCGGCGCCCGCGTCGGAGGCGGAGAGGGCGCCGAGGTCGTAGGCACGGGCGATGACGTCCTCCAACGCGGCCATGACCCGGGCGCCGAGACCCTGCCGACGCCGGTCCGCCCGTACGGCCACGGCCTCGACGTACCCGGTCCGCAGGGCCCGCCCCCGGTGCACCACGCGGCGCTGCACCACGCTCCCGTGCGCGAGGAGCTCCCCGTCCCGCAGGACCAGGGCGTGCATCCCACCCAGGGCGTGTTCGAAGTCCGCGTCGCAGAAGTCCCCCTCGAAGGCGCGGCCGAGCAGGGCGCGGATCCCGTCCAGGGCTTCCGGGCCGAGCTGTGAGGTGTGCAGGAGGCGGATGGGCGCGTCGCTCATGCCCCCAGTCTGGCGCGCAACCGCCCCGAGCCGTTCACGCCGGGGCTACGGGGCTTCGTGGATGCGGGTCAGCAGGGTCGTCAGCTGTTCGCGTTCGGCGGGGGTCAGCGGGGAGAGGAACTGCGCGTTCGCCGTTTCGGCCAGGGCCGCGCAGCGGGTGAGGACGGCCGCGCCCGCCGCGGTGAGGGTGACCGCGTTCTTGCGGCGGTCCGCCGGGTCCGGGGCGCGCAGGACGAGGCCGGCGCCCTCCAGGTGGTTGAGGAGCCCGACCAGGTCCTTGGGGTCGATGCCGAGCAGCCGGCCGAGGTCGGCCTGGGCCACCGGGCCGTGTTCGGCGGTCGCCGCCAGTACCGCGTGGTGGGCGAGCTTCAGCCCCTCCGCGGCGAGCGCGCCGGCGACCAGGGCGCGTCCGCGGGCCGCGACGCGGCCGACGAGCCAGCTCGGCAGGGACTGGATGTGCGCGAGGGCCGATGTCATGGGAGAAGCCTAGCAATTCGTTGGCAGTCCCCACGATTTTGGATATCGTTGGGATGTCCAATGACTCAACCCGGTCGGGAGGCCCTGTGCTGCGCATCCGTTACGACGTCCCCGGCGGACCCGAGGTGCTGTTCGCCGAGGAGGTCCCCGTACCCGTACCGGGTCCCGGGGAGCTGCTCGTACGGGCCGAGGCCGTCGGGGTCACCCTGCCCGTCGTCCGCAAGCTGCGGGAGGCGGCAGAGCCGGTCGCGCTGGGCGGGGAGGTCGCCGGCACGGTGGCCGCGCTCGGCGAGGGGGTGACGGGCTTCGCCGTCGGGGAGCGCGTCACCGGGCTGTGCTTCGGCCACGGCTATGCCGAGTACGCCGTCCTGCACACCGCCATGGTCTCCCGGGTGCCCGCCGGAGCCACCCCGGTGGACGCGGTCGCGCTCGTGCGCAGCGGGCTCGTCGCCCGCGGCGCCTGGGAGGCCGGGCGGATCCGGCCCGGGGAGTCGGTCCTGGTGACGGCCGCCGCCGGCGGGGTCGGCAGCCTGGCGCTCCAGCTGGCCCGGGCGGGGACGGCCGGCCGGGTGGTGGCCGCCGTGTCCCGCCCGGACAAGGCGGAGTTCGTGCGCGGCCTCGGCGCCGACGAGGTGGTGCTGTACGAGGACCCCGCCTCCTGGGGCGCCCCGTACGACGTGGTCCTCGACGGGGTCGGCGGCGCGTTGCTCGGCCCTGCCGTCCGGGCCCTGGCCACGGAGGGGCGGCTGGTGGCGTACGGCTCCGGCGGCGGCACGGTGGAGGCGTACGAACTGCTGGTCCGCGGCGCCTCGGTGACCGGCTTCCAGATCCGGGCGGTCGCGCAGGGCCGGCCCGCGACGTACGAGGGCTGGCGGCGCGCGCTGTGGGAGGCGTACGCGGACGGATCGCTGCGCCCGGCGGTGCACGAGGAGATCCCCCTCGCGGAGGCGGCCCGCGCGCACCGCGTCGTCGAGGAGCGGCGCAACCTCGGCAAGGTGGTCCTGGTCCCCTGAGTCCCGCAGGCACGGGGCGGACTGGAACCGCCCCCGTTCCGGACTTGGGGGTACCGGAACGGGGGCGGGGTTCAGCGGGGCGGGATCCTCAGGATCAGCCCATGTGCGGGTAGCCGTACTCGGTCGGCGCGACCAGCGTCTCCTTGATGGAGCGGGTCGACACCCAGCGGTGCAGGTTGCTCGCGGCGCCGGCCTTGTCGTTCGTGCCCGAGGCGCGGCCGCCGCCGAAGGGCTGCTGGCCGACGACGGCGCCGGTCGACTTGTCGTTGATGTAGAAGTTGCCCGCCGCGAAGCGGAGCTTCTCCATCGCGTCCGCGGCCGCGTAGCGGTCGGAGGCGATGATCGAGCCGGTCAGCGCGTAGGCGGAGACGGACTCCATCTGTGCGAGCATCGCGTCGAACTCGGCGTCCTCGTAGACGTGGACGGCGAGGATCGGGCCGAAGTACTCGGTCGTGAAGACCTCGTTCTCCGGGTCGGTGCACGCGATGACGGTCGGGCGGACGAAGTAGCCCTCCGAGTCGTCGTAGCTGCCGCCGGCGATGATCTCGCAGGTCGGGTCGGCCTTGGCGCGGTCGATCGCGGCCTTGTTCTTCGCGAACGAGCGCTCGTCGATGACGGCGCCGATGAAGTTGGTCAGGTCGCGGACGTCACCCATGGTGATGCCGTCGACCTCGGCCGCGAAGGCCTCCTTGAAGCCGTCGTTCCAGATCGAGGCCGGGATGTAGGCGCGCGAGGAGGCCGAGCACTTCTGGCCCTGGAACTCGAAGGAGCCGCGGGTCAGGGCGGTCTTCAGGACGGCGCGGTCCGCGGACGGGTGGGCGACGACGAAGTCCTTGCCGCCGGTCTCGCCGACCAGGCGCGGGTAGGACTTGTACTTCTCGATGTTGTTGCCGACGGTCTTCCACAGGTACTGGAAGGTCTTGGTCGAACCCGTGAAGTGGATGCCGGCCAGCTCGGGGTGGTTCAGGGCCACCTCGGAGACGGCGATGCCGTCGCCCGTCACCAGGTTGATGACGCCCTTCGGCAGGCCGGCCTCCTCCAGGAGCTCCATCAGGAGGACCGCGGAGTGGGTCTGCGTCGGGGACGGCTTCCAGACGACCACGTTGCCCATCAGGGCGGGGGCGGTCGGCAGGTTGCCGGCGATGGCCGTGAAGTTGAACGGCGTGATCGCGTAGACGAAGCCTTCGAGCGGGCGGTGGTCGCTGCGGTTCCACACGCCGGCGGAGTTCGCGACCGGCTGCTCGGCCAGGATCTGGCGGGCGAAGTGGACGTTGAAGCGCCAGAAGTCGACGAGCTCGCACGGGGTGTCGATCTCGGCCTGCTGCGCGGTCTTCGACTGGCCCAGCATGGTGGACGCGGCCAGCTTCTCGCGCCACGGGCCGGACAGCAGCTCGGCGGCGCGCAGGATGATGGCGGCGCGGTCGTCGAACGACATCGCGCGCCAGGCCGGGGCGGCGGCCAGGGCCGCGTCGACGGCCTCCCGGGCGTCGGCCTCGGTGGCGTTGGCGTAGGTGCCGAGCACGGACTTGTGGTCGTGCGGCTGGACCACGTCGAAGCGCTCGCCCCCGCCCATGCGCTTGACGCCGTTGATCGTCATCGGCAGGTCGATGGGGTTCTCGGACAGCTGCTTGAGCTGCGTTTCGAGGCGCGCGCGCTCCGGGGTGCCGGGGGCGTACGAGTGGACCGGCTCGTTGACCGGCGCGGGGACCTGGGTCACAGCATCCATGGGACTGGTAACTCCTTGACCTGGTTCTGGCTAGTTCTTGGTGATCATCGAGCGGAGGAAGAACAGGAGGTTGGCCGGCTTCTCGGCGAGGCGCCGCATGAAGTAGCCGTACCAGTCCGTCCCGTACGCGGTGTAGACGCGCATGCGGTGACCCTCGGCGGCGAGCCGCAGGTGCTCCTCGCTGCGGATGCCGTACAGCATCTGGAACTCGTACTCGTCCAGCTTGCGCCCCGCCGTGCGGGCGAGCTCCTGGGCGATGGCGATCAGGCGCGGGTCGTGCGACCCGATCATCGGGTAGCCCTCGCCCTCCATCAGCGTCTTCAGGATGCGGACGTACGCCTTGTCGATCTCGGCCTTGTCCTGGTACGCGACCTCGGCGGGCTCCTTGTAGGCGCCCTTCACGATCCGGACGCGGCTGCCGGCGGCGGCCAGGCGGCGGGCGTCGGCCTCGGTGCGGAAGAGGTACGCCTGGATCACGCAGCCGGTCTGCGGGAAGTCCCGGCGCAGCTCCTCGTGGATGGCGAACATCGAGTCGAGGGTGGTGTGGTCCTCGGCGTCCAGCGTGACGGTGGTGCCGATGGCGGCGGCGGCCTCCACGACCGGGCGGACGTTGGCGAGGGCGAGCTCGTGGCCGCCCTCCAGCGCCTGGCCGAACATCGACAGCTTGACGGACATCTCGACGGTCTCGCCCAGCTCCAGGCCCGCCAGGTGCTCGATGAGCTCGAGGTAGGCGTCACGCGCGGCGTAGGACTGCTCCACGGTGGTGATGTCCTCGCCCACCACGTCGAGCGTGATCTCCAGGCCCTTCTGCGTGAGGTCCTTGACGATCGGGATGACCTGGTCGACCGTCTCGCCGGGGATGAACCGGGTCACCACGGGCTTGGTCACCGGGGCGGCAGAGACGATTCGGCGCATCTTGTCGCTGCGCGAAGCGGCGAGGATCGCGGGACCCAGCACGGGGCACCTCCTACAGGTGGCAGAAGCAGGCTCGCGGTCCGCGCGGGGTGTGGCGGGACCGTAAGGAAAACGCAAGTAAAACCACCGTGAAACCTAAGGATCGCTTTGATCCTCTGCCATCGACAGCTGTCACGCATCCGTGTCCCCGATCTCATACATCTGTCTGAAGACCGGGTTCCGGGGTGGGAGAATGTCCGGGTGAAGGGCGATTACCAGGACCTGGTGGATGAGATCTCGGCGCTGCTCGGCGCCCCGGCGACGCTGGAGAACCGGGACTTCCGCCTCATCGCCTTCGGCGCGCACGACAGCGAAGACGATCTCGCGATGGACCCGGTACGGACCCGCTCGATCCTGACCCGGCAGTCGACGGCGGCCGTGCGGGCCTGGTTCGAGGCCTTCGACATCGCGCGGGCGACGGGGCCGGTGCGCATTCCGGCGGCCCCGGACGCGGGGGTCTTCCGGGGGCGGATCTGCCTGCCGGTGCGCTACCGCGGGATCGTGCAGGGGTACGTGTGGCTCCTCGACCAGGAGCCTGGCCCCGGGCCGGAGGTCCTGGCGGCAGCCATGGACGTGGCCGAGCGGATCGGGATCCTGCTCGCGGAGGAGGCGAAGGCGGGGGCCGACCTGTCCCGGGAGTTCCGCGCGGCGCTCACGGCCGGCCGGGGCTGGCAGCAGGACATGGCGGTGGCCGCGCTCCGGATGGCCCTGGGCGCGGGGGCGGACGGGCTGCACGCGGTGGTGTGCGTGACGCCGTGGGCCGGCGAGGCCCCCGCCTCGGTACCGGGCACGGCGGCGGTGTGCACCGTCCCCTGGCCGGGGTCGGGTGACGACGGCGGCCTCGCCCTCGCCGTACTGGTCAGGCTCCGTTCCGCCGAGGTGCTCGTCCCCGCCGAGGGCGTCGCCACCCGGCTGCTGGCCCAGGGCGGCGCGACCGCCGGGATCGCGGAGCCCTGCCGGGGGCCGGCGGCCCTGGCCGACGCCTGGTCGCAGGCCTCGGCGGCGGCGCGGGCGGCAGCCGCCCAGCCCCGGTTCGGCACCGTGGCCCGGTGGTCGGCCATCGGCCCGTACCGGATGCTGGCGGCCCTCGCGGCCGCAGGTACGGTGGGCGACCCGGCGACCCGGGTCCTGCGGGAGCCCGCGCACCGGGAACTGGCGCGTACCGCGGAGCTGTTCCTGGACTGCGCGGGCCAGGCGGGCCGCGCGGCGGCGGCCCTGGGCATCCACCGCCAGACCCTGTACTACCGGCTGGGACGGGTGGAGCAGCTGACCGGGCTGGACCTGGACGACGGCGAGGACCGCCTGTTGCTCCACATGGCCCTCAAAACGGCACGCCTGCACGGCTGACCGGGCACGCGGATCAGGCGAGCTCCGCGGCGGCCTCTTCCCTCACCATCATCCGTGCGGCGCGGCGCATGCCCTCGGTCAACTCCTCCGCGGTGACGGCGCCTTCGGGGTCGAACATCCACAGCGCCATCACGCCGGTGACCAGCGCCTGGTACAGGCCGCCGATCGTGCGGACGTCCCGTTCGTCGAGCTCGTCCTCGGGAATTCCGGTGAACGCGGCGATCAACCCCTTGCGCCCGTCCCCGGCCGACGCCGCGAGCAGCTCGCGCAGCTCCGGCATCCGGCCGCGGCTGAGCGCCACTTCCATGCTGGCCGCCCACATCGGCGCCGACTCCTCCTGACGGCCGATCACGCCCTCCCACACGGAGCGGAATCGTTCGAGCGAGCCGCCCTCACCCGTGACGTCCGGCACGAACGAGTCGCCCCACTCCTCCGCGAGGGCGATGTACGCCTTCGACATCAGGGCGTCTTTCGAGCCGTAGTGGTAGCCGATCGACGCCAGGTTCGTGCCGGAGGCGTTGACGATGTCGCGCGCCGTCGTGCGCACAAAACCCTTCTCGACCAGGCACTTCTTCGCGCCTTCGAGCAGATCTTCACGGTGTCCCATGCCCTCACCGTATCAAGACAGCCGTCATAGACGGGAGTCTCAAACATACGTCTCATACGGGCGTACTAGACAAGCGTTTATGACGCTTGTACATTCCTGCTCATGACGAACCCCGCCGCACGTCTCGCGGGCCGCCGGGAATGGACCGCCTTCACCGTCCTCCTGCTGCCCCTGCTCCTGGTCTCCATGGACGTCTCCGTCCTCTACTTCGCCATCCCCGCCATCACCCGGGAGCTGGACCCGAGCGCCACCCAGCAGCTCTGGATCTTCGACAGCTACGCCTTCGCCCTCGCCGGCCTGCTGATCACCATGGGTTCGCTCGGTGACCGCATCGGCCGCCGCAGGCTGCTGCTGATGGGCGCGACCGCCTTCGGAGTCGCCTCCGTCTGCGCCGCGTACGCCACCAGCGCCGAGATGCTGATCGCGGCCCGGGTACTGCTCGGCGTCGGCGGGGCCACCCTGATGCCCTCCACGCTGGCCCTCGTACGCAACCTCTTCCAGGACGCGAAGCAGCGCGGCCAGGCCATCGCCATCTGGTCCGGGGCCATGACCGGCGGCATCGCCCTCGGCTCCGTGATGAGCGGCGTGCTGCTGAACCACTTCTGGTGGGGCTCGGTCTTCCTGATCAACGTGCCCGCGATGCTGCTCCTGCTGGTCCTCGTCCCCGTACTGGTCCCGGAGTTCAAGGACCCGGCGCCCGGCCGCTTCGACCTGCTGAGCGTCCCGCTGTCGACGGCCGCCGTGCTCCCGGTCGTGTACGGCCTGAAGGAGATCGCCGCCGAGGGCGCCCGGCCGCTCCACCTGGTCGCCGTGGCGGTGGGCCTGGCCTTCGGGTTCGTCTTCGTCCGCCGCCAGCGCACCCGTGACGACGCCATGGTCAGCCGGGCCCTCTTCCGGGGCCGCGGATTCGGCGCCGGGATCGCCCTCAACACCATCGCCGCCTTCGCCATGATGGGCTCCGCCTACTTCACCACCCAGTACCTGCAGTCGGTGCTCGGCATGGGCACGCTCGAGGCCGCCCTGTGGAGCCTCGCACCCTCGCTCGTCATCGGCGCCGCCGCCCCGGTCGGCGCGGCCCTGGCGCAGAGGACCGACCGGGCGTACGTCGTCGCCGGCGGCTTCGCCCTGGCGGCCGGCGGGTTCGCCCTGATCAGCCTGGTCGGCGGCGACTCCCTGTGGCTGCTGCTGACCGGCGCCGGAGTGCTCGCCTCCGGCATCGTCACCGTGATGTCCCTGGTCTCGGACATGGCGCTGGGCTCGGCCCCCGCGGAGAAGGCGGGCTCGGCCGCGTCCCTGCTGGAGACCGGCCAGGAGTTCGGCGGGGCGCTGGGCATGGCGGTCCTGGGCAGTCTCGGCACCGCCGTCTACCGCTCCGACCTGTCGGACGCGGCGCCCGCCGCCCGGGAGACCCTCGGCGGCGCCGTCGCCACCGCCCACCAGCTCGGCGGTGCGGCCGGCGAGCAGCTGCTGGCCGTGGCCCGCGAGGGCTTCGTCCACGGCATGCAGTACGCCGCCTGGGGCGGTACGGCCCTCCTGCTGGCGGCGGCCCTGCTCGCCGCGGCCCTGCTGCGAGGGCTCGGCGCCCCGGCCACGGAACCGGCGGAGGCCGCGGAGACCGAGGGGCGCACGGAGCCGACCGAGGAGATCCAGGGGATCCAGGAGATCGAGGACATCGAGGAGCTGGCCGGGCAGGTCGCATCCCTGGCCGGGGAGATCTCGGAGCTGGCCGACAAGGCCGCGGCCTCCAGGAGCTGAACCCTGTACGCCAGAGCAGAACAGCTGCGGAACACGACGAAGGGCCCGGGGAGTCCCCCGGGCCCTTCACTCATGCGTGCGGGTTCGTGCCGGTCAGTCGAGGCTGACCGTACGCGCCGAGACCGCACCGATTTCGGCGGAGATCTCCGCGAGGACGTTCACCGGCACCTCCGCGTCGACCGTGAGGACGCCGAGCGCCTCGCCGCCCTCCTCGGCACGGGCGACCTGCATGCCCGCGATGTTCAGACCGGCCTCGCCGAGGATGCGGCCGACGGTGCCGACCACGCCCGGACGGTCGGTGTACCGCAGCACGAGCATCTGGTCGGCGAGCGCCAGGTCCACGTCGTACTCACCGATGCCGACGATCTTCTGAAGGTGCTTCGGGCCCGCCAGCGTGCCGGAGACCGAGACTTCCTGGCCGTCCGACAGGGTGCCGCGCACGGTCACCACGTTGCGGTGGTCCGGGGACTCCGAGCTGGTGGTCAGGCGGACCTCGACACCCCGCTCCTGCGCGAACAGCGGGGCGTTGACGTAGGAGACCGTCTCGTCGACGACGTCCTCGAAGACACCCTTGAGGGCGGAGAGTTCCAGCACCTTGACGTCGTGCTGGGTGATCTCGCCGCAGACCTCGACGTCGAGGCGGACCGCGACCTCGCCCGCGAGGGCGGTGAAGATGCGGCCGAGCTTCTCGGCGAGCGGCAGACCGGGGCGCACGTCCTCGGCGATGACACCGCCCTGGACGTTGACCGCGTCCGGTACGAGCTCGCCGGCGAGCGCGAGGCGCACCGACTTGGCGACGGCGATGCCTGCCTTCTCCTGGGCCTCGTCCGTGGAGGCGCCGAGGTGCGGGGTGCAGACGACCTGGTCGAGCTCGAAGAGCGGGGAGTCCGTGCAGGGCTCCTTCGCGTACACGTCGAGGCCGGCGCCGGCGACGCGGCCCTCCTTGATGGCCGAGTACAGCGCGGCCTCGTCCACGATCCCGCCGCGCGCGGCGTTGACGATGCGGACGGACGGCTTGACCCTGTGCAGGGCCTCGTCCCCGATGAGACCGAGGGTCTCGGGGGTCTTGGGCAGGTGCACGGTGATGAAGTCGGCGACCTCGAGGAGCTCGTCCAGCGTCAGCATCTTGACGCCCATCTGGGCGGCGCGCGCGGGCTGCACGTAGGGGTCGTACGCGACGATCTTCATTCCGAAGGCCGACATGCGCTGCGCGACCAGGACGCCGATGCGGCCGAGGCCGACGACACCGAGGGTCTTCTCGCTGAGCTCGACGCCCGTGTACTTGTTCCGCTTCCACTCGCCGTTCTTCAGGGCGGTGTTGGCCTGCGGGATGTTGCGGGCCGTGGCGACGAGCAGGCCGCAGGCGAGCTCGGCGGCGGTCACGATGTTGGAGGTCGGGGCGTTCACGACCATGACGCCGGCCTTCGTGGCCGAGGAGACGTCGACGTTGTCGAGGCCGACACCGGCGCGGGCGACGACCTTCAGCTTCCGGGCGGCGGCGATGGCCTCGGCGTCGACCTTGGTCGCGGAGCGCACCAGGATGGCGTCCACGTCCACGATCGCGGGGAGCAGCTCCGCGCGGTCGGCTCCGTTGACGTGCCGGATCTCGAAGTCCGGGCCGAGCGCGTCCACCGTGGCGGGCGACAGCTCTTCGGCGATGAGTACGACAGGTTTCGAGCTCACGTGGGTCCTCACAGGTCCAGTGCGGACGGCCGTCCCGACGGCCGCAGGCGGTGGAGGGGGTAGCCGCGTGGAAGACGCACGACACTGTGGGCCTGACGCGTTGTGTTGAGCAGTGTAGTGGCGGATCGCGGCCGGAATTCCGCCTGTCCGGAAGGATCACCCGTCCGGGGTTGGCCGGGGCGGCCAAGCAAGGCTGCGGAAGGGCCGTGTCGCGGCGTGCGGCGGGTGGGGCGGGGGCCGGGACGGCGCGCCGTCCCGGCCCCCGCGCCCACGGGATCAGCTCTCGTCGTTGTCGACCCAGCTCATCAGCTTGCGCAGCTTCTTGCCGGTGGTCTCCAGCAGGTGCGCCTCGTCGGCCTTCTTGTACTCGTTGTACTTCGGCAGACCGGCCTTGTACTCGGCCATCCAGGTGTTGGCGAACTCGCCGCTCTGGATCTCGGCGAGGACCTTCTTCATCTCGGCCTTGGTGGCGTCGGTGATGATGCGGGGGCCGGTGATGTAGTCGCCCCACTCAGCGGTCTCGGAGACCGACCAGCGCATCTTCTCCAGGCCGCCCTCGTACATGAGGTCGACGATGAGCTTCAGCTCGTGCAGGCACTCGAAGTACGCGATCTCCGGCTGGTAGCCGGCCTCGGTCAGGGTCTCGAAACCGGCCTTGACCAGGGCGGAGGCGCCACCGCACAGGACGGCCTGCTCACCGAACAGGTCGGTCTCGGTCTCCTCGGTGAAGGTGGTCTTGATGACGCCGGCGCGGGTGCCGCCGATGCCGGCCGCGTACGAGAGGGCGAGCGCGAACGCGTTGCCCGAGAAGTCCTGCTCGACGGCGGCGATGCAGGGCACGCCGCGGCCTTCCTCGTACTGGCGGCGCACCAGGTGACCCGGGCCCTTGGGGGCGACCAGGGCGACGTCCACGTTGGCCGGGGGCTTGATGAAGCCGTAGCGGACGTTGAAGCCGTGGCCGAAGAAGAGCGCGTCGCCCTCCTCCAGGTGCTCCTTGATCGACTCTTCGTAGATCTCGGCCTGCAGCGGGTCCGGCGTCAGGATCATGATGACGTTGGCCCATGCGGCGGCCTCCGACACCGAGACGACCTTCAGGCCCTGCTCCTCGGCCTTGGCCTTGGACTTCGAGCCCTCCTTCAGGCCGACGACGACGTCGACGCCGGAGTCACGCAGCGACAGCGCGTGGGCGTGGCCCTGGCTGCCGTAGCCGATGACCGCGACCTTGCGGCCCTGGATGATGGACAGGTCGGCGTCGTTCTCGTAGAACAGCTCGGCCACTGGGATATCTCCTTGGTGCGCTGGTGTTGCTCCCACCGTACGGCGGGGAACGTAGAGGAAGTTTCTTGGTCTCGCCATGCGAGAGGCAACGCGGTGCGGGGGTGTCGCGGCGCTCAGGCGCTGCGGTCGAGCGCGCGCAGACTGCGGTCCGTGATGGACCGTCCGCCGCGCCCTATGGCGATCGTGCCGGACTGCACGAGCTCCTTGATGCCGAAGGGCTCCAGCATCTTGAGCATCGCGCCGAGCTTGTCGGCGCCCCCGGTGGCCTCGATGGTGACGGCCTCCGGGGAGACGTCGACCGTCTTGGCGCGGAACAGCTGGACGATCTCGATGATCTGGGAGCGGGTTTCGTTGTCGGCGCGGACCTTCACCAGAACGAGTTCGCGTTCGATGGCGTTGTGCGGCTCCAGCTCGACGATCTTGAGCACGTTGACCAGCTTGTTCAGCTGCTTGGTCACCTGCTCCAGCGGGAGGTCCTCGACGTTCACGACGATGGTGATGCGCGAGATGTCGGGGTGCTCGGTGACGCCGACCGCGAGGGAGTCGATGTTGAACCCGCGGCGGGAGAACAGCGCGGCGATCCGGGCGAGGATGCCGGGCGTGTTCTCGACCAGGACGGAGAGCGTGTGCTTGGACATGTGAGTCGTTCTCTCTCTCAGGCTCTCTCGGCTCAGTCGTCTTCGTTGTCGCCGAAGTCGGGGCGGACGCCCCGGGCTGCCATGACCTCGTCGTTGGAGGTGCCGGCGGCGACCATCGGCCACACCATGGCGTCCTCGTGGACGATGAAGTCGATGACGACGGTGCGGTCGTTGATCGCGTTGGCCTCGGCGATGACCTTGTCCAGGTCGGCCGGGTCCTCACAGCGCAGCGCCACGCAGCCCATGGCCTCGGTCAGCTTGACGAAGTCCGGGACGCGGGTGCCCTTGCGGGGCGCGGTGGACTCGCCGAGCTGGGAGCCGACCGTGTCGTGGCCCGTCTCGTCCGCGTGCAGGACGGTGTTGGAGTACCGCTGGTTGTAGAACAGGGTCTGCCACTGGCGGACCATGCCCAGCGCACCGTTGTTGATGATCGCGACCTTGATCGGGATGTTGTTCAGCGCACAGGTGACCAGTTCCTGATTGGTCATCTGGAAGCAGCCGTCACCGTCGATGGCCCAGACCGTGCGCTCCGGCATGCCGACCTTGGCGCCCATCGCGGCGGGGACCGCGTAGCCCATGGTCCCGGCGCCGCCGGAGTTCAGCCAGGTGCGGGGCTCCTCGTAGTTGACGAAGTGCGAGGCCCACATCTGGTGCTGGCCGACACCGGCCGCGTAGATGGTGTGCTCGGGCGCGAGTTCGCCGATGCGCTGGATGACCTGCTGCGGCGAGAGCATGCCGTCCGCGGGGGTCTCGTAGCCCAGCGGGTACGTCTCGCGCCAGCGGCTGAGGTCCTTCCACCAGGCGGAGTAGTCCCCGGCGTTGCCCTCGGTGTGCTCGGCCTGGACCGCCTGGATCAGGTCGGCGATGACCTCGCGGGCGTCACCGACGATCGGGACGTCGACCTCGCGGTTCTTGCCGATCTCCGCCGGGTCGATGTCGGCGTGGATGACCTTGGCGAACGGGGCGAAGCTGTCCAGCTTGCCGGTGACCCGGTCGTCGAAACGGGTGCCGAGCGCGATCAGCAGGTCAGACTTCTGCAGCGCGGTGACGGCGGTGACCGCACCGTGCATGCCCGGCATGCCGACGTGCAGCGGGTGGCTGTCGGGGAAGGAGCCCAGCGCCATCAGGGTGGTGGTGACCGGGACGCCGGTCAGCTCGGCCAGGACCTTCAGCTCGGCGGTCGCCCCGGACTTCATGACGCCGCCGCCGACGTACAGGACCGGGCGCTTGGCCTGGCAGATGAGCTTGGCGGCCTCGCGGATCTGCTTGGCGTGCGGCTTGGTCACCGGCCGGTAGCCGGGGAGGTCCTGCGACGGCGGCCACGAGAACGTGGTCTTCGACTGGAGGGCGTCCTTGGCGATGTCGACGAGGACCGGCCCCGGACGGCCCGTGGAGGCGATGTGGAAGGCCTCCGCGATCGTCTTCGGGATGTCCTCGGCCTGGGTGACCAGGAAGTTGTGCTTGGTGATCGGCATGGTGATGCCGACGATGTCCGCCTCCTGGAAGGCGTCCGTGCCGATCGCCTTCGACGAGACCTGGCCCGTGATCGCGACGAGCGGCACCGAGTCCATGTGCGCGTCGGCGATCGGGGTGACCAGGTTGGTGGCGCCGGGTCCGGAGGTGGCCATGCAGACGCCCACCTTGCCGGTGGCCTGCGCGTAGCCGGTCGCAGCGTGGCCGGCGCCCTGCTCGTGCCGGACCAGGATGTGGCGGACCTTGGTGCTGTCCATCATCGGGTCGTACGCCGGGAGGATGGCCCCGCCCGGAATCCCGAAGACGGTGTCGCACCCCACCTCTTCGAGAGAGCGGATGAGGGACTGCGCACCCGTGACGTGCTCAACTGCGGCGGTCTGGTGTCCGCCGGAACGGGGCCGCGGCTGCGGATGGTGGGCCCCGGTGGCCTGCTCGGTCATCGGCATTCTCTTCTCGAAGCTGAGGGTTTTACGAGGATTCGAAGGTGTGCCAGTGCAACAAAAAACCCCTCGTGCCAGGAGGCAAGCGAGGGGAGCGCGTCGGGTGTACGGAGCGGGGACATGCAGGCCCCAGCTTCAGCCGACGCGCTTTCCAAGTACGAGAATTCGGGTGCGCATGGCACTGACCCTCCCTCCGGCGGGAGGGGGATGTCAAGCGGGTGGGACGGGCGTCTCATTATGTGAGCCCCTATGGATGGCCATTGAGCCCCCGGACGAACCACCGGCCAGGGCAGGCTGGACCGCCCCGCCCGGTACTGGGAACGTACCGCGGACGAGCGCGCGGCGCAGCCTGTACTCGTCGAGTGGGCCGGAAAAGGCCACTCCCTGGCCGTGTGTGCACCCCATCGCGCGCAGCGCCGCGACCTGCTCGGGGAGGTCCACCGCGTCGGCGACGGACTGCATGCCCAGATCATTTGCAATGCGCAACAAACCGGCTGTGATCTTGTGGAGCCGGGCGGATTCGACCACCCCCTCGACCAGGCCCCGGTCCAGCTTCAGGATGTCCACCGGGAGCCTGCGCAGGGCGCTGATGGCCGCGTAGCCGCTGCCGAAGCCGTCCAGGGAGATCAGGACCCCGAGCCGGCGCAGGGCCGCCAGGCGCCGCTCCAGCTCGTCGAAGGGGACTCTGGGGTCGGAGACGGTCAGTTCGATCACCAGGGCCCCGGACCCCAGCCCGTGGCGGGTGAGCAGGGCCTCCACGGAGGCGAGCGGCACGGCGCGGTCCAGCAGCCGCTGGGTGCTCATCCGGACCGCCACCGGTACGTCGTGCCCGATCCGGTGCCGCTCCGCGGCCTGCGCCACGGCCTCCTCCAGCAGCCAGTGCCCCAGCTCGGCGGCCCGGGCAGGCGCGGCGCCCGGGATGCCGGAGCGGCCTTCGGGCCCGCCCCCCGCGCCGTCGCTGTACTCGGCCACCCGGAGGAATTCCGCCGGGGTGAACAGGATCCCCTGCGCCGAACGCCAGCGCGCCTGTGCCGCCACGGCCGTGACCTCGCCGGTGGCCAGCGAGACCACGGGCTGGTGCAGCAGGGCGAACTCCCCGTCGTGGAGCGCGGTGCGCAGTCGCCCGGCCAGCTCCGCCTTCCGTACGACCTCGGCCTGCATCTGGGGCGCGTACAGCTCGACCCGGTCCTTGCCGCCCGCCTTGGCGCGGTACATGGCAAGATCCGCGTTGCGCATCAGGTCCGAAGGGGTGATGCCGGGGTCGGCGAAGGCCACGCCGATGCTGGCGGCGACCCGGACCTCGCTGCCGGCGATCCGGTACGGCTGGGACAGGGTGGTGCGCAGCCGGTCCGCGATCTCGCGCACCTGGTACTCGCGGGCGCTGTGGTCGCGGTTGCCGTCGCCCAGGATCAGCGCCGCGAACTCGTCCCCGCCGAGGCGGGCCGCGGTGTCCCCGGCGCGCACGGAGTCCTGGAGCCGGCGCGCGGCCTCGATCAGCAACTCGTCGCCGGCCTGGTGCCCGATGGTGTCGTTGACCGCCTTGAACCCGTCGAGGTCGATGAAGAGCACTGCGGTGCTGTGGTCCCCGGCGCGCCGGCCGGTCAGGGCCCGGCGGACCCGCCGGGTGAACAGCGCCCGGTTGGGCAGGTCCGTCAGCGGGTCGTGCTCGGCGCTGTGCTGGAGCTGCGCCTGGAGCCGGACCCGCTCGGTGACGTCGCGGCTGTTGAGGATGAGGCCGCCCTGGTGGCGGTTGACGGTGGACTCCACATTGAGCCATTCGCCGCTGCCGGACTTGAAGCGGCACTCGATGCGGGTGGTCGGCTCCTCGGCGGGCGGTGCGGCGAGGAAGCGGCGGACCTCGTGGACCACCCGGCCCAGGTCGTGCGGGTGGATCAGGGCGGCGAGTTCGGTGCCGACGAGTTCCTCCGCCTCGCGCCCGTAGACCCCGGCGGCCGCGGGGCTGACGTACCGCAGCGTCCCGGTGGGGGCGGCGATCATGATGACGTCGCTGGAGCCCTGGACCAGGGAGCGGAAGTGGTTCTCCTTCTGGGCGAGTTCCTGCGTCAGTGCGATGTTGTCGATGAGCATGATGCCCTGCCGGATGACGAGGGCGAGGACGACCGTGCATCCGGTGAAGACGACCACGCGGTCGACCTTCCTGCCGTCCACCACGTTGTACAGGATGCCCAGGGTGCAGACGGCGGCCGCGAGGTACGGCGTGAGGGCGGGCAGTGAGCCGCTGATGGGGCGGCTGACCGGGCGGTCCGCGCGCGGGATCCCCGGGGCTGGGGGGCCCGGGTGGATGCGCCGGGCCCCCCAGGGCGCGTACGCGAGCAGCAGCGAGCCGGCGAACCAGCCGGCGTCGAGCAGCTGCCCGGACTGGTACTCGGCGCTCAGCAGCGGCGAGGTGAACAGGGCGTCGCTGAGCACGGTCAGGGCCAGGGCCGCGATGGCGGTGTTGACGGCCGAGCGGTTGGCCTCCGAGCGCCGGAAGTGCAGGACCAGCACCATGGAGACGAGCGCGATGTCCAGCAGCGGGTAGGCGAGGGAGAGCGCGGCGCGCGGGACGCTGCCGGGGGCCCCGGACTGGGCGGTCCGCGCCGCGTGGGCGAGGGCCAGGCTCCAGGACAGGGTGAGCAGGGAGCCGCCGATGAGCCAGGAGTCGAGTCCGAGGCAGACCCAGCCGGCTCGGGTGACCGGGCGTTTGGCGAGGACGAGCAGGCCCACGATGGCGGGCGGCGCGAAGCAGAGGAACGCGAAGTCGGCGAGCGAGGGCTTCGGCACGGCCTCGCCGAGGATCACCTCGTACCACCCCCAGATGGCGTTGCCGCAGGCTCCCATGAGGGAGGAGAAGGCGAAGAGCAGCCAGGCGGGGCGTTCTCGGCTGTCGATCGCCCGTGCGTAGGTGTAGCAGGAGACTGCGGCGAGTAACGCGGCCCCGCTGAGCCCGAAGTCGCCCATGATCTCGGCAAACTCCTCGGAGCCCCAGCCGAGGGCGGCGCCGACGGCGTACCCGCCGCTGATCACGGCGAGGAGCAGTTGCATCGCCAGGTTCCTGCCGCCGCGCGGGACGGGCGGCCTGGTCAGCAGCGCCGCCCCCGGGGCATTCACCGGTCCCCCTCGCCGGCTGGTTCCGGCGCGGCCCAGTCCCCGCAGCGTCGCCTCCGGCGGCTGTGCCGCACCGGATCCTTCGTCCATTGGCCGTGCATCGCCCGTCGCCCCCCAAAGTGTCCGATCACTCACCAGCGCCAGACGAATGCGCTGCAGCCCCTTGGTCCGGACGATACACCACTTTCGTCACTCAGGGACATAGATGGCCTACTCTCCGTTACCGGCTGGGTAGTTGTGGCCACTGTGCGCGTCCGGACGGATGCGGAGCGTGCGCAGCGCGTGTCAGTCGGTGACCAGGACCGTGTTCTCCACGGGCTCCCCGGCGGCGAAGCGCTGGAGCTGACGGGCCACCAGGCGCTTGGCGCGCGGCTCGAACGCCGTGCTGCTGCCGCCCACGTGAGGCGTGATCAGGACGTTCGGAGCATGCCAGAGGGGGTGGCCGGCGGGCAGCGGTTCCGGGTCGGTGACGTCGAGCGCCGCGCGCAGCCGGCCCGACTCCAGCTCCGCCAGCAGCGCGGCGGTGTCGGCGACGGGGCCGCGCGCCACGTTCACCAGCAGAGCGCCGTCCTTCATCCGTGCGAGGAACGCGGCGTCGGCCAGGCCCCGCGTCGCATCGGTCAGCGGCGTGGAGAGGATCACCACGTCCGCCCCGGGGAGGAGCCGGGGCAGTTCGGCGTGCGCATGCACGGGCCCGCGCATGGTGGTGCGCGCCGAGCGTGCGACCCGTGTGACCCGCGCGCACTCGAAGGGCGCGAGCCGGTCCTCGATGGCCGCGCCGATCGATCCGTAGCCGACGATCAGTACGGACTTGTCGGCGAGGGCGTCGTAGAACCCGCCGTGCCACTCCTCGCGGTCCTGGCCGCGCACCATGCCGGGGATGCCGCGCAGCGAGGCGAGGGTGAGGGTGAGCGCCAGTTCGGCGGTGCTCGCCTCGTGGACCCCGCGCGCATTGCACAGCCGGACGCCGGGGCGCAGGAGGCCGAGGCCGCCCAGGACGTGGTCGATGCCCGCGGTCAGCGTCTGCACGACTTCGAGGCCGGGCATGTCCGCCAGCGGGCGCAGGGTGACCTCGGAGGACTTCATGTAGGGCGTGACGTAGAAGACGCAGCCGGCCGGATCGGCCGGGAAGGAGTCCTCGCCGTCCCACTGGCGGTAGCGGTAGGTGTCGGGGAGACCCTCGATCTCGTCGGCCGGGAACGGAAGCCAGACGTCCGCTGTCTTTGCAGTCATGATCACGAGGCTATGCCAAGGCCAAAGGATCCTGGTCAAGCCGTTAGTTTGTTTGCCGGAGCGGGAGGGGACGCACGGGTGGAGCGCAGGTCGATCGGGGCGGGGGCGCTGACGGTGGGCGCCGTGGGCCTCGGGTGCATGCCGATGAGCTGGGCGTACGCGCCCTCGCGGCGCCACGGCGGGGAGTCGCTGGCCACGGTGCACACGGCGCTGGACCTCGGGGTGAACCTGCTGGACACCGCCGACCTGTACGGGCCGTTCACGAACGAGCTGCTGCTGGGGCGGGTGCTGCGCGAGCGCCGGGCGGAGGCGTTCGTGTCCGCCAAGGTGGGCCTGCGGGCGGGCGAGCAGCATGTGGTGGCGGACGGCAGGCCCGGATACATGCGCCGGGCCTGCGACGCCTCGCTGCGGCGGCTGCGGACGGACGTCATAGACCTCTACCAGCTGCACCGGGTGGATCCGGACGTCCCCGTGGAGGAGACCTGGGGGGCGATGGCGGAGCTGGTGGCCGCCGGGAAGGTGCGGGCGCTGGGGTTCTGCGCGCTGGGCGCGGGTGCCGGACCCGGGGCGGGGCGGGGCGGTGACCGGGCGTACCGGGTGACGCTGGGGCACCTGGAGCGGGTCCAGCAGGTGTTCCCGGTGAGCGCGGTGCAGGCGGAGCTGTCGGTGTGGTCGCCGGAGGCGGCGCGGCAGCTGCTGCCCTGGTGTGCGGCGCGCGGGGTGGGGTTCCTGGCGGCGATGCCGCTGGGCAGTGGCTTCCTGACGGGGACGCTCCGGCCTGGTGAGGGCTTCGAGTGGGAGGACGTGCGGGCCCGGCATCCGCGGTTCACGGCGGAGTCGATGGCGGCGAACCAGGTGCTGGTGGCGGGGCTGCGGCGGGTGGCGCGGCGGCACGGGCCGCAGGTGACGGCGGCGCAGGTGGCGCTGGCGTGGGTGCTGGCGCAGGGGCCGCAGGTGGTGCCGGTGCCGGGGGCCGACCGGGCGCACTGGGCGGCGGAGAACGCGGGCGCGGCGGAGCTCGCGCTGACGGCCGCTGACCTGGCCGAGATCGCGGCGTTGCCGGCGGCGGTGCGAGCCTGGGACTGAGCCCGGGAGCGAACCGTGAACCGGACCGCGCGACGCGCCGGGCCCGGCCGGCGAACCACTCGATCGGGTGTACGACCGGTGGAACTTCGGGAACCGCCGCAGCGGTTGGAACGGGTGAAAGGCACGATCGCAGGCAGCGGAGGGGAGCAGGACGATGCGCTACGGACAGGCTCACAGGTCGTACGAGGGCCCGGGCAGCGGGACCCGTGGAGTGCTGGCGGCGTTCGCCCTGGCCGGATGCGGGGCCCTGCTCGCGGCGGGCTGCGCACCGGCGGGCGCGGCGGGGGCCGGGCCGGGCGCGTCACCACCGCGCGCGGCACCCACCGCATCGGCGGGCGGCCCCTCGGGCTCCCCGTCCGGCTCCCCGGCGGCCGCCCCGCCGCCGGCCAAGGGGTCAGTGACGGTGACGGGCGAGATCGCCAAGGGCCTGGAATCCCCGTGGGGGGTGGCGCCGCTGCCGGGCGGCGACCTGCTGGTCGCCTCGCGGGACAAGGGGACGATCAGCAGGGTCTCGCCGGCCACCGGCGCCGTGACGCCGATCGGCGAGGTGCCCGGGGTGGCCCCGGGCGGTGAGGGCGGGCTGCTGGGGCTCGCGCTGTCACCCTCGTTCGCCTCGGACAAGATGGTGTACGCGTACTTCACGACGGAGTCCGACAACCGCATCGCCCGGATGAGGTACGACGAGCACCGGGATCCAGGCCAGCAACTGGGCGCGCCGGACACGGTGTTCCGGGGCATTCCCAAAGGCCTGATCCACAACGGCGGGCGGATCGCGTTCGGTCCGGACCGGATGCTCTACGCGGGGACGGGCGAGACGGGTGACACCGGGCTCGCGCAGGACAGGAGGTCGCTGGGCGGCAAGATCCTGCGGATGACCCCGGACGGGCAGCCGGTGCACGGCAATCCGGAGGCCGATTCGGTCGTCTACTCCTACGGGCACCGCAATGTTCAGGGCCTGGCCTGGGACAAGGACAAACGGCTGTGGGCGTCGGAGTTCGGCCAGAACACGTGGGACGAGCTGAACCTGATCGAGCCGGGTGGGAACTACGGCTGGCCGGAGGCCGAGGGGAAGGCGGGCAAGCCGGGCCTGCGCGATCCGGTGGCCGTGTGGAAGACCGACGAGGCCTCGCCGAGCGGGATCGCCTGGGCACAGGGCTCGGTGTGGATGGCCGGGCTGAAGGGCGAGCGGCTGTGGCGGATCCCGCTGGCCGGGCCGGATCCGGTGGCCGAGCCGGAGGCCTTCCTGACGGGTGAGTACGGCCGGCTGCGCACGGTGGTGGCGCTCGGCGGCGACAGATTGCTGCTGGTCACGAGCGAGACGGACGGGCGCGGGTCGCCGGAGGCGGGCGACGACAGGATCCTGACACTGACGGTGCGGTAACCGACACGGCCCTGCAGGGGGCGGAAGGCACGGTGGGCGCGGTGTTCAACATGATCGAGGAGCTCTTCAACCCGGGACGCAAGCACACGGACGAGGAGAGGAAGAGGCTGGAGCTGTCCCGGACCGACGTGAACGACGGCGATCCGGGACGCGGACCGATAGACCTGGAGTCCGGCAAGGTGCTCATACGCCCGGCGGAGCAGCCCCCGCAGGAGTGAGCGGCGCGAACAGCCGCAGCCGGTGGGCGAGGGCCGCCGCCTCTCCGCGGCCGGCGACGCCGAGTTTGGCCAGGATGTTCGAGACGTGCACGCTGGCCGTCTTCGGGGAGATGAACAGCTCCTCGGCGATCTGGCGGTTGCTTTTGCCCGCCGCGACCAGGCGCAGTACGTCCCGTTCACGGCTGGTCAGGCCCAGGGCCTCGGCGGGGTCGGTTTCCGGGGTGGCCGGGGCCGGGGGTGTCTCGGCCTCGGTGAGCGGGAGCCTGGCGCGCCGGGCGAGCAGGGCAAGGTCCTCGCGGAGCCTGCGGGCGCCGAGCCGCTCCGCGGTGGCGTAGGCCTCCCGCAGCAGCAGGGCGGCGGGCTCGCGGTCGCCGCCTGAGGCCAGCAGGGTCTCGGCAAGCCGGTGGCGGGCGCGGGCCAGCAGGTACGGGCGCTCCAGGGGGCGGACGGCATGCTCGACGGCGGCCCAGTCGGCGGCGGAATCCCGGTCCTCGGCGCGCAGCAGCTCGGCGCGCAGGAACTCGGCGTGGGCGGTCCACACGGGCACCGGGGTGGCCCGGGCGCGGGCGGCGCCGCGGATCACGTCCAGGGCGGCTGCGCGGCCGGCCTCGGCGGCCGGCAGTCCCCGGGCGTCGGCCTCGGCGGACGCGGAGGCGAGCAGCAGGGGCCAGGCGTAGCGGTGGTGGCCGAGCGGGAAGCCGTAGGCGATCGCCTCGGCGGTCTCCGTGCGGACGTCGGCTATCCGGCCCTCCCCCGCGGCCACGCCGACCGCGAGGCGGAAGAGCGGCAGGCGGTGCTGGGGCTGGCTGTCGTGGGTGCCGAAGTGGGTGTGGGCGGCGGCGAGCCGGCCGGTCGCCTCGGTCAGTTCGCCGCGTGCCAGGGCCAGGTAGGACAGTCGTGCGGAGGCGGAGCCTCGCGGGGCCGCGCTCTGGCCGACCTGCAGGGCGCGCCGGGCGGCTTCGGCGGCCTCCTCCCAGCGGCCGAGGCTGTACAGGCTCTCCGCCATGTTCCCGCTGATCCAGGCCTCGCTGTCCAGCAGCCGTGACTTCTTGAGGAGTTCGACCCCTTGTTCGGCCAGTTCCACGGCTTCGCGGGACCGGCCCATGCCTTCCAGCTGAGAGGTGAGGTTGATATGTGCGCGTCCCGCCTGCATGACGAGTCCCAGTGCGGTGGCCCGCTCCCGGACGGCGAACAGCTCGGCGAGCCCGCGCTCCGGGTCGCCGGAGTCGGTGAGCAGGCAGCCCACCGTGATCCGGGCGTTCAGCTCGATGTCCTCGGCCCCGAGCATGCGGGCGTAGGACACGGCGCGTTCCGCGGCGTCGAGGTTGCCGGGGCCCGGGTTGTGGAGCATGCCCCAGCCCGCGGCCCGGACCAGGACCTGGGCGTGCACCTGGGACGGGGGCAGCCCCTTGACGAGTTCCTGGGCCTTGCCGAGCTCTGCCCAGCCGTCGCCGCGGGCCAGGCTGGCCACGAGCCCGGAGCGCTCGGTCCAGAACCAGGCGGCCCGCAGCGGGTCGCCGTCACCGTCCTCCTCCAGCAGCCGCAGTGCCGTCTTGGTGATCTTCAGGGCGCGTTCGCGTTCGCCGCCGAAGCGGGCGGCGACGGTCGCCTCGGCCAGCAGGTCGAGCCGCTTGAGCGGGGTGGTCGCCGGATCGCAGCCGCACGGCGGGTACACGTCGGTGTAGTCCGCGGGGCGCAGCGCCTCGCGGACCTCCTGAGGCGCGCTCTCCCACAGGTCCAGCGCCCGTTCCAGCAGGCGCAGCTGCTCGGAGTAGGCGTGCCGGCGGCGGGCGGCGACGGAGGCGGCGAGGACGGCGGGCAGCGCCTTGGCCGGGTCGTTGGCGTGGTACCAGTAGGCGGCCAGCCGGATGACGCGCTCCGCGGTGCGGATCAGCGAGTCGTCGCCCTCCAGGGCCTCTGCGTAGCGGCGGTTGACGCGGGCGCGTTCGCCGGGCAGCAGGTCGTCGCTGACGGCCTCGCGGACCAGCGAGTGGCGGAAGCGGAAGCCGTCCCCGTCGGGGGTGGCGAGGAGGATGTTGGCTCCGACGGCGGCGCGCAGGGCCTCGATCAGCTCGTCCTCGGTCAGCCCGGCGACGGCGCGCAGCAGCGGGTACTCCACGGTGGATCCGCCCTCGGCGACGATGCGCACGACGCGCTGGGCGGCCTCCGGCAGCACCTCGACGCGGACGAGCAGCAGGTCGCGCAGGGACTCGGGGAGTCCGGCGCGGCAGCTGCTCTCCTTGCAGGCGGCGAGTTCCTCGACGAAGAAGGCGTTGCCGTCGGAGCGGTCGAACACGGAGTCCACGTAGGCCTCGTCGGGCTGCGAGGCGAGGATGCCGGCGAGCTGGCGGCGCACTTCGGCCCGGTTGAAGCGGGGCAGTTCGATGCGCTGGACGGTGCGGAGCCGGTCCAGTTCGGCGAGCAGCGGGCGCAGCGGGTGACGGCGGTGCACGTCGTCGGCCCGGTAGGTGGCGACGACGACGAGCCGGCCGCCGACGAGGGTGCGGAAGAGGTAGGAGAGCAGGTGCCGGGTGGAGGTGTCCGCCCAGTGCAGGTCCTCCAGGACGAGGACGACGGTGCGGTCGGCGGCGAGGCGTTCCAGCATCCGGGCCGTCAGTTCGAAGAGCCGGGCGGTGCTCTCCTCGTCGTGCGGGCCGCGGGGGGTGTCGCCGAGTTCGGGCAGGATCCGGGCGAGTTCGTCCTCCTGGCCGCCGGCCGCGGTGGTCAGCTCCCCGGGGAGCCGGCGGTGCAGGGTGCGCAGTGCCGTCGAGAACGGGGCGAAGGGAAGGCCCTCCGCCCCGATCTCCACACAGCCTCCGACGGCCACGACCGCACCGCGGCGGGCCGCTTCGGCGATGAACTCCTCGGTGAGGCGGGTCTTTCCGACCCCGGCCTCGCCTCCGATGAGCATGGCCTGCGGCTCCCCGCCCGCTGCGCGGGCCAGTGCGTCGGTGAGTACGGCCAGTTCGTCGGCTCGGCCGACGAACACCGGGCTGACAGATCTGGTCTCCACGTCGCCGAGCATCGCACAGGAGTCCTGGCCGGCGGCACTCGATATCGGTGCGCTTCTCATCACGCGTCAGTCCGGACGCTGCGTGCCGCGGGTCACGCGGCGCGGGTGAACCGGCTCCGCTGCCCGCTCACCGGCCCTTCGGGTTCCTGGCTGCGCGAGGAGGCGCGGCGCGCCTTCCTGGCCTCCAGGACGAGGCGGTACTCCTTGGCCTCGCGGATGAGTTCGGCACTGCGGGCGGCGGCGATCTCGTACTGGAACATCTCGACTCCTGGGTTCGCGTTTCTCGGGCACCTCGTTCGGTGTGATCCAAGATTCGCGGCCCAGGGGGTGCCGGCACATCGGGCGCATGCCGCATCCGTGCGGGGTGGGGGTCCTTAGGCCGGGGCCGGGTGCGGCCCGGGCGGGGCCGGGAGTGCCTAGGAGGGGGTCCTAGGCGGTCGGGCGGAGGTCCTAGGCGGCCTTCGGGAGGGGAGCCAGGATGTCGAAGTACATGAGGCCGAAGAGCAGTACGCCCAGGGCGCCGAGTGCGACGGCGGCCCAGGAGACGGCGCGGACCCAGGTCGGGAGCGTGCGGCCGGGGGCGCCGAAGGCGGGGCGGGCCAGCACGAAGACGGCGAGGAGCAGGGCGAGGGTCGACAGGACGCCGTTGACGAGGGCGGTGAGGTGCCAGGCGTCGCCGTACAGGGCCTCGATCTTGGCCTCGGTGGTGGCGGCGTTGACCGATTCGATCTGGCCCACGAGGGTCTGGCGCTCCGCGAAGACGCGCGAGACCCAGCTGCCGCTGAGGGCGACGAGCCCGAGACCGGCAGCGACGACGGCGGAGGCCGCGGAGCCGACGCCGTCGGACTGCCTCCCGGTGTCGTCGAGCTCGTCGAGGAGGGCGTCCTCGTCCGGGTCCTCTTCGGAGAGGTCGGACTCGGGGGCCTCGGGGGCCTGGGCGGTCCCGGCGGCGGTGTCCTTGCGGTCGGCCTGGGCCTCGGTGGCCTCGGCGGCCTGGGGCTCGGCGGTTTCCGCCTCGGGAGCGGTCGGGTCGGCGGTCTTCGTGGTGTCCATGCGGGGCACCGTAGGCGGCTTGTCTGAGAGGTTCCTGAGAAGGCGCCGGGGTGGTCGGCGCGGGCCGGCCGCAGGCCCCGCAGGGGGGCCGCGGCCGGTGGTGTCAGGCGGTGGGGGCCGGCGGCCAGTCGCGGGCGAGGACCGCCCAGATCTCGGTGTCCTGGCGGACCCCGTGGTGGGGGTAGCTCTCGCGCAGGACGCCCTCGCGGGTCATGCCGAGGCGCTCCGCGACGGCGAGGCTCCTCTTGTTGGCGGAGGAGGCGTGCCACTCGGCCCGGTGCATGCCGCGCTCGTGGAAGGCCCAGTCGATCAGGACGCGGCAGGCCCGGGTCACCAGGCCCCGGCCGGCGGCCGTGGGCTCCAGCCAGCAGCCGACCTCGCAGTTGCCCGATGCGGCGTCGAAGGTCCGGAAGAGGACCCCGCCGACGAGGGTGCCCCCCACGCGGATGCCGTAGATCCGCCCGCCGTCGGCGGCCGTCTTCTGCGCGTACGCGGAGAGGAAGCCGCGCGCCGAGTCGAGGTCGGTGACGACGTCGGCCAGGACGATGTGCTCACCGATGAACTCCCGGCCGCGGTCCATGTGGGCCAGGAACTCCTCGGCGTGCCACACCTCCAGCGGGAACAACCGGGCGTCGTCGGCGAGCTCTATGGAGAACATGCGGTTTCTTCCTTGGGTCTCGTACGGCGGGTGGCCGGATCAGCGGGATGCGGTGGCGGGCTCGGCGCCGTCCTCGCTCGTGGCGGGGTCCGCACCGGGCCGCTGCGCGGGAAGTGTCGCATGCGGACGGCACTCCGGGGGCTCAATGCTGATCTTGGGCAGTCGGCGGTCCAGCCAGGCGGGGAGCCACCAGTTGGCGCGGCCGAGGAGGTGCATCAGCGCCGGGACGAGCAGGGTGCGCAGGACGAACGCGTCGAGTGCGACGGCCGAGGCGAGCGCGATGCCGAACATCGCGATGATCCGGTCGCCGCTGAGGACGAAGGCCAGGAAGACGGAGATCATGATGACCGCGGCCGAGTTGATCACCCTGCTGGTCTCGGCGAGGCCGACGCGGACGGCCCGCCGGTTGTCGCCCGTCTCCAGCCACTCCTCGTACATCCGGCTGACCAGGAACACCTGGTAGTCCATGGAGAGCCCGAACAGGACCGACACCATGATCACCGGCAGGAAGGGCTCGATCGGGCCGGCGCTGCCCAGGCCCAGCAGCTCACTGCCCCAGCCCCACTGGAAGATCGCGACGACGACACCGAAGGAGGAGGCGACCGCCGCGACGTTCATGGCGGCCGCCTTGAGCGGTATGCCGAGGGACCGGAAGGCCAGCAGCAGCAGGACGCAGCCGAGGGTGATCACCACCCCGACGAACAGCGGCAGTTTCCCGACGATGACGTCGGCGAAGTCGTCGTAGCCGGCCGTCACCCCGCCGACGTGGACGGTCATCGGGCCGCCGTGCCCGGCGCCCGGGATCACGTTCTCGCGCAGGGTCGTGACGAGCTCGCTCGTGGCCCGGGACTGCGGGGCGGAGTCCGGTATGACGGTCACGACGGCCGTGTCCCCGCTCCGGTTGAACACGGCCGGGCCGGCGGCCGCGACGCCGTCGGTCGTCCGCAGCGCTCCGGCGAGGTGCTCGACGGCGAGCCGGTCCCCGGCGCCCTGGAGGCGGGCCACGACGGTGAGCGGGCCGTTCACACCGGGCCCGAACCCTTCGGCGAGGAGGTCGTAGGCCTGCCGGGTGGTGGAGCTCGCCGGGTTGTTGCCCTGGTCGGAGGTGCCCAGGTGGAGCGAGAAGGTCGGCAGCGCGAGCACCGCCATGACCAGCGCGGCGACGGTGCCGAGCAGTTTGGGGTGCCGTTCCACGAACGCCGACCAGCGGGCGGCGAACCCGGTGGGCGTCTCGGGCCGCGGCCCCTCGGCGGCGAGTCGGCGCCGCTCGCGGCGCGAGAGGGCCCGCATGCCGATGTACGAGAGGAGGGCCGGGAGCAGGGTGACCGAGGCGGCCACCGTCAGCACCACGGTGAGGGAGGCGGCGATCGCGACGCCGTTGAGGAAGTTCAGGCGCAGCACCAGCATGCCGAGCAGCGCGATGCAGACGGTGGCCCCGGCGAAGACGACGGCCCGGCCCGTGGTGGCGACCGCCCGCTCGGCGGCCTCCTCGACCGGCAGGCCGCGCATCAGGCCCTTGCGGTGCCGCGTCACGATGAACAGCGCGTAGTCGATGCCGACGCCGAGCCCGACGAGGGTGCCGAGCATCGGGGCGAAGTCGGCGACGGGCATCGCGTGCCCGAGGAGGGTGATGCCGAAATAGGCGGTGCCCACACTGACCAGGGCGGTGGCGATGGGCAGCAGGCTCGCGGCGAGCGAGCCGAAGGCGAGGAAGAGGACGAGTGCCGCCACGGCCACGCCGATGACCTCGGCGATGTGGGCCGTGGGCGCCTCGGTCAGGGCGATGGCCCGGCCGCCGAGTTCGACCTGGAGGCCGTCCGCCTCGGTGGTGGGGTTCTTCGCGGCGGCGACGACGGCCTTGGCCTGTGCCTTGGGCACGGAGTCGGCCTGCAGGTCGAACGTCACCACGGCGTACGCGGTGCGCCCGTCGGGGCTGATCTGTGCGGCGCTCTCGGGGCCGGGCCCGTAGGGACCGGCGACCGAACCGACGCCGGGGAGCGCGGCGACGGCGTCGAGGGCCCGCGCCATGCGCTGCTCGACAGCGGGGGAACGGACGCTCTGATGCTCCGGGGCCCGCCACACGATGGTGTCGGTGTCGCCGCCCTGGCCGTGGAAACCCTCGCGCAGGAGGGCGTGGGCGCGGCTGGACTCGGTCCCCGGTACCTCGTAGTCGTTGGAGAACGCCGAACCGGCGGTCCCCGCGGCCACGGCCGTGCCGCCGAGTGCGAGCAGCCAGAGGAGTACGGCCACCAGTCGGTGCCGGGTGCACCACCGTGCGATCACTGCCAACGGACGTGCTCCCTGGTGGTTCGGATCTTTACCGGGAGCTGCCCGACGCAAAGAACGCTAGAACTCGTGAAGGCGCGGCCGGGGGCCCGGGGGATCGCCCCGGGGACCGGCCGAGATGGTCTACGGCGCCAGGATCACAGCGTTTCGTGATCGTTGGCCCGTTTCGTGTGCATCGTCACAGGGCGGGGCGGTGCGGAACCGAGGTCATCCGCCCGAGGGGCCGACCGGCTCGTCGGCCCGGTAGCCCGGGACGGAAGGCCACCTCACGGTGAGGACCACCGCGTCCTCCTCCGCGTACCAGGAGTGGTCGACGCCACGGCCCCAGACGACGTAGTCCCCCTGTTCGGCGAGGACGACGGTCCGGCCGGGGAACTCCAGCCGGAAGCGGCCGCTGATCAGCACCTGGAGTGCGGTGCGCTCTTCGCCCCGCACCCACCGGGTCCGCTCGTCGCCCTTGGGGTGGACTCCCCACTTGATCTCCACGTCCGTGCTGTGACGCGGATCGCCGGGGTCCTTGAAGTGGCCGAGGAGCCAGCCGCGGTCGGTCGCCGCGTCCGGACCGGCCTTGCCGGTGTAGATGGAGTCGTCGTTCACGGGCCGAGGCTAATGCAGTTGTGCGGCCGCACGGACGGCTGGTCAGCTGGTCCGATGACGAGAGAACCGGACGAACGGGTGAGGGTACGGGCCGCGTACGACCGGGAGATGCGCCGCGACGCATCACCGGACTGCGCTCAGGCACGGGTGGAGCGGACCACCGCGGTCGTCCGGCAGACCGTCGACGGGCCCGGGTGGAACGGCGTCCTCTGGTCGGACCTCGACGAGGAGACGGCGGACGCGGAGATCGCTGCGCAGGTCGCGCACTTCGCGGGGCGCGGGGCCGGCGAGTTCGAGTGGAAGCTGTACGGCCACGACCGGCCGGCGGATCTCGAAGACCGGCTGCGCGCGGCGGGCTTCGTACCGGAGGCGGCCGAGACCCTGTTGGTGGGACGTGCCGACGAGCTCGCCGCGCTGCCGGTGGAACCCCCGGAGGGGATCACGCTCCGGACGGTCACGGACGAGGCGGGCGTCGACCTGATGATGGACGTCCACGCCAAGGCCTTCGGTGTGCAGCGCCCGGGGATCCGGCACCTGCTGCTCACCCTGCTGAGGGACGAACCGGAGACCCTCGCGGCGGTGGTGGCGATGGCCGGGGACACCCCGGTGAGCGCGGCCCGCATGGAGATGCGTCCGGGCTGCTCCTTCGCGGGCCTGTGGGGCGGCGGCACCCTCCCCCAGTGGCGGGGCCGGGGCGTCTACCGCCTCCTGGTCGCCCACCGGGCCCGTATCGCGGCGGCCCGCGGCATCCCCTACCTCCAGGTCGACGCCTCTCAGGACAGCCGCCCGATCCTGCGGCGCCTGGGCTTCGAGGAGCTGGGCACGACGGTGCCGTACGTATGGAGGGCGCAGCGGTAGCGGGCATCGCGCCCCGAACCGTCCGCCCCGGCCCGCCTGCCCCGAACCCCGTTCGCCCCGGCCCGGCCGCTTCGGCCCGTGCGGGCGGCCCTTCGCCGGCCCGTGCGGGCGGCCCTTCGCCGGCCCGTGCACCGGTGGCCCTTCCCCGCCCCGCCCGGTGCGGGCAGGATCGGGGGATGGAACGAACGGGACCACCCCTGACCGGGGATGAGCGCGAGACGCTGCGGGCATTCCTCGACTACCACCGGGCCACCCTCGCCTGGAAGTGCGAGGGCCTCACCGACGAGGAGCTGCGGCGGCCCTCGATGCCGCCGTCCGGCCTGTCCCTGCTGGGGCTGGTCCGGCACATGGGCGAGGTCGAGCGGCAGTGGTTCCGCCGGACCGTGAACGGCGAGGAACTCCCCCACCTCTGGTCCGACACCCATGACTTCCAGGCCGCCTACGACGCCTCCGGGGCCACGCGCGAGGAGGCGTTCACCGCCTGGGAGGCGGAGGTGGCCCACGCGCGCCGCATCGAGGCGGCGGCCGAGTCCCTCGACGTGAGGGTGTACGTGGCCCGCTGGAAGGAGGAGGCCTCACTGCGCCTCGTCATGCTCCATCTGATCCACGAGTACGCACGCCACAACGGCCACGCCGACTTCCTGCGCGAGGCCATCGACGGGGCCACCGGAGCCTGACGTCAGGCGGCCCGCCAGTAGCCCAGGCCGTTCACCCGCTGCTTGGGCAGGGCCAGGTCCTTGCGCAGGTACGTGGTCAGCGTGCGGGTCGTCGCCGTGTCGCAGGCCAGCCAGACGTACGCCGTCGCCGGGTCGGCGACGAGCTCCGGTAGCTGCGCCTTGACCCGTTCCACCAGCGCCGGGCCCGAGCGGGCGATCCGCCGGACGTCGTGCCGGGCCGGGTCCAGCCGCAGCGGGAGGCCGGCGTCGGAGGCGTGCCGGGTCTCCAGCCAGATCGTCGCCGGGGTCTGCGGGTAGGCGTCCAGCAGGGAGTTGATCGCCGGGACGGAGGCCGGGTCGCCGATCACCAGCAGCCGCTGCGGCTCCGGCGCCGGAGGGGTGAAGCCGGTGCCCTGGACGGTGGCCTCGATGGTGTCACCGGGCGCTGCGGCCCGGGCCCACTCGCTCGCCGTGCCGTCGTGCAGGGCGAACTCCAGGGTGAAGGTGCCCGCGGCCGGGTCGGGGTCGACGAGGGTGTAGGCGCGGGTGTGCGGCTTGCCCGCGTTGTCGAACCACAGCCGCACCCACATCGTCGGGTGCAGCGAGTCTCCGGCCGCGGCGAGCAGCCCGCCGTCCGTGACGTGCACGCGCCGGTAGTGCTCCGTGACGTCTTCGGCGCCCGTGACCGTGAACGTGAAGTCCTTGCCGCGCAGAAGCCGCAGGACCACGCCCTCCCATCCCTTGCCGACGCCCGCCATGTGCGACCACTCCTCCCCGTGAGCCTATAGTTAGGGCAGCCTAACCTAAACGCTCTGGGGGATGAGTGTGAGCCTTGTGACCAACACGGACGCGGCCGGCGCGGACGCCTTCGAGCTCTTCCGGGACGACTGGGGCATCCCGCACCTCCGGGCCCCCGACGCCCACCGCCTCGCCTACGCCCAGGGCCGCGTCACCGCCCTGGACCGCGCCTGGCAGCTGGAGGTCGAGCGCCACCGCGCCCAGGGTTCCAGCGCCGCCTTCCTCGGCCCGGACTCCGTCGCCTGGGACCGGTTCGCCCGCCAGTCCCGCCTCGCCGACACCGCCCGCCGCTGCCACGAGGCGCTCGACCCCGACACCGCCGCCTGGGTCGGGGCGTACGTGGACGGCGTCAACGACGGGCTCGCCCGGGGCGCCGCCCGCGACGAGCGGTTCGCGCGCACCGGCCACACCCCGACCGCCTGGGAGCCGTGGGTTCCGCTGGGCATCTGGATCGCCACCCACATCCTCTTCGCCGGGTTCGCCACGAAGCTGTGGCGCGAGCGCGTGGCCCGCGCCCTCGGCGACGAGGCCGTCACCCTCTTCGCCACCGACGGCCCCGGCACCGCCGGCAGCAACGGCTGGCTGGTCCCGGGCGACCGGACCGAGACCGGCTCGGCGATCATCGCGGGCGATCCGCACCGGTTCATCGAGGACCCGGGCGTCTACCAGCAGATCCGGCTCTCCTGCCCCGAGTACGACGTCCTCGGCCTGGCCGTCCCCGGCATCCCGGGCCTCGGCCACTTCGGGCACACCGGCAGCGCCGCCTGGGCGATCACCAACGCCATGGCCGACTACCAGGACCTGTACGTCGAGCAGCTGCGCCCGGCCGCGAACGCCCGCCCGGACGGGGGCGGGAGAGAGGACGGAGGCGAGGGCGAGGGCGGGGGCATCGAGGCCCTCGGCCCCGACGGCACCTGGGAGCCCGTCCACCGGCACACCGAGACCATCACCGTCGCCGGCGCCGACCCGGTCGAGGTCGAGGTGCTGGAGACCGCCCGCGGCCCGGTGATCACGCACGGCGGCACGGCCGACCAGACGCTCTCGCTCCGCTACCCGCCGCGCGTCCGCCGCGATCTCGGCTTCGCCGCCCTGCCCGCCCTGCTGCGCGCCCGTACCGTCGCGGACCTCGACCGGGCGCTCGACGGCTGGGCCGAGCCCGTCAACGTCGTCCACGCCGCCGACTCCGAGGGCGGCCTGCTGCACCGTGTGGCCGGCGCGGTCCCGCTGCGCCACCGGGCCAACCGGCTGCGCCCGGTGCCCGCCTGGGACCCGCAGTACGCCTGGCGGGGCTGGGCCGAGACCCCCGCCGAGCCCGTGCAGGGCTTCGCCGTCATGGCCAACGCGCGCGGCATCGCCTCGCCGCTCGGCGTGGAGTTCGCGCCCCCGCACCGCGCCGACCGCATCCGCGAGCTGCTCTCCGGCTCGGCGCACTGGTCCCCGAAGGCGATGGCCGACGTGCACCGGGACACCCGCCTGGCCTCGGCCGCGCCCCTGCTGGCCCTGCTGCCCGGGCTCGACGGCCTGTCCCCGGCCGCGCTGGCGCTGCGCACCCGACTGCTCGCCTGGGACCGGCACATGGCCGCCGAGAGCACCGACGCCACCGTCTTCTCGGCGTTCCGGGCCCGCGTCGTGCGCCGCCTCGCCGCCGATCCCGCCCTCGCCGGGCTGGCGGGGGCGCCGACCGGCCCCGAGGTGTTCCACCCCTGGCTGTACCTGGTCCCCCGCGTCGGCTACGCCCTGGAGGGCCTGCTGACCACCGCCCTGCTGCCGGCCCTCGACCGGGCGGCCCACGTACGCGCCGCCCTGGAGGAGACCGCCGCCGCGGACACCCCCGACACGCCGTGGTCCGCAGTGCACCGCCTCGCGCCCTGGTCGGCGCTGCCCGACCCGGACGCACAGTGGCCCGGCCTCGGCGGCGACCACGACTGCGTGAACGCCACCTCCACGGTGCCCGGTTTCACCGATCTCACCGCCCGCGCTTCGGCGGCCCGCTACGTGTGGGACCTTGCCCGCCGCGAGGACAGCCGCTGGGCGGTCCCGCTCGGCGCGGACGGCGTGACCGGATCGCCCCACCACCTCGACCAGCTCCCGTTCTGGGCGCAGTGCGAGCTCGTCCCGGTCGTCACCGACTGGGCCCTTCTCACCAAGGAATCCGTATGACCAGCAACAGCGCCTCCACCCGGCAGCCCGTCTACGCCCAGCGCGTCGAGGGCCTCGGCACGATCACCCTCACCCCCGTCGACCCGGCCGCCGACGCCGCGCTGATCCACTCCTGGGTCACCGAGGAGCGGGCCCGTTTCTGGGGCATGGGCGAGGCCAGCCGCGAGCTCGTCCGGGAGATCTACGAGGACGTCGACCGCCGCACCACGCACCACGCGTTCCTGGCGCGCCGCGACGGCGAGCCGGTCGCGCTGTTCCAGACGTACGACTGCGCCGAGGACCGCGTCGGCGAGTGCTACGAGGTGCAGCCCGGGGACACCGGCGTGCACCTGCTGATCGGCCCGGCGCGCGGTGCGGCCGAGAGCGGGTTCAGCTCGGGCCTGGTCGGGGCGTTCCTCTCGTACGTCCTCTCGGGGGGGACCACGCGCCGGGTGGTGGCGGAGCCCGACGCGCGCAACGAGAAGGCCATCGCCCGCCTGGTGCGCAGCGGGTTCGAGCTCGGCCCCGAGGTCGAGCTTCCGGAGATCGACCTGCCCGAGGTCCACCTGCCGGCGAAGCGGGCCCGCCTCGCCTTCTTCCGCCCCGGGGCAAACTGACCGTTCCGATTGACCGTGTGATTCCGGCCACGCCAGACTGATGCCCACTCAAAGCATCGGCGCTGGGGGGAAATTGACCAGCCAGAATCTGCACATCGGCCCGGACGCGGCAGCCGACCGGTACCGGCTGCTCCGGTCGATCGGGCGCGGCGGGGAGGCCGTTCTCTACCTCGCGGAGATCGAGCTCGCGGGCGGCGGCGAACCGGTGGTCGTCAAGGTGCTCGACTCCAAGACGACCATGACGCCCGACGAGTTCGACCGGATCAGCCGCAAGTGGAACGAGCAGGCCGAGCTCCTGCGCTTCGTGCACCGCCCGGGCGTCGTCGGCGTCCGGGAGCACTTCGAGGGACCGCCGATCCACCGGCCGGGGGAGTCCGGGACGCTGACCGGTCGGGCCCTCGTCCTCGTGATGAACCACGTCGACGGGCTCGACCTGCGCGACTGGCGGGCCGAACGGAACCTCGCCACCCCCGCCGAGCGGCGCGAGGTGATGCGCACGCTGGAGCAGCTGGCCGACGTCCTGGACTGGCTGCACTCCGGGAAGGCCACCCCGTCCGGGCGCCAGGTCATCCACGGTGACCTGTCACCGGGCAATGTGATGGTGGACGGCCATGGGCAGGCGACCCTGGTGGACTTCGGGCTCAGCAAGCTGACCGCCGACCACCAGACGGCGGAGGTGTGGTTCACCCCGGGGTACGCGGCGCCCGAGGTCTTCGACGGCAAGCGCACCCCGGCGGCGGACCGCTACGCCTTCGGGGCCATCGCGTACTTCCTGCTGAGCGGCGAATCGCCGCCCAACTCCCCGGAGCAGCTGGCCCGCGCGATGGCTGCGCTGCCACAGATCGCGGTACTGGACGCCGAGCGGCGCGAGCGGATCACCGCCGTCTACGCGGGTGATCCGTCGCAGCGCCCCGTGAGCCTGGCCGGCTGGATGAAGGACGTACGGCACGCGGTCGTGTCCACGACCTCCTCCACCTCGCAGCGGGCGGTGCAGGACGCGGTCCCGGCGCCGGTGCCGGTCAAGCCCGTGGTGCCTCCGCAGCCCGCGAGCCCGCCGCCGACGGCGGCGCCGGTTCACACGCCGGTGCAGACGCCCCCGTACTCCCCTCCCCCGCCGGCCCCGGACGGCCGGCCGCTGCCGCAGCCACAACCCCAGCCGCAGACCCTGCCGGAGCACGTGCCCGCCGGGTACGGGCCGACGTACCCGCTGCACGAGTCCCCGCCGCCGGTGCCCGCCGCACCGAGGAGGCGCCGGGCCGCGATCGTCCTGGGCTCGGTGGCCACCGTCCTGGTCATCGCGGCGCTCGTGGTACTCGGCGTACGGCTGCTGGCCAAGGACAAGGGCGACGACCGGGCCTCGGGCGGCAAGGGCGGCAGCTCCGCCTCCGACGCGGTCACACCGGACGAGGAGTCCCCGACGCCCACCCCCTCACCGAGCGCGAGCGCGAGCGGCAGCGACGACTCCGGTGCGACGCCCGACCCCACCGCGAGCGGTACCCGCCCGGGCGGCATCGCGGCCGACATCAAGGCCGCCGACCTGACCCAGCTGACGCCCATCGCGGGCCTGGGAAACTTCAGCGTGGGAGCCGCGAAGATCAACACCAGGCAGTACGGGGCGGCCTTCATCGCCAACCCCGACTGCAACGACGAGGCGATCACCGAGTTCGACCTCAACCGCGAGTGGAAGCACCTGGAGTTCACCGCCGGCATCGACGACGGCTCCACGCACGAGAAGGGCCGGGTCAGCATCTCGCTCGACGGGAAGCCCGCGGCCTTCTCGGAGCTCGTCGAGCTCGGCAAGCCGGCCACGAAGTCGGTGGACGTGACCGACGCCCTGCGGCTGCGCGTCAAGGTGGACATGGGCTGCGACAACGGCACCGTCGTCATCGCCGCCCCGCAGCTCACCCGCTGAGCCGCACCGGACCGGGACGGCCCGCACGGCCCGCACGGGACGGGCTCACGGGACGCACAGGACGTACGGGACGCACGGCGGCCCCGCACCGGACACCGGTGCGGGGCCGCCGCCGTACGCGGGGTGCTGCTACTCGGAGACGCCCAGGCGCTCCAGGATGAGCTCCTTGACGCGGGCCGCGTCGGCCTGCCCGCGCGTGGTCTTCATGACCGCGCCGACCAGTGCGCCGACGGCCGCGATCTTGCCGCCGCGGATCTTGTCGGCGATGGCCGCGTTGCCCGCGATGGCCTCGTCGACGGCCGCGCCGAGCGCGCCCTCGTCCGAGACGACCTTCAGGCCGCGCTTCTCGACGACCTCGTCCGGGGTGCCCTCGCCGCCGAGGACGCCTTCCAGCACCTGGCGGGCCAGCTTGTCGTTCAGCTCGCCGGCCGCGACCAGGGCCGCGACGCGCGCGACCTGTGCCGGGGTGATCGGCAGCTCGTCGACGACGACGCCCTGCTCGTTGGCGTTGCGGGCCAGCTCGCCCATCCACCACTTGCGCGCGGCGGTCGAGTCGGCGCCCTCCTCGATGGTGGCGACGATGGAGTCCACCGCGCCCGCGTTGAGGATCGACTGCATGTCGTGCTCGCTGACGCCCCACTCCTCGCGGAGCCGGTTGCGGCGCACGCGCGGCATCTCGGGCAGGCCCGCGCGCAGTTCCTCGACCCAGTCGCGGGCCGGGGCGACGGGGACCAGGTCGGGCTCCGGGAAGTACCGGTAGTCCTCGGCGTTGTCCTTGATGCGGCCGGCGGTGGTGGAGCCGTCCTCCTCGTGGAAGTGCCGGGTCTCCTGCACGATCGTGCCGCCGGACGACAGCACCGCCGCGTGGCGCTGGATCTCGAAGCGGGCGGCGCGCTCGACGGAGCGCAGCGAGTTGACGTTCTTCGTCTCGCTGCGGGTGCCGAACTCGGAGTCGGGGGTCGGGCGCAGCGACAGGTTCACGTCGCAGCGCATCTGGCCCTTGTCCATGCGGGCCTCGGAGACGCCGAGCGCCTTGATGACCTCGCGCAGCTCGGCGACGTACGCCTTGGCGACCTCGGGGGCCCGCACGCCCGCGCCCTCGATCGGCTTGGTGACGATCTCGATGAGCGGGATGCCGGCGCGGTTGTAGTCCAGCAGGGAGTGGGACGCGCCGTGGATACGGCCGGTGGCGCCGCCGACGTGCAGCGACTTGCCGGTGTCCTCCTCCATGTGGGCGCGCTCGATCTCCACGCGGAAGATCTCCCCGTCCTCCAGCTGGACGTCGAGGTAGCCGTTGAAGGCGATCGGCTCGTCGTACTGGGAGGTCTGGAAGTTCTTCGGCATGTCCGGATAGAAGTAGTTCTTCCGGGCGAAGCGGCACCACTCGGCGATCTCGCAGTTCAGCGCGAGACCGATCTTGATGGCCGACTCGACGCCGATCGCGTTGACGACGGGCAGCGAGCCGGGCAGACCGAGGCAGGTGGGGCAGGTCTGCGAGTTGGGCTCGGCGCCCAGCTCGGTCGAGCAGCCGCAGAACATCTTGGTCCTGGTGCCGAGCTCGACGTGGACCTCGAGGCCCATGACGGGGTCGAACGAGGCGAGAGCGTCCTCGTACGACAGCAGTTCGGTGAAGGTGGTCACGGTGAAACTTTCCCTCTCAGCCCAGCAGGACGTCGTCGTCGCCCAGGCGCTTCAGCTCGCGGTACAGGATCGCGAGACCGGTGACGATGGCGGCGGCGGACACGACGGCGTCGACGAGCTTCAGCGTGTCGTGCTCGGTGCGGGCCTTCTTGACCTGCTTGATCACGCCGAGGGCGCCGAAGGCGGTGGTGCCCATCGACAGGTACGTGCCGGTCTTGGACTTCTTGAAGCCCTTGGCCTTGCTCAGTGCACTGGTGCTCACAGGGACGGTGCCTCCTCAAGCAGCGGGTGACCCCAGCGCGCGACGAAGGCGGCCTCGACGGCGGCACCGACCTTGTACAGGCGGTCGTCCTTCATGGCGGGGGCGATGATCTGCAGGCCGACCGGGAGACCGTCCTCCGGGGCCAGGCCGCAGGGCAGCGACATGGCGGCGTTGCCGGCCAGGTTGGTCGGGATGGTGCACAGGTCCGCGAGGTACATCGCGAGCGGGTCGTCGGTGCGCTCACCGATCGCGAAGGCGGTGGTGGGCGTGGTCGGGGAGACGATCACGTCGACCTGCTCGAAGGACTTCTCGAAGTCCTTGGTGATGAGCGTGCGGACCTTCTGGGCGGAACCGTAGTACGCGTCGTAGTAGCCGGAGCTCAGCGCGTAGGTGCCCAGGATGATGCGGCGCTTGACCTCGTCGCCGAAGCCGGCTTCGCGGGTGAGCGCGGTGACGTCCTCGGCGGACCGGGTGCCGTCGTCGCCGACGCGCAGGCCGTAGCGCATGGCGTCGAAGCGGGCCAGGTTCGAGGAGCACTCGGACGGCGCGATCAGGTAGTACGCGGCCATCGCGAGGTCGAAGGAGGGGCAGTCCAGCTCGACGATCTCCGCGCCCAGCTCCTTGAGGAGCTCGACGGACTCGTTGAAGCGCTGGACGACGCCGGCCTGGTAGCCCTCGCCCGCGAACTGCTTGACGACACCGATGCGCATGCCGGCGACGGAGCCGTTGCGGGCCGCCTCGACGACCGGCGGGACCGGGGCGTCGATGGAGGTGGAGTCCATCGGGTCGTGGCCGGCGATGACCTCGTGGAGGAGCGCCGCGTCCAGGACCGTACGGGCGCACGGGCCGCCCTGGTCGAGGGAGGAGGAGAAGGCGACCATGCCGTAGCGGGAGACTCCGCCGTACGTGGGCTTCACGCCGACCGTGCCGGTGACGGCGGCGGGCTGGCGGATGGATCCGCCGGTGTCCGTGCCGATGGCGAGCGGTGCCTGGAAGGCGGCCAGCGCGGCCGCGGAGCCGCCGCCGGAGCCGCCGGGGATGCGGGTGAGGTCCCAGGGGTTGCCGGTGGGCCCGTACGCGCTGTTCTCGGTGGAGGACCCCATGGCGAACTCGTCCATGTTGGTCTTGCCGAGGATGACGACGTCGGCTTCCTTCAGCCTGCGTGTCAGGGTGGCGTCGTAGGGCGGGATCCAGCCTTCGAGGATCTTCGAACCGACGGTGGTCGGGACCCCGACGGTGGTGAAGATGTCCTTGAGGGCGAGCGGGACGCCGGCCAGCGGGCCCAGCTTCTCGCCGCGTTCGCGCTTGGCGTCGACCGCGCGCGCCTGGGCGAGGGCACCCTCGCGGTCGACGTGCAGGAAGGCGTGGACCTTCTCGTCGGTCGCGTCGATGCGGGCCAGGTGGGCCTCGGTGACCTCGACGGCCGTGAGCTCGCCGGAGGCGATCTTCTCGGCGGTCTGCGCGGCCGTGAGCTTGATGATCTGGTCAGTCATGGTTGTTAGTCCTCCCCCAGGATCTGCGGCACCTTGAAACGCTGCTGCTCCTGGGCGGGAGCGCCGGAAAGCGCCTGCTCGGGGGTGAGCGACGGTCGGACCTCGTCCGCGCGCATGACGTTCGTCAGCGGCAGCGGGTGGGAGGTCGGCGGGACGTCTTGGTCGGCGACCTCGGAAACGCGGGCGACCGCGCCGATGATGTCGTCGAGCTGTCCGGCGAAGTGGTCGAGCTCTTCGCTCTTCAGTTCCAGACGTGCCAGCCGAGCGAGGTGGGCGACCTCCTCGCGCGTGATGCCAGGCATGCAGCGATCCTCTGGGGGTGGTGAGTGTGTAGTTTCGTGCCCAATCCTATGGGGCCGGGCCCCGGACCCACGAAACCGTTTCCCCCGGGGGTCCCCCGGACCCGGCGCCGGCTACTGGGCCGGGGTTTCCGCCGGGGCCGGGGAGGCCGCCAGTTCCGCCGTGATGTCCGCCGGGCGGCGCCAGCCGCGTTCGCCGCGGGCCAGGAGCCAGGCCGTGGCCTCCTGCGGGGGCATGGCGGCCGCGACGAGCCAGCCCTGGACGGCGTCGCAGCCCAGGTCGCGCAGGCGCTCCCAGGTCTCGTCGTCCTCCACGCCCTCGGCGACGACGAGCAGCCCGAGCGAGTGCGCCAGGTCGACGGTGCAGCGGACGATCTCCGCGTCCTGTGCGTCCACGGCGAGCCGCGCCACGAACGAGCGGTCGATCTTCAGCTCGCTGACCGGCAGCCGCCTCAGGTGGACCAGGGAGGAGTAGCCCGTGCCGAAGTCGTCGAGCGACATCTTCACGCCGTGGCCGGTCAGACCCGCCATGGTGTCGGCGGCCCGCTGCGGGTCCTCCAGCAGGACGTGTTCCGTTATCTCCAGCTGGAGGCCGCTGGCGGGGACGCCGTGCCGGGCCAGCCGGGCCGCGACGGCGCCCGCGAAGCCGGGCGTGTGGACGTCGCGCGGCGAGACGTTCACGGCCACCGGGACCTTCAGGCCCTGTGCCCGCCAGCGCGCCACCTGGGCGAGGGCCGTCTCCAGCACGTACTCGGTGAGGTGGGGCATCAGCCCCGAGGTCTCGGCGATCGCGATGAACTCGTCCGGTGACACCCGGCCGCGCTCCGGATGGACCCAGCGCACCAGGGCTTCGAGCCCGGCGACCTGGCCGTCGAAGCGGACCTTGGGCTGGTAGTGGAGTTCCACTTCGCCGGCGTCGAGGGCGCGGCGCAAATCTCCCAGGAGGCCGAGGCGGTCGGGCGTGTTGCTGTCGCGCTTGGACTCGTACACCTCCACGCCGGTGCGGTCCCGCTTCGCCTGGTACATCGCGACGTCGGCGCGGCGCAGCAGCCCCTCCGCGTCCAGTGCGTGGTCGGGGAAGACGGCGAGGCCCGCGCTGGCCTCCAGGACGAGGGTGAGGCCGTCCAGGTCCAGGGGCGAGCTCAGCTCGGCCACGAGGTGGCGGGCGACCCGCTGGGCGCTGGTGGTGGAGTCGGCGACGGGCAGCAGTACGGCGAACTCGTCGCCGCCCAGGCGTGCGGCCTCGGCGTCCTCGGGCAGGGCCTGGCGCAGCCGGTCGGCGATCTGGAGCAGCAGCCGGTCGCCTGCGAGGTGGCCGAGCGTGTCGTTGACCGCGCGGAAGCGGTCCAGGTCGATCAGCACAAGAGCCGACCGGGTGCCCAAACGTTCAGCCTCGTCCAGGGCGGACCACGCCCGCTCCAGCAGCCACTGCCGGTTCGGCAGGCCCGTCAGCGGGTCGCGCAGCTGCTCCTCGGCACGCGCCCGGGCGATCCACAGGGTGGAGTCCAGCGCGATCAGCGGTACGGCGAACAGCGGCAGCAGCACCGGCTGCGTCACGGCGACGACACAGATCAGCGGGGCGATGCCGAGCAGGGCGACCGCCACTAAGGCCTGTCGGAGCAGGGCCGTGCGGGCGACGGTGGGCAGTGCCCCGCCCCGCGGGGTCAGCGCGAGCCACAGCAGCACCTTGGTGACCAGCAGGTAGGCGAGGGCCACCAGGGCGATCTCGGGTGCCGCCGCCAGCCCCCAGGTGGTGGGCCGCCACGGGGTCTCCACCGTCGGCGCCTCGCCGAACGCGGAGAGGACGAGGGCGCCCGCTCCGATGCCGAGGATGTCGGTGGCGCCGTGCAGCAGCCCCTGCCGCCAGCGGTGCCGGCGCGCGGCCCCGACCAGGGTGACCACCGCGAGCGAGACCAGGCCGGCGGGCACCCACCCGTAGAGGACGAGCACGCCGAGGGTGAGGGCGGCGCCCGATCCGGTTCCGCCCCACCAGCGGTCGCGGCCCAGCGCGACGAGGTGGCCGACGATGATGCCGGTCAGCAGGGCGAGCGCCCAGCCGACCGGGCCAGCGGGGAACAGGGCATGACGGCCACTCAGCGCGGAGACGATGCCGGCCGCGAGGAGCACGGCGGACAGGCCCACGACGACGACGGGCAGCACGGTGCGCTGCGCCGCCCGTCCCGATCCCGTACCGCCGTCGAGCGGGCGGGTGTCAGGCGTCCTGGGTACCCGGACGCCGAACCGGCCCGTCCGCATGGACGGGATCTCCCCGCCGACATCAGGTGACGGGTCGGCGCTTTCGGTGGGTTTCATGCCCGTCCCTCTCACAGCCGGCAATGCCGATGCCACGCGATGGCCCCGATGTCATGCCATCACGGCCGGAAGCGCATCACGCAGCCGTGCACGACAGGCGCCCCCCTCAACAGTAGGACGCGAGAGGCTCCCAGGGGCAGCGGTCGGCGGCGGTTGCCCGAATGCGACCCAGCCATCCTCATCAGTACGGTATCCGCCGAACGGGTGAGTTGGGACCAGGACCCCCGGGTCACCCGTCCGATGATCCGACAGGTCTGCGCCCTGCGAACAGCCCTGTACCGGCCTTTTACCCCCGGGTGTTGCGCCCGGCGTGCGCCCGCCCGTACGGCCGCGCACCGCGCATCCGTTCGCCTTCGCTACTCCGCCGCGCCGCCGTCGTCCAGCGGGAGCGCCGCCGCGCGCGCCGCGTCGGGGCCCTGTTCGAGGAGGACCGCGAAACCCGCGTCGTCGAGGATGGCCAGTTTCAGCTGCACGGCCTTGTCGTACTTGGAGCCCGGGTTCTCACCGACCACGACGAAGGAGGTCTTCTTCGAGACGGACCCGGTCACCTTGGCCCCGCGGCTCTGCAGGGCCTCCTTCGCACCGTCCCGGGTGTGGCTCTGCAAAGTGCCGGTGACGACGACGGTCAGGCCCTCCAGCGGGCGCGGCCCCTCGTCCTCGCCTGAACCCTCCTCCTCCAGCCGTACCCCGGCCGCCCGCCACTTGCGCAGGATCTCCTGGTGCCAGTCGACGGCGAACCATTCCTTGACCGCCGCCGCGATGATGGGCCCGACGCCCTCGGTGGCGGCGAGCTCCTCCTCGGTGGCCTGCTCGATCCGCTCGACGGAGCGGAACTCGCGGGCCAGGGTCTGCGCCGCGACGGGGCCCACGTGACGGATCGACAGGCCGTTGATGAAGCGGGCCAGCGGGCGGTCCTTGGCGGCCGCGATGTTCTCCAGCATGGCCAGGGCGTTCTTCTTCGGCTCGCCCTTCTGGTTGGCGAAGACCGTGACGATCTTCTCCTCGCCGGTCTTCGGGTCGTGCTTGGGCAGCCCGCTGTCGCCGTCCAGGACGTACGCCTTGATGGGCAGCAGCTGCTCGATGGTGAGGCTGAACAGGTCGCCCTCGTCGAGCATCGGGGGCTCGGCCGGCTCCAGCGGGTTGGTGAGCGCCGCCGCGGCCACCGCGCCGAAGTTCTCGATGTCCAGGCACTGGCGGCCGGCCAGGTAGAACAGCCGCTCGCGCAACTGGGCGGGGCACGTCTGGGCGTTGGGGCAGCGGAGGTCGATGTCGCCCTCCTTCATCGGCCGCAGCGCGGTCCCGCACTCCGGGCACTCGGCCGGCATGACGAACTCCCGCTCGGTGCCGTCGCGCAGGTCCACCACCGGGCCGAGGATCTCCGGGATGACGTCGCCGGCCTTGCGCAGGACGACGGTGTCCCCGATGAGCACGCCCTTGGCCTTGACGACCTCCTGGTTGTGCAGGGTCGCGAACTCGACCTCCGAGCCGGCCACCGTCACCGGCTCCACCTGCGCGTACGGGGTCACGCGACCGGTACGGCCGACGCCGACCTTGATGTCGATCAGCTTGCTGTTGACCTCTTCGGGGGCGTACTTCCAGGCGATCGCCCAGCGCGGGGCACGGGCCGTGGACCCCAGGCGGCCCTGGAGCGGGATCTCGTCGAGCTTGACGACGACGCCGTCGATCTCGTGCTCCACGGAGTGCCGGTTCTCGCCGAAGTGGGCGATGAAATCGCGGACCTCCTCAAGCGTGGACACCGCCTTGTTGTGCCGGGCCGTGGGCAGGCCCCACTCGCTGAGCAGCTCGTACGCGTGGCTCAGCTTGTCGATGTCGAAGCCCTGGCGGGCGCCGATGCCGTGCACCACCATGTGCAGCGGGCGGGTGGCGGTGACCTTCGGGTCCTTCTGGCGCAGCGAACCGGCCGCCGCGTTGCGGGGGTTGGCGAACGGCTTGTCGCCGGCCTCGACGAGCCGGGCGTTGAGCTCCTCGAACTTCTCCATCGGGAAGAAGACCTCGCCGCGGATCTCGACGAGCTCGGGGATCCGGTCGCCCCTGAGGCGGTCCGGGACGTCCGCGATGGTGCGCACGTTGGGGGTGATGTCCTCGCCGGTGCGGCCGTCGCCCCGGGTGGCCGCCCGCGTGAGGCGGCCCTTCTCGTACGTGAGGTTGACGGCGAGGCCGTCCACCTTGAGCTCGCACAGGTAGTGGAAATCGGGGGTGTTGACGTCCCGGGCCACCCGCTCGGCCCAGGCCGCCAACTCCTCGTCGTCGAAGGCGTTGTCGAGGGAGAGCATGCGCTCGCGGTGCTCGACGGACGCGAAGTCCGTCGCGTACGCCCCGGCCACCTTCTGGGTGGGCGAGTCGGGCGTCCGCAGCTCCGGGTACTGGTCCTCCAGCGCCTCCAGCGAGCGCAGCAGCTTGTCGAACTCGGCGTCGCTGACGACCGGCTGGTCGTTCACGTAGTACCGGAAGCGGTGCTCCTCGACCTGCTCGGCCAGCAGCGCGTGCTGCTCGCGCACCGCCGCCGGTGCGGCCGTGCCGTCGCCGGCCTGCTTCTGTTCGGCTGCCATGCCCTTGTCCTCCCGTGGCCCGACTGTTTCGTCACTCAGGGTTGTCGGCGAGCGACTTCGCCGCCCTGGCGCAGTGCGCCTGCGCCGCGCGGGCGTAGGCGGGCGAGGCGCCCGCCAGACCGCACGCCGGGGTGACCACGACGGACTCGGCGAGAGTCCCCGGAGCCAGCCCCAGCCTGCGCCAAAGCTCCCTGACACCCATGACGCTACCGGCAGGGTCCGACAATGGGGTGTCGGTGCCCGGTACCACTCCGGCGAAGAGTTTCACGCCCCCTTCGACGGCCTCGCCGAGGGCGTCGTCCTCGCGCTCGGTGAGCAACGAGAAATCGAACGACACGCCGGTGGCGCCGGCCCGTCGCAGCAGCCCGAAGGGCACCCCGGGCGCGCAGGAGTGGACGACGACCTCCCCGTCGTGCACGGCGAACAGCTCGCGCAGGGTGGCCTCGACGACCTGCCGGTCCACGGCCCGGTACGTCCGGTACTTGCTCGCGGACCGTACGCGGCCGAGCAGCACGGCGGTCAGGGACGGCTCGTCGAACTGGAGCACGATCTCGGCGCCGGGGATGCGCCGCCGTACGTCGGCCAGGTGGTCGCGCAGACCTTCGGCGAGCGATCCGGCCAGGTCACGGCAGGCACCGGCGTCCTGGAGCACGGCCTCGCCGCCGTGCAGCTCCAGGGCGGTGGCCAGCGTCCACGGACCCACGGCCTGGATCTTGAGCTTCCCCTCGTACCCCTGGGTGAACTCCTCCAGGGCGTCGAGGTCCTCGCCGAGCCAGGACCGGGCGCGCCGCGTGTCACGGCCGGGACGGTCGCTGATCCGCCAGCCGCTGGGCTCGACGTGGGCGTACAGGTCGACGAGCAGCCCGAGGGAACGGCCGATCATGTCCGCGCCGGGTCCGCGGGCGGGCAGTTCGGGGAGGTACGGGAACTCCTCGAAGGATCCGGTGGCGGTCTTGGCGGCCTCGCGGGCGTCGCCGCCGGGCAGGGATCCGAGACCGGTGGCCGACGCGGTCATCGGCCCGGCCTCACGGTGAGGTCGTGGACCTCGGCGTCGCGCGGCAGGTCGAGGGCCATGACGATCGTGGTCGCCACGGACTCGGGGTCGATCCAGGCGGAGGGGTCGTACTCCTTGCCCTCCTGCGAGTGGACCTTGGCCTGCATGGCGGTCGCGGTGCGCCCCGGGTAGACGGAGGTGACCCGGACGCCGTTGTGCCTCTCCTCGGCGCGCAGCGAGTCGGCGAGGGCCTTCAGACCGTGCTTGGAGGCGGCGTACGCGCTCCAGTCGGCGTGGACGGTGAGGCCGGCGCCGGAGTTCACGAAGACCACGGTGGCCTTGGAGGCGCGCAGGGTGGGCAGCAGCAGCCGGGTGACCTCGGCGGGGGCGATCAGGTTCACGTTGAGCTGCTGGTGCCAGGTCTTGGGGCGCAGCTCGCCGACCGGGCCGAGGTCGACGATCCCGGCGATGTGCAGGAGCGAGTCGATCCGCTCGGGGACGGGCTGCTTGGAGAAGGCCCACGACAGCCGGTCGGGGTCGGAGAGGTCGCCGACGAGCGCGCGGGAGCCGGGGTAGCGCTCGACGAGCTGCTTGCCGCGGGCGGCGTCGCGGGCGAGCAGGACGAGGTCGTCGCCGCGGGCGTGGAGGCGCGTGGCGACGGCGGCGCCGATGCCCGCGCCGGCACCGGTGATCAGGTGAGTAGCCATACGCCCCATGCTCGCACCCCCGGCGCGCTGCCCCGGCCCCGGTCAGCGGCCCGGTCAGCCCTCCCGGGCCGCGCGGTGGGCCGCCCCGATCACGACGCCCTCGGCTGCCGCCCGCCCGGCGGTGACGGCCGGCGGCTCCGCGTGCCCGGCCAGGGCCCCGGGGCCGCCACCACGACCGCCGCCCGGCTGGGGGCGCCCGCGAGGGCGTGGACGGCGGGGTGGCTCATCACAGGCCCGCTTCGGCGCGCAGGGCGGCCGCCGTCTTCGCGGCGTCGTAGCCGGGCGGGACGCCGTCGACCAGGATGAGCTCGCCGGGGATGTGGCGGGTGCGCAGCGGGGCGAGGGCCCGGTAGGCCGGGGAGGCGTACCAGGCGCGGGCGCGCTCGATGTCCGGGAAGCCGAGGACCACGACGGTGCCGGGGAAGGGACCTTCCATGACCTCGGCCTGCGCTCCGTGGACGAGGAAGCGGCCCTCGAAGGGGTCCATCGTGGACTGGATCTCCTCGATGTAGCGCAGGACGTCCTCGTTCACGGCTCCGGGCCGCAGGTGGGCGATGGCGTATGCGGTCATGGTCACGGCCTCCAGTGGCGTCAAGTGCCGTACGGGATCGGCTGGTTGCCCGATCCTCTCAAGCTGCGGCGGCGAAGGCCATGACGTCCGGGGTCATGCGTGGGCCGGCACCGGGGCGCCGGGCCGGAAGGTCCGGCGGTAGGCGATCGGCGAGATGCCGAGGGCGGTCCGCATGTGCTGGCGCAGCGAGTTGGCGGAACCGAAGCCGGACCGGTGCGCGACGAGGTCGACCGGCAGGTCGCTCGACTCCAGCAACTGGCGTGCCACTTCGAGGCGTTGGACGGTGAGCCACTGCACCGGCGTCATGCCGACCTCGTCGCGGAACCGCCGGGTGAAGGTGCGCAGGCTCATCCGGGCGTGGGCGGCCAGCTCGGCGAGGGTGACCGGTTCGGCGAGCCGTTCCAGGGCCCAGGCGCGGGTGGCGGTGGTGGTGGCGACGGTGGGCTCGGGGACGGGCCGGTCGATGTACTGGGCCTGCCCGCCGTCGCGCCAGGGCGGCACGACGCACAGCCGCGCGGCGCGGTTGGCGGCCGCGGTGCCGTGGTCGGCGCGGACCAGGTAGAGGCAGAGGTCGATGCCGGCGGCCACTCCGGCCGAGGTGAGGATGTCGCCGTCGTCGACGAAGAGGACGTCCTCGTCGAGCCTGACGCACGGGAAGGCGCGCTGGAACTCGGGCGCGTGCTCCCAGTGCGTGGTGGCCGCCCGCCCGTCGAGGAGCCCGGCGGCGGCGAGCACCTCGGAGCCGGTGCAGATCGACACGATGCGGGTGCCGGGGCGGATGCGGGCGAGGGCGTCGACGAGGGCCTGCGGCAGGGGCTCGCCGCGCAGCAGGCCGGGCATGGCGTGGGTGGGCGGGACGATCACGGTGTCGGCCGCGGCGAGCGCCTCCGGACCGGCGGTGACGCCGACGGAGAAACCGGCGTCGCTGTTCACGGGCTGCCCGTCGGCGGTGCAGACGGTGACCCCGTACAGGGCGCTGCCGTCCTCGGCGCGGGCGTTGCCGAAGACCCGTGAGGGCATGCCGAGCTCGAACGGGGCGACGCCTTCGAGGGCGAGTACGGCGATTCGATGCAAAGCGGGCATGGCCAGATCCTGTCACATGGTGGCCGTACGGCCAACACCACGCCGGCCCGGGGGCGGCCAAGCTGAGTGCGTCGGCCGGGGAAACCGGTACGGAAAGCAATGAAGGAGACAGTTATGCGCGCCGTCGTCGTCAGCCAGTGGGGCGGACCCGAGGTCCTCACCGAGGTCGAGGCGGACCGGCCCGAGCCCGGTCCGAACGAGATCCTGGTACGGGTCCACGCGGCCGGGGTGAACCCGGTGGACTGGAAGACCCGGGCCAGCGGCGGCCTGATCGGCTGGGGCGAGGTCCCGATGGTCGGCTGGGACGTGTCGGGCACCGTCGAGGCGGTCGGGCCGGGCGTGACGCTGTACCGGGCGGGCGACGAGGTGTACGGGATGCCGCACTTCCCGCGGCAGGCCGGCGGCTACGCCGAGTTCGTGGTCGCCCCCACCCGGCACTTCGCCCGCAAGCCCGCCGCACTGGACCACGTGCAGGCGGCCGCGCTGCCGCTGGCGGCGCTGACCGCCTGGCAGGCGCTGGTGGACACGGCCGGGGTCTCGGCCGGGCAGCGCGTGCTGGTCCACGCGGCGGCCGGCGGGGTCGGCCACCTGGCGGTGCAGATCGCCAAGGCGCGCGGCGCGTACGTGATCGGCACCGCGAGCGCGGGCAAGCACGGTCTGCTGCGCGAGCTGGGCGCCGACGAGGTGATCGACTACCGCACCACCGACTTCGAGGACGCCGTCAGCGACGTGGACGTCGTGATCGACGCCATCGGCGGGGACTACGGGCAGCGCTCGCTGAAGGTGCTCAAGCCCGGCGGGCACCTGGTGACCCTGCCCGGCCCGGACGGCCTCCCGGCCGACCCGCAGGGCGTGCACACCTCCTGGGTCCTGGTGGAGCCGGACCTGAAGGGGCTGGAGGAGATCGCCGCCCTCGCCGACCAGGGCCTGCTCAAGCCTCTGATCGACACGGTGCTGCCGCTGGAGCGGGCCGGCGAGGCACACGAGATCGGCGAGCGCGGCCGGACCACCGGCAAGATCGTCCTGACGGTCGTCTAGGACGCGCCCCGCGCGACACCCCGGGCCCTCGGCGGGCCGGGCCCGGAGCAGTGGTCGATGTTGCCGCACCCGGGGCGGCGGCGGGGTCAGACCGCGGTGGCCGCGGCCCGGGTGGTGGTCGCGATGGTGGCGGAGCCGACCACGCGGGTGCCGTCGTAGAGCACGATGGCCTGGCCCGGGGCCACGCCGCGGACCGGCTCCGTGAAGCGGACGCGCAGCTCGCCGTCCACGAGCTCTGCGAAGACCTCGGTCTCGCCGCCGTGGGCGCGCAGCTGCGCGGTGTACGTACCGGGGGCGGCGGCCGTGGAACCGCACCAGCGGGGGCGGATCGCGGTCAGTGCGCTGACGTCGAGGGCCTCGGCGGGGCCGACGGTGACGGTGTTGTTCACCGGCGAGATGTCGAGGACGTAGCGCGGCTTGCCGTCGGGGGCGGGGTGGCCGATGCGCAGGCCCTTGCGCTGGCCGATGGTGAAGCCGAAGGCGCCGTCGTGGGTGCCGACCTTCTCGCCGGTCGCCCCGTCGACGATGTCGCCCTCGGCCTTGCCGAGGCGGTTCGCGAGGAAGCCCTGGGTGTCGCCGTCGGCGATGAAGCAGATGTCGTGGCTGTCGGGCTTCTTCGCGACGGCCAGGCCGCGCTCCTCGGCCTCGGCGCGGATCTCCTCCTTGGTGGTGAGGGTGTCGCCGAGCGGGAAGAGGGCGTGGGCGAGCTGCCTCTCGTCGAGGACTCCGAGGACGTACGACTGGTCCTTGGCCATGTCGGAGGCGCGGTGCAGCTCGCGGGTGCCGTCCTCGTTCAGGACGACGGTGGCGTAGTGGCCGGTGCAGACGGCGTCGAAGCCGAGGGCGAGGGCCTTGTCCAGCAGGGCCGCGAACTTGATCTTCTCGTTGCAGCGCAGGCAGGGGTTGGGGGTGCGCCCGGCCTCGTACTCGGAGATGAAGTCCTCGACGACGTCCTCACGGAAGCGCTCGGCGAGGTCCCAGACGTAGAACGGGATGCCGATGACGTCGGCGGCGCGGCGGGCGTCGCGGGAGTCCTCGATGGTGCAGCAGCCGCGGGCCCCGGTCCGGAAGGACTGCGGGTTCGCGGACAGGGCGAGGTGGACGCCGGTCACGTCGTGCCCCGCTTCGACCGCGCGGGCGGCGGCGACGGCGGAGTCCACACCGCCGGACATGGCGGCCAGGACGCGGAGGGGGCGGGCGGTGCGCGGCAGGTTCTCAGTCATAGCACCGTCCAGGGTACGGGGGAACCGGCCGGGGTCACAGCGCGTTGTCGGGTACGGGGGGTGGATCACATGGGAAGCAGGGCCGAGGGCGCCCCGAAGGCCGCGCCGCGCAGGACGCGCCGGGCGGTGCTGTTCGGGGGGCTCGGGATCCTCGCGGTGGCGGCGATCGCCGGGCAGGACGATCTGCGGCGGGCCTGGTGGCTGCTGCCGGGCGTGGACAAACCGCGGCAGGAGGGCGCGGTGGACCACGCGGGCGTGGGCTGGACGGCGGCCTCGCCGGCGAACTGGCGCAGGGCGGACCGGCCCGACGACTACCGGGTGGACCGGATCGTCGTCCATGTCACACAGGGCAGCTTCGCGTCCTCGGTGGACGCGTTCAAGAACCCGTGGCACCAGGCGTCGGCGCACTACATAGTCGGTCAGGACGGCCGCATCGAGCAGATGGTGCGCGAGCTGGACGTCGCCTTCCACTCGGGCAGCCGCTCGATGAACGAGCGCAGCGTGGGCATCGAGCACGAGGGCTTCGTGGACCGGCCGCAGGATTTCACGGACGCGCTGTACGCGGCCTCGGCCCGGCTGGCCGCCGATGTCTGCCGCAGGTACGGGATACCCGTGGACCGGACGCACATACTGGGCCACTCCGAGGTCCCGGGCGCCGACCACACGGACCCGGGCCCCCACTGGGACTGGAACCGCTACCTGGGCCTGGTCCGCGCGGAGCTGGCGGCGACGCCCCGCTGATGCGCGAGCCGGGCCACAGCACTAGCTGAGGCCTGCCGTGCGGGCGCGGGCCACGGCCGGTCCGATCGCGGCGGCGACGGCCGCGACGTCCTCCTTGGTGGAGGTGTGGCCGAGGGAGAAGCGCAGGGTGCCGCGGGCCAGTTGCGGGTCGGTGCCGGTGGCCAGCAGGACGTGGCTGGGCTGGGCCACGCCGGCGGTGCAGGCCGAGCCCGTGGAGCATTCGATGCCCTGCGCGTCGAGCAGGAGCAGCAGCGAGTCCCCCTCGCAGCCGGGGAAACTGAAGTGCGCGTTGGCCGGGAGCCGGTCGTCGGGGTCGCCGCCGAGGACGGCGTCGGGCACTTCCCGCAGGACGGCGGCGACCAGTTCGTCGCGCAGCGCGCCGATCCCGGCGGCGAACCGCTCGCGCCGTTCGGCGGCGATCACGGCCGCCACCGCGAAGGCGGCGATGGCGGGTACGTCGAGGGTCCCGGAGCGTACGTGCCGCTCCTGGCCGCCGCCGTGCAGGACGGGTACGGGGCTCTGGTCGCGGCCGAGCAGCAGCGCGCCGATGCCGTAGGGGCCGCCGATCTTGTGGGCGCTGACGGTCATAGCGGCGAGGCCGCTGTCACCGAAGCGGACGTCGAGCTGCCCGAAGGCCTGGACGGCGTCGGAGTGCAGGGGGATGCCGAACTCGCCCGCCACGGCGGCGAGTCCGCGGACCGGCATGACGGTGCCGATCTCGTTGTTGGCCCACATGACGGTGGCCAGGGCCACGTCGTCGGGGTTGCGCTCGATGGCTTCGCGGAGGTCCTCGGGGTGCACGCGGCCGTAGCGGTCGACGGGCAGGTACTCGACGCGGGCGCCCTCGTGCTCGCCGAGCCAGTGCACGGCGTCGAGGACGGCGTGGTGCTCGACGGGGCTGGCGAGCACCCGGGTCCGGGCGGGGTCCTGGTCGTGGCGGGCCCAGTAGAGGCCCTTGACGGCGAGGTTGTCGGCCTCCGTGCCGCCCGCGGTGAAGACCACCTCGCTCGGGCGGGCGCCGAGGGCCTCGGCGAGGGCCTCCCGGGCCTCCTCGACGGTACGGCGGGCCCGGCGGCCGGCGGCGTGGAGGGAGGACGCGTTACCCGTGGCGGCGAACTGCGCGGTCATCGCCGCAGCGGCCTCCGGGAGCATCGGGGTGGTGGCGGCGTGGTCGAGGTAGGCCATGATCCCCTGATTCTACGAGCCCGCTCCCGGCCACCGGACCCCGCGTGCCCCCACCCCGCCCGGCCCGGTGTCGCGGC
>LJCW01000143.1 GCA_001298555.1 Actinobacteria bacterium OV450
GGCGAGCGTTCGCCGGGGCCGCTGCGGCTTGATCAACTCGGTTTTGTAGAGCCCGATGACTCTGCTGCGCAATTTGCTGCGGGGGTGAGGTGGGTTCCGTGATGATCGTTCCGGAGGCTGTTTTCCTGTCGTGCGGCTGTGGAGGTGGGGCGGGTGTCGATGCGGCCGGTGGGGTTGCCGGAGATCCCGGAGCAGACTGCGGGGGTGGCCCGGGCAGCGTCCCGAAGGGCGGCCTGGCGATACGGGTCCGGGACAGGCTCGCCGGGGTCTTCGCCGATGAGCCGTTCGCCGGGGCGTTCGGGGTGCGGGGTGCGGGGTGCGGGGTGCTCCAGGCATGTCACCGGGGGTGTTGTCGCTGGTCACGGTGTTGCAGTTCGCCGAAGGCCTCACTGACCGGCAGGCTGCCGCGATGGCGGTGCGGGCCATCGACTGGAAATACGCCCTCGGGATGGAGCTGACCGATGCCGGCTTCGACGCCAGTGTGCTGTCCGGGTTTCGGGGCCGGCTCGCGGACAACGGCATGGAGCGGGTGGTCTTCGAGCGGCTCCTTGAGCACTGCAAGGGGGCTGGACTGGTCGCCGCCGGATGCAAGCAGCGCACGGATTCCACTCATGTGATCAGTGCAGTGCGGGACTTGAACCGCCTCGAGCTGGCTGGGGAGAGCGTGTGGGCGGCCCTGGAGGCCCTCGCCGTCGCGGCGCCTCTCTGGCTGGCCGGGCAGATCGACGTCGCGGAGTTCGCCGAGCGGTACGGGCCCCGGATCAACGGCTGGCGGATGCCATCCTCGCAGACCAAGCGCGACCGCCTCGCCCAGGTCTTCGGCCAGGACGCCTGGGTCTTGTGCCGGGCAGCCTGGGCCGCCGACACCCCGGTATGGATCCGTGAGATCGAGGCCGTGGGCCTGCTGCGGCAGGTCCTCGTGCAGACCTACCTCATCCGCAGCGATGCACGGGGACGGCAGGTGATCAGGAAGCGGGACGCCGATGACGGCGTCCCGCCCGGTCAACTCCGCCTGACCTCCCCCTACGACGCGGACGCACGCTGGGCAGCCAAGGGAGAGGACCTGTTCTGGATGGGCTACAAGGTCCACCTCACCGAAACGTGCGGCACACCCCCCGAAGCCGAAGCCGAAGCCGGGGCAGGGGCAGGGGCAGGGGTGAAGCCGAATCTGATCACCGACGTGCACACGACCGATGCGACCGTGCCCGACGTGAAAGCGACCGCCCCGATCCAGCAGAGCCTCACCGAGCGCGGCCTGAAGCCGGCCGAGCACTACCTCGACTCCGGCTATCCCTCCGCCGGCCTGATCACAGACGCCCTGCAGCAGGGCATCCGCATGGTCACCCCGGCACTCCTCGACCGATCCACACAGGCCAGGGCTGCCGAAGGCTTCGGCAAGAACGCCTTCACCATCGACTGGAAGAACCGCGAGGTCCGCTGCCCCGCCGGACGCACCAGCTCCCACTGGAACCCGGTCAAACAGCACGGCAAGGACGCCATCGTGATCACCTTCAGCGTCCTGACCTGCCGCGACTGCCCCTTCCAACAGCAGTGCACCACCTCGAAACCCGGACGCCGCATGCTCACCCTGCGGCCCCGGGAACTCCACGAGAACCTCACCCGGGCCCGCGCCGAGCAGAAGACCGACACCTGGAAGAACAAGCACGCCCTGCGCGCAGGCGTCGAGGGAACCGTCAACCAGGCCCTCGACATCACCGGAATCCGCCGAGCCCGCTACCGCGGCCTGCCGAAAGTCCGCGGCCTGGCGCGTGGCGAGGGCAGTGAATGCGATGCCGGCGCCAACCGCGGTAGCGGTTCCGCCCAGCAGCCACCCGAGTCCTGCCCCGAGGACGGATGCCTCCGGTTTGATTGTGAGCGTGGTGTAGATGGTGTCCATCTTCAAACCGTTGATCGCCTTGCGCAGGGATTCGAGGGGCTGGGCCAGGTGACGATCGAACACGCCTTGGAGGTGGAGTTCGAAGGCAGCACGGTTGGTGACCTCCCCAGTGGCCTCGACGACGGCGGTGGTCGCCGCCTCCACCGCCGCCGCAAAGACAGCGAACTCGTCGGCGTACTGAGTCCTCAGCCGAATGATCTTCTCGGCCGGGACGTGGCGCAGGTCGGCCGGAAGGACACAGCGCACGGCCATCATCGCCAACTTGGCCTGTGCCGTCTCACGGCCCACCGACGGCGCCGCACGACCCAAAAGCGTGTCGGTGATGCGCTCCGCCGTCCACTCCCCCGCCGCCGCATAGGCATCCAGCTGATCGGTCACTGGCGCGAACGCCGTCTGGCGAGCCAGTTCCTCGGTGATCGCGCATTTGTACACCCACGCCAGGCCCGGGTCCACAGCCACCCATGACCCGTGTACGTGCCCCATCGTCGGGCGACTGTCACGGTAACCGAGCCCAGCTTCTTCCAGCGAGGCTTCCAGCTCAGCAGGAACTTCCTCGGGGTATAGGCCGGTCAAGTCCAGGTTTCTCTGAGTAGGCGTCGGGGCCGCCTCCAAGCTCCCGCGGAACCGACGGGCTCCAAGAGCAAGCCGGGCACGGAGGGCATCAGCGTTGTCCTGGACCGCTGCGATGAATGCGGGCGCAACCACTTCAACAGCCGCCCGCGGATCGGTATCCACGAGGAAGCCGGAGCCCTGGTTGAGTTCGCGGACTCCCGGACGGTCGCGTACGGGGAATCCGGCTGGCACCACGCGCGCCAGGTTGCGCCAGTACAGAGTTGCCGCCTTCGCCCACGATTCGTCTCGCAGGTGTACGTACGGGTAGTAGAGCCCTGTCTCCAACACCATCGAGCCTGTCCTCTCCCCCATCCCGACCAGCTGTGATCAGGTCCCAACAGAATGCTAAGCGAGTGCCTGCCTTCTGAAGCTGTTCTGCTCTGGGCCGGGAACCGGTCATGGCTGCCTCAGCCCAACGTGCCCTAATGAGTCTCCACGTTGCGGGTGGGCTCCCTTTGCGGACAAGTCCCACAGTCGTCTCATCGAACACGGGCAAGCCTTCGGGCTCTGATCCTTCTCCTCGTGAGGGCAGGACGGCCCGTGGCCTCTGCTTAGGCTTCACGGCGCTGTCGGGGGGAGGGCTGGGACATCCACTTTGATCGCCGTGTGGTCCGCCGCTACCAGCGATTCCCCGACCGTCGACGAGCTCAGCCTGCCCTTCAACCTCCGTTGTTCGGCGAGGCGGGTTCGGTTTCGCTGGCCAGGTTGACCTGGGCGGTCCATGACCAGGATTCCGGGGGTGGCTCCCAATGCACCTCGACGTCGGTGTCATGGAAGTCGCGCGCGAGTTCCACGACCATCCGTGCCGCCGCAGCTCGCGCGTCTTGCGGATCGGTGTTGACCGGCAGGTCCAGCCGCCCGCAGAGCATTCCGCCTTCCAAGGTGAGGACGCTGGTGCGCCAGCCCTCCGGCGTCGCCAGCAGGACGATCCCCTTCGGAAGGCCCCAGGCAGGTCTCTTGCTCTTCTGCTGCTTGCGTCTCACCATCCCGCTATCCAACAACCTGAGGTTCGTGGCGATGAGGCTGGGTTGCCGATCGACGGGCCGCGGAGCGGGGGTTCCTCCATTCGAGCAGCTAGTCGGTCAAGGCCGGGTCGGGTGGGTTCCGTGCGGGCCGGGGGCAGGGTGTGCTCCGAAGCATGAGCAGGTGCAACCACCACCATTGTTCACCGCGGAACCCTGATCGGGGCCGGTGACGTCCCCCTGGTACCCGCCGAGCGGTCCGGAAAGCACTCTCGTTCCCCAAGGTAACTCCCGAATTTTTTCGGACAACACATGCAATACAGGGGCAACATATTCCGGCGTGCCTCTTCGCCTTCCCGCCAGAAGGTTAGTAAGGTACCCGCATGACCGCTCCATACGATCCGGAAGTCAGGGAAAAGGTAGTCGCGAAGCTGCCCGCGTCCCTGCGGCAGGAACTCAAGGTCCGCGCTGCCCAGTTGGGTGTGGACATCCAGGACGCTGTGACCGACGGCATCTACGCATGGCGTGCCGATGCCTCGGGGGCGACCTCCGTGGACACCTCAGGTGCGTCCTCCTTCTCCACGTACCTCCCCACCGGTCTCTACGGGGACTTCAAGGAGGACTGCCGGGTACGGGAAGTCCCGTACAACCAGGGCGTCGCGCAATCCATCCGGCTGTGGCTCGACACCCACCCCTCCCCCACCGGACGGCGCCGGCCGTCCCATGAGGGAGCCTGCCGGATCGTGGTCTGCAACCAGAAGGGCGGCGTCGGCAAGAGCGCCATCAGTAACGGGCTATCCCAGGCCCTCGCCGAAACCGGTGCCCGCGTCTGCGTCATCGACTTCGACCCCCAGGGCCACCTGACCCGCCACCTCGGCGCCGAGATGCTCGGCATCAAGGAGCCGAGCCTCGCCAAGCACATGCTCGGCGAGATCGAAGGCCGCATCCGCGACCTGCTCGTGCCCATCGAGCACGGACTGTTCGCCGGCCGCCTCTTCCTGCTGCCCTCCTGCAAGGACGCCTTCCTCCTCGACGCCCGGCTGGCAACCACCCGCCACGTCCGGACGAAGGAAACCGCCCTGGAGAAGGCCCTGGAGGACCTGGAGAAGGAGTTCGACTACATCGTCGTCGACTGCCCGCCCAGCCTCGGCTACACCATGGACACCGCGCTCTACTACGCCCGCACCCGCGAAGGCGAAGCGCCCAAGACCTCCGGCATCATCGTTCCCGTCCAGGCCGAGGACACCTCCGCCGACGCGTACGACATGCTCAGCGAGCAGCTCGAGGACCTGATCGACGACCTCGACATCGACATCTCCCAGCTCGGCTTCGTCGTGAACCTCTACGACAGCCGCAAGGGCTACGTCGTCACCTCCTCCCTCAACAGCTGGAAGGAGTTCGGCGACCCGCCCGTCATCACGGTCATCGCCGACCTGAAGGAGCAGCGCGAAGCCGTACGCGTCAAGCTGCCCCTGCTGCACTACGCCCCCGACTGCGAACAGTCCGAGGCCATGCGCGAGATCGCCCGGAGGATCGCGGCATGAGCAAGAGCGATCTGCTCGGCACCGGCGCGGCCTTCAGCAACGCCCGCCGCACCGGCGGCCGCAGCGAACGAGGGCGAGCCAAGGCCATCGCCCAGGGTGACGTACCCGCGTACGAACTGGTCCGGGTCCCCCTTGACCAGGTCTCCCCCACTCCCCTGAACCCGCGCCGCAACTTCGGCACGGACGAGGAGAAGACCCGCTTCGGCGAGGAGCTGCGCGAGGCCCAGCTCTCGGCATGCGTCGTCGTCTCCCGCAGTGCCTACCTCGCGCTGTGGCCCGACCACGCGTCGCGGATCGGGGAGGCGGCGTACGTCCTCATCAACGGCGAGCGGCGCTTCCGCAGCGCATTGCACGTTGGGCTGGAGGCACTGGACTTCGTCGTACGCGACGACCTCGCCAGCTCCCGTACGGACTTCATCGACCACCTCCTCGCCGAGAACCTGGAGCGCGAGGACTTCGACGTCGTCGAGCGGGCCCGCGGCGTCCAGCAGCTGGTCGACATCTGCGCGGAAGAGGGCCGTGAGCACGGCGCCAAGTCGCGCGCCGCCGAACGGCTCGGCCGCTCACCGTCGTGGGTCACCAACCAGCTGGTGCTGCTGGAACTCCCCGAGGAGATCCAGCGCATGCTGAGCGCGGGGGAGTTGCCCGAGCGGGACGGGCGCCTTCTGGCCCGCGCTGCGAAGGACCGGCCAGGAGCCGGAGCGGCGGACCTGCTGGCTTTCCTGGGGGAGAGCAAGGAGCAGGAAGCCCAGGTCAAGGCAGTGCAGCGGGAAATACTGCGCAGCGCGCAGGAGACCGCACCGGCGCAGGCCGGGGGAGTACGGGAGGTTGCCGTACAGGACCCGCAGCCAGCCAGGCTTTTGTCCGCGGACAAAAGTCGGGAGTCCGAGAGCCTTCCGACTGCGCCGCTGACGGAGCCGGATGCGTTGGCCGAGGGCGCGCAGACTTTTGTCCGCGGACAAAAGTCGGAAGCCGTGGAGAGCGCCGAGGACGCGCCGGTTCGCGCCAGCGCCGCCCTTCAGCCCGTGCCGCCGGCCAGCACGCCCGCACCTGTAGTGGGGCAGCCGGTCCCTGAGCCTGAGGCCGAACCCGTCATCCCGCCTCAGGGCAAGAAGCCGGACGCGGCTCCGCTCATCTGGGACGACCCCAAGGCGGTTTTCGACGCCATCCGGGCACACATGTCAGCCAAGCAGCGCGCGGAGCTGACGATGCTCCTGATCGAGAACAACAGCGGATCCGGCAGCCGCTGAACCACCGAACCACCCCGAGGGGTCCACGCATGCAGGCGCGGTGGACCCCTCGACTTTTGTCCGCGGACAAAAGTCGGCTCCCTTCTCAGCACCAGCAGCAACTCGGCTAGCGGGGTGACGACCTGGCTCAGCGAAGTTGCACCGGTCTCTCCGAACATCGGCGACTGGCCTGTTCGTCTCCTCGAAGTTTCACCAGGCGGGGGTGTCCCGCCTCAGGCGATCTGGCCCTGTCACGGATGACCTGGTTCGCCGTTCCAGATGTCAGTGAGGCATGGGAGGCTGCGCCCATGAGCTATGACCTTGCTGTGTGGGAGGGCGAGCGACCGGCCGATGACGCTGCTGCGGCCCGGCGTCTCCGCAATCTCTATGACCGCTTCATGGACACAGAAGAGCCCGCGGTTCCTCCGGCTGAGCGCATAGCGGCCTTCGTCACGGCGCTCTTGGAACGGTGGCCGGACTTCGCCGAAGACGACGATGACACCCCACCTTGGTCAACCGCTCCGCTGATCGGGGCGGCCCGTGGCCCGTTGATTTACTTCCCCATGCGCTGGAGCATGGCCGACGAGGCATCTGCCCACGCAGCCGAAGTCGCTGCATCGATGGGCCTCCACTGCTTCGACCCGCAGGCCCGCCGACTGCGCCCTTGACGAGGCTGCGGACCTGTTGCGTCCAGCCTGGTCACCGCACGTCAGCGCCCGGGGTAGACCCGAGGCAGCGGAGGCACCTCAGTAAAGAGCACTTCGTAGAACCTTTAGCCGTAGGCGGCCGCGAACCTGCGGTGCAGCAGGTGGGCCTCGGCCCATTGGATGAGCGGGTCATTCTTCTCGGGCTAGGCCGTTTCTCTCGGATCATCGGATCGTTGGTTGATGTGTGTCGTTGACTGACGCGCAGTGGGCGCGGATCGAGCCGTTGCTGCCGGACCGGACGCCGAAGCGGGGTGGACGGTGGCGTGATCA
>LJCW01000144.1 GCA_001298555.1 Actinobacteria bacterium OV450
CGGCGCGGGCCCCGCGGGGGCATGTCGCGGACCGGTTCGAGCCACAGATGCGGGCTCTGCTGCAGGAGTGGCCGACGATGCCGGCGCCGGTGATCGCCGAGCGGATCGGCTGGCCGTACTCCTCGGCGCCGCTTCGCAAGCGGCTCGCGCTGATCCGGCCGGAGTATCTGGGGATCGACCCGGTCGACCGGGTCAGCTACGAGCCCGGCGACGTCGCCCAGTGTGATCTGTGGTTCCCGGAGACGAAGGTCCAAGTCGGCGCCGGGCAGGAGCGGGTGCTGCCGGTGCTGGTCATGACCTTGGGTTTCTCCCGCTATTTGTCCGCGGTGATGATCCCCTCGAGGCAGGCCGGCGACATCCTCTCGGGCATGTGGCAGCTGATTCACGAGATCGGCCGGGTCCCCAAGACGCTGGTCTGGGACCGGGAAGCGGCAATCGGCGGCAGTGGGAAACTCACCGCGCCGGCGGCGGCGTTCGCCGGCACGCTGGCCACCAGGATCAAGCTCGCGCCGCCCCGCGACCCTGAATACAAACCTCGTGCTTCATACTGCGCCTCTTTCGCTTGATTCGGATGGTGTTGGACGTCCGGGCGGACGTCCAATGCGGGGCCGGGTGAAGTCCGGTCCGGGTAGGTGGTAGAGGTACTCTCCTTTGTCGTTGGCGAGTTGGCCGGTCAACAGGCCATCGCTGCGCCACTGCTTGACGGTGTTGGTGTGGACGCCGAGTCGGCGGGCGATCGCGTTGAGGCTGAGCATCCCGCGGTCGGCGAGCCGCTGGGGGTGGCTGCGCAGGCGGTAGGCGGTCCGGATGTGGCGGATGATCAGGCGGTGGAGTGGCTGCCCGCTGCCGCTGCGGTGGCCGCGCTGGGTCAGGATCTCGGCGATCTGGCCGTCGGTGTGGTTGTCGAGGAGCTGGTCGATGGCCGTGACGATGTCGGGCGGGGTCTGGCGGATCTGCCAGGAGGCGAGTGGGACGGGCAGCGTCAGGGTGTGGTCCTGGCCGCCGCGGAGGCGGACGTGTGCCGTGATCTGCTCGCTGCGGGTCAGCGTGACGTCGGTGATCAGGAGCCGGACCATGCGCTTGCGCTCGCGCATCGGGGTGTCCGCGGCGGCCCAGAGCCGGGGGAAGTCGCCCGCGAGCGCGGTGATCCGGGCTCGCTGGCCCGTGTCGAGGGTGCCGTCGGTGCTGGCCTTCGCCTGCTCGTATGCGTCAGTGGCGTCCTTGAGGTCGCGTAGGGCCTGGTTCCAGTCGGTTTCCAGGCTGACGGCGACGAGCCGGTTGTCGGGATCGACGGCCAGGTAGCGGCGGCGCGCGAGGTCGGCCCTGTGGCGGGCGCTCTCGACGGCGGCGGATCGCAGCCGGTCAGCTTCGCCAGCGCGGGCGGCGAGCTCGTCGGCGACGGCGAGCGCGGCCTCCAGCGCGAGCGGGGTGAGCGCGGCGACCAGCAGCTGGCCGACGGCCTGGTCGACGACGGCGCCGTGGACCCGCTGGCAGACGGGGTTGCCGTGCTGGATGCCCTTGGCCTGGCAGACGTACTCGGGTTCGAGGCGGCCCTTGCGCTCGTGGTAGCGCACGGTCATCCGCCGGCCGCAGACCCCGCAGATCACAATGCCCTGCAGCAGGGCCGGGCCCTCGCGCGGTGGCCCGTGGCGGCGGTCCTTGCCGTGGGCGGTTGCGTTGGATGCGAGCTTGGCCTGGTTCTGGTCGAACTTCTCCAGCGTGATGTAGCCGGGGTGGTGGTCGGGGAAGAACGCCACCCACTGGTCGCGCGGCTGGAGCCTCGGGCCGCTCTTGCCCGTCCCCAGGGCGGGTTTGTGCTGGTAGCGGCCGTAGAAGAACGCTCCGGCATAGCGCGGGTTGTCCAGGATCTGCAGGATCCGGGAGTGCCCGGCGGGCGCCCAGACGACCTTGCCCTTGTCCGGGCCGCGCTTGACCCGGCGCGGCAGCAGCAGGCCCTCGGCGTTGAACGCCTTCACCGTCGCGGTGGCGGAGCCGGTCGCGTCGAAGCGCTGGAAGACGGCGTGGATGGACTGTTGGATCGCGGTGTCGGGGTCGAGGACGACCTTGCCGGCCAGGTCGTAGACCAGGCCGATCGGCAGCGGGCTGACCAGTTCGCCGCGACGCGCCTTCGACAGCTGGCCGCCCCGCAGCCGGGCCTTGAGCAGGTGCAGTTCGGCCTCGCTCATGGTCCCTTTGAGCCCGAGGAGGAGGCGGTCGTTGAAGTCGCAGGGGTCGTAGAGGCCGTCCTCGTCCAGGATCAGCGTCCCGGCCATCGCGCAGAGCTCAAGGAGCCGGTGCCAGTCGGTGTTGTTGCGGGCCAGGCGGGAGACCTCCAGGCCGAGCACGATCCCGGCCCGGCCCATGCCGACCTCGGTGACCAGCCGCTGGAAGCCCTCCCGGTCGGCCGCGCTGGCGCCGGACTGGCCCTGGTCGGTGTCGATCACGAAGATCCGGTCGTCCGGCCAGCCCAGGGCGACGGCCCGGCTGCGGAGTCCGTACTGGCGGACCGTCGACTCGGCGTTGTTCAGCACCTGCTTGAGGGACGACTGCCGGATGTAGAGGTAGGCGTCGCGGGCCAGGTGGGCCGGGGTCACCTTCAGCGCGGGCCCGAACCCGAGGGTGTCGATCATCTCCACCACCGCCTTCTAGCGGAACGGGCAGGTCACGGGGCATGTGCGAGGACCATGCGGGACCACACCCGGATGATCTCCGGCTCAACCCCGGTCGCGGTCAGCGGCTCGACGGGCTCCGGCAGCGGCCGGGTCCATGCCGGGACCAGGGCCCCGGCCACCTTCAGGAACACCAGCAGGCCCTTGTCCTGCAGGACGGCCAGCCCGTGCTGCGGTCCTCCGGCTCCGTCCCGGATCCGTTCGTAGGGGCGAAGCACCTGGTCAGGGACGGGCTGCGGTGCGGGATCTGTGGTCCTCGGGGTCGGTGGGCTCGCGGCGGCGGGCCAGCGCGCGCTCGACCGAGCGCGGGTGGACGGTGAACCCGAAGGTCTCGGTGATGCGCGTCGCCAGGTCCGCCGATCGCAGCGAGGGATCGGCGGCCAGCCATGCGTCGACCTCGGCCATGACCGGCTCGGTCAGCTTCACCGGGCCCTTCGGGCCCGGCTTGCCGGCCGCGAGTGCCGCCGGACCGCCCGCGTCGAGCGCGGCCGCGACCTCGTAGTACGTCTGTCGGCAGTAGCCGAAGGCGCGGGCCGCCTGCGCGACGGGCACCTTGTCGACCCGCACCCGCCGCACCATCTCGTACTTGACCTGCACCAGGTCCCGTGGGTCGCAGAACCGGGAGGCCAGGAACTGCCGGTCGGTCACCCGCTCCGGGTGCAGGTTCAGCGACCTGGCTGCCGCCAGCGCTGCCACCTTCGGATCCGCTGCTGCTGTCGCCACCAGACCACCCCTCCGTGCCGTGACTGCCTGTCATCAGGTTTACGTCCCGCTCTCGGGCGGCCAAGAGCGCTCACGAAGCACGGGGCGCAAACCCGCAGGCCACGTGCGCCGCTCGGCGGCGCACGCGTCATCGGTCAGACTCCGGAGGGTGACCGGGACGGCGTCAACCCGGTGACGGTCACGGCGCCGACCCGCCGACACCTCCCCGCCCGAGCCCGTCGATCAGGTCCGCCAACGCCAGCAGGTCGCACGGCCGGAACGCGCACCGTCCCTCCGCGAGCGTCACGAACGGGTCGACCGGGTCGATATCGGTCCACGCCGCAGGCAGCGAGGCCACGACGGCGTCTTCACCCAGGAACGAGACCCGGTCCACGTCCCAGGCCAGCCGCCGGTCCACGAACACGAACTCCTTCCCGAACAACGGGTGGAACCGGTGCGTGACCCGCACCATCACAGGCGAACCCGCCTGATCGGGTGCAGTCGACGACGTGCGGCAAGGGGATGGTCGAGCGGAGCAACGGCTACCTGGAGACCTCGTTCCTGCCCGGCCGGCAGTTCGCTTCGCCGGCGGACTTCAACCAGCAGCTTGAGGACTGGCTGGTCAAGGCGAACTCCCGCACGGTCCGCTCCATCCAGGGCCGGCCCGTCGACCTCCTTGAGCGGGACTACCTGGCCATGACACCGCTCCCACCCGTCGATCCGCCGACCGGCCTGAGCTCGAGGATCCGGCTCGCCCGTGACTACTACGTCCGGGTCGACACCGGCGACTACTCGGTCGACCCGCAGGTCATCGGCCGGTTCGTCGACGTCACAGCATCCCTCGAGGAGGTCGTGGTGTTCTGCGACGGCCAGGTCGTCGCCCGGCACCAACGGTCCTGGGCCAAGCAGGCGGTGGTCACCGATCCTGCCCACGCGGCCACCGCCAAGCGGATGCGCCAGGCACTGGCCGAGGACCGCCACCGGCGCCAGGCATCAACACGGCAGCACACCGATGGGCACATCGTCGCCCTGCGGCCCCTGCCGGACTACGACGCCCTCTTCGGCGTCGATTTCGATCAGCTGTCGGCGTGCAAGTGAACGTGCACCACCTCGTACGAATGAGAGTGCGCCAGAGTTGATGCGGTGATGAGGCTGTATCCGTGAGTCTGCTGTCGTCTGGTCGGGGTCGGCGGAGGGCGGCTGACAGTGGTGTTGGACCCGCATCGGTGGCTGGAGCTGAGGCGGTTTCGCGGTCTGTACGAGTCCGGTGCGATGAGCCTGCGGGAGATCGCAAAAGAGACTGGGCTGAACCGTCGCACGGTCGCCAAGTACCTGTCGGGTGATGTTCCAGTTGCGCCGCCGAAGAGAGCTGCGAACGGTCATCCGCGCCAGCGGGTGGTGGACGAGGTCGCCCCGCTGATCGACGCGATGCTGAGGGCGGAGCTCCTGCTCAAGGGGGCGGTGATCCACGAGCGTCTGGCGGCGGAGTACGGATTCACCGGCAACTACCAGCGCGTGAAGTTGTACTTGCAGGAGGCCAGGCCGCGGATCGCGGAGGAGCTGGGCATCAGCCCGGGTGAGCTGGCCGGCCTGCACCGCCGGTTCGAGGTGGTGCCCGGGGCTCAGGCTCAGGTCGACTGGGGTGATGAGGGCAAGATCCTCGCCCATGTCGGGATCCCGAAGGTCTACTCGTTCCACATGACGCTGTCGTACTCGCGAGATCCGTTCTGCTGCTTCACCACCAGCCAGGACCTGGCGACGTTCTTCGACTGCCACCGTCACGCGTTTGCCCACTTCGGCGGTGTCCCGATGTCGATCGTCTACGACCGGACCAAGACCGTGGTCCGCCGGCATGTCGCCCCTGGTGAGGCCGTTCCTCTACATCCCGAGGCGGTCGCGTTCGCCGGGCACTATGATTTCGACCCCGACGTCCTGGCCGCCTATCGACCGACCGGAAAGGGCCGGGTCCAACGCCAGGTCCTGATCGTCCGCGATCATGTCCTGGCCGGACGAGCCTTCTCCTCAGTCGAGGAGCTGAACGCCGCCTTCACTGCTTGGGTTCCGCTGCGGCGAAAATCCACGGCACCCACGGCGAGGTCATCGGCCTGAGGGCGGTCCGCGATCACATGGCCCTCCGCCCACTGCCGGCCACTCCATATGTGGTTGCCCAGCGGCATCTTCGCTACGTCGGCAAGGACTGTCTGGTCGCCTTCGAGGCGAACCTCTACTCGGTGCCGGCTCTACGGATCCGCCCGCGGCAGCTGGTCGAGATCAGGGCCACGAAGACCCAGGTCACCCTGCATGCCACCACTCCCGATCGCCAGGGAGAGACCCTGCTGGCCACCCACCCTCGGGCAGTTGGCCGCGGTGCCCGGGTCGTGGACGAGCGGCACTGGGACGGTCTGCCCACCGGAACTGGCCGTCGTGTCACGGCGGGCGGGGACCTGCCCGCACCCCGTCGGCAGGACGGCGGGTCGGAGACGGGATCGCTGTTGGCCTTGCTGAACCGGGCCGCGGCCACCCAGGTCGAGGTCGGCCGACGGCCGTTGTCGGTCTATGACGAGCTGACGGGAACCCGCCCCTTCACAACCCACCGAACGCCGAGGGAATAGTCTTGAGCGAGCTGGTCTCCACCCGCATCCGAAACACGGCCGCCAAGCTGGGCCTGCCCCACCTGGCCGAGGCCCTGACTCAGTACGCTCAGCGGGCCGACGAGGCCAAGATGGGCTACCTCGACTTCATCGACCTGATCCTCTCCGAAGAACTCGCTGTCCGTGACGACCGCCGATTCCGCCAGGGCCTGCGGCTGTCGAAGCTGCCGCACCACAAAACGCTCGATGACTACGATTTCTCGTTCCAGCCCGAGCTCGACCCCCGCAAGGTCAAAGACCTCGCCACCCTCTCGTTCGTCGAGGCCAAGGCCAACGCTGCCCTGCTCGGGCCGCCGGGGGTGGGCAAGACACACATCGCCGTCGCTCTCGCGGTCGCTGCCTGCCGGGCCGGCTACTCGATCTACTTCACCAGCCTCGACGATATGGTCCGCAACCTCACCGCCGCCGAATCCGCCGGGCGCCTGACCAGCAAACTCGGCAGCTACCTGCGGCCAGCCGTCCTTGTCCTGGACGAAGTCGGCTACCAGCCCCTCGCTCGCGCCGAGGCGAACCTGGTCTTCCAGGTCATTTCAAAGCGATACGAAAAGGGCTCGATCATCCTGACCTCGAACAAGACCTTCAGTGAATGGGGCAGGGCTAATTCAAAGTCACCGGCTGGCCGCATCGTCGCAGGTCAAGGCGTTGGTCCCAGACGCACCATCGACGCCG
>LJCW01000145.1 GCA_001298555.1 Actinobacteria bacterium OV450
CCCGCCCCGGCGGCCGCCCCGGCCGCGGCCGCGGCGGCCGCCCCGGCACCTCCGGCGGCGACGGCCCCGCCGGCCACCACCCCGGCAGCCTTCGCCGCGTACCCGGCGGCGAACCACCCGATGACCGCGACCGGCAGCAGCGCGGGAATGCCCGCGTTGACGTCCTTGAGCTCCCCGGCGGCCAGCCGGCACTTCGCGCATTCCTCCAGGTGCTTGCGCAGCCCCCGCTCCGCCCGCATCCGCAGCCCGCCGCGGGCATACGCCCCCAGCCGGTCCGCGTACCGCGCGCAGTCCCCGCCCGCACTCAGCGCCGAGCTCACATGGGCCTGGAGATAGGCCTGCTTGAGCCCCTCCCGCGCCCGGGAGGCCAGCACGGCGGTCGCGTTCGCGCTCAGCCCGAACAGCGGGGCGATCGCACTGGGCGAGGCGTCCTCGACGGTGGTGTGCCACAGCACGGCCTGCCACCGCTCGGGCAGGCTCCGGAACGCCTGCATCGCCAGCGACTGATCGGCCTCCCGCATCGCCCGCACGTCCGCGCCCAGTTCGAGGGTGTCGTCCCGCGACAGCCCGGACAGCCCGGCACCGGTCTCGGATCCCGCGGCCGCCTGTTCCGCGAACACCGCGAAGTCCTCGACGAGGTGCTCACGCCGCGACGTCCTCGCCCACGCCGCCGCGACCCGCCGCACCGTGGTCAGCAGGTACGCGCGCACCGACTGGTCCGGCCCGGCCCCGCCCCGTACCGCCTGGAGCGTACGGGCGAACACCTCGGCGGTCAGGTCGTCGGCCGTGTGCGCATCGCGGCAGCAGGTCCGCGCGTAGCGCCGTACGGAATCCGCGTGCCGCAGGAACAGCTCCTCGTACGCACCGTCGTCGCCCCCGCGCATCCGGGCGATCAGGTCCCCGTCGGACGGCGGCAGCTCGCCGCCGGCGTATCCCGCCGCCGCGTGGCGCCCGCGCCGCGGCCCGCGCTGGGCCGGGACCTGGCGTGCGACCGGGCTCTCCGCCGCGGCCTCGCCGCCGGTACCACCGAGCGGCTCTTCCCGACCGTCAACGCTCATCGCGGAAGCCCCCGCACGACACACTCAACCGGTACACCGTTCAAGCCTGTCACACGGGGGGCGCGCGCCGAGCCGCTCTCCACACCATCCACTCGTCCGTGCGGCACCCGGTGAAATCGCGTACCGCTCCTCACCCTTTCGGGCGAGGAGCCCGTTCGGGGGACCGTTCGACGAGCCGACCAGCCGACGAGCCGACCAGCAGCTGGGAAAGCAGCCGGGCGCACCCTTGCAGGAGCTTCCGCGAGGACCGTCTCCCGTAGGGGGGCCGGCGGATCAGGGCCGGACACCCCCCATCGCTCAGACCGTCCGGGAGCGCAGCCCTTCGAGCAGGATGTCGAGGAGCCGCGACGACGCCGCCGCCTGCTGCGCCGCGTCGGGCAGTGCCGGAGCGGCCGTCGCTATCACCAGCAGGACATCGGCCACCGTGACGTCGCCGCGCAGCTCACCCGCCTCCCGGGCGCGGTCCACCAGCCGGCCGACCACCTCGAGCAGCGCACCCGCGCCGGCGTCCTCCGAGGGCTCGTCCTCGACGGGGATCCGCGAGCCCACGACGCGCAGCTCGGGTGCCCCGCCGCCGGTCACGCCGGCCTGGCGCTGGTGCGGAACCCGCGCCGTCTCCGCCTCGTCGGCGCCGTCCTCGCCCGCTGAGCCGACGCGCAGCACCTGCGGCGGCAGCAGCCGCCCGGCACCCGAGGCCACGGAGGTGCGCAGGAACCGCGACAGCGCCTGCCACGGCTCCTCCTCCTGGCCCAGCGCGGCCTCGGCCTGCTCGGTCAGCCGGGCGGTCTCCTCCTCGGCTATCCGCCGGACCAGGACGTCCTTGCTCGGGAAGCGCCGGTACACGGTGCCGACGCCGACGCGGGCGCGCCGCGCCACGTCCTCCATCGGAGCCCCGTAGCCGAGCTCGCCGAAGACCTCGCGCGCCGCGCGCAGCACGTGCTCCAGGTTGCGCTGGGCGTCGACGCGCAGCGGCGTGGAACGGCCCACGCCGTGCGTGGTGCCGCCCGTCATCAGGCGACCGTTGCTCTCGGCCGAGAGCGCGGTCGCAGAACCATGGAAATCGGAAATGTTCATATGTATCCCCCGGTGATCATTTGTCTCCCCCCGGAGACATTCCCCGCCTTCGTGTCGAGGTGGGCCACGGTCAGGTGGGCCCCGGTCTCACTCCTCGACGAGATACGAACATAGTTGAGCCAGAGTCAATTCAGAAGAGGCAGCCCCGGACGGACCACCGCCCGATCGGAGCATTCCTCCCCACTTTTCCGACCCAAGCCTCCGGAATCACCCTCTCCGCACCACCTGACCTGCGGAACTCCACCCCCACTCAAGCCACCCGGCAGCCTCGTACCGGCACTCCCTCCGGTCACACAATGTGTCAGGCCTGTGGACAAACTCCCGGCCACGTTGCGTCATGGGGTGGTGAAGGCTGCTAACTCCCGGGGCGCGGCCCCCGGTACCCCGCCCCGTACGCGCATCCTCGTCGTCGGCGGGGGTTACGTCGGCATGTACACGGCGCTCCGGCTCCAGCGAAAGCTCAGAGCCGGCGAAGCCGAGGTCACGGTGGTCAGCGCCGAGCCCTACATGACCTACCAGCCCTTCCTGCCCGAGGCGGCCGCGGGCTCGATCTCCCCGCGCCACGTCGTCGTCCCGCTCCGCCGCATCCTCGACAAGTGCCGCGTCGTCATCGGCGAGGCCCAGGCGATCGACCACGCCAAGCGGACCGCGACCGTCGCCACCCTCGCCACCGAGGACGAGGGCGCCGGGCCCCTGGAAATCGAGTACGACGAACTCGTCCTCGCCCCCGGATCCGTCTCCCGCACCCTGCCCGTCCCGGGCCTCGCCGACTACGCCATCGGCTTCAAGACCGTGGAAGAGGCCATCGGCCTGCGCAACCACGTCATCGAACAGATGGACATCGCCTCCTCCACCCGCGACCCCGCCCTCCGCGACGCCGCCCTCACCTTCGTCTTCGTCGGCGGCGGCTACGCGGGCGTCGAGGCCCTCGGCGAACTGGAGGACATGGCCCGCTACGCGGCCCGGTACTACCACAACATCAAGCCCGAGGACATGAAATGGGTGCTGGTCGAGGCCAGCGACCACATCCTCCCCGAGGTCGGCCCGGAACTGGGCGTCTACACCGTCCGCGAACTGCGCCGCCGCAACATCGACGTCCGCCTGGAGACCCGGCTCGAATCCTGCGAGAACCGCGTCGCCGTCCTCAGTGACGGCGCCCGCTTCCCCACCCGCACCGTCGTGTGGACCGCAGGCGTCAAACCGCACCCGGTCCTCGCCGCCTCCGACCTCCCGCGCACCGAACGCGGCCGCCTCCGCTGCACGTCCTTCCTCACCGTCGACGGCGTCGAACACGCCTGGGCAGCCGGCGACGCCGCCGCCGTCCCCGACATCACCGCGGAGGAGAAGGGCCGCGAGTGCGCCCCCAACGCGCAGCACGCCGTCCGCCAGGCCAAGGTCCTCGCCGACAACCTGCTGGCCTCCCTGCGCGGCGAGCTCCTGACCGAGTACGCCCACAAGTACGCGGGCTCCGTCGCCTCCCTCGGCCTCCACAAGGGCGTCGCCCACATCTACGGCCGCAAGCTCAAGGCCTACCCCGCCTGGCTGATGCACCGCACCTACCACCTCAGCCGGATCCCCACCTTCAACCGCAAAATGCGCGTGCTCGCCGAATGGACCCTCTCGGGCCTCTTCAAACGTGAGATCGTCTCCCTCGGATCCCTCGAACACCCCAGGGCAGAATTCGAACTCGCCGCCGGACACGGCCACAAATTCCCCCCGCCCCCGCCCGCCCCCAACCCCCCGAAGGACAGCCAGGGCTGACGTTGTCAGTGCGGTCGGCCACACTGGACGTGTGACCATAGGTGGGCTCACCCCTGCACACAGTGACATTCACGGTGGCTTCCGCCGTGACCCACCGAGCGACACCGGCCAGCGATCGACCACGAGAAGCACAGCGACCACTTGCGACACCACGAGGCTTGAACGCAGTGAACTTCACGCGCTGGAGCGCCCGTTTTCCCGGAACGCAGCGCCGCGCCGCCGCCCGGTCCGAACACGCCGCGGCCCAGGCCAAGCGGGGTGAGGGCGCCGTCCCGGCAGCCCGCGGCGCCGCCGCCCGCCCGGCCACGTCCGCCGACGACGCCCCCGCGGACCCCACGGTCTCCGGCACGGGCACGGGCACGGGCACCGGCACCGACCCGGGCAGCGGCCCCGGCCTCCCCGCCGCCGTGCCCTCCCCCGACGAACTCTCCGTACGAGAGGTCCTCGGCCGGCTCCCCGCCCTCGTCGCCCTCGTCCACGGCCCCGAACACCGCGTCGCCTACGTCAACGACGCCTACACCGCCGGCTTCGGCCCCCGCCCCGCCGGCGCGCCCGCCCACGAGGCCCTCCCCGAACTCGGCGAGCTGGGCCTGCTCCCCCTGCTCGACCAGGTCCAGCGCAGCGGCAAGCCCCGTACCGCCAAGAACCGCACCGCCCCCGGCGGCGCCAGCTCGTACACGGTCACCTGCACCCCCGTCGAATTCCCCAAGGCCCCCGCCGAGGGAGACACCGACCCCCACCACACCGGGGTCCTCGTCCATCTCGCCGACGTCACCGACCACGCCGAAGTCGTCGAACGGCTGCGCGCCAGCGAACGCCGCCAGCGCGAGGCCGCCGTCACCCTCCAGCGCTCCCTCCTCCCCCAGGAACTGGAACAGCCCGACGACCTCCGCATCGCCGCCACCTACCAGCCCGGCGGCACCGAAGCCGCCGTCGGCGGCGACTGGTACGACGTCATCACCCTCGGCGCCGGCCGCACCGCCCTCGTCATCGGCGACGTCATGGGCCGCGGAGTCCGCGCCGCCGCCGTCATGGGCCAGCTGCGCACAGCCGTCCGCGCCTACGCCCGCCTCGACCTGCCCCCGCACGAGGTGCTCCAGCTCCTCGACGGCCTCGCCGCCGAGATCGACGCCAGCCAGATCGCCACCTGCGTCTACGCCGTCCACGACCCCAACGAAGGCCTGCTCGCGTACGCCTCCGCCGGCCACCTCCCGATCCTGGTCCGCGACGAGGACGGCACCGTACGCCGCGCAGCCGACCCCACCGGCCCGCCGCTCGGCACCGGCGGCTGGCTGCACACCTCGGGCACCATCGCACTGGGCCCCGGCTCCACCGCCGTCCTCTACACCGACGGCCTGGTCGAACGCCGCGGCGAGGACATCGACGAAGGCGTCGCCGCCCTCGAACGCGCCTTCTCCGGTGCCCAGGGCACCCCCGCGGTCATCTGCGACCGTCTGATGCGTGCCCTCGGCGTGGACGCCGACCACGACGACGACGTCGCCGTGATGGTCCTCCAGCAGCCGAGCCGCACCGGTGCCGACGCCGAGCTCTTCCACAACGCCGCCCTGGAACTCCTCGGCGGCGTCGAGGCCGCCCCCCGCGCCCGCGCCTTCGCCTCCGGAGTCCTCGCCTCCTGGCGCTTCCCGGTCGAACTGTGCGACCTCGGCGTGCTGGCCGCGAGCGAGCTCGTCGCGAACTCCCTCCAGCACGGCACGCCGCCCATGCGACTGCGGCTGCGCCGCACCGACCGACGCCTGATCATCGAGGTCACCGACGGGGACGACCACCTCCCGCGCCGCCGCCGCGCCGAACCCGCCGACGAAACCGGCCGCGGCATCTCGATCGTCGCGACCATCGCATCCGCCTGGGGCTCCCGCCGCACGCCGGGCGGCGGCAAGGCCGTCTGGTGCGAGTTCGCCCTGCCCGACAAATAACCGGGCCCGCCCATGCGAAAGGCCCGGTCCACCAGGACCGGGCCTTCCTCTTGTACTGCTTGGGTACTGCGCGTCCCGTACGGGGCGTCCGCTACGCGGGAACGCGCTCCGGCTCGGCGGCCGGCGCGACCACCGCCACCACGTCGCCCTTCAGCAGCGACGGCTTGTCCTGCACCGGGCTCAGCTGCCTGCCGAGCCGCAGCGCCAGCCCCGCGATCCCCAGCGACACCGCGATGAACACCCCGATGTAGAGCATCGGCACGCCCGCACCCAGCGGCACACCCAGCGGACCCAGCGCCAGCGCCATCTGCTTGACCAGCGCGAACGCAGAGTTGTACTGGCCCACCGAACCCTCCGGCGCCAGGTCGGCCACCAGCGGCGCCAGCGTCGGCGACAGCATCGCCTCACCGATCCCGAAGAGCGCGTACGTGGTGATGAACGCGGCGGCGGCCATCATCGCGCTGCCGTGCCCCAGCCCCGAGAACCCGGCGATGACCCACGCCACGGTCCAGATCAGGCCGACCAGCGCGATCACCCGGGACCGGCGGCGCTTCTCGACCAGCCTCAGCACCACGAACTGCGCCACGACGATGGCACCGGTGTTGGCGGCCAGCGCGAAACCGAGCGTGGACGGGGTGATCCCGGCCGCCTCGGTGCCGAACGCGGCGAGACCCGACTCGAACTGCCCGTAGCAGGCGAAGAAGATCACGAACCCCAGCACCAGCAGCTTCACCATGGCCTGGTGACCCAGCAGCCGCTTCCAGGCACTGCCCGCCCCGGACTCGCCCCGCGGCACGGCGTCCTTGATGCTCGGAGCGTGCGGCATCCGCACGGTGAGGATGACCCCGGCCAGGACCAGGAACATCACGGCCTCGATGCCGAACAGCAGGGTGAAGCTGGCGGGCTGGCTCTCGTCGACGATCTGGCCGCCGATGAGCCCGCCGATCCCCAGACCCAGGTTCTGCATGAAGAACTGGAGCGCGAAGGCGCGCGTCCGGGTGCCCGGCGTCGAGCACCACACGATCATCGTCGCCAGCGCGGGCTGCATGACGGCCTGCCCGGCGCCGAGCGCCAGGGCGGACAGCAGGATCGGCACGATGCCGGTGGACAGCCCGAGCGACAGCGCGCCCACCGAGGCGGCGACGGCCGCGCCGATGACCACGGGGACGGGACCCCGGCGGTCGATGACCCGACCGGTGAGGGGCAGCGCGACCAGGGCACTCACGGCGAAGGCCACGAACGCGCTCGTGGCCGCCATGGAACCCAGACCTCGCACCTGCGCCACGTAGATGTAGAGGAACGGAACCGTGAAACCGATGCCGAACGCGGTCAACGCGTTGCCGGCCTGGATCCGCCGCATCGCAGCGCCCATCACCTTGGTCACTTCTCACCTGCCTTGAGAACTGAAGCCCGAAGACTTCACACCTAAACTTCGACGCTTAACTCTACACATCGAAGGAGTTAGACGCCAACGAGCACATGCGATACTTCGAACATGGGTGACACCCCCGACGGCACCGCGCCCGTCCACGAGCCGAGCCTCGACGAGCAGATCGCCGTCTATCAGCGCGAGTTCCAGGACCTCGATCCGCAGGTCGAGAAGGTCGTCTCGGCGCTCAGCCGGCTGAACCGCCGCATGAACGTCGCGTACGGACGCCAGACCGCCGCTCTGGGCATCAGCAATGCGGAGTGGGAGGTCCTCAAGGCCTTGGTCATCTCCGGAGCCCCATACCGCATGGGCCCGAGCGAGCTCGCGAAGCAGCTGGGCCTCACGCCGGCGGCCATGACCCACCGCATCGACCGCATGACGGCGGAGGGACTGGTGACGCGCGAGCGGGACGAGTCCAACCGGGTCCGCGTGATCGTGGAGCTCACGGACGAGGGCCGCAGCAAGTGGCTCGACGCGATGCGCTCGGCCACGGTCTTCGAGGAGGACCTCCTCCAGGACCTCTCCACGGCGGAGCGCGGCGTGCTGGGCGACATGCTCACCCGGCTCCTGGACCGCGTCGAAGACCTCCAGTCGCCGAGCTGACCAGGCCATGAGCGGTGGGGTTGACACGGACTCCACCAGTCCGTAAGGTTCTTCGAGTTGTCCCAGAGCCGGAAGGTTTTGGCGACCGCGCATCCCGCCGCCTCGTTGCGGCACCCAACTCAGCACGATCTCCCACCGGGAACGCATTCGGCATGCCCGAATGAATTTCCGAAGGCCGATTATGAATCAGCCGGGAAATCCACTAGAGTTCTGGGAGTCGGAAGGGCCCAACAGCCCGGAAGGCAAACCCCGCTGACTGGGGGTCAGGCCCGAAAGAGTCTGATAGAGTCGGAAACGCAAGAAAGAAGAACGAAAGCCCGGAGGAAAGCCCGCGAGGGTGAGTACAAAGGAAGCGTCCGTTCCTTGAGAACTCAACAGCGTGCCAAAAATCAACGCCAGAAGTTGATACCCCGTCCATTTCGGTGGATGAGGTTCCTTTGAAAAAGACCTGTCGGGCCTTCGGGCACTGGCAGGCGACAACACAGCGAGGACGCAGTGGTCAGTCGGTCATATTCCGACCATGACTGGCCCGCTCAACGTGTGTG
>LJCW01000146.1 GCA_001298555.1 Actinobacteria bacterium OV450
GACCCCGGTGGCCCCGCCGACGGCCGGGGCGGCCCCATCGGCGGTGGCGGACGCGGCGGCGGGGGCAGCGGATGCGGCCGCGGGGGCAGCGGATGCGGCTGCGGCCGCCGCCGAGGCCGCTCCCCCGGCCGTCGGGCCGCGACCACCCGCCCGGTCAGGTGCCGTCACCCGGTCAGGTGCCGTCGCCCGGTCGAGCCGGCGCAGGGCGCGGGCCAGTTTGGCGGGGCCGCGCATCGGCGGGACCGGGCCCGGAAGCCGGTGCACCGGCACCTGGTGCAGGGCCGCCAGCAGCCGCCCCGCCGCCTCCCAGGGGGCGTCCCCGGGGCGCTCCGGGTCGACCGGGACCCCGTACGGCCAGAGGGACACGGGGCGGCCGCCGAGGAAGCCGACCTCGGGGCGCAGCGGGGCCAGCAACACCCCGGCCAGCGCCTCGTCCGCGGCGATGCGCATGCGCACGGCGAGGCCCGCGCGGTCGCTGTCCCCGGCGTGCGCCTTGGCGACGACGTCGCCGCAGCGCACGACGGTGCCGTCCTCCCGCTCCGCGAGCAGCTCGTACGGGGTGTCGTGCCGCCCCGCGCCGGCGTACGCCGCGAGGGCGGCGGGCAGTGGCTCCTGGTTCATCGCGCTCCGCGGCTCCCCTCACTGGCGTCTCGGGAGCAGGTTACGCAGCTGCGGGACGGCACGAAAAAGGGTGTTGCCCGTCCGACTCCCCAGTCGGACGGGCAACACCCTTCTCCTGCCGTCCGTCGCGCCCCCGTCCCCACGGGGTTCGACAGGCCGATGTCCCGGCCCGGGCCGCTCTCCCGGACCCGGGGCGCCGCTCAGCGCCCCAGCATCACGCCCACGGACGACGCCTGTGCCGCCACCTGGTCGAATCCTCCGAAGAGGAAGAGCAGGAGGGCGGCCAGGGGGAGCACCATGGCCGCGGCCACCAGTGGATGGCGGGTGCCGGACTCATGGCCGTTGAACGCGAATGCCTTGCGTCCGTGCCGCGTGATGTCCGCCATGGCCCTCTCCCTGTCGGTTGGCAGCGGCGGGCTCGTGACCTCGGGGGACGAGTGCGCCACCCGCCGCTTGTCTTCAACACTAGGTGTGCGCAGGGCCCCTGGCGTCCTGCCCTCGTACCGCTTGGCAGGCCTCCGGGAGGATGACGGGACCACCCCGCACGTACTCCCCTGGGTGGAGACCGCTCACCCGTCCTGGGGGTCTTCCCGGAGGGGATGACCGGAGGGTAGTGAGTTCGCTCACTTCCGTCACCCCCCGCGCATGCGTGTCGGCCGACGGGGTACGCACAAGATCCACCCCGCGCGCCCGCCCGGCGCACGCGCCCCTGCCCTCCGCGTGCCCGGCGCACCACCCGCGCCGGCGCCCCAATCCCCTTGAGCCGAGGGCCGTTTGGCCGAACCGGCAAGTGCCTTGCGGACAGGGGTCCGTGCGGGTGAGGAACCCTCAAGTGGGTTGTGCCGCACTGACGATCGAATCCTCCGGCGAGGGCGCGGCCTCTGAGCGCTCGTGGCGGATGGTCCGTAAGCTGTGGCACGTCAACAGGACGACCGGGCAGCGGGGTGGACATGGCGATGATGCGGCTCCGGCGCGAGGACCCGCGTGTCGTCGGCTCATTCAGGCTGCACCGACGGCTCGGTGCCGGCGGCATGGGCGTGGTCTACCTGGGATCGGACCGGCGCGGACAGCGTGTCGCGCTGAAGGTGATCCGGCCGGATCTGGCCGAGGACCAGGAGTTCCGCTCGCGCTTCGCGCGCGAGGTGTCCGCCGCCCGGCGGATCCGCGGCGGGTGCACCGCGCGCCTGGTGGCCGCGGACCTGGAGGCGGAGCGCCCGTGGTTCGCCACGCAGTACGTGCCCGGCCCGTCCCTGCACGACAAGGTGGCCGAGGAGGGCCCGCTCACGGCCGCGCAGATCGCCGCGATCGGCGCCGCGCTATCCGAGGGGCTGGTCGCCGTGCACGAGGCGGGGGTCGTCCACCGCGATCTCAAGCCCTCGAACATTCTTCTGTCCCCCAAGGGCCCGCGGATCATCGACTTCGGGATCGCCTGGGCGACCGGGGCGAGCACCCTCACCCATGTGGGTACGGCCGTCGGCTCCCCCGGCTTCCTCGCTCCCGAGCAGGTGCGGGGGGCCGCGGTCACCCCGGCCACGGACGTCTTCGCGCTGGGCGCCACCCTGGCCTACGCGGCGACCGCCGACTCGCCCTTCGGGCACGGCAGTTCCGAGGTCATGCTGTACCGGGTGGTGCACGAGGAGCCGCATCTGGTCGGTGTCCCGGACGCGCTGGCGCCCCTCGTACAGGCCTGCCTGGCCAAGGACCCGGAGGAGCGGCCCAGCACGCTCCAGCTGTCGATGCGGCTGAAGGAGATCGCGGCCCGCGAGGCGCAGGGGCTGTCCGACGGCCGCCCGCCGGCGCAGCGGGCGCGGGTCGAGCGGCCCGCCGGGCGGCCGGCGGAGCGGGCCGACGCGTACGCGGACCAGCGCACGGAGCGCCGCACGGGCGGCACGCCCACGCCCCACGCACCGGACCAGGGCCACGGCCACGGCGGTCACGGGCACGGCGGCCAGGCCGGGGCGGGCAAGGGCCCGCACAGCGGTCCGCACGGCCGCCCTTCGTCCTCGCGGAACCCGGGCGGCCCGTCCTCCCGGCCGACGGCGGGACGTACGGGCGGCCGCCAGGCCCCCCGTACGACGGGGGCGGGGCGCCGCCCCTCCCGGCCGGACCCCCGGCTGATGCGGCAGCGGCTGATCGTGTTCGTCGTGGTGACGCTGATCGTCGCACTGGGCATCGCGGCCGCCCAGAAGATCTAGATCTCCGGAAGGTCCGGGAGCGGGCTGCGGGGCGGGCGGGTGGCGTAGAAGGCCACCGCCGAGGCCGCGGCCACGTTCAGGGAGTCGATCCCCTCGGCCATCGGGATCCGCACCCACTCGTCGGCGGCGCGCAGCGCGTACGTGGACAGGCCGTGCCCCTCGGAGCCGAGCATGATCGCGGAGCGTTCGAAGCGCTCCGGCGGGACCTGGTCCAGCGGTGTGGCCTTCTCGCTCGGCGTCATCGCCAGGATCCGGTAGCCCGCCTCGCGGACCTTCTCCAGGTCGGCGGGCCACTGGTCCAGGCGTGCGTACGGGACCGAGAAGACGGACCCCATCGAGACCTTGATGGCGCGCCGGTAGAGCGGGTCCGCGCAGTCCGGGGAGAGCAGTATCGCGCTGATGCCGAGGGCGGCGGCGCTGCGGAACGCGGCGCCCAGGTTGGCGTGGTCGACGAAACCCTCGAAGACGGCGATCCGGTGCCCGGTCCCCTCCCCCGCGAGCAGTTCGGCGGCCGCGGGCAGCGGCTTGCGCTGCATGGAGGCGAGGGCGCCGCGGTGCACGTGGTAGCCGGTGACGCGTTCGGCGAGCTCCGGGGTGACGGCGTAGACCGGGGCCGGGAGCTCGTCGATGACGTCGCGCATGACGTCGACCCACTTCGCGGAGAGCAGCATCGAGCGCATCTCGTACCCGGCGTCCTTGGCGCGTCTGATGACCTTCTCGCCCTCGGCGATGAAGAGGCCCTCCTCGGGCTCGCGCCGGCGCCGGAGTTCGACGTCGGTCAGGCCCGTGTAGTCGCGCAGGCGCGGGTCGTCGGGGTCTTCGACGGTGATGAGATCAGCCACAGGGTGATACTGCCTTGTCCGGGGTGTGGTGCCAACGGCCGTGCCGGGCGCGGGTGTTTCAGGCGGCGGGGGTGCCCGCGTTGACGACCTCGCCGATCACGATGACCGCGGGCGGACGGATCTCCTCCGCCCGAACGGTCTCGCCGACGGTCGCGAGGGTGGCGTCCACCCGGCGCTGGGTGGCGGTGGTGCCCTCCTGGACGACCGCGACCGGGGTGTCCGCGGAGCGGCCGTGCCGGACCAGGGCCTCGGCGATCAGGCCGATCTTGTCGACGCCCATCAGGACCACCAGGGTGCCGGTGAGCCGCGCGAGGGCGGCCCAGTCCACCAGGGAACGCGGGTCGTCCGGGCCGACGTGGCCGCTGACCACGGTGAACTCGTGCGCCACACCGCGGTGGGTGACCGGGATGCCGGCGGCGCTCGGCACCGAGATGGAGCTGGAGATGCCGGGTACGACGGTGCAGGCGATGCCCGCCTCGGCGAGGGCGTGGAGCTCCTCCATGCCGCGGCCGAAGACGTAGGGGTCGCCGCCCTTGAGGCGGACGACGGCCTTCCCGGCCTTCGCGTGCTCGATCAGGGCGTTGTTGATGGCCTCCTGGGCCATGTAGCGGCCGTACGGGATCTTCGCGGCGTCGATGACCTCGACGTGCGGCGGGAGTTCGTCGAGCAGGTCGCGCGGGCCGAGCCGGTCGGCGATGACCACGTCGGCCTCGGCGAGGAGACGGCGCCCGCGGACGGTGATCAGGTCGGGGTCGCCGGGACCGCCGCCGACGAGGGCGACGCCGGGGGTGTGCGGGCGGGCGGCCGTCAGGGAGCCGTCGCGCAGCCCCTCCACGACGGCGTCGCGCACGGCGGCGGAACGGCGCGGGTCGTTGCCGCTCAGGACGGCGACGGTCACGCCCTCGACGCGCCCGGTGGCCGGCGTCCACGCGGTGGCCGCATCGGCGTCGTCGGCGCGCACGCACCAGACCCGGCGGGCCTCGGCCTCGGCGGAGGCGGCGTCGTTGGCGGCCCGGTCCCGGGTGGCGATCAGCGCGTACCAGGCACCGTCCAGGTCGCCGTCCTGGTAGCGGCGGCGCTCCCAGCGGATCTCGCCCGTCTCCGCCATGGCGTCCACGGAGGGCGTCGCGGACGGGGAGATCAGCAGGACGTCGGCGCCGGCCGCGACGAGCGCGGGCAGCCGGCGCTGGGCGACCTGGCCGCCGCCGATGACGACGACGCGGCGGCCGGCGAGGCGGAGTCCTACGGGGTAGGCGGGGTGTGCCGGGTGTGCCATGGCGGGTGGGCTCCTGGTGCGGCGGGTCCTTGCCGCTGCTGCGCTGGAGCGGCTTGTCTGCTACTGACGTGCGGTTTCGCTGTCCGGGTCAACGATACGACCCGGTGGGGAGGGTCAGGGGCGGCCGCCGAGCGGCGGCCGCCCCCGTCCCCGCCTCCGGCTCACTTCTCCGTGACTCCGGCGGAGTCGAAGGTGGCGACCTCGTGCATCGCGCGGGCCGCGCTCTGGACCAGCGGGAGGGCCAGCAGGGCGCCCGTGCCCTCGCCCAGGCGCAGGTCGAGGTCCACGAGCGGGCGCAGGCCGAGCTTGTTCAGGGCCGCGACGTGCCCCGGCTCCGCACTGCGGTGGCCGGCGATGCACGCCGACAGCGACTCGGGGGCGATGGCCCGGGCGACCAGGGCCGCCGCGCCCGCGCTGACGCCGTCCAGGATGACCGGCGTACGGAGCGAGGCCCCGCCCAGCAGGAGGCCGACGATCGCCGCGTGCTCCAGGCCGCCGATGGCCGCGAGGACGCCGACCGGGTCGGCCGGATCCGGCTGGTGCAGCTCCAGCGCGCGGCGTACGACCTCGACCTTGCGGGCGTGCGTCTCGTCGTTGATGCCGGTGCCGCGGCCGGTCACCTCCGCCGGGTCGACCCCGGTGAAGACCGAGATGAGGGCCGCGGAGACCGTCGTGTTGGCGATGCCCATCTCGCCGGTGAGGAGGGCCTTGTTCCCCGCGGCGACCAGGTCGCGGGCCGTCTCGATGCCCACCTCGATCGCGGCGACGGCCTCTTCGCGGGTCATCGCCGGGCCGGTGGAGAGGTCGGCCGTGCCGGGGCGGACCTTGCGCGGGAGCAGGCCCGGGGTGGCCGGGAGCTCGCCCGCGACGCCGACGTCGATGACGCAGACCTCGGCGCCCACCTGGTTGGCGAACGCGTTGCAGACCGCTCCGCCGCCCAGGAAGTTGGCGACCATCTGCGTGGTGACCTCCTGGGGCCACGGGGTGACGCCCTGGGCGTGCACTCCGTGGTCGCCGGCGAAGATCGCGACTGCGGCCGGCTCGGGGATCGGCGGCGGGCAGACCCGGGAGAGGCCGCTGAGCTGGGCCGAGATGATTTCGAGCATGCCCAGCGCCCCGGCGGGCTTGGTCATGCGCTTCTGGCGCTCCCACGCCTCGCCCAGCGCCTTCGCGTCGAGCGGGCGGATGCTGGCGACCGTCTCCGAGAGCAGGTCGTGCGGCTCCTCGCCGGGCAGGGCGCGGCGCCCGTACGTCTCCTCGTGCACGACCCACGCCAGCGGCCGGCGCTTCGACCAGCCGGCCTGGGCCAGCTCGGGCTCCTCGGGGAACTCGTCGACGTAGCCGACGCACAGGTAGGCGACGACTTCGAGGTGTTCCGGCAGGCCGAGTTCGCGGACCATCTCGCGCTCGTCGAAGAAGCTGACCCAGCCGACGCCGAGGCCCTCGGCGCGGGCGGCGAGCCAGAGGTTCTCGACTGCGAGGGCCGAGGAGTACGGGGCCATCTGCGGCTGGGTGTGCCGGCCGAGGGTGTGGCGGCCGCCGCGGGTGGGATCGGCGGTGACCACGATGTTCACCGGGGTGTCGAGGATGGCCTCGATCTTGAGTTCCTTGAACTGCTTCGCCCGCCCCTTGGGCAGCGACTTCGCGTAGGCCTCGCGCTGGCGCTGGGCGAGCTCGTGCATCGTCCGGCGGGTCTCCGCCGAGCGGATGACGACGAAGTCCCAGGGCTGGGAGTGGCCCACGCTGGGTGCGTGGTGCGCGGCCTCCAGGACGCGGAGCAGCACCTCGTGCGGGATGGGGTCGGTACGGAAGCCGTTGCGGATGTCGCGGCGCTCGCGCATGACGCGCAGGACGGCCTCGCGCTCGGCGTCGGCGTACGCGGGGGCCGCCTCGCCCGGGGAGGGCTCCAGGACGGGCTCGGAGGCGGCCTCGGGCTCGGGAGCGGCCTCAGCGGCGGACTCGGGCGCCTGCCCGGGCGTCGCGACGGCCACCTCGTCGGCCACCGGAGCGGCGACGGGCGCGGCCTCGGGCTCGGTCGCCGGCAGGGGCGCGGCCACGGCGACGGGCTCGGCGGAGTCCTCGGGACGGACGGTCACGGCGTCGGCGACGGGTTCCGCCGCTTCCGGTGCGGATTCCGGGGCGACCGGGGCCGCGGGGGCCTCGGGGGCGGCCTGCTCCACGGCGGGCTCCGCCGCGGCGGGCGCTTCGGGGGTCCCGGGGGCCTGGACCGCCGCGTCCGCGGGCGCGGCCTCGGGCTGCGGCTCAGCGGCAGCGGCCTGCGGCTCGGCCGCCGCGGCGTCGGGGTCGTCGGCGCCCACCGTCGCCT
>LJCW01000147.1 GCA_001298555.1 Actinobacteria bacterium OV450
ACGGGAGCTGCGGACCGGCCGCCTTCCAGACCAAGGCCATCGGCGAACCCGACGGCCTCAAGGGCAAGTCTGCGGACGCCTTCCAGAAGGCGGAGGCCGTGGAGCCGCCGCGCTCGGTCGAGGCCGCCGGAGCCCGCCGCCCGGCCGAAGCCCCCGGGCCGGCGGCCGACGGCGCGCTGTTCGAGGCACCCGCCGGCGCCGCCACCCTGGTCGCGGAGCCCGCCGCGCAGGAGGCGCCGCAGCCCCCCGCCGCAGGCCAGGGCTGGGGCCCCGACATGGGCGCCCCGGCGACCCTCGTCCTGCTGCGTCACGGCGAAACCGCCCTCACCCCGCAGAAGCGCTTCTCCGGCAGCGGCGGCACCGACCCCGAGCTGTCCCCGGCCGGCCGCCGTCAGGCCTCCGCCGTGGCCGAGGCACTGGCCGCGCGCGGCACCGTCCAGACGATCGTCAGCTCCCCGCTGCGCCGATGCCGGGAGACCGCACAGGCCGTCGCGGACCGCCTCGGGCTGACGGTCACCGTCGAGGAGGGCCTGCGCGAGGTGGACTTCGGCGCCTGGGAGGGCCTGACCTTCGCCGAGGTTCAGGAGCGGTTCCCCGACGACCTCCAGGCCTGGCTGGACTCCCCGAAGGCGTCCCCGACGGGCGGCGGCGAAAGCTTCACGGCCGCCACCCGCCGCATCTCCGCGACCCGGGACCGGCTGCTGGCCGCGCACGCGGGCCGCACGGTGCTGCTGGTCACCCACGTGACCCCAGTCAAGATCCTGGTGCGCCTCGCGCTGGGCGCCCCGCCGGAATCGCTGTTCCGGATGGAGCTCTCCGCGGCCTCCCTCTCCGCGGTGGCCTACTACGCCGACGGGAACGCCTCGGTCCGCCTCCTGAACGACACCTCGCACCTGCGCTAGCGGGCCGGTGCCAGGACGCCCCTTGAGGACGACGTACGGCGAAGGGCCCGCCCCCTGACGGGGACGGGCCCTCCGGCTTCGTCGAGTGCAGAACAACCGGAGCTGTACGCCGGGTTCTGTCGCCCGGTGACCTCGCGGTCGCCGGGGAGACGGCCATCCATCTAGGACCGGCGTTGCCGCCGGCCTCATGCGGTCTACCCGCGAACTCGGGCGGGCAGCCCTCAATCGTCCGCGCAGACCCGTCCGGGGACGGATCCTCTTGACCTTGCTCCGGGTGGGGTTTACCTAGCCGCCTGGGTCACCCCAGGCGCTGGTGGTCTCTTACACCACCGTTTCACCCTTACCGGGGGCCGAAGCCCCGGCGGTCTGTTTTCTGTGGCACTGTCCCGCGGGTCACCCCGGGTGGCCGTTAGCCACCACCCTGCCCTGTGGAGCCCGGACGTTCCTCGGCGGGATCCGGGGATCCCGACGCGGCCGCCCGCTCCGGTTGTTCTGCGAGTGACCATGCTACCCGCGCCGGGCAGCACGCTCGACCTTGACGCAGCGACAGGGTTCCGCGGGGCTGCGTCCGGAGTGGAGAGATCGCCGCGCCGTCGTGGCCGCACCGGGCCGCTGCGGCGCGGTGGCGCCGTGGCCCGCGCCGCCGTGGGGCGGCCGGTCACGCGGGAGGGTTGGCCGCCATCCGGCAGGCGCCGTTGGCGGCGCCGCCCGCCACTCCGGCTCCCGCCAGGGCGCTCGCACAGCCCGCCAGGTCGCCGTGCACACCCCGGGTGCAGGCCGAGGTGACGGCCTCGGTGACGGTGACGCCCGACTGCTCGACCAGGTTCGTGCAGGCCGGGATGTCCGCGTGGGCGGCGAAGGACGCGCCGCCGAGTGCGAGGGTCAGGCCGGTGAGGACACCGGCGATACGGACCGACGTGCGCATGGGAGGCACCTGCTCTCCGGGCGGTCGGGGACTCGCGGATCCGGTCACGCGCGGACCCGTTCGGGGCGCCGGACGACGGCCCCTCTCCTTTCGACGCTAGGTCGGTCCGCCGCCGCCCGCACCCCGGCGACCCCCGCGGCGCCGGACGCCGCTCAGGCGGGGGCGAAGAGGACCTTCGCCCGGCCCGGGTCGGCCCGCGTCAGCCGGACCCGGATCCGGTCCCCGAGCGGCAGCCGCGCGGACCGCGACTCGACCCGGCCGACCACCGCGGGCTCCTCCAGGTGGACCGTGCCCACCATCGGCTCGTTGTCCTTCACGTCGATCACGGTCGCCTCGAAGGTCTCGCCGACGTGGTCCTTCAGCAGGGCCGCCTCGACGAGGTCCACGCACTCCCGCTCGGCCGTGTTGGCCAGCCTGCCGCCCTCCGCCATCCGCTCCGGGAGCGCCTGAAGCGCGTCCAGCGCCCACCGCGGGGGCTCGGCCCCCGCCACCGCAGCCACGCACAGCTCGCCGGCGTACCGGTCGACGAGCCGGCGCAGGGGCGCGGTGCAGTGCGCGTACGGGGCCGCCACCGCGGCGTGCAGCACCGGGTCCGGGGTCGCGCCGCCGGTGAACACCGTGTAGCCGGCGCCGCGCAGCAGGGCCGTGCACTCCTGGAGGAACGCCGCGTGGGCCGGGAGGTGCGGGTCGAGGGTGCGGACGAGTTCGGCGTACGGCATGTGGTGCGGCCAGTCGATCCGCAGGGCGGTGGCGGTCCGCCGGAGCCGGCCGACCGCCCCGTCGGGGGCGCTGGGCAGGGTGCGCAGGATGCCGGCGCCGGCCGCGAGCATCAGGTCCGCGGCGGCCATGCCGGTCCTGAGGGAGATCTGGGCGTTCCAGCCGTCCACGGGGAGCGGGGCCCGGTAGGCGAGGGTGTACGAGCCGTTCTGCGCGACGATCTCCTGCTCGGGCACGTTGAGGGAGACGCCGCCCCGCTCCTGCTCCAGGGTTTCGCGGAGCCGGCCGATGTCCCGCAGGAGGGCCCGGGACTCGTCGGCGGTCCCGGAGTCGATGCTCCGCTGGAGGCCGTCGTAGTCGAGCTTGGCCCGGCTGCGGACCAGGGCCCGGCGGACCTCGGTGGTCTCCACCCGGCCTGCGGAGTCCAGGTCGAACCGCCACAGCAGCGCCGGGCGGGTCCGGCCGGGCAGCAGGCTGGCCGCGCCCTCCGAGAGCACGGCCGGATGCAGGGGGACCTTGACGTCGGGGAAGTACAGGGTGGTGACGCGGCGGTGCGCCTCGGCGTCGAGGGCGCCGCCGGGGGTGACGAAGGCGGCGACGTCGGCGATGGCGTAGTGCACGCGGTAGCCGCCTCCCGGCCGCTTCGCCAGGTGCATGGCCTGGTCCAGGTCCCGCGCGTCCGGCGGGTCGACGGTGAACAGGGGGAGGTCGGTGGCGTCCAGGTCCGGGAGCCGAGGACTGCGGGCCGCCTCCTCGGCCTCGGCGAGCACCGGCGCCGGAAACTCCCCGGGCACGCCCAGGCCGGTCCGCAGTTCACGCAGCGCGGCCCGCAGGGCAGCCCCGTCTGCGCCGGTCATGTGCATATGACGGCGTGGCATGGATCGAGCGTAGAGCGGGTGGGTCCGGGGGGCGCGGTGAGAGCCTTACCCTGGGCCGGGGGCCGCACCCCCTGTGCCGTGTCGTACCGAAGGAGAACCACCGTGCTCGTGCTGCTGCCGCCGTCCGAGGGGAAGGCCGCCGGCGGCTCCGGGGCGCCCCTGGAGCCGGAGACGCTGTCGCTGCCGGGACTGGCCGAGGCGCGGGCGGCCGTGCTGGAGGAACTGGTCGAGCTGTGCGCGGGGGACGAGGACAAGGCCCGAGAGGTGCTCGGGCTGAGCGAGGGGCTGCGCGGCGAGGTGGCGAAGAACGCCGGGCTGCGGTCCGCGCCGGCCCGGCCGGCGGGCGAGACCTACACCGGCGTGCTGTACGACGCGCTGGGTCTGGCGGACCTCCCGGAGGCGGCGCGGGCGCGGGCGGAGCGGTCGCTGCTGGTGTTCTCGGGCCTGTGGGGGGCGGTCCGGGTGACGGACCGGATCCCCTCGTACCGCTGCTCGATGGGGGTGAAGCTGCCGGGGCTGGGCGCGCTGGGGGCGTACTGGCGGGAGCCGATGGCCGCGGTGCTGCCGGATGCGGCGGGCAACGGGCTGGTGCTGGACCTGCGGTCCTCGGCGTACGCGTCCGCGTGGAAGCCCAAGGGCGAGGTGGCGGGGCGGACGGCGACGGTGCGGGTGCTGCACGCGCAGGTCGTGGACGGCGTGGAGAAGCGGTCGGTGGTGAGCCACTTCAACAAGGCGACGAAGGGGCGGCTGGTCCGGGACCTGCTGGTGGCGGGCGCGGAGCCGGCGACCCCCGCCGATCTGGTGGTGGCGCTGCGCGACCTGGGCTACACCGTCGAGGCGCAGGCCCCGGCGAAGCCGGCGAAGGCATGGTCCCTGGACGTGGTGGTCACCCAGATCCACTGACGGCCGCGGAGCGAACGCCGGCGGGACCGTTCCCCGGCCCGCCGGCGTATGGGGCGCAGGTCCGTGGCCGGCCCCGGGGCCGGCCACGGGGGCCGGTCAGCGGCTCAGGGGCCAGGCCGCCGTGGGGGATTCGGTGGCCGCGACCGCGTACGTGGCGCAGGCGTCCGTCAGGGTTTCGAGGAGGGTGAGGGGGTCCGGCAGCCCGTGCTCCATGCCGCGGATCCACGTCACGGCCAGGTCACCCGGGAGGGCCGCCGGCGGCACCAGTACGTAGCTGCCGCGGCAGTGCCACCGCAGACCCGGGTGCTCGTCCATCGTCTCGGGGTGGCAGTCCAGCTCGCACGGCCACCATTCGTCCTCGTCCTCGGGGGTTCCGCGGGTCGCCGTGAAGAAGAGCATCCGGGCCTGGTCGCCCGTTCCGCCCGATGCGGCGACGGGGCCGACCTCGACGCCCGCCGCCAGCAGGCGGGCCAGCGCGCTCTCCCCGGCTTCGAGGGGGACGTCCAGTACGTCGTGGACCATGCCGGTCGCGGTGATGAAGTTCGCCTGCGGCTGGTTGCGCGCCCAGCGTTCGATCTGCGCGCGGTCGGTCGTCGACTGTGTCTGCCAGGCGAAGGAGAGGGGGTGGCGCGCGGGGGTGGGACAGCCGATCCGCTCGCACGAGCACCGGTAGCCGGCGGGGTGGGCGGCGGGGGCGAGCGGCAGGCCCGCGGCGGCCACGGCCAGCAGGAGGTCCTCGCGCACGCGCTCGGGGTCTTCGGGGGAGGGTTTGGGCCGCCGACGCAGCCACTGGGAAATCCTGCTCTGCTCGCCGCGTTTGACGCGGCCGGACTCAGACCCCATCTATCCCCTCACCTCACCGTTTTCCCCGGCAGACCTTCACATGGTCCCACCATCCTGCGGTCCGGGTGACCGCACTCCCCAACCGGGGGTGGGGAAGCGGTGCACGGAGCGTGCGGAAGGGGAGGCGGAATACCGTCACATACCGCTGAAATTCGGCCAATTGTCCCCGCCCGGCCACCGCCGTCAGACGCCGGTGACCTTCGCCACCCCGCCCAGCACCCGGTCCACCAGCGCGTCCGTGTAGGCGTGCGTCAGCGGCGCCGTCCGCATCAGCCAGCGGTACGTCAGCGGCCCGACCAGCATCTCCACCAACAGACGCAGGTCCACCTCCGGATCGAGCTGCCCGGCCTCCCGGGCCGTCCGCAGCCGCGCCTCGTACAGGGCCAGCTGCGGCATCAGGAGCTGCTCGGTGAAGCGGGCGCTCAGCTCGGGGTCGGTGGCCCCGGCGGCGGTCAGGGCGCGCGTGGGGGCCTCGTACTTCGCGTCGTTGAACTGGTCGACCGTCGCCCGCAGCACCAGCTTGAGGTCCGCCGCGAGGTCCCCGGTGTCCGGGAAGCCGCTCCAGCCGGCCTCCTCCTCCACCTCGCCGAAGAGCGCGAGCGAGGCGTCCAGCAGGACCGCGGCCTTCGACGGCCACCAGCGGTAGATCGTCTGCTTGCCGACGCCCGCACGGGCGGCGATCGCCTCGATCGTCAGCTTGTTGTAGCCGACCTCACCGACCAGCGCGAGGGCCGCGTCGAAGATGGCCCGCCGGGACCGGTCGCTGCGGCGGGCGGGGTCGGGGGCCTTCCCCACGGGGGTTCTGCTGCTCATTCGGACAAATTATCAACGAGAGATGTCTCGTCTTCGTGTCATTCCATAAACCACCCGCTCAGTGCACTGCGCGGTTTCCCTCCAGGAGAGACGATTCTCTCCACATCTCCGTGAGTCGTGAGGAGCCTTCTTTGCGCAGAGACGCCACACCCCGGCGCTACCTGATGTGCCCACCCGCACACTTCAGGGTCACGTACTCCATCAACCCGTGGATGGATCCCACGAAACCGGTGGACCTGCCCCTCGCACTGGCCCAGTGGGAAGACCTCCGGGACCGCTACCGCTCGCTCGGCCACACGGTCGAGACGCTCGTACCGGACCCCGGGCTCCCCGACATGGTCTTCGCCGCGAACGGCGCCCTCGTCGTCGACGGCCGGGTGCTCGGCGCCCGGTTCGCCCACCCCGAACGCGCCGCCGAGGCCGCGATCCACCTCGACTGGTTCCGCTCCCACGGCTTCGCGGACCTCCACGAGCCGTCCCATGTCAACGAGGGCGAGGGCGACTTCGCCGTCACCGCCACCTACATCCTGGCCGGCCGGGGCTTCCGCTCCAGCCCGCTCTCGCACGACGAGGCCCAGGAGTTCTTCGGACGGCCCGTCATCGGCCTCGACCTGGTGGACCCGCGCTACTACCACCTGGACACGGCGCTCTGCGTGCTCGACGGCGACGAGGTCATGTACTACCCGCCCGCCTTCTCGCCCGGCAGCCAGGCCGTGCTCCGCAGACTGTTCCCGGACGCGCTGATCGCGGGTGACGAGGACGCCGCGGCCCTCGGCCTGAACGCGGTCTCGGACGGCCGGCACGTCCTGCTCCCGCAGGGGGCGGCCGGACTGTTCGCTCCGCTGCGGGACCGGGGCTTCGAACCGGTCCCGATGGACCTGGGCGAACTGCTCAAGGGCGGCGGCAGCGTGAAGTGCTGCACCCAGGAGCTGCGGATGTAGCGGCCAGGGGATCCCTATCGGGTGGCCGGCGGCCACTCCTGGCCCCAGTCGGCGTCCCGCGCCGCCTTGTACAGGTCACCGTGGCGCTTGGTCACGGTGGCCCGGGTCAGGCCCTCGCCCTCCGGACCGCACAGCTCCAGCAGGACGAGCCCCTTCCGGATCTGCGGCTTCCGCGTGATCCGGGAGGGGACCGGCTCCACCGGGAAACGGGTCGCGGCCACGTAGCTGAACTTCTCGTCCTCGTACGGGAGGGAGCCGCCCTTGACCTTCCGGTGCAGGGAGGACCGGCTGACCCGCGCCGAGAAGTGGCACCAGTCCTGTCCGACCTCGATCGGGCAGGTGCCGTCGTGCGGGCACGGCGCGGCGACCTTCAGCCCCGCCGCGATCAGCTGGTCGCGGGCTTCGCGGATGCGCAGGTACCCCTCGGGCGTGCCCGGCTCGATCAGCACCACCGCCTGCCCGGCGCGGGCCGCCTCGGCGACCACGGCCCGGCGGGCCTCCGGCGTCAGCTCGCCGAGGACGTACGACACCGTCACCAGGTCCGCCTCCGGGAGCGCGAGCCCGGATCCGATCACGGCCCGCCGCCACTCGGCGGCGCGCAGCACCTCCGAGCCGGAGGACGCCGCGAGCTCCCTGCCGAGCGCAAGCGCCGGCTCCGCCCAGTCCAGCACCGTGGTGGCGCGCGGGCCGTCCCAGGTCGCGTCCACCGCCCAGGTCGCCGCGCCCGTGCCGCCGCCCACGTCGACGTGGGAGCCCGGGGACCACTGCGGGGCGGCCCCGGCCAGGGCGTCCAGGGCGGACCGCACGGCCTCGAAGGTGGCCGGCATCCGGTACGCCGCGTACGCCGCCACGTCGGAGCGGTCGCGCAGGAGGGGGGCGTCGGTCGGGGTCCGGCCGCGGTAGTTGGCGATCAGCCGCTCGACGGCGGAGGCGGCCTGCTTCGGCGGGAGCCCGTCGAGCAGCCCGCCCAGCGCGGACCGGAGGGTTTCGGCGGAGGCGGGGACGGAGGCGGAGGCGTTCACCAGCGAAGTTTACGGCGCCCGGCGCACCCCGAGCACCGAGCGCCCCCTGCCCCGTGGCCGGCCCGGGCCCGTGGCCGGCCCGGGCCCCCCGCCGGCAAGCCCCTGCTCCCGTCCGGCCCAG
>LJCW01000148.1 GCA_001298555.1 Actinobacteria bacterium OV450
CCCACCGGCGGCGCGGCAGGCACCGCCGACAACCCACCAGCGGCGCAGCAGCCCATCGGCGGCGCGATAACCCACCAACGGCAGCCCACCGGCGGTGCGGCAGCCCACCGCGCGGCAGCCCACCAGCGGGTACGCCGAGGGCGTTGGCCCTCCCGGTCCGCCGCGCGGCAGCCCCAGCGGGCGACGCGCGCGGGCGTCGACGGCGGAGGGCCGCGCCGGCCGCAGTGGCCGGGTGTGCCGGGCGGCGGGGCGCGCCTGCGGCCGGGCTTCGGGCCGGTGGGGCGGGTCCGAGGTGTCAGGGGGCGTCGGGCGGGGTGATCGTGATCGGTGGGGTGGGCCAGCCGTGGGCCGTGATGCGGTGGGCGAGTTCGCGGGCCAGGGGGGCCGCGGCCGGGGGGCCGCTCAGGGTCAGGGGTTCGCCCTGCGCCAGGACCGGGCGCAGCGCGGCCAGGCAGTCCGCCGCGTCCGCCGGGCCGTCCAGGGCGACCAGCCGGCGGTGCCCCGGTTCGGCCGGGGCCGGGGTGGCGGCGGGCGCGTCCGGGGGCGGGACCAGGACCACCGTGCCGGCTCCGGGGCGGGTGGCCGGGCGGAGCAGGACCAGGCGTGCGCCGCCCGCCGGTCGCGGCAGCGGCGGCTGCGGCCGGGGGCCGAGCAGCCGCAGGGCCTCGCCGACGGTCGTCGACTCCCGTACGCGGGCGGGGAACTCCCGCAGCAGCAGCGCGGTCCGGCGGACGGCGTCCGCGGCGTCGGCCGCGTCGGCGATCCGCGCCCGGTCGTGCACCCCGGTCAGCACCAGGCCGCCGTCGCGGTCGTGGTGCGCGGTCAGCGACAGGGCGAAGCCGCTGTGTGCGTCGACGGTCTCGGGCGCGGTCACCCGGATCCCCTGGGCGGCGAACTCCTCGTCCAACGGGTCAGGGCCGCTCGCCGCCGGCGGGTCGAAGGCCAGCAGTGTCCCGGTGAGCGGCTCGTCCGGCTCCCGGCCGCTCCACGCGTGCACCTGTCCCATGGAGACCCACTCGTACGCGGCGAGGTCGAACGCCCGGTCGCCGAGGTCGGCGAGCAGCCGGGCGAACGGCTCACCGGGGTCGACGTCCACGGACATCGGCAGCGGGTTGCGCAGGGGGCCGGGCAGCCGGGAGGCCCCGTCCAGCGGGATGCCACGGCCGGACACGGCCATGGCGAACGCCACGGTGACCGGGCCCGGGTCGGGTACGGCCCGGCGCAGCTGGAGGGCCCAGGCCGCCTGGAGGGCGGTGCTCTCGGTGACGCCCCGCCCGGCGGCCCAGTCCCGCAGCCGGGAGGCCTCGTACGGGTCCAGCCGGACGGTGGTGCGCACGGGCCCGGTCCGGCCCCGCGGCCGTCCTGCGTCCCCGGTCGGCGGCAGGGTGGCCGACCCGGCGGGCGGCGCGGCCGCGGACCAGAACGCGCGGGCCGGGCCGAGGTCCTGGCCGGCCAGCCAGCGCAGGTGGTCCCGCAGGTCGGGGCGGCGCTCGCCGCCGGTGGCGGACCCTTCGGCGAGGTAGGCCCGGGCGAAGGCGCGCAGCAGCAGGGTTACGCTGCGGCCGTCGAGCAGGGCCTGGTGGTACGTCAGGATGACCCGGGTCGGACCACCCACGCCACCCGCACCGCCTGCACCACCCGCACCGCCGGTACCGCCCGCACCGCCCTGTTCGTCGAGCAGTGCGATGCGCAGCGGCCCGGGCCGCGTCAGGTCGAAGTCGCGCTGCCGCTCGCTGAGCAGCAGGGCCTGCCAGTCGGCGGAGCCGTGCGGGTGGCGCACCGGCTGTGCGACGACCCGCGGGTGCACGACGACGCGCGGTCCGCCGCGGGTCCCGTACGGGGCGAACGCGGCGCGCAGCACCGCCTCGCGGTCGTACACGGTCTGCCATGCGGCCTGGAACCGCCGGGTGTCCAGGGGCCCGTACCAGCGCCAGTGCAGCTGTCCGACGTGCAGTCCGGAGCCGGGCCGGGCGGCCATGGCATCGAGCAGCACCTCGCGCTGCCGTGCCCCGGCGGGCAGTCCGGGCCCCGGGTGTTCGGGGCCCGGGCGTCCGGGCCCGGGGTGTGCGGGCGGGCCGGTCTGCTCGGAGCCGACGCTCATCCTCTCCCCCTCGTCTCGGCCTCGCACTTCAAAGGGGTCGAGTATGCGCGGGGGTTCCACATTTCGCTGACGCGGGCCTGACACCCCGCCGGAGTCCCGGCGGAGCGCAGGGCCGTGCGCGCGGCTCCCCGGCGTCAGAGGGTGCGGACGGCGGTCTCCGCGTGCCGTCCGGCCAGGCCGAGGGTGGCGGTGCTGTTGCGGCCGAGTGCCTCGCGCACGTACCGGCGGGCAGCCGCCAGGTCGGCGCCGGGGCCGAGCACCCGCTCGACCGCCTCCTCCCGCAGCAGCACGCTGTGCTGGGAGACGGCGGTGACGCCGCGCTCGTCGGGGATCAGCGACCACTCGCCGGTGTGCGCGGCCATCAGGGCCGGGGTCGCGGTCTGCTTGTAGACGATGCGGCCGGCGTGCGGGAAGCACACCCGCACCGACTCGGTGGTGTGCGCGGAGCCGTCGGCGGTCACCGTGTCCATGCTCAGCAGCTGGACGCCGGGCTCGTCCTCGGTGACGGTGGCGCGCGCCACGTGCGGGATGCGCTCCGGCCAGTCGGCGGCCCCGTACAGGAACTGGTAGACGAGTTCCGCGGGGCCGTTGACGCGTACGGAGTCCTCGAAGGACAGCAGCAGGCCGTCGAGCCGGGTCCAGCGCTCCGCGGCCTCCTTCAGCGTGGCCAGCTGGGCGCGGCTGTTGGTGTCGGTGGCTTCCTTGGTCCATTCGACGTCGGCGGGCCGGTCGCCGGCGACGGCGAAGTCGTGCAGCAGCACCAGCCGGGAGCGGCCGGTGCCGCGCGGCTCCACGATCCAGCTGCCGCCCATCGAGACGACGGGGGCGGCGGGGACCTCCTGGCGGAAGTCGATGCGCAGCCCGGGCGCGTCCAGGGTGCGGCGCGAGAGCCAGGACCTGACGGTCCCGTTCGCGGTGACCCAGATGTGGAACCGGTCCTGGGAGCCGTCGAAGTCGAGCCGTTCCACGTGGATGACCGACGGGAAGAACAGCGGCCACTGGGTGGTGTCCGCGAGCAGCCCGTAGACCACGCCCGGGGGCGCGTTCACGTCCACGGAATAGGACGTGCGGTGCACCTGCTGGACCGACATCGCCACACCCTTCCCTCACAAGTGATCAAGAGTCTGTCCGTACCGGCCTGAACTCCGCTCGAAACGCCCTGGAGTGCGGGCCTCAGCGCGCGAGCGCCGATTCCGCGTGCTGCTTCGCGTACGTCATCGTCGCCGTGCTGTTGCGGCCGAGCGCCTCCCGTACGTACCGGCGGGCCGCCGCCAGGTCGGCCGTGGCCCCCAGCACCTGCTGCACCGCCTCCTCGCGGAGCACGACGCCGTGCTGGGAGGTGACGGTCGAGCCGTACGCGCCGCCGGTGACCGTCCACACCCCGGTGTGGGCGGACATCAGGGCGGGCGTGCGGGTCTGCTTGTAGACGATGCGGCTGGCCGCCGGGAAGCACACCCGCACCGATTCGGTGGTGTGCGAGGACCCGTCGGCGGTGAGCGTGTCCATGGCCATGACCTGGACGCCGGGCAGCTCGTCGGGCTCGGTGAGCTCCAGCCGCGACACGTGCGGCAGCAGCTGCGGCCACTGCTCGGCCCGTTCCAGGAAGGCGTAGACGAGCTCCGGCGGGGCGTCGACGCGGACGGTGTCCTCGAAGGACATCACGAGGTCGTCGAGCCTGCCCCAGCGCTCGCCGAGCGTGGCCAGGTTCGCCAGCTCCGCACGGCTGTTGGTGTCGGTGGCGCGCTCGACCCACTCGACGTCCTCGGCCCGGTCGCCCCCGACGGAGAAGTCGTGCAGCAGGACCAGCCGGGAGCGTTCGGCGCCCAGCGGCTCGACGATCCAGGTGCCGGTCATCGCCGACAGCGGGGAAGCGGGGACCTCCTGCCGGAACTCGATGCGCCGGGCGGCGGCGTCGAGGACGCGGCGCGAGGTCCAGGACTTGACCCGGCCGTTCGCCGTCGCCCACATCCGCAGCCGCTCGTGGACGCCGTCGAACTCCAGGCGCTCCACGTACACGTTGGGCGGGAAGTACAGCGGCCACTGCACGGGGTCCGCGATCAGTCCGTAGACCACGCCCGCGGGGGCGGCCACCTCGGTCTCGTGCACGGTACGGTGCACCCGCTCTGCCGCCATCAGAAGTTCCCCAGCCCGCCGCAGACGTTCAGCGCCTGCGCGGTGACGGAGGCGGCGAGGTCCGTGGTCAGGTAGCCGACCATGGCCGCCACCTCCTCCGGGGTGGCGTAGCGGCCCAGCGGGATCTTCGCCTCGAACTGCTCCTGCACGTCCTCGGTCGTGGTGTCCCAGGCGGCCGCGTAGCCGGCCCGGACGCGCTGCGCCATGGGCGTCTCGACGTAGCCGGGGCACACGGCGTTGACGGTGATCCGGGCCGGGGCCAGCTCCTTGCCGAGGGCCTTGGTGAAGCCGACCACGGCGTGCTTGGACGCCGAGTAGGGCGCGCCCAGCAGGACGCCCTGCTTGCCGGCCGTGGAGGCGATGTTGATGATCCGGCCCCACGGGGCGCCGCCGAGGCCGCCGTGCTTGAGGACTTCCCGGGTGAGCAGAAAGACGCTGTTCAGGTTGGTGTCGATGACGTCGTACCAGAGCTCGTCGGTGATGTCCGCGGTCGGACCGCCGCCGCTGCGCCCGGCGTTGTTGACGAGGACGGAGACCGGGGCACCCCACTCCGCGACGGCGGCGGCCACCAGCTCCGCGACCGCTTCGCGGGAGCGGACGTCGGCGGCGGTGCCCGCGACGTCCAGGCCTTCGGCGCGCAGCTCCTCGACGGTCCGCTTGACGTTCTCGGGGGTCCGCGCGCACAGGAACACCCGGTGTCCGCGGCCGGCCAGGTCCCGTACGACCGCCAGGCCGATACCGCTGGTGCCGCCGGTGACGAGGGCGACCGGCCTGTCCGGCGCCGTCGGCACCACCGGCCGCCCCGTTGTCGTCGTGGCCGTCGTGGCCGTCGTGGACGTCGTGGACGTCGTGGTCATCGTTGAGCCTCCAGAACCCGTGGTGGGAGTTCGACCGTGTCGCGGAGCACTGGAGGTGCGGTGGAAGCGGGATCGAGGGCCGGTACGGGTTCTCCCGCGCCGGGGTCCGCAGCCGTCGGGGAGGCCTGCGGTCCCAGGGGCGCCAGGGCCTGCGCGAGGGCGCGCCGGGTCAGGGCCGCGCCGCCCGCGGCGACGTAGCCGTCGGGCCGGATCAGGAGCCAGCCGCCCGGCCGCATCCCCAGCGCACGCCGCAGCACCCCTTCCGGATCCCCCAGCGGCCGGGGCCCGCCACCGTCCGCGCAGGCCCCGGCCGGGCCGTCCTCCACCGTCCGCACCGACAGCCAGGCGCCGTGCGTGCGGGCGGCGGCGGCCGCCACGGCCGCGCCGACCCCGCCCGGGCCGCCCGCCTCCCACACCAGGGACCAGCGGGGGTCGCGCAGTTCGGCGCGCAGCGCCTCGGAGCCCGGGTCTCCGCGCCGGTCGGCCGCCGCCGCGGCCCGGGTCCCGGCGGGCAGCCCCATCAGCGGGTCGGCGGTGCTCAGCGGGCTGTCCCCGTACGACAGGAGCAGGCCGGACATGCCGCCGAGGACCTTGCGCTGGATGGCCCGGCGCAGTGGTCCGACGGTGCGGACGAAGGTGAAGACGACCGGCAGGGCGAGCCCGGCCAGGGTGTTCTTGAACTGGACCAGGAAGGTGGCCTTCCGGGTCGATCCGATCAGGGCCTCGCCGATCGGGACCCGTTCCTGCCCGTACGTGGCCAGCAGCTCCGGGCCGGCCTGCCCCCGGGCGGCCATGGCGAGCTTCCAGGCCAGGTTGTAGGCCTCCTGGATGCCGGTGTTCATGCCCTGCCCGGAGGCGGGGCTGTGCACGTGGGCCGCGTCGCCCGCCACGAAGCAGCGGCCGTCGTGCATGCGCGGCACCATCCGCTGCTGGAACGTGAACACGGAGGTCCACTCGGGTTCCCCGACCCGGACCGGGCGGCCGAGCCCGGCGCCGAGCTTCTCCGAGAAGCGTTGCGCCGCATCCCCGGGCCGGGCTCCGGGGGCGGTGTCGAGCAGCCGCCAGTACCCCTCGCGCTGGTACGGGACCATCATCAGGGCCTGGCTGCCGGTGTGGACCCAGTAGATCGTGTCGGGCGGCAGGTCGGTGGAGACGGGGGCGTCGGCGAGCGCCCAGGTTTCGCTGGACTCGCCGATCAGCGGCAGCCCGAGTTGCTTGCGCACGGTGCTGTGGCCGCCGTCGCAGCCCACCAGCCAGGGCACCTCGTACTCCTCGGTGCTGCCGTCGGGGTGCTCCAGGCGGGCGCGCACCCGGGCCCGGTCCTGCTCGAACGAGGCCAGCCGCACCCCCCATTCGACGGTGACGCCGAGCCGGGCGACGGCCTCGCGGAGCACGTGTTCCGTCTCCGCCTGCCCGATGATCAGGCTGTACGGGAAGCGGGTGGGCATCGTGCGGTAGTCCGCGTCGAGGCGGACCAGGCGGCTGCCGCGCGCGTACATCGTGAAGGCCCGGTTCTTGCGGCCCCGCGCGAGCACCCCGTCCACGACGCCCATCTGGTCGAACGTCTCCAGGGTGCGCGGGTGGACGGCCACGGCCCGGCTCTCGCGGGCCGGCCCGGGGGCCCCGTCGACGAGGCGTACGCGCAGCCCCCGCCGGGCCAGTTCATGGGCGGCGGTCAGGCCCACGGGGCCCGCCCCCACCACGAGGACCCGGGCGGGTTCGCCCCCGGACGGTGTGCCGGTACTGCTCGCCACGTGGCTGCTCCTCTGGTCGTACGGGTTGCGAAGGGGAAGTCGGGGGCCGGGGTCAGACGGCCGCGGCCTCCGCGGCGGCGCGGCCGCGCAGGCTCTGGCGCAGCGCGCGCCGCTCGGGTTTGCCGACGTGGTTGCGCGGCACGGCGTCGAGCACCTCGACGCGGCGGATCTGCTCGAAGTCGTTGAGGCGGGCGTTGGCGCGCTCCACGATGGAGTCGACGACGTCGAGGAGGCCGGGCGCGGTGGGGTCGCGCAGCACGATGCCGGTCCAGACGAGAGCGCCGTGGACCGGGTCCGGCCAGCCGGCCACGATGCACTCGGCGACGCGCGGGTCGGCGCCGATGACGTCCTCGACCCCGCTGGGCGAGACGAGTTCATTGTCGTACTTGAAGACGTCGTCGAGCCGGTCGACCAGG
>LJCW01000149.1 GCA_001298555.1 Actinobacteria bacterium OV450
CCGTCGACCGGGCCGGCCGCCGCCAGCGCCGCCGAGCCTCCGCCGCCCAGGACCACGCCCGCCGCGGTGGCCAGCACCAGGGCCCGGCGGGCGCCGCGCGCGGCCGGGTGGCCGCCGTCCCGGAGCGGTATGGCCCGCGCGCGGGCGAGGGCGCGACGGCGCTGCACGCAGCCGAGGCAGATGCAGTCACCTGCGGGCTCGTACTCCTCGAAAGCGGGCATCGGCATCGGCATCGGCATCGGTGCAGTCGTCTGCACATGCATCGGAGGCTGGATCGTCATGCGGTTCCGTCCACTCCCCTGCTCGTCGCTGGTCAGGCGGGCACCGGCATCTGTCGGGGCGTCAGATGCGGTTCGGCCCAGACATATCGTGCACGATAAACCCCTCAAACATGGGTTAATCGGACAAGGCGGGCGCGGCTGGTCACGAGCACCACTGGAGGTGGGGTAGAGTTTTCTCTGTCAGCAGGCGCCGCTAGCTCAGTTGGTTAGAGCAGCTGACTCTTAATCAGCGGGTCCGGGGTTCGAGTCCCTGGCGGCGCACCGACAAGGGGAAGCCCCTCGCAGCGAAAGCTGCGAGGGGCTTCTTCGTCATGTCCCCCGGTCGGCCCTCACACCGGCGCGCCGGGCCCTCCCGCTCCGGCACCAGGACCGGCTCCGGCACCGGCTCCGGCACCAGCTCCGGCACCGGCGCCCGCGTCCGCCGCCGGGCCCTGGCCCGTCAGGTAGGCCGAGACGACCACGTTCGCCGTGTACTCCTTGGCCGCCTTGTCGTACGTACCCCCGCAGGTCACCAGCCGCAGCTCGGCCCGGCCCCCGATCCGCGGGCCGTAGGCCCGGTGCGCGTCGAAACCCGCCCGCTCGTAGACCCGTACGTCCTCGATCGTGAACTCGGCGACCGATCCGTCCATCCGCACCACCCGCACCTTGCCGCCGGGCTGCGCCGTGCTCAGGCCGTAGAACACCGCGGGCTTCGACGCCGTGTCCACATGCCCGACCAGCAGTGCGGCACCCGCCTCGCCCGGCTTGGCCCCGCCGCCCCACCAGCCCACCGTCCCGGGCCGCTCGAACGGCGGCGGCTCGATCGCACCCTGCGCGTCGAGGCTTCGGGAGATCACCGGCGCCTGGATGCCCAGCGACGGCACGTCCACCCTCACCGGTACGGACGCGGCCAGCGGGGTGTGCGCGGCGGGCAGCCCGGGGACCGGGAGCGCCGACCCGCCGGCCAGTGCGGAGGAAGGGCGCGGCGGGACCCCGGTGATCTCGCGGCCCCACAGCCACAGGCCGAGCACCAGCACGGTCCAGGCGGCGAAGGTCAGCAGCCGCCCGCCGCCGGAGGACTTCGGCTCCCCCGAGGCCGTCACCTCCCGGCCCTCACTCGCCGCTGCGGCGCCGGCGCAGGCTCAGCGCCCGGAACGCGACGGCCAGGGTGGCCGCGGCGGCGAGCACGGCGCCGATCACGGTGTGCGGGAGGCCGGGCCCCTCGCCCCCGTGGTTCTTCTTGGCGGCCGCGGCCTGGCCCTGCGCCTGCGCGGCGAGCTCGGCGGACATGCCGCCCCCGCCCGCGTGGACGGGCCGGACGGGCGACTCGTGGGGGTTCGGCTTGTCGCGGTCACGGTCGTGGTCGCGGTCACGGTCACGGTCGCGGTCCTGTTCCCGGTCGTCGCGGCGGCGGACGACCTCGATGGAGCCGCGTACGCGGTCCTCGCCGCCGTCGCACCTCACCTTGATGTCGTGCCGGCCGGGCTGGGCGTGCGAGCTGACCATCGCGTCGCCCCACAGCGTCTTGTCCCCGTCGCGGCCCGACGACAGGTGGACCTCCGACACGAAGACGGCGGACTTCGCGGACGCCCATTTCTCGTCGCAGCCGCGGACGCGCAGCTTGACCTGCGCCCCCGGCTCTGCCTGGTGCGGTTCGACCGAGACGCCACCGCGGTTCTCCTCGCCGGACGCCAGGGCGGCGGGCGAGGACACGGCGGTGAGCGCCGTCAGGGCGACGGCCACCCCGGTGGCACGGAGAGCGATCAGAGCACTGCGCATGGTGAACCTCCTCAACAAGGAGGTTCACGCGCGGCGCGCCGCTCCGCATCCGGAGCGCCGTGCGCTTGACCCGTTCGGATCAGACGAGATCGACCAGGTCGGCGATGGAGTCGACGGTCTTGGTCGGGCGGTACGGGAACTTCTCGGTGTCCTCGACGGAGGTCAGTCCGGTCAGCACGAGGAAGGTCTGCATCCCGGCCTCCAGCCCGGCCAGGACGTCGGTGTCCATCCGGTCGCCGATCATCGCGCTGCTCTCGGAGTGCGCGCCGATGGCGTTCAGGCCGGTCCGCATCATCAGCGGGTTGGGCTTGCCGGCGAAGTACGGCTGCTTGCCGGTCGCCTTGGTGATCAGCGCGGCGACGGCACCGGTCGCCGGGAGCGGGCCTTCGGTGGAGGGGCCGGTCTCGTCGGGGTTGGTGCAGATGAAGCGGGCGCCCGCGTTGATCAGGCGGACGGCCTTCGTCATCGCCTCGAAGCTGTACGTCCGGGTCTCGCCGAGGACCACGTAGTCGGGCTCGTGGTCGGTGAGGATGTACCCGATGTCGTGCAGGGCGGTGGTCAGGCCGGCCTCGCCGATGACGTAGGCGGTGCCGCCCGGGCGCTGGTCGTCGAGGAACTTGGCGGTGGCGAGCGCCGAGGTCCAGATGTTCTCGACGGGGACGTCGAGGCCCATCCGCAACAGCCGGGCCTGGAGGTCGCGCGGGGTGTAGATGGAGTTGTTGGTCAGGACCAGGAAGGGCTTGCCCGATTCACGCAGCCGCTTGATGAAGGCGTCCGCGCCCGGGATCGGGGTGCCCTCGTGGATGAGGACCCCGTCCATGTCGGTGAGCCAGGATTCGATCGGCTTGCGCTCTGCCACTGGACTGTTCTCCGCTCTCTGACCGCTGGTCTCCATCACCCTATCGGGGCCGGCCCGCGGACGCGTTCGGCGTCCACGGCCCGGACTGCGGGGGCCTGAGGGCCCGCGCCCTCGGCGGTGAGGGAGGTGCCGCGCTCCCGGAGGGTGGAGATCAGCTTCCGGTTGCCGACTTCCACGCGTCGACGTAGCCCGCGAGGTTCTTGTCGATGTCCGCCCAGTCCGGCTCGAAGACCTCGACTCCGGTCATCAGCTTGGTGAGTTCGACGGCGTTGGCGTCGGTCGGCTTGACGTCGGTGCGCGCCGGGAAGCCGCCGCCGACCTCGCTGACCAGCTTCTGGGCGTCCTCGCTGAGCAGGTAATCGAGGAGCTTCCTGCCGTTCTCGGTGTGCGGGGCCCTGTCCAGCAGGCCGGCCGCGTACGGCAGGGCGAACGTGGTGGGCCTGCCGCCGTCCTTCGCGGGGAACCAGATGCCCAGGTTCGGCATGGACTTGGCCTGCGCGAAGTTCATCTGGACGTCGCCGTTGGCGACGAGCAGCTCGCCCTTGTCGGTCTTCGGCGCGAGCTTGCTGGTGGAGGAGGACGGGCCGACGTTGTTGGCCTGGAGCTTCTTCAGGTACTCCATCGCCGGCTCCTTGCCGCCGAAGTCGTGCATCGACTTGACGAGGACGGCGGTTCCGTCGCCCGCGACGCCCGGGGTGGAGTACTGGAGCTTGCCCTTGTACTCGGCGTCCAGCAGCTCCTCCCACGTCTTGGGCGCGTCCGTGAGCTCCTTCTTGTTGTAGACGAAGCCGAAGTAGTTGTTGACGACCGAGGTCCACTTGCCGTTGGCGGCCTTGTTCGCGCCGTTGACCTTGTCGGAGCCCTGCGGCTTGTACTCCTGGAGCAGGCCCTTGCCGTCGGCCTGCTGGATGAAGGGCGGCAGGGTGACCAGGACGTCGGCCTGGGTGTTGGTCTTCTCCCGGACGGCGCGCTGCACCATCTCGCCGGAGCCGCCCTCGACGTACTTGACCTGGATGCCGGTCTTCTTGGTGAAGTCGGCGAAGACCCTGTCGTACCAGCCGTCGCCCTTGTCGCTCTTGAGGCCGTCGGCGCTGTAGACGGTGACGGCCTTCTCGCCGCCGTCCTTGGACCCGGTGGCGGAGGAGCCCGTGCAGGCGGTGAGGCCGGCGGCGAGGGCGAGGCTTCCGGAGACGGCGGCGGTGGTGCGCAGGGCGGTACGGCGTACGGGGGTGCTGGACATGGAACTTCCTTACGGGAGAAAGGGAGTCAGCGGTAGGAGGCTCTGGTGCGGATGCGGGAGACGGCCAGGAGGACCAGGAGGGTGGCGGCCATCAGGACCACGGCGACGGCGGAGCCGCCGAACAGTGACCCGCGGTCGGTGGCGGTGAAGATCCGGACCGGGAGGGGCGTCCAGTCCGGCGGGTAGAGCATCATCGTGGCGCTCAGCTCCCCCATGGACAGGGCGAAGCAGAGCCCGGCCGCCGCTGTGAGGGACGGCAGCAGGAGGGGGAGTCTGACCCGCCACAGCACGTACGCGGGGCCGGCGCCCAGGGAGGCAGCCGCCTGTTCGTACGCGGGGTCGAGACGAACGATGGCGGCGGAAACCGACTGGTGGGCGAACGCCGTGACAAGAAGCGTGTGCGCCAGGATCACGATCGAGCTGGTGCCGTTGAGCAGCAGCGGGGGCTTGCTGAAGGCGACCAGCACGGCGAGGCCTACGACGACGGACGGGACGGCGACGGGCAGCATGAACAGGGCGTCCAGGGCCCGCTTTCCGCGCCGTTTCAGCCCGGCGGCGGCCAGCGCGGCCCAGGCGCCCACGGTGAGCGCGAGCAGGCTCGCGACGAGGGCGGTCACCAGCGAGGTGGTCAGCGCCCGGAGGGATTCGCCCTGCACGGCGGAAGCGTAGTTCGCGGTCGTCGGGCCGGAGGGGAAGGCCCCCGACCAGTGGGTGGCGAAGGACGCGGCGACCACGACGAGCAGGGGCAGGGCGAACAGGGGCAGGAAGAGGAGGCCGAACAGGACCCAGGCGGCCCAGCGGCCGGTCCGGCTATGCACCAGCACGCTTGCTCACCACCCGGTAGAGGCCGAACAGGCCGACGGACATGGCGATGTTGACGACGGCGACCACGCAGGCGGCCGGGTAGTCGGATTCGAGGATCGCCTTGCCGTAGACGAGCATCGGCAGCGTGGTGACGTCCTTGGCCCCGGTGAACAGGACGATCCCGAACTCGTTGAGGCACATGACCAGGACCAGGCTGCCGCCTGCGGCGAGCGCCGGGAGGGCCTCGGGGAGGATCACCCGCCGGATGATCAGGGCGGGCTTCGCACCGAGCGAGGAGGCCACCTCCAGCTGGGCGGTCTCCAGCTGGGAGAAGGCGGCCAGCAGGGGCCGCATCACGAAGGGCGTGAAGTACGTGATCTCCGCGAGCAGTACGCCCCACGGGGTGGTGAGGAAGTGGAAGGGCCCGTCGGCGGCGCCGGTCACAGCGGTCCAGACCCCGTTGGCCATGCCGACCGTGCCGTAGATGAACAGCAGGGCCAGGGTGATGAGGAAGGAGGGGAAGGAGAGGAAGACGTCGATGAACTTCGCGACGGCCCGGGCTCCGGGAAACGGGACGAAGGCGATGACCAGCGCGAGGGCGAAGCCGAGGACGAGGCAGCCGGCGGTGGCCCCGGCGGCCAGCCAGACCGTGGTCCCGAGCGCCTCGCGGAAGGCGTGCGAGCGGAACACGGACGCGTAGGCGTCGAAGGCGCCGCCGCCGTTGTCCGGCGTGAGGGACTGCTGGACGACCAGGGCCAGGGGGTAGAGGAAGACCAGCGCGAGCACGGCCACGGGCGGCACGGACCAGAGCCGGCCGGGCACGCCACGGGCCCCTCCTCCGGGAGCCGCGGCGCGAGCGCGCCGCGGGGTGTCCGGCGTGGCGGCGGTGTGCCCCGGAGACCGGGGGCCCGCCACATGTGGGGCGTCAGTCATCCGACACCCTCCCCCCGGCTGTCGCCGGAGAGACCCCCGGCGGCCAGCAGCACCGCGTCCCGCGGTGCGAAGTGCAGCGTCACCCGCTCGCCCAGCGCCGGGGTCTCGCGCAGCTCCGGCAGGTCGGCCTTGATCCGGTGGCCGGCGACATCGACGTACAGCCGGTGCGTGGAGCCCCGCCACTGCACCTCGGCGATCGTGCCGGTCAGCGCGTTGGGCCCGGCGCCGAGGCCGAGCAGGTGCGGCCGCACGCACAGGGTCGCGCTCGCACCGGGGAGGGCGCGCCCCCGGTCCAGCTCCAGGGGCTGTCCCGCGAAGAGCGCCCCGGAGTCGGCGACGGTCACCGGCAGCAGGTTGGCGTTCCCGACGAACGACGCGGTGAACGCGGTGCGCGGCGCCCGGTACAGCTGCTGCGGAGTGCCGCAGTCCTGGAGCCGGGCCCGGTCCATGACCGCGATCCGGTCGGCGAGCGTCAGCGCCTCCACCTGGTCGTGGGTGACGTACAGGATCGACACGTCGGGCAGTTCGCGGTGCAGCCGGGCCAGTTCGGCGAGCATCCCGGAGCGCAGCTGCGCGTCGAGCGCGGACAGCGGCTCGTCGAGCAGGAGTACCCCGGGCCGGATCGCCAGCGCGCGGGCGATCGCCACGCGCTGCTGCTGCCCGCCCGAGAGTTCGCGCGGGTAGCGCCGGGCGTACGAGGCCATCCCGGTCATCTCCAGGGCCTCGGCGACGCGCCCCGGTATCCCGTCCTTGGGCGCCTTCTGCGCCTTGAGGCCGAACGCCACGTTGTCCTGCACGCGCATGTGCGGGAAGAGCGCGTACTGCTGGACGACCATGCCGATGCCGCGCTTGTGCGGCGGAAGTGCGGTGACGTCCCGGCCGCCGATCAGCACCCGGCCCGCGGCGGGCCGTACGAAACCGGCGACCGCGCGCAGCGCCGTGGTCTTCCCGGATCCGGAGGGGCCGAGCAGCGCCATGACCTCGCCGGGCTCGACGGTCAGGTCGAGCCGGTCGAGCACGGTGGTGGCGTCGTACGCGACGCTGACGCCCTCGAAGCGGATGCCGCTCACGCCGACTCCAGCAGGAGCCGGGGCAGTTCGGTGACCGAGCCGAGCACGTGGGTGGCGCCGTGCCCGATGAGCGCGGCACGGTCGTGGGCGCCGGTGAGGACGCCGGCGACGAGGCCGGCGCCGGAGCGGCGGCCGCTGAGCATGTCGTAGGCGGTGTCGCCCGCGACGACGACCCGCCGTACGTCGTCGACGGCCCCGGTGCGCAGGAACGCGGCCAGCACCATGTCCGGGTACGGCCGGCCGCGGCCGCCCGCGTCGGCGGGGCAGAGGGTGAGGTCGGCCAGGCCCTGCCAGCCGAGGGCGTCGAGGACGGCGTCCTGGGTGACGCGGGCGAAGCCGGTGGTCAGGACGACGGTGCGCCCTTCGGCGCGGAGCTCCTCGATGGTCTCGCGGGCGCCGGGGACGGGGGCGATCAGCCCGCCGTCGACGAGCTCGCCGTACGCCTCCTCGAAAGCGGAGTTGGCGCGGCGGGCCATCTCCTCCGTGCCGAAGAGGTGACGGAAGACCGAGATCTTCGACTCGCCCATGGTGTCGCGGACGTACCGGAGCTTGGCCTGGTGGTCCGCGGTGCCCGGCTCGACGCCGAGGCGCTCGGCGGCGCGCTCGAAGGCGCGCTCGACGCGGCCGCCGTCGGCGACGGTGGTGCCGGCCATGTCGAGGACGACCAGGTTGCGGGACGCGGGGGTGCTCGGGGTGCAAGGGGTGCTCGGAGTACTGAGGGCGTTCGGGATGCTCGGGGTGTTG
>LJCW01000150.1 GCA_001298555.1 Actinobacteria bacterium OV450
CGGAATGTTCGTCAACCCCCCAGGCCGCATGGACATTGCACCGACCTCCTGCGGCCAGGGCATACAGAACGACCGCACCGACGATCATGCCGAACAGACCCAGGCCACCGCAGGCAATTCAGCAACGGAGTCAGGGTGCCGGACAAAACCAACGAGATCACCGGCTTCGCCGCCCTGCTCGCCCCCTTCGACCTGACCGGCACGGTGGTCACCGCCGACGCCCTGCACACCCAGCGCGAACACGCGAAATGAGTTCACTGTGATCTCGTGCGCCAGGACTCCGTCCGACCGCCGCGTCGCCTCCCGCGCCTGGGCTCCGGCAACCCACGCGTAGTACGTCGAGCGGGCGGTCTCATCACCTTGCGGAGCAGCGTGACCGTGTAGTTCGCCTGCGGCCCGCACCGCATCGGGTCCCGATCCGCTGTCCCGGCTGGCGCGTGCCTTCGGCACCCAGTCCCGCAGGGACTCCGGACTGATCCCGAGTTCCCGGGCGATTTCGGTTACCGCCCGTCGGGACGACCTCAGGAGTTCAGATGCGTCGCTTGTACTAGGGCCTGTATCTGGTCGTGATCAAGGAGTGGTGCCGGTGAGGTCTTTGATCCAGATCATGGAGGCGCGGAGGTGGAGGCCGGCTTGGTAGCTCTGGGGGGTCTTGTCGTAGCGGGTGGCGATGCCGCGCCACGCCTTGAGCCGGTTGATCAGGCGCTCGACGGTGTTGCGTTCTTTGTAGAGATCGGCGTCGTGGGTGAGGGGCCGGCCGCCCCGGCGGCCCTTCTTTTTCCGGTTGGCGGCCTGGTCTTTCTTCTCCGGGATGACCGCCTTGATGTTGCGTTTGCGCAGGTAGGCGCGGTTGCCGCGGGAGGAGTATGCCTAATGGGAGGCGAAGGCGCCGGGCCGGGTGCGGGGACGGCCGGCCGGGCCGCGGACCCGCACTTTGCCGAGCACCGGAATGAACTGCGGGCTGTCGGCGGCTTGCCCGGCAGTCAGTGTCAGGACGAGCGGACGGCAGTTCCGGTCGGCCGCGACATGGATCTTGCTGGTCTGGCCGCCCCGCGAGCGTCCCAGCAGGGCGGCTTCAGCCGGAGCTTGCGGCGGCGCCGGGTGCGGCGGCGCCCGGCCTGCCGGGCTTCGTAGTCGGCGTCCTGTCCGGCTTGTCCCTCTTCCGTGCCCCCTTTGAGCCGGCCTTCTCCTCTTCGGCGGCCTTCTCCAGGGCGTCCAGGACATCGGGGTCCAGGCGCATCCCAGCCGCATCGTGATGGGCCCTGGCAGTGGTGGAGTCCACGCTGACCAGCGACAGGTCCACCCGGTCCCGCTTCGCCGCCTCGGTGATCAGACCCTCCAGCAGGGCAGCGAACACCCCGGCGTCCCGCCACTGCCGGAACCGGTTGTGCACGGTGGACCAAGCGCCGAACCGCTCCGGCATCTCCCGCCACTGCGCTCCAGAGCGGAACTTCCAGATCACACCCTCGAACTGCTCTCGCAGCCGGGTGGGATACGGCCCGTACTCGCCGACCGGCAGGTACGGCTCGACGTACTCCCAGCCCTCGTCCGTCAGTCGCGCACGCGTCATGCACTCCGGACTACAGGATCTGCCCCACCACTGGGGGCAGAACCCGCAGATTGATCACGACAAAATACAGGCTTTAGGCCCGTCCTCGCCGCGTTGCGACTTTATGTCGACTGTGCGCTACTTCGGGTAGTTCCCACTTCAGGTATTTCGCCACATCTCTGGAGGAATCATGCGTCCCAATCCGATGTATGCCGTTGCCGCAGCCACCGCTGTCGTTCTATGTACTCCGCCGACCGCGCAGGCGATGTCCGCGCCTGCCACGGGCCGGGCCCTGACCGCAGTGACGTGCCTGCTCGAGGGGAGTGGAACCTATTCTCCTGGCCTGACTAATCTCTCTCCCCGGAATGTGACGCTCAACGCGACTGCATCCGGCCCCTGCCTGGATGTGCGGACTGACAAGTCTGCGACCGGCGGCCACTCCATCACCCGGCGGTCCACGGTGGCCACCGGCTCCCTGAACCAGTCCACCTGCCTGGGCGCGTCGGGAACTCTGACACTGACCGTCACGTGGACGCTGGATGACAACACCACCCGGACGAGCACAGCCACGCTCACCCTTCCTCTGGCGAACTTCCTGGAGGGAATCCCGGGCACCGGTACTGTCGCCAACGGCCTTTTCGCAGGAGCGACCGCGGAGAACAACACGGTATTTGAGTCCCCGCTGGCCGTAGCAGGAGCCTGCGGGAGCAGCACGGGCCTGCAGGGGCACAAGTTCACTTCCGAGACCAACATCCTGCAGTGACCGGCAGTCCCACACGACCGGGGAACCGGCCGACAGCCGGCGCCGTCGATGCCCGGCCCGCCAGGCCGGCCCGCCGCATCAGGCGGGCCACACGGCGGCGTCCGCATCCGGCGCCCTCGCGCCTCAGGACGGCGTGGACACGCGGGGCACCGTAGGTGCCGTGAGACTGCCGGTGGACGGCGGTGATCTGTTCGGTCAGCTCGGCGTCCCGCATCGCCCGAGGGCCAGGGGTGCCAGTGCGTCGGGCGTAGGAGGCGGCTCGGGAGACCTTGAGGAGTTCACACGTCCGTTTGACGCTGTGACCTGCGGTTTTCTCCGCCTCGATGAACGGGTCCACGTTCACCGGGTCTCCGTCGCGAAGAAAGCCGTCGCACGCTTGAGGATGTCGACGTCCTCGCGCAGCCTGCGGTTCTCCCGCCGCAGTGCGGCCAGTTCGTCACGTTCACTGCTGGTCAGGCCGTCGCGTTCGCCGGCGTCGACCTCGGCCTGCCTCACCCAGCTCCGCACCGCTGTCTCGGTCAGCTCGAAATCCACAGCGACCTGGCCAATCGAGCGATCGCCCCTGCGGCACAGCTCGACGATCTCGGCCTTGAACTCCGGCGTGAACGAGCGGCGAGGGCGCAGCTTCTTCTTCCCCATGCTCTCCATGATGAACATCATCCTTCCGGGGCTGAAGCCCCTGATCTCTGATGTCCGTCAAAGCGGATCAAGCCCACCATCACCTGCCTCGCCAGCCTGGCCACCACGGTGGCGGCCAGCTTCTCGCCGGCGACGGCGGTGTGCTGGGCTTCCGCGGCATTGACCGCGCGAGCTCGGCTACTTGCTTGGAGCTGCGGACGCTTCGGTTCTTCAACCAGACGGCGAGGCGATTCCGGCCGATCCGGCGCAAGGCTGTCGGGGTCTGGTAGCCCGTCAGCAGTACCAGAGCTCCCTTGGACTGCTTGTAGTCGAAAGCCCGCTCCAGCGCGCGGGGAAGTACTCCAGCATCTGCGCGCGAAGGCGGTTGATCGCCCTGGTCCGGTCCGCGATCAGGTCCATCCGCCCTGCTGTGAGGATCCGCAGGTCCACGGCGATCTCGTCGCCGTCGCGGACCGGCTGGAGATCCCGGCGCATCCTTGCCTGGTCAGCGATGACGAATGCGTCCTTGGCATCGCTTTTGCCATCGCCACGGTATGAGCCGGAGACCGTGCGGCCGGGGATGTAGAGAACTTTCTGTCCATTGTCGGCCAGCAGGGCGATCATCAGCGCGGCCCCGCCGGAGTTCAGGTCGATCTCCCAGGTAACCGGATCACCCTCGCTCAGCGCGAGAACGTCTCCGATCAGGGTGAGCAGCGTGCTCTCCTCGTTGGCGACCCGCCGCGACAGCCGGAGTGTGCCGTTTGTGTCGATCACCGTGCAGTGGTGCTCGGCCTTGCCCGCATCCGTACCAGCCCAGAGTTCGGGCACAGCCACCTCCATCGTCGTTCCGGCATACGACCCAGCAGACGACCTCGGCAGCGTGTCCTTACACAGCGATCTTTCTCGCGCATCCCAATCAGTGCCCGAGCCGTCGCGGGGCGGCGGGCGGCCAGTCCGTTGAAGCCACCGAGGGCAGGAGCAGCACAGCCGCACCCGCCACCCCGGAGCCTCCCGATCCTACGAGTGACCGGAATCGACCCAGCAACAACGTAAGGAGCGGCAGAGAAGTCGGAACGGTTCAATAGACCCGCCAGATCCGATCGTCATGCACGGTTGTGGGTGAGGGGCCTCGCGTTTTCCGGACAGTGATCTGACCATTTATTTCATGCGGCTATGCGCAACTTCGTATATTCGGCGTGGACTTCTCGCGGTGGGCGGTATCCGACAGCCGAGTGGAGGCGTCTGTGATTGTACCAGAGTTCGATATATCGGGTGATGTCCTGTCGGGCGGCCTCTCGGGTCAGGTATGTCACGCGGGAAACCCGCTCGTTCTTCAGAGCGCCGAAAAATGATTCCGCCATCGCGTTGTCCCAGCAGACGCCGGTACGCCCGGACGACCGGCGGAGCCAGAACCGCTTCAGCGTTGCCGCGAACTCGGCGGACATGTAGTTCGATCCGCGATCGGAGTGAAATATCGCACCGTCGGCGAGTTTTCTGTTCCGTGCCGCGTTGTGAATGGCGCGCGATATGAGAGCGGTCTGGTAGTGATCGTCCATCGCGTAGCCGATGACTTCCTTGGTGCAGCAGTCGATGACCGTCGCGAGATAAAGCCATCCTTCGCCGGTCTTGATATAGGTGATATCGCCGACGAGTTTCTCGCCGGGGGCGTCGGCGGTGAAGTTCCGGCCGACGAGGTCAGGCACGTCGCCGGCCGCGGCCTGGGTGAGCGAGTGCCGCTTCGGCCTGGGTTGGCAGGGCACCAGGCCCAGCTCGCGCATCAGCAGACGGACCAGCTCAGGACCGGCGGTGTGGCCCCACCGGGCGAGCTGGGCATGGACGCGCCGATATCCGTAGGTGCTGTCCGACATGCTGAATGCCTTCTTGATGAGAAGTTTCGATTCCTCGCGCCGTTGGGCTGTTGCGGAATCCGGACGGTTCCGCCATTCGTAGTAGCCGGACTTGGACACGTCGAGTCGCTCACACATGAACCCGACGGAATATGCGTACTCCGTGGTGTCGAGCCGCATCGTTTCGATGAACTCGTACCTGCCCGCTACCGGGGATCCCTCGCGAAGTACGCTGCGGCTTTTTTCAGGAAGGCGTTCTCCATCTCGAGCTCGCGATTGCGGCGTTCGAGTTCACGCAGTCGGGCACGCTCTCCGGGCACCAGGCCTGCATCGGCACAGGGCTCCGTCGCCGCGCGATGCTTTTTCACCCAGCCACGGAGCGTCTCGGGATTCATCTCGAGCTCCCGGCCGACCTCGGTGACTGTCTTGCTCGACGCCAACGCTATCCGGACCGCTTCCTCACGGAACTCCGGCGAGTACTTACTTGGTGGTGCCACTACTTCGTTCCTCATTCCCAGTCAGGACCATCCTATTGGACCACTGTCCGGAAACCTCGGGGCACCTCAGGGGGTCGAGGAGGACTGGTAGTTCATAGAGGTCGTTTTGAGTAATGGAAGGGAGGTGGCGCAGTTGTGCGGCGGGAACTGCAAGGGTCAGCTCGGGGAACCTGTTGTAGAGGGCGCTTAGCGCGATCCGTCCCTCCAGGCGGGCCAGGGCGGCCGCTACGCAGACATGGGGGCCGTATCCGAAGGAGATGTGCTGGCGGGGAGCACGGGTGATATCGAACTGCTGGGCAGTGGGGCCGTGCTGGAGTTCGTCACGGCCGATGGCTCCGTAGGACACGATGAGTGCCTCGCCGCGCGGCAGAGTGGTGCCCCCCACGGGAATGTCCTCGGATGCGAAGCGGATGAGAAAGTTGGAGTTCGGTGCCGTGTAGCGCAGGGTTTCCTCTACTACGGCGTTCCAGCTGACCGCTTGGGAGCGCACCAGGGCGAGTTGGTCGGGATGGGTGGACAGGTTGACTACGGCGTTGACGATCAGGGAGACCGTGGTCACAAAGCCCGACCCGATGATTAGTTGCAGGGTGTGGACGACTTCCTCCTCGGTAAACCGGCCGCCTTCGTGGGAGGAGAGGAGGGCACAGGTGAGGTCATCAGCTGAGTGAGTGCGGTGTTCGGCAGCCAAAGAGTGCATGGCAGCGGTCAATTCGCGTTGATTGGCGTCCACCTGTTCAGGGGGCGTCTGGGTTGATAGGAATCGCTCGAACAGAGGGCGTAGCCGGGGCCGATAAGCCGGGCTCACGCCCACCAGCTCGCTGATCACGTTCATGGGTAACGGATAGGCAAAGGCGGCTCTGAGATCGACCGGCTGCCCATCCGCTGGCAGCGCGTCCAGGAGGGTAGTGGCCATGTGCAGGATGCGAGGTCGCATCCGTTCGACGCAGCGCGCGGTGAGTGCCTTGGCGATGGGGCTGCGCAGCCGGCGGTGGTGGAGGCCGTCCGTGGAAAACATGGACCTGCCATGGTCGGCCAGTCCGATCTGCGGCCAGTCGTTGGGGATCTCGCCGCGTTGCCAGGCCGCCCAGCAGTTGACGTCCTTGACCAGGCGGGGGTCGGCGAGCAGTTGCGTGGCCTCGGCATGGCGGGTGACGGCCCAGGCTGGGATCCCGCCAGGTAGAAGCACCGCTGCGAGCGGGCCGGCTGCACGTAGCCGGGCGTTTTCCTCTTCGTAGTCCCTCATCAAGGGGTCGAGGATCAGGGGATCGGAGTGTTCGGTGTCATGGTGTGCGGTCATGGATTCCTCTCTTGGCGCGATGTGGAGCCGCCGCCGAGTGCTACCGGCCGGCGGTGGAGTTGCCGCTGTGCGTGATCTGGAGTCTGGTGCGGCCAGTCAGTCCACGTGTATGCGTTGCTGGGCGGCTGGTTGCGGTCGAGGCAGGATGAACGGGGTGCCCACGGGGAGTCGCTGTGGGAGCCTGGCTGGGGTGGTTGCGGTTCTGTGTGCGTGGCTGTGGAATCTGGGGGAGGTTCAGGGCGTCTGGTTGAGGAGGCGGCTGCGGTGGGTGTGCAGGCGGGTGAGGGTGGTGAGGGCGTCGTCGGTTCCGCCCGTGAGGGAGGGGTGGTGTCCGACGAAGCGGGCGCACAGGCCGTAGTGCGCGGTGTGCACCGTGGTGAGGGCGTGGCTCAGCTGTTGGGAGGGCTGGCAGGAGCAGGAGCGGGGGTGAGCGTGCCCCCAGGTGCGCAGTGAGCATTTTCAGCGGCGAGTCTCCAGGGTGAGGATAGCTCTGGCGATTGACGTGAGTCTGTTCGGGCTGCAGCGGGCTTTGCGGAGGATGCGCCAGGTCTTG
>LJCW01000151.1 GCA_001298555.1 Actinobacteria bacterium OV450
GGGGCAGAGGCGGAGTCGCCGGCCGGCGCGGCAGGACCCGGCGTCAGTGCGGCCGGCGCCGGCGCGGTCTCCGGGAGGACGCGGGCCGGCGCGGCCGGGGCCGTGCGGCGCAGCAGCAGGGCGCGCACGGGTTCGGCGACCAGCATGGCCAGCGACAGGTACAGGAGCACCGCGAGCCACATGTAACCCGGCCAGGCCACGGCCTGTTGGAGCCGGAAAGGGGCCCCGGCGCGGCCCGTGGTGAGGGCGGCCAGGGAGAGGAGCGGCAGTGCGAAGGCGAGGGCGGTGCCGATCCGGCGGGCCGGGCCGCGCGGGCGCGTCGTATCGCGGACCAGCCGGACCCACAGCCAGCGGTGGACCAGGACCAGCAGCGCCAGGACCACCAGGGCGATCACCGCGAAGAGCGCGACCTTCATGCGGGCGAATCCGGACCGCGCCGTGATTCACGCCGCAGCGCGAGAACGCCGCGCAACCCGATCACACCAACGGCCGTCCCCAGGAGAAAGGACGCGATCGCCAGGAGAAGGTGGACCCAGAAGTAGGCCGTCGGCTCGCCCGCCGCGTCGAAAGCCAGACCGCTGGCGTCCTTCCACAGGTTCCGGACGAAAGTTACCCAGATGAACCAGCTCCACACTCCGAAGGCGAGCAGGAACCAGGAGACGGAACGGCTGAGTTTCATGCCCCCAGTATCGGTTCGGTCCCCAGGACGGACGCGTCGGGGTGGGCTGTACCGGGGGTGGTTCGGCCACGTTGGCCGGTCCCGGACGGCAGACAGCCGATCGGGATGTACTTTCACCTGCGTGTCTGCCAAGAAGACCGCGCTGACGGTCCTTTCCGCCGGGCTGCTGGTTCCCGCGATGCTCGTGGTTCCCGCACACGCCGCGCCCACCCCGCCGCCGGACGGGAAGGGGCAGCCCGCCAAGGCGGCCGCGCCGCCGGCGTCGATGTCCACCGTGGGTGGTGCCCTGCTCGGCAAGCCGGGGGTCCAGGTCAATCCGCTGGCCGGCGCCCCGGCGCTGCCGACGACACTGACGGGCCGTTCGTGGATCGTCGCCGACGCCGAGACCGGCGAGGTCCTCGCCGCGAACAACGCGCACTGGCGGCTGCCGCCGGCCTCCACCATGAAGATGCTGTTCGCCGACACGGTGCTGCCCGCCCTCCCGAAGGACCAGGTGCACAAGGTCACCGCTCAGGACATGGAGGGCGTCGGCCCGGGTTCCAGCCTGGTCGGGGTCAAGGAGGACCTCGAGTACTCCGTCCACGACCTGTGGCTCGGGGTGTTCCTGCGGTCCGGGAACGACGCCGTCCACGTGCTCGCCGCCATGAACGGCGGCATCGACAAGACCGTCAAGGACATGCAGGCGCACGCCGAGGAACTCCAGGCCCTCGACACCCACGTCGTGTCCCCGGACGGGTACGACGCCCCGGAGCAGGTGTCGAGCGCGTACGACCTCACCCTCATCGCCCGCTCCGGCCTGCAGAAGCAGGACTTCCGGGAGTACTGCGGCACGGCGAGCGCGAAGTTCCCCGGCAAGCAGGAGCCCGGGAAGCCGCGCGAGTACTTCGAGATCCAGAACACCAACCGGCTGATGACGGGCGCGTCCGGCCTGTCCCCGTACAAGGGCATCGCCGGAGTGAAGAACGGCAACACCACCATGGCCGGCTCCACCTTCACCGGCGTGGCCCAGCAGGGTGACAAGAAGCTGCTGGTCACGGTGATGAACCCGAGTGCGGGCGGGCTGAACTCCGTCTACGAGGAGACCGCCAACCTCTTCGACTGGGGCTTCGCGGCGATCGGCAAGGTCAAGGCGGTGGGCGAGCTCGTCCCGCCGAAGAGCGCGGACGCCTCCCCCTTCGGCTCCCCCGCCCAGATGCACGAGCGCAGGAAGCCCTCGGCGGCCGGGGAGGAGGCGGGCGGCGGCATCGGCACCGCGCTCGGGGTCGCGGGCGGGGCACTGGCCGTGATCGCGGGCGGGGCCTACGCCGTCAACCGCCGCTGGCCCCGGGGTCCCCGCGGCCGCCGCGACGGCGGGCGCCCCGCCTAGGCCTTCGGCTGCGCGGGCTCGACGGGCTCTACGGGTCCGGCCGGCTCGGCGGACCGTTCTCCGCCCTGGGCGGAGGTCGCCGTCCAGGCGGAGCAGTACAGCAGCAGCTTCGCCATCAGATTGATCCAGATCAGCAGGGCGACCGGCACGCCGAAGGCCCCGTACATGCTCTTCGCGGCGACCCCGCGCATGTAGCCGCTGAGCAGCAGTTTCAGCAGTTCGAAGCCGGCCGCGCCGAGGAGGGCGGCCTGGATCAGGCTGCGGCGCGGCGGTTCGACGCCGGGCAGCAGGGTGAGCACGTACAGCAGGATCAGGAAGGCCGCGACGACGCCGACGAGGAAGGCGCCGGCGCGCAGGAGCACCCCGCCCGCGCCGCTCTGCGGCACGCCCAGCCAGCCGCCGAACTTGCCGACCGCGCTGGAGCCGAGGGTCGAGGCGGCGGCCGAGGCCAGGCCCACGCCGCCGAGGCCGACGAGCACGAGCGCGTCCTTGCCCTTGCGGACGACGGGGTTCCCCAGGTCCTCGTCGTCCTTGTGCCACACCGCGCGCAGACAGTCCCGCATCGAGGCGATCCACCCGATGCCGGTGACCAGCAGCAACAGGCCCGCGACGAGTCCGATCGTGCCCGCGTTGGCCACGAGACCGTTGATGTCGAGCTGCCCGGAGATGCCGGGGACCTGCTCGGCGAGGTTCTTCTGCAGCCGGTCCAGCTGCTCCTGGCTGAGCAGCGTCGCGCCGATGGCGGCGGCCACGGTGATCAGCGGGAAGAGCGCGATGAAGCTGATGAAGGTGATCGCGGCGGCGAGACGGCTCCAGTGGACCCGGTCGAGACGTTCGTACGCATGCCAGGCGTGCGTCCGCATCACCCGCACCACCAGCGGGCCGATCACCGGGAGTTTCGTCAGCCAGTCCATGGGATCACCGTAAATGAGCCGATGTAAATAGCCGGGATTGTCGGTTTTGGGCACTACGGTCGTCGATTGTGACTTTTCGCGAAACCCCTCCGACGGGCCGGGGACGGCCGTTCCGGACCCTGGTCCTGCGCACGCTGCGGTTCCATGCCCGCCAGACCCTCAGGCCCCTGCGTCAGGAGTTGCGTCCCGCGGTCCCCGCCGCGCCCGCGGCCTCCGCCTGCTCGTCGGCCGGTGAGCCCGGCTGTGCCGGGACCCCCGGGCCGCTGCCGAAGGGGTACTCGCACAGTTTGCGCCAGACACCGTCCGAGCCCTGCTCGTAGAGCGCGAAGCCGGTGCAGGTCCACTGCGCCGCGTAGTCGGCGAGGGTGGCGAACGCCAGGTCCATCGCCTCCTCGGAGATCCCGTGGGCGACCGTGACGTGCGGGTGGTACGGGAACGCCAGCTCCCGGTCGAGCGGCCCGTCCGGGTCGCGGACCAGGCCCTGGAGCCGGCTGCACGCCGTACCGCCCTCGACGACCTGGACGAAGACGACGGGCGAGAGCGGGCGGAACGTGCCGGTGCCCTCCAGCCGCATCCCGAAGGGCCCGAAGGCGGCCGCGACCTCCGCGAGGTGGGCGCGGACCGCCGGCAGCCGGTCCGCCTCGACCTCGGTGGGCGGGACGAGGGTGACATGCGTGGGGATCCCGTGCGCGGCGGCGTCCCCGAAGCCGGCGCGCAGCTCCTGGAGCCGGCTGCCGTACGGCTCCGGGACCGCGATCGAAACGCCGAGCGTTACGGTCCCCACGTATGTCTCCTCCGTCGTCTGGTGCGTATGGGCCTGCCGACCCAGTGTGGGGCCAGCACCCCCCGGATTGCCAGGGCCTCCTGCGGTCAGTGCTTCGCGGGGACCAGGCCGAGGCGGTCGTACGCCTGCGCCAGGGTCTCGGCGGCGACCGCGCGGGCCTTCTCCGCGCCCTTGGCCAGGATGGAATCCAGCGTCTCCGGGTCGTCCAGGTACTCCTGGGTACGCTGCTTGAAGGGTGTGACGAAGTCGACCATCACCGCCGCCAGGTCCGTCTTCAGCGCGCCATAGCCCTTGCCCTCGTACGAGGCCTCCAGGGCCGGGATCGACTCGCCCGTGAGGGTGGAGTAGATCGTGAGCAGGTTGCTGACGCCGGGCTTGTTCTCGGTGTCGAAGCGGATCTCGGCCTCGGTGTCGGTGACCGCGCTCTTGATCTTCTTCTCGGTGGCCTTGGGCTCGTCGAGGAGGTTGATCAGACCCTTGGGGGACGACGCGGACTTCGACATCTTGATCGACGGGTCCTGGAGGTCGTAGATCTTCGCGACCTCCTTGACGATGTGCGCGGCGGGCAGCGTGAAGGTCTGGCCGTAGCGCTGGTTGAAACGCTCGGCCAGGTCGCGGGTCAGCTCGATGTGCTGGCGCTGGTCCTCGCCGACGGGGACGGCGTTCGCCTGGTAGAGCAGGATGTCCGCGACCTGGAGGATCGGGTACGTGAACAGGCCGACGCTGGCGCTGTTGACGCCGCCCTTGGCGGACTTGTCCTTGAACTGGGTCATGCGGCTGGCCTCGCCGAAGCCGGTGATGCAGTTCATGACCCAGGCGAGCTGCGCGTGCTCGGGGACGTGGCTCTGGATGAACAGCGTGCAGCGCTCGGGGTCGAGCCCGGCGGCGAGCAGCTGGGCCGCGGAGAGGCGGGTGTTCGCGCGCAGGTCCTTCGGATCCTGCGGCATGGTGATCGCGTGCAGGTCGACCACCATGTAGAAGGCGTCGTGCGTCTCCTGCAGGGCGACGTACTGGCGGATCGCTCCGAGGTAGTTCCCGAGGTGGAACGAACCGGAGGTGGGCTGGATACCGGAGAGCGCGCGAGGACGATCAGAAGCCATGCCTTCATTCTCTCAGGTGCGCCGCCCGTCTCCGCCCGCCCGCCACGTTTCCGGGGATCCGTCCGCACGCCGGGCCGCCCGGCGCCCCAGGACCGGGCCCGGCAGCGACGGGCAGGGCCGGGCCGGGCCGGGGCCGGGCAGCGACGGGCAGGGCCGGGCAGGGGCGGCGGGAGGGGTCAGGCCAGGGGGAGCCCCGGGGCCGGGAAGACCGCCATCAGGTCGGCCACCTCGGCGCGGATCGCGGACAGGGCCTGCTCGTCCTCCTTCGCGGCCGCGTCCACCGCCCGGGAGATCCAGTCCGCCACCACCGGCATGTGCTCCGTCCCCAGCCCCCGCGAGGTCAGCGACGGCGTACCGATCCGGATGCCGGACGGGTCGAACGGCTTGCGGGGGTCGAAGGGCACCGTGTTGTAGTTCACCACGATCCCCGCCCGGTCCAGCGCCTTCGCCGCCACCTTGCCCGCGACCCCCCGGGACGTGAGGTCCATCAGGATCAGGTGGTTGTCCGTGCCGCCCGACACGAGGTCGAAGCCCCGCTCCAGCAGCGCCTCGGCCAGCGCCCTCGCGTTGGCGACGACCGCGTGCGCGTACGCGGTGAACGACGGCTGCGCCGCCTCGTGCAGGGCCACCGCGATGCCCGCCGTCGTCTGGTTGTGCGGTCCGCCCTGGAGGCCGGGGAACACCGCCTTGTCGATGGCCTTCGCGTGTTCCCCGCGGCACATCAGCATCGCGCCGCGCGGCCCCCGCAGGGTCTTGTGGGTGGTCGTGGACACGACGTCGACGTGCCCGACGGGCGACGGGTGCGCCCCGCCCGCGATCAGGCCGGCGATGTGGGCCACGTCCGCGACCAGGACCGAGCCGGCCTCCTGCGCGATCGACGCGAACGCCTCGAAGTCGATCGTCCGCGGCAGGGCCGTACCGCCACAGAAGATGATCTTCGGGCGCTCGGCCAGTGCCAGCTCCCGCACCGCGTCGTAGTCGATGCGGCCCGTCCCGGCCGTGACCCCGTACTGGACGCCCCGGAACCAGGAGCCCGTCGCCGAGACCCCCCAGCCGTGCGTCAGGTGCCCGCCCATGGGCAGGGCCATGCCCATCACCGTGTCGCCGGGCTTCGCGAACGCCAGGTAGACCGCGAGGTTCGCCGGCGAGCCGGAGTACGGCTGGACGTTGGCGTGGTCCACCCCGAACAGGCCCTTCGCCCGCTCGACGGCCAGCGCCTCGACGCGGTCGATGTTCTGCTGGCCCTCGTAGTAGCGGCGGCCCGGGTAGCCCTCGCTGTACTTGTTCTGCAGCACCGTGCCGGAGGCTTCGAGCACGGCGGCGGACACGTAGTTCTCGCTGGGGATCAGGCGCAGGGTCTCGGCCTGCAGGGTTTCCTCGGCGGCGACGAAGGACGCCAGCTCGGGGTCGGTCGCAAGAAGGGCGGGGTGGCGGCTCGCGCTCATGGCGGCTCCTCCGGGGTCGATGTCAGATCTCGTCCCCGCGAGGCCCAGGCGAGCGGCCCTGTATGCGGTCGTGCGCGCACGACTCCCCCGGAGTTGGTTCCCCGTACGCCAGTCGCCGTGCGTACCGCTCACCTTAGCGGGCGCTCCACAAGAAAGGTTTCCCCGTCCGGTATTCGAGCGACGTATAGCCGTATACAAGGTGGGGCGGGTGACGCCACCCTCGTCACCCGTGCCACCCGCCAGCCCGGCCCGCCCGACCGACGATCGGAGACCCCGTGTCGACAACTGCTGAAGCGATGCGTTCCGCCGAGGCGCACAGCGCGCACAACTACCACCCGCTGCCCGTCGTCGTGGCGTCCGCGGAAGGCGCGTGGATGACCGATGTGGAGGGGCGCCGCTTCCTCGACATGCTCGCGGGCTATTCGGCGCTCAACTTCGGCCACGGCAACCGGCGGCTGATCGACGCGGCCAAGGCGCAGCTGGAGCGGGTCACCCTCACCTCGCGGGCCTTCCACCACGACCGGTTCGCCGAGTTCTGCACCGAACTCGCCGCGCTCTGCGGCAAGGAGATGGTGCTGCCGATGAACACGGGCGCGGAGGCCGTGGAGACGGCGGTGAAGACGGCCCGCAAATGGGGTTACGAGGTCAAGGGCGTTCCGGACGGACAGGCCAAGATCGTGGTCGCGGCGGGCAACTTCCACGGCCGGACGACGACGATCGTGAGCTTCTCGACGGACCACGAGGCCCGCGACCACTTCGGGCCCTACACCCCAGGGTTCGAGATCGTGCCGTACGGGGACCTCACCGCGCTGGCCTCGGCCGTCACCGCGAACACCGTGGCCGTCCTGCTGGAGCCGATCCAGGGCGAGGCCGGGGTACTGGTGCCGCCCGCCGGGTACCTGCGGGGCGTACGGGAGCTCACGCGCGAGCGGAACGTCCTGTTCATGGCGGACGAGATCCAGTCGGGGCTGGGCCGGACCGGAAAGACCTTCGCGTGCGAGCACGAGGACGTCGTGCCGGACGTGTACCTGCTCGGCAAGGCGCTGGGCGGCGGCGTGGTCCCGGTCTCGGCCGTCGTCGCCGACCGGGACGTGCTCGGGGTGTTCCGGCCCGGCGAGCACGGCTCCACCTTCGGCGGCAACCCGCTGGCCTGCGCGGTCGCCCTGGAGGTCGTCGCGATGCTGCGCACCGGTGAGTACCAGCAGCGCGCCGCCGAGCTGGGCGACCACCTGCACCGGGAGCTGAACCTGCTGGTGGGCGGGGGCGCGGTGACCGCCGTGCGCGGGCGGGGGCTGTGGGCGGGCGTCGACATCGACCCGGCGCACGGCACGGGCCGGGAGATCTCCGAGAAGCTGATGGAACTCGGGGTGCTGGTCAAGGACACGCACGGCTCGACGATCCGGATCGCGCCCCCGCTGGTGATCAGCAAGGAGGACCTGGACTGGGGCCTGGACCAGCTGCGCGCCGTGCTGGCGGCCGGCTGAGCCGGCGGCGGACCACCGCGGGCGCGGCCGGGCCGTGACGGCTCC
>LJCW01000152.1 GCA_001298555.1 Actinobacteria bacterium OV450
CGCCCTGCTTGTTCGCGGGGCGCGGTCGGGGCGGTTCGGGGGCTCCGGTCAGACGGTTTCCCGGTGCTGGACGGCCTCCCGGGCCCCGGTGGCCCGTTCACCGCCGCCGGCGGGGACGAACACGAAGCGGGAGCCGGAGGACGCCGGGGATTCCCAGACGGACTCGACGTCGGCCATCGGCACGGCGACCGCCTCGGTGGTCGGCGCCAGTGAGGGGAGCCGGGCGAGCAGTTCGCGCAGGGCGGCGGCGCGCCGCGCGCCCGAGATCGAGCCGAGTCCGCTCCCGCAGACGCTCACGTCCGCCTTGCGGAACCAGGCGGACGGCACGGTCATGTCGGGCCCCGCGGCGGAACCGACCTGCACCCACCGCAGGGTCCGGGTGAGGTCGGCGCGGTGGCGGAGGATCCCGTCGAGCGCGAGTTCGGCGGGACGGTCCCACAGGTAGTCGAGCACGACGTCCACGTCCGCGGCGGCCGCGCCGAACGCCGCCGCGATCTCCTCGTCCGAGCCCGTGAGCGCCACCGTGCGGTGGGCGCCCAGCGCTGTCGCGGCCCGCAGCGCCTGCGGGTCGCGACCGGCCGCCACGACCGCCCCCGCGCCCTGGTCGAGGGCCAGGTGGACGGCGGCCCGCCCGGCGTTGCCGGTGGCGCCCAGGACCAGGACCGACTCGCCTTCGCGCAGCCGGCCCCGCTCCCGAAGCGCGATCCACGCCGAGGACGCGGGGTTCATGACGGCGGCGACGGCGACCGGATCGAGCCCGCGCGGAACGGGCATGAGGGCGGAGGCCGGTACGGCGATGCGCTCGGCCATCGTCCCGTGCGGGGGCTCCAGTCCCGGGATGTAGACCAGGTCACCGGCCGTGGTCCGGCCGACCCCGTCGAAGCCGGGGACCAGCGGCAGCGCGTCGCCGCCCGTGTAGTGGCCGCCCGAGGCGAACGAGCGCACCAGCGGGTACAGCGCGGCCGCCAGTACCTCGACGACGACCTCGCCTGACCGGGGGACGGGCTCGGGTACGGACTCGTACCGAGGCGGCTGCCCCAGGGCGTGGACCACGGCTGCGTACATGAACTGGCCCCCAAATGGGTGAATAGGCGATATGACGGGCAGTCCGATTGTGACGGCTCCCCGGCGGGCACGCCGGCTGCGCCACGCGGCGCGGCTTCAGCGCACCGCCGTGGCCAGGCGGCGCGCGCCGCCGGAGTGCACGAACTCCGTCAGCGAGACCGTGTAGTCGCCCTCGTCGGGGCGGTACGCGGTGCAGTACTGCGTGGGGTACCAGCCGGGGATCCGCCAGGCGGCCGGCTGGGGGATGGCCTCGCAGGTGCGGTGGGCGGGCGCGGTGCGGTGCCGTTGGAGGAAGTCCCTGGTGAGCATGGGCTCCATGAAGATCAGGTCGCCGCCGTACGCCCCGTAGATGAAGGTCTGGCCGCTGAGCGTGCCCGTGGACGGGGGCCGGCTGTCGAGGTGGGCGCCCATGGCGCCTTCCGCGGTCTGCGGGCTGCTCGCGGGATAGCCGGCCGGCAGGTACGCGGCCGGGACGGGCCGGCCGGCTTCGGCCAGCTGGTCGCAGGCGATGAGCAGGGCGCAGCCGCCGGTCCTGATCGCTTCCCTGACCTTGCGGGGCGCGAGGTAGAAGTGCACGTCGAAGTGGGCGACGTCGTAGCGGCCGTGCGGGTTGTGGCCGTGCGGGTTCCAGTTGAACAGGGTCCACTGGAAGGGCAGGGCGGCCGCGGCGGCGGGTGTCGCGGGGAGGGCGAGTTCGATGCTGTGGCCGCCGACGCATTCGTGGCCGCCGTCAAGGTGTCCGTCGCCGTCCGCGTCGTAGCAGTGCTTTCCGTCGGTGGCGGAGGCCGTGGGCAGCCCGGTGACGGCGGCGGCGGTGAGGGCTATGCCCAGCGCCCTGGGGATCCCGCCCCGGTACTCGCTGTACGTCCGGATGGTGCCGCCGCCGAGTTTCGCGGCCCGGCCGTAGGCGGCGCAGGCCGCGCCGCCGGTGTGGGTGCCGCAGGCGGGGGTGCGCGCGGCGGAACCGGAGGGCGGGGGCGGGGCCGCGGGCTGCCCGAAGGCGGACAGGAGGGCCGCCAGCAGCGCGGCGGAGCCGAGCGCGGCGAAGGCGGTGGAGCGGGTGCGGGATCTGTTCATACGGCGACGCTCCAGGAGGAACGCGCATTGAGCGCGGTGGCGTCCACGCCGGTGACCTGGCGCGTACAGGACTTGATGCCGTCCAGCCGGTCCTCGGGCAGGACGTGGCGGATGTCGAGGAAGCCGTCCGGGGCCAGGGCTTCCACCTGGCGGAGCACCGGGTCGGGCTCCAGGCGGCGGTGTGCGTCCAGGAGCCGGGTGGTCTGCGGCCGGCGGTCCGCCTCGTACCGGGCCAGCGCCTCGTCGATGCCGTGGTGGGCCAGTTCGTACGCCAGGACGCGGGCGTCCACGACGGCCTGTGAGGCGCCGTTGGACCCGGTCGGGTACAAGGGGTGCGCGGCGTCGCCGAGGAGGACGACCCGGCCGTCCGTCCAGGCCGGCAGCGGATCGCGGTCGATCATCGGGTACCGGCCGATGCGGGGCGCTGCGGCGATGATGCCGTGGAGGTCGAGGAACTCGCTGCGCCAGCCGTCGAGGTGGGCGAGGACCTCTTCCGGGGGGACCGCGCGGTCCCAGTCGGCGGTCCGCGCGTCGTCCACGCCCAGTCCGTCGGCGGTGCGGCTCTCGACCACCCAGTTGAGCAGGCAGCGGCCACCCTTGCCGGGCCGGGAGACCGGATAGGCCACGGCCTTCACCCGGGCGTTGCAGCCGATGATGACCATCGTCCGTCCGTCGAGGAAGGGAGGGCCCTCGGTCACCCCGCGCCACATGCATATCCCGTTGCCGAGCGGCGGGCCTTCGTCCGGATACATGGTCGCGCGCACGGCCGAGTTGATGCCGTCCGCGCCGATGAGCAGGTCGCAGGAGAGGGGGCCCGGCCGGTCCGCCACGTACGCCCGGACGGTGGGCCGGCCCTGGTCCCGGTCACGTTCCCGGTCCTGCTCGTAGCGTATGAGGCGGCCTCCGGTGACGAGCGCCTCCGGGCCCAGCCGGTCCCGTACGGCCGACAGGAGGATGTCCTGGAGGTCGGCCCGGTGCACGGAGTACTGCGGCCAGTTGTAGCCGGCGGCGCGGCCGCGCGGTTCCGACCAGATCAGACCGCCGTAGCGGTGGTGGTACTCCAGCCGGGCGGTGGCCACGGCGACGTCGTCGAGGGCCTGCGCCAATCCGAGTTCGGTCAGCTCCCGCACTGCGGCGGGCTGGAGATTGATGCCCGCACCGACTGCGCGCAGATTGGGGCACGCCTCAACGATGAGCACATCGTCCAGCCCTGCCGCGTGAAGACTCAAGGCCGTGGTCAATCCGCCGATTCCGGCACCGGCTATGACGATGCGCGGAGCATTCTTCCGGCCGTACGGAGACATGCCTTCTACCTCCTGGGAAAGACGTCTTCCGTTGAATGTGCGGTACTTCACCGATGAGTACAACCACGGTCACCTGTGGTCAAGATGCCCAGGTCAGCCATGTTCGTTCACCCGATCAGACCATGGCCGAGTGCCGCCTGATGGGTGACATGGCTTTAATCAGGTGTCGGCAACAGAAAGGCTGCGACATGCATCAAGTGACGTTCGAACCCTGCGACGTCCAGCGCCTCCAGCATGCTGTTGACTACGCCCTCCACGCCTCGAAAAAGCCACTGGACGCACTCCTGCCACCGTGGATACCGGGGGATCTCAAACGGGAAATCAAGAGCGGATGCGTTGTATCGCATTGTGCAACGCTACTGTTCCCGGAAACAGTGGAATCCGCTCTCGACTACTTCGAGGAAAACGACTGGCCCGCGTCGGCCACCATACCGAGCGTGCTGGTCAAGCGCCGCCTGGTGGAGCGTCACTGGCTTCCGGAGGATGCGGACATACGGGTGACGCGGCTGCGGGTCACCTCCGGTCTCGCGCCGGAGGTCGAGGTCTTCCTCTTCCCCCGGTGCAGCCCCGGGTACACTGACGACGTGGGTGCGCAGGAGCGCGTCCACGGTTTCGAGAACCACGTCGGGCTGTTCATGGACCGCCCCGACGAGCGGGCCCTGACGCGCCTGGCGGACCGGCTGGAGACCAGCGGCCGGATGGTCTACGAGGGCTCGGCGCACAACCCGCACGAGAACACCACGATGCTGTACTTCGCCCCCAGTGCCGCGGTGGCCACGTCCCGTCGGCGCTTCCCCCGGTGGGAGCTCCAGTGCGCGGGCGATCTGACGGCCTGCGCCGACCGGCGGCAGGTCCGCAGGCAGGCCCTGTACAACGCGTACGCGGCGCTCAAGGCGAACCACGTGGACGGCGGCGGCCCGGTGCAGCCCGCCCGCCGGCCCGTTCCGGCGGCGGTGCACGAGGGCTGACCACCGCCGGTACGCACACGGGCTCCCCGCCCGCTTCCGGTCTCCGGACGCGGGCGGGGAGTCCTCGCGTGAAGTGGATGGGTGGGGCACTGATCACGCGTTCCGGCCGTTCTGATACCTCTTCAGGCCATGAAGAAGATCACTCGCCGACAGGCCTTGGGTACTGCTGCCGGCGCGCTCACCGCCGCCGGAGTGGCCGCGGCCGTCATCAAGGTCTCCGGCTCGTCCTCGCCGGACGGGGACCCCAAGGGGGCGGCGACGGCCTCGCCGCCCGGCCCCATACCCACCGGTACGATCGACGAGGTCTACGAGGGCCGCCGCATCCAGATCTCGTTCGGCGGCGGCGAGCACCAGGGCGGCCACCACTCCCCCGGGCTGCCGACCGTCCGCATCGACGGCAACGAGCTGCACGTGATGCGCAACGCAGACGGCAGCTGGGTCAGCGTCGTCAACCACTACCAGACGTTCCCCGACCCGGTCGCGGTCGTCCGCGCCGCCGTACGTGACCTCCAGGGCGCCGCACTCGCTCCGTTCGGCCCCACGGGAGGCACGTCGTGACCGTCCGCAAGAACCAGGCCAAGCTGACCCCGGACGAGAAGCGCGCCTTCACGGGTGCGCTGCTCGAACTGAAGCGCAACGGCACCTACGACCGCTTCGCGGCCGTCCACAACACCTTCCTGATGGGCGACAGCGACTTCGGCGACCGCGTCGGCCACCGCTCCCCCTCCTTCCTGCCCTGGCACCGCCGTTTCCTGCTGGACTTCGAGGCCGAGCTGCAGAAGGTGGACCCGAGGGTCTCGCTCCCGTACTGGGACTGGACCGAGGACCGCACCGCGGCCTCCTCGCTGTGGGCCGCCGACTTCATGGGCGGTACCGGCCGGGAGCGCGACGGACAGGTCGTCGACGGCCCGTTCGCCTACGGGGGCGGCAAGTGGGCCGTCACCGTGGGAGTGGACAGGCGCACCTACCTGCGGCGCGCCCTGGGCGCGGGCGGCACCCAGCTGCCGACCAAGGCCGAGGTGAACGCCGTGCTCGCCATGCCCGTGTACGACGCGGCTCCGTGGAACAGCGCCTCGGACGGCTTCCGCAACCACCTGGAGGGCTGGCGCGGCGCCAACCTGCACAACCGGGTCCACGTGTGGATCGGCGGCCAGATGGCCAGCGCGGCCTCGCCGAACGACCCGGTGTTCTGGATGCACCACGCCTTCATCGACCTGCTGTGGGCCGAGTGGCAGCGCCGCAACCCGAAGTCCGGCTACCTGCCCACCGCGGCCACGCGGGACGTCGTCGACCTGCACAAGCCGATGCGGCCGTGGAACAACGTGACGCCGGCCGACCTGCTGGACCACCGCAGGTTCTACACGTTCGACACCGAGCGCTGACCACGGCGGCGTGCCGGCCCGGTCAGGGCCGGCACGCCGCGCCGCGGCAGGAGCTCCAGGCGGCGGCCTTCAGCCGAGCCGCCACTGCTGGGCCCTGCTCCCCGAGACGCAGGTGACCACCGTCAGCTGGTTCCCCGCGCCGTTGTCCGTCAGACAACCGCCCTGGAACGAGATGTCCTTGATGTAGTAGGCGCCCGACGAGGGGGCCGGCTCCAGGTTCCACCACACGTCACCGGCGAACTGGCCGGCGAGTTCGACGCGCACCGTGTCCCCGAACTGCGTCAGCGCCCGCGACATCGCGATACCGGAGGGACCGCAGGTCCTGAAGCTGTCGTAGCTGCTCTTCTCGTGCAGCCACCCGAACGCCGTGGTGCCGCCCATGACCACCTTGGCGCCGCCCTGCGGGGCCGCGCTGCCCAGGCCGATCCTGAGCCCGTCGCCGACGTTGGTGATGGCGCCCCAGCCGGCTCCGCCACAGCCCTTCGGCGGGGTGGATGCGTCGTTGCCCGAACCGCCGTTGCCCGCGCCCGCGTTGCCCGAAGCGCCGTTGCCCGAGCCGCCCGGGGTCGAGCCCCCGCCTCCGGGCTTGGTCGCCCCGCCGGCGCCGCCGCTCGGACCCGTACCGGGCTGAGTCCCGCCGTTGCCCGCGCCCCCGGCGGCCGCCGCGGGGTCCGGCACCGGTGCCGCACCGCCGGTGACGGCGCCCGCGGCCGCGCCTCCC
>LJCW01000164.1 GCA_001298555.1 Actinobacteria bacterium OV450
GACGAGGCGGGACCGCTGCGGCCCCGCACCCCCCCGGGCGGGAGCGGCGCGCGGCACGCCGCCGGGGCCGGCCGGGCCGTGGGTCCGTGGCGGCCCTCAGGACAGCCTGAGTTCGCGGGCCTCGCCGAGCGGCGCGAAGAACCGCTCCACGGTCTCCTCCGAGACGTCGGCGAGTGCGGGCGGGGACCAGCGGGGGCGGCGGTCCTTGTCGATGACCTGGGCCCGGACGCCCTCCACCAGGTCGGCCGCGCGCAGCGCATGGCAGGAGACCCGGAACTCCTGCTCCAGTACCCGCTCCAGGGAGCCGAGGCCACGGGCCCGGCGGACGGCGGCCAGGGTGACCTTGAGCGCGGTCGGGGACTTCGCCAGAATCGTTTCGGCGGTCTCCTTCGCGGCCGGGTCGTCCTCGGCCAGCAGCCGCTCCACGATCTCCTCGACGGTGTCCGCGGCGTGGCAGCGGTCGATCCAGGCCCGCCTCCCGGCCAGTTCGCCCGGCGCGGGCCGCCCTGCGAGGCGCGCCAGCACCTCGGGGGCCGGGGCGCCGGCGAGTTCGGCGGTCAGCTCCGGCAGCCGGGCGGCGGGTACGAAGTGGTCGGCGAGTCCGCACAGCAGGGCGTCGGCCGCACCCACGGCGGCGCCGGTCAGGGCCAGGTGGGTGCCGAGCTCGCCGGGGGCCCGGGCGAGCAGGTGCGTACCGCCCACGTCGGGGACGAAGCCGATGCCGGTCTCGGGCATGGCGACGCGGGAGCGTTCGGTGACGACGCGCACGCTGCCGTGGGCGGAGAGGCCGACGCCGCCGCCCATCACGATGCCGTCCATCAGGGCCACGTACGGCTTCGGGTAGCGGGCGATCAGCGCGTTCAGCCGGTACTCGTCGCGCCAGAAGTCCTCGGACGCGTCGCCTCCAGCCTTCGCGTCGTCGTGGATGGCCCGGATGTCCCCGCCGGCGCACAGTCCGCGCTCCCCCGCCCCGCGGATGAGGACCTGGGCGACGGCGGGGTCGTGCTCCCAGGCCGTCAGCGCCTCGGTGATCCGCAGCACCATGGGGTGGGTGAGGGCGTTGAGCGCCCTGGGGCGGTTGAGGGTGATCACCCCGGTGTGGCCCTCGGTGGTGAACAGGGCCGTGTCGTCTGCGCCGTCTTCGGTCTTCACACCGGCCAGTATGTAGCGTGCATCGGCATGCGGAAGATCATCCTGATGATGCAGGTGTCTCTGGACGGCTACTTCGAGGGCCCGGACCGGGACATCTCCTGGAACCGGGTCGACGATGAGCTGCACCAGTACATGAACGACGAGGTCCGTGCGCTGGGTGGTCTCCTGACCGGCCGGGTCACGCACGAGCTGATGGCCGCGTACGGGCCGACCGCCGATGCCGACCCGGCCGCCCCCGCGGTGGTGGCCGAGTTCGCCGGCATCTGGCGGGACCTGCCGAAGTACGTGTACTCGCGCACGCTGCCGGACGGCGACCTCGGCTGGAACTCCACCCTCGTGCGGGACGTCGTACCGGCGGAGGTCGCCGCACTCAAGGCGGCTCCCGGGGGCGACCTGGTCGTGGGCGGGGCGGATCTCGCCGCCACCTTCCTGCGCCACGATCTGGTGGACGCGTACCGGATCTTCGTGCACCCGGTGCGCATCGGACGCGGCAGACCGCTGTTCCCGCCCGCCGACGGCGGCCCGGTGCCCCTGCGCCTGGAGGGAACCCGCACCTTCGGAAACGGCGTGGTCCAGCTCCGGTACGAACGCCCGTAGGTTCAGGCGGGGGCGCCCGGGTGGGTCCCGGCGTGTGGCCGAAGGCGCGGCGGAAGACGTCGATGAAGGCGCACGCGGAGGACCAGCCGCGGCGGTGCGCGACCGCGGTGACCGGCGTGCCGACGGCCAGCAGCCGCAGCGCCCGGTGCAGTCGCAGCTGGGTGCGCCACTGCGGGAAGATCATGTCCAGCTCGGCGCGGAACAGCCCGCTCAGCGTACGCTCGCTCGCGCCCGCCCCGGCGGCCGCGCCGAGCTCCGCGAGCCCGCGGGAATCCGCCGGGTCGGCGTGCAGCTGGGCGCACACCGCCGCGGGCAGGGGGTCGGCGGGCGCGGGCAGGTGCAGCGGCTGGAGCGGGGCGGCCCGCAGCTGGTCGAGCAGGATACCGAGCATCCGGCGCCGCCGGGGGCCGTCGTCCTCGGGGTCCCGCGTGTAGGCCAGGATCAGCTCCCGCAGCAGCGGTCCCACGGCGATCACGGCGGGGGTGTCGAGCGCCAGTGGGTTCAGGCGGGTCGGCAGACCGACGGAGTGCAGGTCGGTGCGCCCGTAGCCGCGGTGTTCGTGCACCGTCCCGGCCGGGATCCACTGCGCGCGGGTCGGCGGGGCCACCCAGTCCCGGCGCCGGTGGTGATGGACAGCGCCCCGGAAGTACGCCGCCGCCTCCGGCATCGTGCTCGCCGCCTCGCTGCCGTCCTCCGTGGTCCAGCCGCTGTTCGGGGCGCTCGCCGACCGCCGGCCGGTGCCGTGGCTGATCCCGCTGAGCACGGCCGCGGCCGGACTGGGCATCGCGCTCGTCGGCGCGGACGCCGGCTATCGGCCCTGACCCGGCCGCTGCCCGAGCCGGCGGCCCCGGCGGACCGCGCGGTGCGGCGGCTCAGTGCTTCGGCAGGGCGCGGTGCTCCCGCCAGGCGGCCAGGGCCTGCGGGCGCGTGCCCTCCGGGTGGCGGGCGTGCCAGTCGCGCAGGAACCGGTTGAACTCGAACTGGGCGGCGACCTCCCGGGGTTCGGCGGCCCGGGCGCGGGTGGCGTGCCAGTGGGCGACGGCCTCGGCGAGGGTATGTCCCGCGTGCTGTGCCACGTAGTCGCGCATGAAGGCGTCGAAGTGGAATCCGGGCCCGATCTCCCGGACGAAGAACTCCCGGAGCACCTGGCTGCACGGCTGCCCCTCCGGGATCACGGTGTCGCCGTCGACGGGGGCGGCGAGCCGGCGCCCCCCGCGGCGCGGGGCCCGCACCGGCTCCGGAGGCCGGTTCCCGTCCAGTGCGGCGGCCAGCCGGGCCGTCACCGCCACCTTGCCGCCCCCGGCGGACAGGCCCATCTCCCGGGCGAGCGCCGAGAGTTCCGCCAGGGTCCAGTACCAGCGGAGCAACTGCGCCCCGGTCAGCGCCGGCGTCAGGGCGGGCCGGCTTTCCTCAAGATTCGAACTCACGTTCACATCATAAGGAGTGCCACCGGGGAGCCGCCGGCCGGCTGCCGCCACGCCGGTCGACGGGGCGGTCCGCATACGGTGCGCGGTCCGGGTTTCATGGGCAGGACCGTGAATCCCGGACCGACCCGCAGGAGTCCAGATGACCGCCGCAGCCGACCGCACCGCCCTGACGCTCGACGACGGCACCGCCCTGGTCCTCGTCGACCTCCAGCAGGGCGTCCTGGCGCTGCCGACCACCAGGCCCGCGGAGGAGGTCCTCGCGAACGCCGTCGCGCTCGCCGGGGCGTTCCACGCGCACGGGCTGCCCGTGGTGCTGGTCAGGGTCGCCTGGTCGCCCGACGGCGGCGACCTGCCCACCACCGACGTCGACCGCCCGGGCCCGGCCACCGCCCCGCCCGCCGCGTTCTCGGAGATCCCCGCCGAGCTCGCCGCCCTCGGCGACGTCGTCGTGACCAAGCGCCACTGGGGCGCCTTCACCGGGACCGAGCTCGACCTCCAGCTGCGCCGTCGCGGGGTCCGCCGGATCGTCCTGGCCGGCATCTCCACGAGCGTGGGCGTCGAGTCCACCGCCCGTACGGCATGGGAGCACAGCTACTCGCTGGTCTTCGCCGAGGACGCCACCGCCGACACGGATCCCGCCTCCCACACCCACTCGTTCGCCAAGATCTTCCCGCGCATCGGCAAGGTCAGCACGACCGCGGAGGTCGTCGCCGCCCTTGACGCGCGGGACCTTCGTTCCCGGTGACCGTCCGTCCGGCCGTCACCCCGGCCCGGGACCGGAACACGGCCTGACGGGGTGGCGGCTGCTCAGAGCGCCTCCGGGGTCGCGGCGAGGGAGTGCAGGTAGCGCATCAGCGTCATCAGGACGTCGCGGCTGGAGTCGCGGCGGCGGGCGTCGCAGAAGACCAGCGGCACGGACGCGGGCAGGTCGAGGGCGGCGCGCAACTCCTCCAGGGGGTGCTCGGGCGCATCGGGGAAGGAGTTGACGGCGACCACGAACGGCACCCCGCGCTCCTCCAGCCGGCCGATCACGTCGAAGCTGACCTCCAGCCTGCGGGTGTCGACGAGGACCACGGCACCGAGCGCGCCCTCGAACAGGCCGCGCCACAGGAACCAGAACCGCTCCTGTCCGGGGGTGCCGAACAGGTAGAGCACCAGTTCCTCGTTGATGCTGATGCGGCCGAAGTCCATGGCCACGGTGGTGGAGGTCTTGCGTTCCACGCCCGCCGTGTCGTCGACGCCGACCCCGGCCTGGGTCATCGTCTCCTCGGTGGTGAGCGGCCGGATCTCGCTGACCGCGCCGACGAGGGTCGTCTTGCCGACCCCGAAGCCGCCCACGATCACCACCTTGACTGCGGCGGCGGCCGTGGCCGGGAGCGCGTCCTCGCGCCGGGGCGCGGTGGCCCGCTCAGAGCTTTCGAAGTCCATCGATGACTGCCTCAATCAGTGCCAGGTCCGGGAGTTTGGCGGGGGCGACGGGTGGGCGGGAGAACACGTGCCGGGCGGTGAGCAGGTCACCGAGGAGTACGGTGACCACGCTCACCGGCAGGCCGAGATACGCGGAGATCTCGGCCACCGAGAGCGGCGACTGACAGAGCCGCATGATCGCCTCGTGCTCCGGCTGCATCCCGGGCCTGGGCCCCGACTTGGCGACGATCAGCGTGACGAGGTCGAGGTGGGTGGGATGCGAGCCCCCGCTCCGGCCGCCGGTGATCACGTAGAGCCGCTCGGGCGTACCGTCCTCCCAGTCCCGGTCCGGGTTGCTCACGCCGGCTGCCCGTCGCGGCGCGGCGGGCTGCTCAGGTGTTCTCCGATCCGTGCGACGAGGTCGCGCATCCGCTGGCCCATCAGTCCGGCGTCGACGCCCTCGTCGGCCAGTACGGCGAGGAAGGCGCCGGCGCCGGCTGCCATCAGGTAGAAGAAGCCGCCGTCCATCTCGATCACGACGAGCCTCATCCGCCCGCTGCTGCCCGGGAGTTCGGAGGCGACGGCGCCGGCCAGGCTCTGCAGTCCGGCGCAGGCGGCGGCGAGCCGGTCCGCGGTGTCGGTCTCCGCCCCGTACTGCGCCATGCGCAGGCCGTCGGCGGACAGGACGATGACGTGGCGGGTCTGCGGAACGCCCTCGGCCAGGTCCTTGAGCATCCAGTCCATGTTGGTCTGCTGCTGACTCATGGCTGTTCCCCCTTGCTCGCCGAGGCCGGCGAGGCATCCGTGTTCTGGCTTGCTGCGCCGCTCCGGCTCGCGGCGGTCTTGCTGCTGTCCGAGGACAGGCCGTCCTGGAAGGCGGCCAGCCACATCCCGGGCTGTACCTCGGGCCGGGGTTCGGGCGCGGGTTCGGACTCGGCGGCGTAGCCGTGTCCGGCCCGGTCCGCGGCGGCCGCGACCGCCGTCACGAACCGGTCGCCGGTGCCCGTGCCGATCCCGGTCCCGGTTCCGGCCGGTTCGGGTGCGACGGCGCGGGTCTTGCGGCGGCGCTGCGGCAGCCCGTTCGGGGTCCGCTCGGTCACGGCGGGCACCTCGTCGTCGACTGCCGGCATACGGGGCCCGGTGACCGGGCGGGCGGCCGGGTTCCCGGCCTCGGGGGTGGCGGCGGTGGTCGTGCCGCCGGCGGGCGGCAGGGCGGCGCGGGGGCCCGAGGCGGTGCCGATGCCGTGGGCGACGCCGGTGGCGGAGGAGGCGGTGGTGATCAGCTGCTGCGGGATGACCAGCACGGCCCGTACGCCGCCGTACGCCGAGGCGCGCAGCGAGACCTGGAAGTCGTACGCCTGCGAGAGGCGGCCGACCACGGCGAGGCCCAGCCGCGGGGTCTCGCCGAGGTCGGTGAGGTCGATGCCCTGCTGCGCCTGGCGGAGCATGCGCTCGGCCCGCTTGCGGGCCTCCTCGCTCATGCTCACGCCGCCGTCCTCGATCTCGACGGCGATGCCCGAGTTCACGTCGACGGCGGTCAGGTGGACCTTGGTCTGCGGCGGGGAGTAACGGGTGGCGTTGTCCAGCAGCTCGGCGAGCGCGTGGATCAGCGGTTCGACGGCGGGCCCGACGACGGCGACCTGCGAGACGGAGTGGAGCTCGACGCGCTGGTAGTCGATGATCCGCGACATGGCACCGCGCAGCACGCTGTACAGCGGAACGGCCTTGCTCCACTGGCGGCCCGGCCGCGCCCCGCCGAGTACGGCGATGGAGTCGGCGAGGCGGCCGATGAGGGCCGTGCCGTGGTCGAGCCGCAACAGGTCGCCGAAGACGTCCGGGTTGTGACCGTGCCGGTCCTCCATCTCCCGCAGTTCCTGGGACTGCTGGTGCACGATGGCCTGGACGCGGCGGGCGATGTTGACGAAGGCCCGCTGAGCGGAGTCACGCAGGTCCTCCTCGGCGACGACGGCGTCGAGCACCGAGCGCAGTACGGCCTGGTGCGCCGCTCTGAACTCGGCCGTCAGACCGGGCCCGTGGGCGTCGAGCTCCTCGAAGGAGGCGAGCACCTCCTCGGGGAACTCCCCCTTGCGCAGCCGTTCCACGACATCGGGCAGCAGCTCCCGCGCGAGCCGTACGGTCTCGGCCTGCTGCCGGTGCAGGGCCGCCTCCTGTGCGGCGGCGGTCGACCGCAGCGCGGCGACGACCCTGCCGCGCCGGGCGGCCTCACCGCAGGACAGGGCCACGGCGACGAAGGCCACCGCGCCGATCCAGGCGACGGGGGTGCGGGCAGGTGCGGACACCTGCACCACGGCGATCACCGCGGCGGCGGCGGTCAGCAGGGCGGGCAGCGCCCAAACGACGGGTGAGGTGGGCCCTGGACTTCCGGGCGACGATCCCACGCGAACCATCAGAACCCTCAAACGATCGAAAGTGAATGATCATATGACAACGGCCCGGAATCTTAGCGTCTATATGCAGGACTCTTGACAGCAGGTCATGATCCGGACTGTGCACGGCGGTTGGGAGTTCGCCCGCTGGCCGAAACCCGCATGCACCCCTCCCGGCCCGGACCCGCTCGAGATCCCCCGCCACCACTGGCCCCCGGCACCCCCGCCCCGGTCCGGAGTTCCCGTCCCCCACCTCATGGAACGGCTGAATCCCGCCATCAGCCCTCCCGCCCGCCCGGGAGACAATCGCTCCCGGCCGGACCCCTGCCATCACCCCGACACAACGGGAGCAACCACGTTGAACCAGACCGTACGCATACAGGCCGAGCGATTCCTGCACCCGGGCGAGCGGCTCATCGCCGCCTGCTCCTACGAACTCGGCCCCGGCGTACCGCATCCGCCCGCGGCCCTGCTCGCCCCTCCCGAGCCCTCGGCCCTCGCCCGGGAGCTCACGGCGCGGGCTCCCCGCCCCCTGCGACAGCTGCTCAGGGCGGGCGGCGTCCTCGACCCCCGGCAGTCGGGGCCCGCCGCCGTCGCGGACGCGATCGACCGTGCACCGGACGCGGTGGACCGGCTCGGGGCCCGCCTGATGCACGGCAAGAGCATGGAGGGCGACTGGCGGAGCACTGCCGGGCGGTTCCTCATCAGCCGTGCGGGCGCCCACGGTTCGGTCACGGGCGTCCTCGCCGTCACCGACCGGCGCTGGTTCGGCCTGACCGACGTCTCGCCCCTGTGGCGGACGACGCCGGCGCTGAAGCAGTACTGGGAGGCCCCGCTCCAAGCCGTCGCGGCGGTACGCGCCAACCCGACCGGAGTGCTCCAGAAGGGACGCATGGACATCGCCTTCGCGGACGGCTCCTGGCTCGCCGTCCTGGCCACCCACCCACCCCACGCAACGGCATTCGCGACCGCGTCCTGCGGCCCGCACTGAGCCGCGTCACCGCTGCGCGGGCCAACGCCCCCGTGGCCGCAACACGTTGACCGGCCCGCGGACACGATCCAGCCGACGGGCTTGCCTCTGCACGCGTCGGCGCCTTCGCCGTACGACGCCAGATGCAACGCGTCCAGGCACCCTGGCAGCGGGCCACCGCAGGCACGGCCCCTCCGGGCCGTCAGCTCACCGTCAACGCGCACGTGACCAGATCGCGGGCGTTCTGCGTGTGGACGGCCGAGGGCTGGAGGTGCCCGAAACGCCTTGCCCCACCTGCGCTCGGTCGGCGTCCTTGACTCCTGCGCCTGTTGGCGGGTGGCCTCACGGTCGACGCCGCCGGTCACCGGCTGGGCATCTCCTCACGCACCGTCAGCCGGCACATGGTCCCGATCGTGGAGCGCCTGGGTGCCACCAGCCGCTTCGAGGCGGGCCGCAAGGCCGCCCGGCCGGGCAGGCTCCCGGTGTATCGATCACGAGCGTGGCCGACTCCCGGCCTCCAGCCCTGCACCGGCCACCATGGCCCGAACGGCAGATCCGGACCGCGGAGGAGACCGTCCGCATCGGCACCGGCATGTGCAAGGCCTGCGGCGCCTGGCCGCCACGATCACACCTCACCCGGGACCAGAAGCGGAACGACCGAGGGACTTGGCTGGAACAGCTCCGGCAGCGGTACTGGTCCCAACCAGTCGTCACCCCGAGGCGCCACTTGGGAGGTTCGGACGGAGCGAGCGGCCCCAGCACGCCCGGACTTCCGGCCCGGTCCCCAAGCCGAGCGCAGTCCTCGCCCTGCGTGCAGGGGTACGTGAACCATTCTCTGGTTGACGGTCGACTACCTGCTGGGACCCGGTCCTGCCCCGCGGAGGCCGCGGAGTGAGGGGGTACGGTCTCACTCCCCGGCGGGCGGCATCAGCAGTTGGGGTGCGTCGAGCGCTCCGCGAAGCGGTCCGCGAGCCAGTTCGCCACCTAGGGAGTGGTGATCACGCCGCTGACGTGCGGTAGGAACCGGTGATGAAGTCGGCCACCTTCAGCAGGTCGGCCGGGACGCCGCCCGTCGCCGTGCCCTTGACCTGCAACTCCGTGCGTACGAGCCCTGCAGCTCGGCCGCCCGGCTGCCGGCCTGGCCGCCCTGGGAGTATCCCATGATGCCGACCGGGGTGTTGGCGGACAGCCCGGTCTCGGGAAGGCGGCTCGCGGCGCGGGCCGCGGCGAGCATCGCGCGGCTGGCGGAGGGGCCGACAGTGTACGTGTGGACGCCCGGGGTGCCGAGGCCCTCGTAGTCGGTGACGACCACGGCCCAGCGCCGGGTGGACCGCTAGATCAGGTTGGTCTCCACGGCGGTGCGTTGGGGAAGTTGTTGCTCGGCGCGCATGAGTCGCCCATTGCCGACGGTGCCAACGGCGTACGTGATCAGGGGGCGCAGGGTGATGCGGCCGTCCTGCGGGGCGACGACGGTGCCGGAGACGACGTTCGGGGCGCCGGCGACGGTGGTGGAGTTGTAGTGGATCTTCCACGCCTTGGTGTTGGTGGGCCGGCCGGGCAACAGATGGAAGCCTGACGGCTCGCCGCTCACGATGTCGCCGGGGCGGGCGGTGGCCTGGCCGACTTCCTCGCCCGCGCGGGCGGTGGTGGCGGGGACGGCGGCCGAGAGTGCCAGGGCGGCCAGGGCGGCCAGGGCCGACTTCGGACTGAGCTTCAGATGCGCATGGAGCGGCCCTGCCAATGGGTCCGGTGGGGGTAGGTGAGGAGAAGACAGTGACCGACCGGTCAGGAGGCCGCTGACCGCACAGCTCACCCTTCCTGGCCGGGGAGCGCCGCCGCCCGCTCGCGGGGTGATCTATGCAAAACGGTCTCCCGAATGCGGCACAGCCGATAAACTCCCCCTACTCGAGCCGTTGACCACGGGAAATGTTCGAAAGTCCGGCGGAGTGCTTGAACTGACGTTGTGGGGACAACTGGTGAGGGTGGTTCAGTCATGCCGGCGGAGCTGATTCGTTATGATCAAGGCTGCGTCTCGATGCATCCCGCGGTGGGGAATATCGCCAGCGCGCTGAGCCCGCTGGCCGCTGCCGCGAACATCGTTTCTCAAATCGGCGCCTGCATCGTCGAGATCAATCGATTCAGGCTGGAAGCCAGATACCTCGCCGGGCAGCGGGATGTCTCCTTGGAGATCGTCAAGGACCGGCAGAAGGCCATCGTCCAGCTCTTCGACGCCGAGAAGCGGGCGTCGATGCAGACGCACGTCGACCGCCGAGGCCTCATGGCCGGCTATCACCAAATGATCAGTAATTCCTGCGACATGCGAGTCTCCGAAGCGGAACGCACCCTGGCGATGACGATTATCCCGGTGTTGTCCGGCCAGATCGTCCAGGACCGGGCCACGGCCGGCGACAACCTAATCCGCTTGTGTGACTCCCTGGCGCTCGGCCAGGCGGAGATCGAGGTCGCGGCGTGGCGCGCGCTGGACCGCTGACGCGTTCGGACCGTCAGAAACAGGGGGTGGGGCCGGGTGGAAGAGGCAGCTCAGTGGCTGGCCATCGCCATCATCGTACTGGCGGCCATCGCGTACGCAATCAAAGGGCTCGGCTGGCTCGTCGAGAACGAGCCCGTGTATCTGGTGCTCGGAGTCCTCGCGGTCGGTGCGATCGCCTATTTCTGGTATAGGTCGGGCCGTCCGGCAACGTTGCGCGTTGACACCGGGGCCATAGTGACCCGGGCGCGCCGGTCCGAACAGTTGCTGATCGAATCGCGGCGCGTGCTCGAACGCGAGGCAGATGCGCTCCAAGACCTGCGGTTCGAAGTGCGCGACGAGGTCAACTTCGAGGTCTACCGTCAAGCACACCGCGAAAGCCGGATCATTGCCGACCGCTGGTACGAGCACAAGCGGAGCGCCGTCGAAACCCGCAAGGAGATTTTGGCCGGCCTGAACAGACTGCGCGCGAACAAGGGCAGGCTGGACCGGATGTCCGGTGGTACGTCACCGGCTACGCGGCGCAGGAAATACAGCCAGGAGGCGCAGGCGGCGCAATCGGTGATCGACAGCCTGAACCAGGCGCTGTCGTCCCTCAGCGCCGAGGTGAGCCGGGGTATGCAGAGCCTGGACGCCCACAATCGGCAGACCGGCAGGCTGCGCGATCACATCCGGGACCACTGCGGCCCCCGAGGCAGGCGCTGGTTCGAGCAGCTGCAAGCGAGAAAGAAGAGAGCCACCGGCACCGGCTGAGGGGTGCGCCAGTTCTGTGCGGTGTCGTCGCCCGCCTGCACGGCGCCCTCAGCTACGCCTGCCTTCTCGCGCATCTTGCGCACCAGCCCGCCTTCCGGTCGGCCGCATCCTGGCGGTCGAGGTTGCGGTGCGGACCGTTGTTCTGCCGTTCGGCGCGGGACAGCTTCTTGCTCTGGCCGCCGCCCTGGCCCACGGGGTCGGGTCGAGTACCTCCTGCACGGACCTTCCGACGCGCCGGTCGAAGACCGGCTCGAGCACCTGCTGTCCGGAACCAAGCGGTTCGCCATGACCGGCTTCAAGGAAGCCCTCCTCACGAGGGTCCTTTGCGTGACGGACCCCGACCGCTTCCTGACGATCCTGAAGTACACGACCGAGGCCGGCGGCAAACGGGAGATCGCGCGGATGGTCTACGGCCTGGAGCTGCCGTCACCCGAGTCGGTGAACTGGACCCGCGGCGGCTCATCCTGTGGAGCAACGACCTCCTTCTCGAACTCGCCGGCGAGGGCTTCGCCAACCGACAGCACGCCGCCGCGTTCCTGTGGTGGGCCAAAGACCAGCCCGGAGGGCAACGGGCAGCTTGACCAGGGTTCCGTCGACCTTGGGCACGTACGGCCTCCCCCTGGCAACCTTCCACGCCTTCGAAGCCGGACCGGCATCCGCGGGGGCAAAAGGAGACCACGCCCCGCACGCCCGGCGATCCCGACGATCCGTTCACCGGACTCGCCTTCTGCCGACCCGACGGCCGTCCCGTGGGACCCCACCAGGTTCTGGACCGGCTCCGCCAACTGTCCGAGGAGGCCGGCGTCCCACGGGTTACGGTCCACGATCTGCGCCACTTGGCGCCACCATCACCATCACCGTCGGCGTGTCCCTGACCGTGGTGTCCAAGAGGCTGCGGCACTCCACCCTGTCGCCGACCGTGAACATCTACAGCCACCTCACCCAGCAGGCAGCACGAGAAGCCGTCGACACCACCGACCAGACCCTCACCCGAGCCGGGAAGGCCAACACACGCACGGCCCGGCCGCCGGCCTGGCTGCGACCGCAACGCGACCACATCCACGCCCTGCGCGAAGCCCTCCACCGAGTCCGCTTCCCCGCGCACCGGCCTTCAGCGCCACCGCCAACCAGACCGGCTCGGGCGTGCGACCACACTGCGACCACACTGGCTCCGGACGCACGAAAGGCCGTCCTCTCAGAAGTGAGAGAACGGCCTCCGACCTGCTTAGAGCATGGTCGGGACGACAGGATTTGAACCTGCGACCCCTTGACCCCCAGTCAAGTGCGCTACCAAGCTGCGCCACGTCCCGTTGTGCCGTTGATCTGGGGTTTCCCCCGGCCCGGCGGCACATGCAGAACATTACCCCACGTAGAGGGGTGCGCATGCACCGGTTTCCGGTGGCGGGGAGGATGGCGGGGTGAACGCACGGGATCGGGACGGTGAGGGGCGGGCGCGCAGTGCGCGGCCGCGGGACGGGCTGGGGCGACCGCTGGCCTACGGGGAGCCGGGGGTCGAGCGGCAGCCCGAGGGGGTCGTGCGGACGCCCGCGCAGACGGTGGCCGAGGCGCAGCGGCTCCTGGACGCCGGGATGCCGTTCCACGCGCACGAGGTGTTCGAGGACGCATGGAAGTCCGGGCCGCCGGCCGAGGCCCCGCTGTGGCGGGCCCTTGCGCAGCTGGCCGTCGGGCTCACGCACGCCGCACGCGGGAACGCCGTCGGCGGGGCCCGCCTGCTGCACCGGGGGGCCGATGCCCTTGCCCTGGCCGGGCCGGAGGGGATCCATGGGATCGACGTGGCGGGTCTGGTCCGCTGGGCCCGGGAGTTGGCCCTGCGGGTGGAGGCCGGGGCGGCGGTCGACGCGGCGGCCGAGGCGCCGCGGCTCGGCTCCCCGCCGGACCGGCCGGCCCCCGCCTGATCGTGGACGGCCCCGGCCCCGGCCGGGCGGGCGGGCCGCCCGCGGCCGTCGCGGCCCCGACGGAACGCCCGCACCGGCGCCTCCGGCCCGCGCGGGCGGCGAGCCCGTCGAGCAGGTCCGGGCTGGCCCGCCGAGCGGGTCCAGGCCCAGGGGTTACGCGGGTTCCAGGAGGTCCCAGCGGTTGCCGTAGAGGTCCTCGAAGACCGCCACCGAGCCGTACGCCTCGTGGCGCGGTTCCTCCAGGAAGCGGACGCCCTCGGCGGTCATCCGGGTGTGGTCGCGGGCGAAGTCGTCGGTGTACAGGAAGAAGCCGACCCTGCCGCCCGTCTGGTCCCCGACCCGGGAGCGCTGGGCGTCGTCCTTGGCGCGGGCGAGCAGCAGCGCGGCCTCGGTGGCGCCGTCCGGGCGGACCACGACCCAGCGGGAGCCGTCCGGGCGCGGAGTGTCCTCGACGAGGGTGAAGCCGAGGGCTCGGGTGTAGAAGTCGATGGCCTCGTCGTAGTCGTGGACGACGAGGGCGGTGAGGGCGATGTAGGCGGGCATGGCACTCATTGTGCTGGTCCGCTCATCAGGATCACCTCCAGGGTGCGCGGACCGTGCACGCCCTCCACCCGGTCGAGCTCGATGTCGCTGGTGGCGGAGGGGCCGGAGATCCAGGTCAGCGGCCGCGTCGGGGTCAGCAGGGGCAGGGCCTGCGGGACCGAGTCCACCACCTGGTCCGGTACCCGGACCACGCAGACGTGGTGGTCGGGGATCAGGGTGATGCGGCGCCGGCCCTGGCCGGGGCCGCCGTCGAGGACGATCGTGCCGGTCTCGGCGATCGCCAGGGCGCAGCCGGTCACCACGCTCTCCACCGCGTCCAGTTCGTACGGGGTGGAGTCCGCCCGGTCCGGCACCTTCTGCGCGCGCGACCCGTGGAGCCAGTGCGGGGGCAGGCCGGCCGGGACGAGGACCGTCTGCGCGCCCCGCGCGGCGAGGAGCCGGGCCAGGAGCGGCGCGAGGCCGCCCTCGTCGGTGCGGTGGACCTTCGCCCGGTACTCCGCGAGGTTCGCGGCGAGGAGGTCGGCCGTCCCGGCCGGGGTGCGGGCGCCGTGGACCCGGAGGTAGTCCCGGGGGACGGCGGCGTCAAAGGCGAGGTCGTCGGCCAAGTCGGCGGCGGGGCCGGCGGCCGGGCCGGCAGCCGCGTCCGCCGTCGCGCGGCGGATCCGGCCCAGGATGCGGTCCCTGCTGCTCATGCCCGTTCTCCCCGCTCCCGCGCCCACCATTGGCGAAACGACTCGGCCGGGAGTTCCGGCAGCTCCCGGGTGTCCGTCCAGGCCCGCCCGGCCCCCGGCAGCCGGCGCGGCCGCAGCCGCCGGGCCCGGGCCAGCAGCCGCTCCCCCGCGCGCAGCGCACCCGGGTGGTCCAGGAGCAGCCGCGCCGCCCGCATCGCGGCCCGTTCGGCGGCGTGCCCCCGCGCCGGGCGGATGCGGACGCGGATGCCCTCCCGGGTCACCGGTCCACCCTGGGCCACGCGTTCGCGCAGGTGGAGCAGGATCTCCGGGATGTCGATGGCGACCGGGCAGACTTCGTAGCAGGCCCCGCACAGGGTCGAGGCGTACGGCAGCGAGGCGTCGATCGCGCTGCCGGTCCCCCGCAGTTGGGGGCTCAGGACGGCGCCGATCGGGCCGGGGTAGACGGATCCGTACGCGTGGCCGCCGGCGCGTTCGTACACCGGGCAGACGTTGAGGCAGGCGGAGCAGCGGATGCAGCGCAGGGCCTGGCGGCCGACGGGGTCGGCGAGGGTGTCGGTGCGGCCGTTGTCGAGCAGGACGAGGTGGAAGGCGGAGGGGCCGTCGCCGTCGGCCCCCCGCGAGGGCCCCAGTCCGGTCCACATCGTCGTGTACGGGTTCATCCGCTCGGCCGTGGAGGAGCGGGGCAGGGTCTGGAGGAAGATCTCCAGGTCCCGGAAGGTGGGGACGACCTTCTCGATGCCCACCACCGAGATCAGGGTCTCGGGCAGCGTCAGGCACATGCGGCCGTTGCCCTCGGACTCGAAGACGACCATGGTGCCCGTCTCGGCGACCATGAAGTTGGCTCCGGACACGCCGACCCTGGCGCGCAGGAACTTCTCGCGCAGGTGGAGGCGGGCGGCCTCGGCGAGCTCGCGCGGGTCGTCGCCGAGCCCCTCGGGGGCGGGGCGGCCCCAGTGGCCCATCTCCGCCGCGAAGAGCTCCCGGATCTCGGCCCGGTTGCGGTGGATCGCCGGGACCAGGATGTGGGAGGGCCGGTCGTGTCCGAGCTGGACGATGAGCTCGGCGAGGTCCGTCTCGTAGGCGGCGATCCCGGCGGCTTCGAGGGCCTCGTTGAGGCCGATCTCCTGGGTGGCCATGGACTTGACCTTGACCACTTCCCGCTCGCCCGTGGCCAGGACCAGCGCGGTGACGATCCGGTTGGCCTCGTCCGCGTCGGCGGCCCAGTGGACGGTGCCGCCGGCGGCCGTCACCGCCGCCTCCAGTTGGAGCAGGTAGCGGTCGAGGTGGCGCAGGGTGTGGTCCTTGACCGCCTTGCCCGCCGCGCGCAGCCGGTCCCAGTCGGCCATCTCGGCCACGGCCCGGGCCCGTTTGTCGCGGATGGTGTGGGTGGCGTGCCGGAGGTTGGCGCGCAGCACCCGGTCGCCGACGGCCTCGCGCGCCGCGTCGGGGAACGCCGGCATCCCCATGAACGTGCCCGTCATCCGGAGCTCCTGCCCCTCATCGCAGCGGTTCCTCCTCCGTCGAGGTCCCCGTCGAGGCTTCCGTCGAGGCTTCCGTCGAGGCCAGGATCTCGGCGATGTGCAGGGCGCGCACCGCCCCTCCCCTGCGGCGCAGGATCCCGCCGAGGTGGGCCAGGCAGGAGTTGTCGGCCCCGCAGAGCACCTCCGCGCCGGTCCCGACGGCGCTGTCCACCTTGTCGGTGCCCATGGCCGCGGACACGTCCGGGTTCTTCACCGCGAAGGTGCCGCCGAAACCGCAGCACTCCTCGGCGCCGGGCAGTTCGACGAGGTCCAGGCCCTTGACGGCGGCGAGCAGCCGTCGCGGGCGGTCCCCCAGGCCGAGTCCGCGCAGACCGTGACAGGACGGGTGATAGGTGACGGTGTGCGGGAAGTACGCGCCCACGTCGGTCACCCCGAGGACGTCGACCAGGAACTCGGTCAGCTCGTACACGCGCGGTACGAGGTCCTCGGCCTGCGCCACCAGCCCCCGGCCCCGCCCCTCCCGCTCCGCGAGGCGGGCGATGCGCGGGTAGTGGCTGCGGACCATCGCGGCGCAGGAACCCGACGGGGTGACCACGTACGGGTGGCCCGCGAAGGCCTCGGCGGTGCGCCGCAGCAGGGGTTCGCTCTCGCGCCGGTAGCCGGTGTTGTACTGCGGCTGGCCGCAGCAGGTCTGGGCCGCGGAGAAGTCCACGCCGACGCCGAGCCGCTCCAGCAGGCGTACGACGGCGATCCCGGTCCGGGGGTACAGCGCGTCGTTGACGCAGGTGACGAACAGGGCGGCACGCATGATGGGCACAATAGCCCGGTGAAGAAGTTCTCAGTGATCGGCATAGGCGCGGGCGACCCGGACCATCTGACCCTCCAGGCGGTCAGGGCGATCGGCGCGGCGGACGCATTCCTCATCCTGGAGAAGGGCGAGGAGAAGGCGGATCTGACCGGGCTGCGGCGCGCGATGCTCGATGCGCACGCCCGCCCCGGCCACCGGCTCGTGGAGGGCCGGGATCCGGACCGGGACCGGACCCCGGCCGACTACACCCCGACCGTCGACGGCTGGCGCAGTGCACGCGCCGAGATCTTCGAGCGGTTCATCGCCGAGGACCTGGCGGAGGGCGAGACCGGCGCGTTCCTGGTGTGGGGCGACCCCTCCCTGTACGACTCCACCCTCGCCATCCTCGACGAGGTGCTGGAGCGCGGCCGGGTGGCGTTCGAGCACGAGGTCGTGCCGGGCATCAGCAGCATCTCCGCGCTGCTGGCCCGGCACCGGACCAACCTGAACCGGGTGGGCCGGCCGGTCCAGATCACCACCGGGCGGCGCCTCGCCGAGGGCTGGCCGCAGGACGTGGACGACGTGGTGGTGATGCTGGACGCCCGGCACGCCTTCACCGCCCACCTCGACCAGGACCTGTTCATCTACTGGGGGGCCTACGTCGGCACCCCTGACGAGATCCTGGTCTCGGGGAAGCTGGCGGAGGTCGCCGGCCGGATCGAGGAGCTCCGGACCGAGGCCCGCGCCCGCAAGGGCTGGATCATGGACACGTACCTGCTGCGGCGCGGCTGAGCCGCGTCGGCGCCGGAGGTCAGCTCAGGTAGGCCGGGAGCCCGGCGGCGAGGCGTTCGTACTCCTCGGGCCGGTTGTAGATCTGCCCGCAGACCCGGATGCCGCCGCCGCCCGGCCACGGCCAGATCAGCACCCGGATGCCCAGCTCCGCCGCGATCCGCTCGCGCAGGACGCGGGCGTCCTCCTGGGTCTCGGCGGTGCCCGGCGGCAGCCGCAGGGCGCGCATCGCGAGCCCCTCGGTGTACGGCAGCGGGGTGATCCCGGGGATCTCCGCGAGCAGGGCCGCGCCGTGGGCGGCGAGGGCGCTGTTGTGGGCCCGCACCTTCGCGGCGTCCAGCCGGTCGAGGAGGTCCAGGCCTTCGGGGGCGGCGAGCCAGCCGGTGTAGTCGGCGGTGGCGCGGTTCTCGACGGACCGGGGGAAACCGTGCTCGTCCTCCCAGGAGGGCACGAGGGCGCGGACCCGGGCGCGGTGTGCGGGGGCGACGGCGAGGACGGCGCTGCCGGAGGGCGCGTACCCCCATTTGTGCAGGTTGCCGAACCAGAAGTCGGCGCCGCCCGCGAGCGGGTCCGCGATCATGCCCGGGGCGTGGGCCGCGTCGACGAGCGTGGTGATACCGCGGGCGGCCAGGTCGGCGAGCAGCCCGGGCGAGGCGATGAGCCGGGCGGTGGGCGAGCTGATGTGGTCGAGCACGGCCACCTTGGTACGGGGTGTCAGCCCGGCCAGCACGGTCTCGCGAACGGCGTCCTCGTCGGGCAGGTCCGGGGCGAGGGCGACGGTGGTGATCCGGGCGCGGCGGGCGGCGGCCGCGACGACGGTGCCGTAGCCGTGGTCGGTGACCAGGATCTCGTCGCCGTCGGCGAGCGGGACGGCGTCGAGGGCCAGGTTGGCGCCCTCGGTGGCGTTGGCGATGAAGGCCGTGCCGTCGGGGTCGGCGCCGAGCCGGCGGGCGACGCGGGTCCGGGCGGCGGCGATCCGGTCGGCCGCGCCGATGAAGAAGGCGTCGGGGTCGGCGTGCGCCTCCTCGCGCAGGGCGGCCTGGGCGTCCTGCACGGGGATCGGCACGGCGCCGAACGATCCGTGGTTCAGATGGGAGATGGCGGGATCGAGGCGGAACAGGGCCCGCCCGCCGGGGAATTCGGCGGGCGGGGTCGGCATCTGCCGGGTCATCGGACCTCCGGGGTTGCGGCGCGGGTGTCGCCCGCATCATCGCTCCCGCCGCGGCCCCGGCCCAGGGCGGGTCCCTAGCGGGGGCCGATTTCGAACGTGGGGGGCTTGAGACTCTTGAGGCAGGCGGTGTTCGGCTTCGTCGGGGTGTCGAAGAAGGAGACGGCGATCTGCTGGGCGCACTTCGAGGTGGCGAACACCACGTGGGGCTCGTAGGGGACCGTGACGACGGTCGCGTGAGGCAGCGTGCGGGCGACGTAGGGGCCGTTGTCCGCCCCGGTCTGGGAGTCGAACCCGCCCGACAGGGCGAGGGTGGGGATGTCGCTGCGCGTGACGTCACGGATCGAGGGCGCCGCCGCGGGGACGTTCCAGACCTTGCAGTCGGGACGCAGGAACGTCAGCTGCGGGGCCTGGGCCTGGACCGAGCGCGGGAACGTCGGGAAGGCGTCCTGCCCGCCCTTGAGCGCCTGGGCCTGGGTTTCGTACGGGGTCCACTCGCTGCAGAAGATGCCGTAGACGAGTCCGTGCGCGACCCTGCCGATGGCCTGGGGGCTGAGCTTGCCGCCGGCCCACTGCCGAGCGATCCGCTGCGGTTTGCCGTGTGCCAGCTCGTCGAGGGCGAGGGGCACCTGGGGCGCGACGTGGGTGGCGGAGGTCATCCAGTTCACCAGGGCTCCGCCGTCCAGGACGACCTTCACCGGCTTCGGGTGGCCGGGGAGGGTGACGGTGGTGGTGACCGGCTTGGCTTCGAGCTGCCGGACGAGCCGTTCGAAGGTGGCCGGCAGGTTCGGGTACCGGCGGTTGCAGGCCGGCTGGTCCGCGCAGGCCTTGAACAGGCCGTCGAAGCCCTGCCTGGCGGCGCTCCAGGTCAGGGCTGACCCGGCCGTGGACGGCGGCAGGATGCCGTCGATGCCGACCGACCGGAGGCCCTGCGGATGCTGGCGCATGTAGACCAGCGCGAGGTGGGTGCCGTAGGAGATGCCGTACATGTTCCACTGCCCCAGCCCCAGTGCGGCGCGCAGGTCCTCGTAGTCGGCGGCGCTCTCGGTGTCGTTGTACGCCCCGAGATCGGCCCCGGTCGCCGCCAGTTTCTCGCGGCAGGCCCGCGTCGCCTCGACGTGCAGCCGCCCGGTGGACGGCGCGTCGTAGACGAGGCCGACCGAGCGGGCGTTGAACTCGTCGATGTTGGGGCAGGTGAACACCGGGTCGGCCGAGTACGTGCCGCGCTGGGACATGAAGATGACGTCGCGGTCGCGGTTCAGGCCGCCGTCGATCGCCATCTTCGCCTCCCCGACCGCGTCGTCACCGGGTCCGCCGGCCAGCCACACGATCGGGTCGGGCTTCGGTTCGGGGGACGCCGCCCCCACGATCGCGACACCGAGCTTGACCTTCCGGCCGTCCGGCTTGCCGCGGTCCTCGGGGACGGTGAGCGTGCCGCAGCGGGCTCCCTCCAGCGCGGCGACCGGCTCGGGGGTCTTCGGGCAGGGTCCGGGCTCGAAGCGGGCGTCGCCCACCGTCCGGGCCACCGTTCCGACCGGCGCTCCGGGGCTGGGACTCGTCCCCGCCCCGTGCCCTGCGTGGACGGGCGTGGCCAGCAGGCCCGTGATGAGGATCCCGGTGGCCACCGCGGCCGCCCTGGCGTGCGGCCGTCGCACGGCGGGGCCACGACGGGGCGCGTGGTTGAGAGCCATCTGCCCTCCCAGTCACTTCGGGACGATCGTGAACGGTTTCGGCTTCACGTCGGCCGCGCAACCGGTGTCGGGCGCGGTCGGACGGGCGAGGAACGAGGCCAGCACCTGCTGCGCGCAGGGCGACTGCGGGACGACCCAGTGGCCGATCCCGGGGATCACCACGGACGTCGAGCGGGACAGCGTCCGGGCGGCGTCCTTCGCCATGCTCGCCCCGGTCTTCGTGTCGAACGTGCCGGACACGATGAGCGTCGGCACCGCGCTCCGGGTGGCGACCCGCTGGACGGCGGCGCGGTCCGGAACGTTCCAGGTGCGGCACACCGCGTACTGGAAGGGGAGTTGCGGGGCTTGGGCGAGGACCGTGTCGGGCCATCCGGGGAAGGCCTTGCGCCCCGCGTTCAGCAGGTCCGGCTCCGAGGAGCCCGGCACCCATTCGCCGCACGCCACCGACTCCGTCAGACCGTGGCCCCAGACACCGACGCTCCCCGCCGAGTCGGCCGCGCGGGCCTGCGCGAACCGCTGCGGGCGGCCGTGGCTCAGTTCGTCGAGCGCCGCCGGGACGTCGACAGGCTTGACGCCGCCCGCGACGAGCACGTTCAGCAGGGCACCGCCGTCGAGGTCGACCTTGACGGGGTCTCCCCCGCCCGGCGGCCGGGCGTTCGTCACCAGCGGGTGCGCCTCCAGCTTGCGCACCTGCTCGGTCAGCGTGCGGTCGAGGTCGGGGTAGCGGCTCTTGCAGCGGGGCTCGGCGGCGCACGCGTCGAGGACGGCGTCGATGCCCTGCCGGGCGCTGCTCCAGGTCACGGGCAGGACGGTGAGCTCCGGAGGGGCGAGGGAGTCGATCGCGACCGCGCGGATGCCCTGGGGGTGCTCGCGCAGATAGGTGAGGGCCAGGTCGGTGCCGTAGGAATAGCCGTAGATGTTCCACTGCTTGATGCCGAGCGCGGTGCGCAGGTCGGCGAAGTCGGCTGCGTTCTCGGTGGTGTTGTAGGCGCTCAGGTCGATACCGTCGGCCGCCAGGCGGTCGCGGCACTTCCCCACCGCGTCCAGCAGGGCCCGCTTCGATGCCGCCGAGTCGTAACGCAGGCCCACGGCCTGCCTGTTGTACCGGTCGATCTCCGGGCAGGCGAGGTGTGGCCGGGTGTAGAGGTTTCCGCGCTGGGCCATGATGATCAGGTCGCGGTCGCGGTTGAGACCGGAGTCGACGAGGAAGGGAATGTCGTCGAACGTGTCGGCCCCCGGGCCGCCGGACATGAACACGACGGGTTCCGCGGCGGGCTTCGCCGCCTTGGCCGGGATGACCGCCACCGGCAGCTCGATGGTCCGCCCGCCGGGCCGGGAGCGGTTCTCGGGGACCTTCAGGAGGCCGCAGCGCGCGCCGGCGAGCGCTTCGATCGGCTCGGGCGGCTCGGGGCAGGGGCCGGGCACGAACCGCGGCGCAGGGGCTGTCGGGCCGGGCCCGGCGGCGGGGGCGCGTGACGGGGCGGCGCCGGCGGATGCCGTGCCGAACGCCGCCAGGCAGACCACGGCGGCCGCGGCGGCCGCCGCGTTGATCCCGTGCTTGGCCATGTGTTCCCGTTCCCGTGCCGTCATCCGCGGCCGCCCGGCCGGGCCGTGCCGCCGCGGGATGGTGGAACGCACCTCTTCGACGGTACCGGCCGGCACGGAACCGCGCACACGGTGGCGCGTCAGCCCGGTCTGCGGCCCCTCCGGCGGGGCCGGGGCGGGCCGCGGCGGGGCGGGCCGAGGCGGGGCGGGGCCGCGGGGACAGCCCTCAGTCGCGCCCGCTGGTGACGGCGTAGTACTGCAAGTCCTGGACCAGCACCGTGCGGTCCGCCGCGTAGGGCAGTTCCGCCTCGGCGCCGGGCCTGCCGTCGCGGACCACCGCGGCGGAGCTGGTGCCGGGCCGCAGCGGGAGCAGCTCGGAGTGGACGCCGGCCGGGGCCTCGTGTGCGTCCCGGGCCGTGCCCACGGCCGTACGGATGCTCGCCGGGGCCGTCAGGAAGCTGAGGACCTCCACGGTGTCGCGGGGCGCCGCGCTGCCCCTGCGGGGGGACATCAGCAGTGACTGGGTGCCGGTCGGGTCCGCGGCGGCGAACTGGGTGCGGGCGCAGACGTACAGCGTGTCCCGGACTATCCTCGGCCAGCTGCCCGTCTTGAACTTGGTCAGGTAGTAGGAGGTCAGGTCGAGGTAGGCGTACCCGTTGTGCAGGGAGGGCGCGAACTGGCTCCCCTCGGAGTAGTCGTTCCAGGTGGTGAGCTGCACCCAGTCGGCGCCGTCGTCGATGGCGTGGGTCCAGGTGGAGCGCAGGGTGGCGGTGTTGCCGGCCTCGTCGTAGATGCCCTGGTTGGGCCGGGCGTCCTGGACCGACACGGGCTGCATCCAGATCTTGCCCGCGCCGTGGGCCCGCTGCACGTCGCGGGTGGCGCTCTCCTGGCCGACGTAACTGCGGCTGCCCCACTCGGAGAAGCCGTGGCTGATGGGCGCGAACCGGGCGCTGTTGCCGTCGAAGTCGAGGAACGTCGGGACGAATGCGGTGCGGATCCCGTGCCGGGTGTTCAGGAGGCCGAGGACCTGCGTCCACCAGGCGACGCTCTTGGCCTCCGCCTTGAAGGGGGACACGACGAGCCGGCCGTCGCCGAGGCGGTGTGCGGCGGGGGTCTTGCCGAGGGCCGCGATGGCGTCGGCGAGCACGCCGGGGTCGTCGGTGTCCAGTGAGGTCATGTCCGGCATCAGCATGATCTTGAACCCGGGGTCGACGGCATGGGCGGCCCGCATCAGCAGGCCGGCGCGGTCCCGGTTGGGTCCGGAGAGGGAGAGCAGGTCGAGGGTGAACCCGTCGAGGCCCGCGGCGCGGGCGGTGCGCACCTCCTGTTCGAGGTTGGCGAGTTCCCAGTCGCCGGCCTTGGGCGCGACGGGCAGCGGCCTGTCGCGCAGCAGGCCGCCGTACCGCTCGTGTTTGCCGTTCTCCCCGGCCGGGTTCAGGTAGTTGCGGGTGTAGTAGTCGGCGTCGGCGCTCGCGTTGTCCAGCGAGAGCGGGTACGGGGTGAAGTAGTGCGCGAACACGAGCTTCCCGCCCGCGCCGCCGGTCCGCAGGGCGGCCACTGGGGGAAGGTCGAACGGCAGTGCCCCGGCGGGCCGCCCGGCACCGGTGTCCTCCGCTCCGTCGCCGCCCTGCCCGGTGCCGTCCTGCCCGGTGCCGTCCGGGCTCGGGCCGGACGCGGTCGGGCCGGGGGCGGGGCCGCTCGCCCCGGACGCGGGGTCCTCGCCGGATGCGCCGGGTCCGCCCGGCCAGGGGGTGGCGGTCACGGGTGCGGAGACCTCCCGGCGCGCATCGCCGGTGAACGGGTCCCAGGCGATGCCGGTGGCGGCGAAGACGCCGAACAGCAGGAAGACGGCGGCCGACAGGGTCAGCAGCGACCGGCCCCGGAAGCCCGGACGGCGGCGGTGCGAACTCATCGTGGGTGCCCTCCCCTGCACGTGCCCCGAGTGCGGGACTGCACAGCAGTAGAGCCGATCCGCGGCCACCGGACAACCGTGCGGAGCGGGCGGCCGCCGCAGACCGCTCGGGCCGTGCGGTCAGGTGTGCAGGGCCCGTTCGTCCCCGGCGTGGCCCTCCGGTTCCAGCTGGAGGGTGGGGGGTGGCGCACGTCGAAGTGGTCGCCGCCGCAGGCCCGGAGCCGGGCGTCGTGCAGCCATCCCGACCATGCGCGAGCCGTTCCCGCTCGCCGCCCTGCCCCCGACCTGGCCGAATGGACAAAAGCACGCCTCGTGTACAAGTTCTCCGGAATCCGGCATTCCCCTGGCCTTCCGGCAGAACTGGCGCATAATCGTCGCTACGCGGCCCGAAAGTACCCTTGGCCGCGCATGGGACACGCATGCAATGGGGGGCATCGTGCCGATGAGGGATCCAGGCCGGACCGGCACGCTGCCGGCGACGTCCGACGAGCTGTCCCGGCTGCTGACGGCCGTGCGGCGCGGACGGGTGCTGACGATCACCGGGCGGTTCCGGGAGCCGCGGAGCCTGCTGGTGCGGGAGATCGCCGAGCGGCTCACGTCCAACTTCTGCGACGGCGTGGCCGTCATCACGGTGGAGCGGCCCTTCGGCCCGCGCGAGCTGAGGGCCGCGCTGGGCTGTGTCGCGGGCGTGCCCTCCCTGCCGTGCGCAGCACCCGACGCCGTCTCGTGGCTCGCGGAGCGGGACATGCTCCTCGTCCTGGACGGCACCGACCACCTCGCGCCCGAGACGCTCACCTGGCTGCGGAACCTGCTCACGGCGGCCCCGGGCCTGCGCATCCTGGGCGCGGGCCGGTGCCCGCTGGCCTTCGACGGGGAACGCGTCCACCGCCTCTGACTGCGGCCGGTCCCCGACGTGCGACGGACCGGCCACGGCCCCGTCAGCCGCGGTGCGAGCGCAGGATCCGCTGCAGCAGCGGGGGTGCCGGTGCCCGCGGGACGGGCGCGGACCCCGGGCCCGCGGGCAGCCGGTCGCGCAGCTGGGTCCAGACCGCGTCCGGGCACGGGCCCTGGGGCCGGGACTTCAGGAACCTGCGGTACGGCACGATCCGCGGCTCGCGGCCGATCTCCACCCAGTGGGGACGGCCCGAGACCTCGTCCCAGCCGTGGTTGGGGATCCGGATGTGGTCGCGCCGGCCGTCCTTGTCCTTGCTGGTGATCTGGGCGACCTGCGCGCGGCCGGACCCGGTCGTCAGGACCACGCAGTAGTGCCGCAGCTGCCGCTCCGGATCCTCCCGCAGCGGGACCATGGCCAGCCAGACCTCGCCCGGCCGGGGGCGGGCACCGATCGCCTTGTCCCACCGGCGCACGCCCAGGAAGACGAGGAGCGCCGCACAGCCGGCGGCACACGCCGCGACGCCCGCCCGGACGTTCCAGGGCGCTCCGGCCAGCCCGTCCTCGGTGGAGGCGGCCGCCGCGGCGCCGGCGGCGAGCAGCACCGTCACGCGGACGAGGAACATCCACCACGCGACGCGCCCGCCCCGGCCCGCCACCGCGACGAGGACGCAGGCCACCACGACCGGGATCCCGTGGACGACGGCCCACCGGCCGGCGCCCTCCACCGCGACCGGCGGGGTCTGCCGGGCCATCAGGTCGGGCAGCAGCACGGGCGACGCGAGCAGGATCCCGACGAGCCCCACGGCGTTGAGCAGCAGGTAACCCGCGCAGCCGATGCCCGCACGGGAGGTGTTCTTGCGACGCGCCACCCGTTCTCCCCCCAGAGCCCCGGCGGCACGCTAACGCACCCGCAACGGGCTCGCCAGGGGCCCCCGGCGGTCACGGGCGCACTTCGGCCGCCCGTCGCCACCGCACCCGCGAAACGGGTCCGCCCCGGACGGCTGCTGCCGTCCGGGGCGGAACCACGGGGTCCTGCGGGTCCTACGCGAGGCTCGCGATCGCCTGGTTGAAGGTCGCGGACGGCCGCATGACCGCCGAGGCCTTGGCGGCGTCGGGCTGGTAGTACCCGCCGATGTCGGCCGGGGAGCCCTGGACGGCGATCAGCTCGCCGACGATGGTCTCCTCCTGCTCGCCCAGCGTCTTGGCGAGCGGCTCGAACGCGCCGGCGAGCGCGGCGTCGTCGGTCTGCTTGGCCAGCTCCTGCGCCCAGTACAGGGCGAGGTAGAAGTGGCTGCCGCGGTTGTCGATGCCGCCCAGCTTGCGGCTCGGCGACTTGTCCTCGTTGAGGAAGGTGCCGGTCGCGCGGTCCAGGGTGTCGGCCAGCACCTGGGCGCGGGCGTTGCCGGTGGTGGTCGCGAGGTGCTCGAAGGAGACGGCCAGCGCGAGGAACTCACCGAGGGAGTCCCAGCGCAGGTAGTTCTCCTTGACCAGCTGCTGGACGTGCTTCGGGGCGGAGCCGCCGGCGCCGGTCTCGAAGAGGCCGCCGCCGTTCATGAGCGGCACGACCGACAGCATCTTGGCGCTGGTGCCCAGCTCCAGGATCGGGAAGAGGTCGGTCAGGTAGTCGCGCAGCACGTTGCCGGTCACCGAGATGGTGTCCTCGCCGCGGCGGATGCGCTCCAGGGAGTACGCGGTGGCCTTGACCGGCGACAGGATCTCGATGGTCAGACCGTCGGTGTCGTGGTCGGCGAGGTACGTCTTGACCTTGGCGATCAGCTGCGCGTCGTGCGCGCGGTCCTCGTCGAGCCAGAAGACGGCCGGGACGCCGGTGGCGCGGGCGCGGGTGACGGCCAGCTTGACCCAGTCCTGGATCGGCGCGTCCTTGGTCTGGCAGGCGCGGAAGATGTCGCCCTGCGCGACCTGCTGCTCCAGGACGGTGTTGCCCGCGGCGTCGACGACGCGGACGGTGCCCGCGGCCGCGATCTCGAAGGTCTTGTCGTGGCTGCCGTACTCCTCGGCCTTCTGGGCCATGAGGCCGACGTTCGGCACCGAGCCCATGGTGGACGGGTCGAAGGCGCCGTGCGCGCGGCAGTCGTCGATGACGACCTGGTAGACGCCCGCGTAGCTGCTGTCCGGGAGGACCGCGAGGGTGTCGGCCTCGTTGCCGTCCGGGCCCCACATGTGGCCGGAGGTGCGGATCATGGCCGGCATGGAGGCGTCGACGATGACGTCGGACGGGACGTGCAGGTTGGTGATGCCCTTGTCCGAGTCGACCATCGCGAGGGCCGGGCCCTCGGCGATCTCGGCGTCGAAGGAGGCCTTGATCGCGTCGGCGTCGGGCAGCGCGCCCAGGCCGTTCAGGATGGTGCCGAGGCCGTCGTTCGGGGAGAGGCCGGCGGCGGCCAGGGTCTCGCCGTAGCGGGCGAAGGTCTTCGGGAAGAAGGCGCGGACCACGTGGCCGAAGATGATCGGGTCGGAGACCTTCATCATCGTGGCCTTGAGGTGCACGGAGAACAGGACGCCCTCGGCCTTGGCACGCTCGATCTGGTCGTTCAGGAAGGTGCGCAGCGCGTCGACGTGCAGGACGGAGGCGTCCACGACCTCACCGGCGAGGACCGGTACGGACTCGCGCAGGACGGTGGTGGCGCCGTCGGCGGCGACGTGCTCGATGCGGAGCGTGCCGGCCTCGGCGATCACGGCGGACTTCTCGGTCGAGCGGAAGTCGTTCTCGCCCATGGTCGCGACGTTCGTCTTCGACTCGGAGGACCAGGCGCCCATGCGGTGCGGGTGGGCCTTGGCGTAGTTCTTGACCGAGGCGGGGGCGCGGCGGTCGGAGTTGCCCTCACGCAGGACCGGGTTGACGGCGCTGCCCTTGACCTTGTCGTAGCGGGCGCGGATCTCGCGCTCCTCGTCGGTCTTCGGGTCGTCCGGGTAGTCCGGGAGCGCGTAGCCCTGGCCCTGGAGCTCGGCGACCGCGGCCTTCAGCTGCGGGATCGAGGCCGAGATGTTGGGCAGCTTGATGATGTTCGCTTCCGGCGTCTTCGCCAGCTCGCCGAGCTCGGCGAGGGCGTCGGCGATCCGCTGCCCCTCCTCGAGGTACTCGGGGAAGCTGGCGATGATCCGACCGGCCAGGGAGATGTCACGGGTCTCGACATTCACACCGGCCGTCGACGCGTAGGCCTGGATCACAGGCAGGAAGGAATACGTCGCGAGGGCCGGGGCCTCGTCAGTGTGCGTGTAGATGATGGTCGAGTCAGTCACCGGATGCTCCGCTCCACAGTCTGCGTCTCTCGTCTGCAACATTGCTCGACATCAAGATATCTCGTGATCGGGCCGCTCAGGACAGCCCCCTGCCCGAGTCCCGGGGAGACGCGCGTCACCTCCGGGCCCGCAGGGGCCCGCGCAGGCCCGCACGGACCCGCAGAACGGCGAGAACGCCGCCACCGGCTGTTTCCCAGCCGGGGACGGCGTTCAGGCGTTCAGGCGTACGGGCCTGCTCAGGCCTGGGCGGCCTTCGGGTTCGGGCCGTACTCGTTCGGCTGCGGCTGGCCCTCGGTCGCCATGAGGACGAGGAGCCAGATGCCGCCGATCAGCGGGACGAGGGCGATCAGCAGCCACCAGCCGGACTTGCCGGTGTCGTGCAGGCGGCGGACGCCGACGGCCAGGCCCGGGAGGAAGACGGCGAGCGCGTAGATCGCGTAGAGGAGCGGGTAGGTGCCGATCGCGTTGTCGAGGACGGCAACGATGATCAGGGCGATCAGGTTGAAGAGGGTGAACATCCAGTACTCCTGCCGGCGGGCGCGGCCGGAGAAGACGGTGTACTTCTTCAGAACGTCGGTGTAGTAGTGCACGAGTCCCCCCAGAGGACGGTTCTTCGGCCCGTCCTGCTGGAGCAAGCCGAGGCAGAACTTATGCCCCGCTTATGTGGCGGTCAAGCCACTTCACAAGATGCCAAAAGAGCCGCTTTTGCAGGGTTCGGGGGGCAAAATCACCGGCCACGCAGGCCACTTGGAACCCACCGGTCGCGCCAGGTCACAGGGGGTGACGAAAACGGGGCGGTAGAAGCCGATTCGTGATGCCGGAGGGCCTCGCGAGTCGCTCCGCGTAGGTGCGCGCACCGCCCGTTCCCCGGCGGAACACGCCCCTCCGCGTCCACATCGTTACGGCTCCGCGACATCCGCCACCGCTCGCACGGCCGTCCCGCACCTGACGCCGGAGGCCGGAGGCCGGAGGCCGGAGCGGGACGCCGTGAACGTGCGGGCCGGTTCAGCCGATGTGGAAGGAGTCCCCGTAGACCTTCCAGTCGAGGGGGGTGTTGAGGTTCAGGTTCCCCTTCTTGAGGAAGACCCGCTGTGCGGTGTCGACGCGACTGGTGTCGCTGTGCGCCTCCTCCTGCTTCATCGCCCAGACCCGGGCGTCGAGGAAGGCGTTCAGCCAGGTGGTCTCGTTGCCGCCCTGGGCCGGGGGCTTGGCCTTGGACAGGGCCCGCTTGCGGATGTTGCGGAAGCTCGTGGAGTCGCCGCCGTCGCCGTGCATGACGATGGCGTCGTAGTAGATGAACTGGCCGAGCGTGCCGACGCCGTCCGACTTGCCCTGGCTGACCGCGGGGTTGAAGTAGACCCGGTCGCGCTCGTGGTCCTGGGCCTTCCTGAACTCGCCGTCCTGGGCCGCCTTCGCCCAGTCCTTGGTGAAGTTCGGGTCGAGGCCGGCGTGCGAGTCGCTGCCGTCGACCTTGCGCAGGGCGGGCAGGTACTTGGCGAGCACGTTGCCGGGCTTGACCTGTGTGTAGTACTCGACGAGGTCGAGCATGTCGCCGGTGCCGGAACAGAAGCCGATGATGCCGGCCGTGTAGCCGCGGCCGTCGTCTATGTCCTCTATGTACTTGTACTGGGCCTTCCAGTTCAGCGAGGAGTTCTCCGCGCTGGAGACGATCTGCATGGCGATGTCCTTCTTCGCCGGATCGTCGAGCCCGGTGGCCGCGGCCGCTGCCGCAGAGGCGGGGGCGGGAACGGACGCGGATGCGGATGCGGGTGCCGCGGTCGTCGCATGGGCGGCGACCGGTACGGCGAGCAGCGCGCTGCCGAGCAGGGCGCCGAGGGCCATCCTCTTGCGGTGGGGGGTGAACACAAGACCTCCATGGGGGAGTTGAGGCTTACCCGACTTCGTTAGGAAACTTTACTACCAGACTTCGGGACAGCTCAATACCCGTGCGGTAGGCGGGAGTTCACCCGGGGGTCAGATCCAGCCGTTGCGGCGGAAGCCCCGGTGGATGACGAAGCAGGCGAGGGCCATGACCCCGACGACGATCGGGTAGCCGTACGTCCAGTGCAGCTCGGGCATGTTGTCGAAGTTCATGCCATAGACGCCGCAGACCATGGTCGGCACGGCGACGATGGCCGCCCAGGCCGTGATCTTGCGCATGTCCTCGTTCTGCGCGACGGTCACCTGCGCGAGGTGCGCCTGGAGGATGGAGTCGAGCAGGGCGTCGTACGCGCCGATCTGGTCGGTCGCCCGGGTCAGGTGGTCGGCGACGTCCCGGAAGTACGCGCGGGCCTCCGCCGGGATCACCGGTATCGGCTGCGTGGCCAAGTGGTGCAGCGGCCGGCCCAGCGGGGCCACCGCCCGGCGCAGCTCCAGCAGTTCGCGCTTGAGCTGGTAGATGCGGCCCGCGTCGCCGCGGCCGCCGTACTCGCTGAACACCGCGGTCTCGACTGCGTCGATGTCGTTCTGCACCGCGTCCGTGACGGCCACGTAGTCGTCGACGACGTGGTCGGCGATCGCGTGCAGGACCGAGGCGGGCCCCTTGGCCAGTTGGTCCGGCGCGGCCTCCAGGCTCTCGCGGACCGGGCCGAGCGTGCCGCGGCCGCCGTGCCGGATGGTGATGACGAAGTCGTCGCCGGTGAACGCCATCAGCTCGCCGGTCTCCACCACCTCGCTGGTGGCGGTCAGTTCCTCGTGTTCCACGTAGCGCACGGTCTTGAAGACGGAGAACAGTATGTCGTCGTACCGCTCGACCTTGGGGCGCTGGTGGGCGTTGACGGCGTCGTCGACGGCGAGGGGGTGCAGGCCGAACAGCTCGGCGAGCCCGGCGAGCTCCTCCCTCGACGGCTCGTGCAGGCCGATCCAGACGAACCCGTCGCCCGTCTTGCGGACCCGCCGCAGCGCCTCCTCCACCTCGGCGCAGCCGTCCTGCCGCGTGCCGTCCACGTAGACCACGCAGTTGACCACCGCGCTGCCGAGCGGGGAGCGGGCCGGGTGGCTGAGGTCGACGGCCCGCCGGTATCCACGGCGTACGGCCCGGCGCAGGTTGCTGAACATGGACAACGGGGTACTTCCCTTCGGCGGATCAGCGGCCAGTCTGCCACCGCCGCCGAGCCGGCCGCGCACCGCGCGGGCCGGTCAGACCCGGTCGATGAACACGCTCGTCGACTTGACGCGGGCCACGGCCCGGGCGCCCACCTCCAGGCCGAGCTCCTCCACCGCCTCCCGGGTCAGCAACGACACGATGCGGTGCGGCCCGGCCTGGATCTCGACCTGGGCGTCGACGGTGCCGAGCTTCACGGCGGTGACGATGCCCGGGAAGGCGTTGCGCGCCGAGGTGTACGGGGCGTCCTCGCCGTCGGCGGCCTCCTGGGCGGCCTCCACGCAGAACGCGGCCAGGTCCGGCCCGTCCACCATGCGCCGCGTGCCCTCCCGGCGGGTGGGGAATCGATCGGCGTCCGCCCAGCGCCGTGCCGTGTCGACGCTCACGCCGAGCAGCCGGGCGGCCTGGCCGATCGTGTAGGACTCCATGGCCGCAGCTTACGGGTGCCGGACCGGGCCCGGGGGCGCGGCCCCGGCCGCCGCGGCCGCGATGACCTCGGCAACCGTCGACAGCGCCGGGGAGTCGAGTTTCCACTGCTGCCAGTACAGCGGCACGTCCAACGGCCGCCCCGGCACCAGCAGGACCAGTCCGCCGTCCCGCAGCAGGGGCTCGGCCTGCGGCTCGGGCACCAGTCCCCAGCCGAGACCGGCCGCCACCGCGCCGCAGAACCCCTCCGAGGTCGGCACCTGGTGGCGCAGCGGGCCCGCCCCGGCCTCCTGATCACCGGTCAGCGACCGTACGAACCCGTCCTGGAGGACGTCCCGCCGGTCGAACACGATCACCGGGGCCTCCCGCAGCCCCTGTTCGAGGCTCCCGGCCAGGTGCCGCGCGGCGAACGCGGGGCTCGCCACCGGCAGGTACCGCGCCTGCCCGAGCCCGCGCACCGTGCACCCCGCCACCGGGTCCGGCGAGGAGGTGACCGCGGCCATCACCTGGCCCTCCCGCAGCAGCGCCGTCGTATGGGACTCGTCCTCCCGGTGCAGTTCGAAGAAGACGGGCGGGTCCTGCGGGACGCGCGTGAGCGCCGGCAGGAACCAGGTCGCGAGCGAGTCCGCGTTGACGGCGATCGGCAGCCGCACCGGTCCCCCCGACTCCTGCGCCATCCCGAGCTCGGCGCGGGCGTCGCGCTCCAGACGGGCCAGCTGCCGGGCGAAGCGGACCACCACCTGTCCGGACTCCGTCGCCCGCACCGGTTTCGTCCGCATCAGCAGCACCCGCCCGGTCCGCTGCTCCAGCGCCTTGACCCGCTGGCTCACGGCGGAGGGGGTCACGTGCAGGGCTGCGGCCGCCGCGTCGAAGGTGCCCTCGTCCACCACGGCGAGGAGGGTCCGTACCTGATCCAGGGGAAGCTCGTCCATCACGAACGCTAAGGGTACGTAAAAATCTTTAGCTGTACTGAAAGCACGCCGCTGCCTACGGTCGACTGCATGACACACGGCATCATCGCGGCGGCACTCGCCGGCTTCGGCACAGGACTCTCCCTCATCGTCGCCATCGGCGCGCAGAACGCCTTCGTCCTGCGGCAGGGGGTCCGCCGGCACGCCGTCCTCGCCGTGGTCGGGATCTGCGCCGTCTCCGACGCGGTCCTCATCACCCTCGGCGTCGCCGGTGTGGGGGCCTTCGTCACCGCCTGGCCGGCCGCGCTGACCGCCGTCGCCATCGCCGGCGGCACCTTCCTGATCTGCTACGGGTTCCTCGCGGCCCGCCGGGTGCTGCGGCCCACCCCCGGCGCCGCCCTGGACACCGCGGGGGACTCCGCCGGGTCCCGCCGCCGGGCCGTGCTGGCCTGCCTGGCCATGACCTGGCTCAACCCGCACGTCTACCTGGACACCGTCCTGCTGGTCGGCTCCCTCGCCGCCGACCGCGGTGACCTGCGCTGGGCCTTCGGCATCGGGGCCGCAGCGGCCAGCCTGGTCTGGTTCGCCACCCTGGGCTACGGGGCCCGGCTGCTCAGCGGCGTCCTCGCGCGCCCCTCGGCCTGGCGGGTGCTGGACGGGCTCGTCGCGGCGACCATGGTCACGATGGGCGGGATGCTCCTGGCCCGGGCCTGACCGCCGAGCGCGGCCGGCCCGCACGGGGTGCGGATCCGCCGCGCAGCGCCGCCCGACCCCAGGAGTCCGCAGTGCCCGACCGACCGGCAGACCGCCCAGCCGACGGCCCGTCCCCCGCCGGGGGCTCCGGACCGGCAGACCGCCCTGCCGACGCCCCGGCCCCCGGCAGGGGTCGCGGACCGGCAGACCGCCCGGCCGACGCCCCGTCGTCCCCCGGCGGGGGCCCCGACCCGCACACCGACCGGGCCGGTCGCCCCGGCGCACGCCCCTCCCCCGGCGACGCCCGGTCCGCCGCCCGGACGGCTCCGCTCGTCGCGGCCACCGGGATCGTCCTGGACTCCGGCGGGCGGGTCCTCGTCGTGACCCCCTCGTACGGGGCGGACCCGGAACTGCCGGGCGCCGCGGTCGAGGGAACCGAGACCCCGGAGGAGGCGCTGGCCCGCGAGCTGCGGGAGGAGCTGGGTCTGGCCGTTGCCGTCGGGCGGCTCCTCGCCGTGGACTCCCGTCGGCCCGGCTCCCTCGGCCGTTCCGTCATCGCCCACGTCCACCTCGTCGGGCCGCTCCCGCCGGCGCAGACCGCTGCGCTCTCCGTCCGGGGTGGCGAGGCCGTCGCGGCCCGGTGGCTCGCGCCGGAGGAGGCCTGCTCGGTGCTGCCCGGCCGGGTCGCGCCCCGGCTGCGCGCCGGCCTGGCCGCCCTGTACGCCGGCTCCCTCGCGCACCTCGTCGACGGCGTACCCCAGCCCGGCTCCCCCGCCGGTCTGGACCCGCGGCGGCGCACGGCCCTCGAACACGCCGGTTCCTTCGACGCCGCGAGCCACCGGGCGGCCAGGCCGAAGGCGATCACCGCGGCGAGCGTGCTGTTCACCGACGCCGCCGGCCGGATCCTGCTGGTGGAGCCGGCGTACGGCAGGCCCGGCCGCTGGAACCTGCCGGGCGGCGGGATCGACAGCGACGTGGGCGAGACCCCGCGCGCCGCCGCCCGCCGCGAGGTCCGCGAGGAGATCGGACTCGACCTGGAACCGGGCCGGCTGCTCGGCGTCAACTGGGCCCACAAGCCCGGCTACCCCGCCCGCATCCGCTTCCTCTACGACGGCGGCGTCCTGGACTCCGCCGCCCTGGAGCGGATCCGGCTGGCCCCCTTCGAGCTGATCCGCTGGCGGGCGGTGCCCGTCGGGGAGCTGCGCACCCTGGTCAAGCCGTCCCTGCGCCGGCAGATCGAGGCCTGTCTGCGGGCGCGCACCGAGGGCACGGGTCCCGTGGAGCTCCACGCGGGCCGCCCGGCCGCCGGCGCGCGGAGGCGGAAGAAGAGGGAGAAGGGGGACGGCGAGCGGGAACGGTAGGAGAAACGAGCGGTGCACTGGTCCATCCGGACGGCGTCGTGGCGTGGCGCGCGGGCGACGGGGCCGGCTCACGCATCTTCGAACCAGACAGTCACCCGCGCACGCCCTCTCGCCAGCGAGAACGAGCGGAAACCATGGAGTACCACCATGTCCGCAGAGCCGACCCGCCCCGGAACCAGCACCACTCCAGCCCTCCCCGGCGCCGCAGCGCCGCCTGATCCGCGCCGGTGGTGGATCCTCGCCGTCATCGGCCTGGCCCAGCTCATGGTCGTCCTCGACGCCACCATCGTGAACATCGCCCTGCCCTCCGCCCAGGCCGACCTCGGGTTCTCCGACGACCAACGGCAGTGGGTGGTGACCGCGTACGCGATCACCTTCGGCAGTCTGCTCCTGCTCGGCGGGCGGCTGGCCGACCTGTTCGGGCGGCGGCGGGCCTTCCTCATCGGCCAGATCGGCTTCGCGGCGGCCTCCGCGCTCGGCGGCGCCGCGGCCGGCTTCGGCGTCCTCGTCACGGCCCGGGCCCTGCAGGGCGTGTTCGCGGCGCTGCTGGCCCCGGCGGCGCTCTCGCTGTTGACCACCACGTTCTCCGCCCCCGCGGAACGCGCCAAGGCCTTCGGCGTGTTCGGGGCGCTCGCCGCGTCCGGGGGCGCCGTGGGGCTGCTGCTGGGCGGATTCCTCACCGAGCACCTGAGCTGGCGCTCGACCATGTACGTGAACGTGCTCTTCGCCACCGTCGCCGTCATCGGCGGTGTGCTGCTGCTCCGCCGCTCCGCGCCGGCCACCCCGCCCCGGCTGGACCTGCCGGGTACGGTGCTGGCTTCGTCCGGGCTGTTCTGCCTGGTCTACGGCCTCGCCAAGTCCGGCCCCGACGGCTGGCCACCCCTGCGGGTCCTGGGCTGCCTGGTCACCAGCGCCGTCCTGCTCGCCGCGTTCGTGTGGTGGCAGCGCCTCAGCGCCCACCCGCTGCTGCCGCTGCGGATCGTGCTCGACCGGGTCCGGGGCACGGCACTGACGTCCGTGTTCATCACGGGGGTCGGCATGTTCGGGGTGTTCCTGTTCCTCACGTACTACTTCCAGCACGCCCGCGGATACAGCCCGGCCCAGACCGGGCTGGCCTTCATGCCGATGTCCGGCTGCACCATGATCGGCGCGATCGGCAGCAACATGGGGCTGCTGGGCAGGATCGGCGGGCGCCCGCGGATCGTCACCGGCATGGTGCTGTCGGCGTGCGGCATGGTCTGGCTGGCGAACGTGACGGCGACCGGCCCGTACGTCCTCGACGTGCTGCCGGGCCAGGTGGCCACGGGGCTGGGCATGGGCCTGATCACGGCGGCCGCCATGAACCTCGGTACGGCCGGCATCGACCCGCGGGACGCGGGGGTCGGCTCAGCGACGGTCAACGCCATGCGGCAGACCGGCGGCTCCGTCGGCACGGCGCTCATGAGCGCCCTGGGCGCCGGAGCCGTCGCCCGCTCCCTGGCGGGCCGGCAGCCCACGCCGGAACTGCTGGCGCGGGCTGCCCTGGAGGGTTACCACACGGTCTTCACGGCATCGGCGGTGCTCTTCGCCGCCGGCGCGGTGCTGACCCTGTTCCTGCTTCCCGGCGGCCTGTCCATGGAGCGCACGCACGGCGCTGCGGGGGGCCGCCGGCCGTCAGCGCGGTGAGTGGGCGGAGGAGGCGGGCGCCGCCGGCTTGGCCGGGGTGGCGGAGGCGGCCGGCTTGGCGGGGGTGGTGGAGTCGGCCGGCTTGGCGGGGGCCGCCGGGGGGGCCGGTCCCGCCTCGGTGTTCGCGCAGTTCGCCAGCGAGCTGCGGACCCGGTCGCCGGTCGAGAAGTGCCTCACCCGGCAGGAGTTGGTGCCGATCCCGCCGTCGACCTGGCCGTAGCCGGGTCCGATCGTCAGGACGGTGTCGTTCAGGCCGCGGACCGTGTCGTTGCCGGGACCGCCCTGGACGATGCCGGCGGACTCCGCACCCACCGACTTGGGCTCGATGATGTCGTTCTCGCTGCCGCCGAGGACCCGGCCGCCGAGGTCGACGTTGCCCGTGCGGATCAGGTCGCTGCCGTCGTTGCCGAAGACCTGGCCGCCACCGCGCTCGTACTCGCCGGGCTGGCCCATGACGCTGCCCGTGGTGATCTTGTCGTCGCCGTGGTCGCCGTAGACGCTGGCGCCGTGGTCGGCGGTGCCCACGACGAGCGCGGTGATGATGGTGTCGTTGCCGAGGCCGCCGCGCACCGACGAGTTGCCGCTCTTCGGGTAGAGGTTGTTGACCTGGAGCGTGTCGTCGCCCTCGCCGCCGAGTACCTGGGCGTCGATGAGCATGCCCTTGACGCGGATGTTGTCGTCGCCGTTCCCGCCGTCGATGATGACGTTCTCGACGTCGTTCTCGCACAGGATCGTGTCGACGCCCGCCGTGCCCCGCACCACCTTCTGGCCGGACGGGACCTCGACACCGTTGAGGTAGCACCAGTAGGACGGCAGGGGTTCGGCGGCTCTGGCCGGGCCCGCCGCCAGCGCGGCGGCGGCGGCGACCGTGCCGGCGAGGGCGTACGTGGCGGTGCGGAGTTTGCGGCGGCGCAGCATCAATTCTCCCGAGCGTGGTGTGTGAGGGGGTGTTGCGGTGCTGGTCAGGACAGCTCGTGGCGCAACGGCGTGAGCTGTTCGATGTCGTAGCGCATCCGGAGCTCGCGGATCGCGGCGGGATCCGGGGTGGCGCTCGTGTCGAGCAGTTCGAGGAGTTCCTCGAAGTACCGCTCGTGATCGGGCGGCGGAGAGGCCTGGAAGAACATCCGGGCCGGTTCGCCGGTGGGGTTGGCGAAGGCGTGCGGACAGCCGGGTGGAACCACGATGACGGTTCCGGGCGTGGCACGGACGACCTGGCGGCCGTCGAGCGCTTCCCAGTGTCGCCAATCGTCGCCGGAACGGACGCGCGGCTCGAAGGCCATGACGTCGAGTTCACCCTCCAGGACGTAGAAGAGCTCCTCGCTGCGGGTGTGCAGGTGGGCCCCGACGTCGAAGCCGGGCGGTACGACGACCTCGAAGCTGGAGGCCACCGAGGAGTGCTCCCCGGTGACCTTGAACGTGACCTGTTGGGCTTCGGTGTGCAGCTTGCGGCCGTGACCCGGTGGCACGAGCAGCCCGTCGCGGGCGACGTGCGCGGTCATGACCAGGTCACGGGCAGACCTTCGGGCCCGCGGATGAGGGCCCCGGGCCGCCAGCGCAGTTCGCTCGGCGGGACGCTGAAGCGCAGGTCCGCGAAGCGGTCCAGCAGGGCGTCCACGAGCAGTTCGGATTCGAGGCGGGCCAGCATGTTCCCGGGACAGAAGTGGGGTCCGTACCCGAAGGAGACGTGCGGGTTGGGGCTGCGGTCCAGGTGCAGCTCGTCGGGGTCGGGGAAGACGTCCGGGTCGCGGTTGGCCGCGAGGTACGAGACGTAGATCGCCTCGCCCGCCCGGATGAGCTGGCCGGCCACGGTGACGTCCTCGAGGGCGATCCGGGAGAGCCCGACCGCGTTGCGGTGCGGGATGTAGCGCAGCAGCTCGTTGATCGCCGAGGGCCGCAGGCCCGGGTCACTGCGCATCCGGTCCATCAGGTCCGGACGGGTGAGCAGGATGTAGACCATGTTGCCCACGTTGTTGGTGACGGCCTCGCCCCCGATCTGGATCAGGAGGGCGAGGCCGGTGGCCTCCTCCGCGGTGACCTCGCCGGCCTCGACGGCCTTGACGAGGAGCCCGATGACGCTGTCACCGCCCGCCACCTCGCCGTCGCGCATGCGTCCGCCGAGGTAGGCACACATGTCGTTCTTCGCCTGCTCGCTGCGCTCGGCGCCCTGGGCCGAGGACAGGATCAGGGTGGTCCATTCGTGGACCATGGGCCGGTCGTCCTCCGGCACGCCCATCAGCTCGCACACGACGGCGAGCGGGAAGGGAGCGAGCAGGCGCTCGGTCAGGTCCACGGGCGGGCCGTCGCGCAGGATGTCGTCGACGAGGGCGTCGAGCATCTCCTTGGCGCGCGTGCGCAGTGCCTCCACCCCGCTGGTCGTGAAGGCCGCGGCGACGGTGCGCCGCAGCCTGGTGTGGTCGGGCGGGTCCTCGAAGCCGACCGCACCGGGCGCGGGGATGAAGTGGGGGGCCAGCCGGGTGACGTCGTGTTCCGCGACCAGCTTGCGGCTGAACCGGGGATCGTTGGCCACCATGCGCACGTCTTCGTAGCGGCAGACGAGCCAGGCCCACCCGCTTCCGTTGGGCATGCGGATCCGGGTGATCGGACCCGCCCGCATCAGCTCGGCGAGGACGGGGTCGAAGTCGACCCCGTCCAGGGCCGGGGTGGGCCAGTGCGTGATGGGTGGCCTTGAGGTAGCGGGGCCGTCCTTCAGCATTCTTCGGATTCCTCCCTACACCCGGACCCTCATTGCGAGGTCCAGCTGCCCAGCGAGATCTCTGCGGTGATGCCCGGGCCGAAACCGGCCAGCAGGCCACGGGCGGCGTCGGCCGTGCCGTTCTCGTCGAAGAGTCGGCGCAGTGCGTCCAGGACGACGGCGCTGGCGATGTTGCCGTACTCGGTCAGTGTGGCCCGACTGAAGCGGAATGCTTCGGGTGCCACACCGAGGTACTTGCTGAGGTCGTCCAGGATGCGGGGTCCGCCGGCGTGGATGATGTAGAAATCCAGCGCCGCGGCGTCCCACCCATGGGCCTTGGCCAGCTCCTTGAGGGACGGCGCGAGCGGCTCCATGGTCCCGGGCACCCGCCGGTCGAGCTTGAAGTGGAACCCGGTGGACTTGACGTCGTACATGATCCAGTCCTCCGTCTGGGGGATGATGTACGAGCTGTTGCGGTGCAGCTGCATGCCGGTTCCACCGCGGCCGCGGACGACGGCGGCACCGACGCCGTCGCCGAACAGGCCGTTGGAGAGCAGGTTGCCGACCTCCAGGTCGCTGGGCTGGTAGCAGAGCGAGCAGAGCTCGCAGGACACGATCAGCGCGTTCGCCTCGGGGTAGGCGGTGCAGAAGTCGTGGGCCCGGTTGACGGCCGCACCGCCCGCCGCGCAGCCCAGCTGGGCGATGGGCAGCTGCCGGCAGTCCGTCCGGAAGCCCAGTGCGTTGATCATCCAGGCGGTCAGCGAGGGCATCATGAAGCCCGTGCACGACACGTAGATGATCATGTCGATGTCCTTGGCCCGGAGCTGGGCGTCCTCCAGCGCCTGCCGCACCACCGCGGGGACCCGCGCCTTGGCCTCGGCCTCGTACACGGCGTTGCGCGATTCGAAGCCGGGGTGCTTGAGCGTCTCCTCGATCGGTTGCACGATGTGCCGCTTCGCGACGCCGGTGTTGCGGATCAGGCGCAGCGCCAGGTCGAGCTGTGGATGGTCCGCGTGCACGGACCGGCACAGATCCAGGGTCTGCTCCATCGTGATCACGTGCTCGGGCACGCACACCGTTGGCCTGCACAGAGTCGCCATGGGTGGCTCTCCTTTCGTGTCTGACACAGCCTCATCGACGTGCGGCAGATGCGCGCGCGGGACTACGGCGTTGGTGACATGAGCCAATCCGGTGACGCTGCGCCGGGAAGGCAGCGGAGCGCGTGACGGGCGGGAAGGGATGGCTGTGCCGATTTCCCCGCGGAATCGCGCCTTGGGGGGGTGACATCCACGCAGGGAGATGAACCATGACCTCAGACCCGCAAACGGCCCTCAGGCCGGAGATGCCGGACCCGGACATGCCGGAGACGGACCCGGCCACGGGCGAACCGGTGCACTGCTGGAACCTGGACGACTTCGAGGCGCTGGACTTCGACCCGTTCCTGCACGACCGCCTGCGGGACAAACGGGCCACCCGGATCCGGCTGCCGTTCGGCCAGGGCACCGCCTGGCTGATGGCGCGCTACGCCGATGTGAAGGCGGCCACCACCGACCCGCGTTTCAGCAGGCGGGAACTGGTCGGCCGGACCATCACCGCCTCCTCCCCGCACGCGATCGCCTCGCAGCAGGCGTCGATGAACTACGCCGACCCGCCGCGCCTCAACGACATGCGCCGGGTCGTCGCCCGGGCCTTCACCGGCAAGAGCATGCAGAAGCTGCGGCCGACCGTTCAGCAGACCGCCGACAGCCTGCTGGACGCCATGGAGCGGCACGGCTCGCCGGCGGACCTGGTCGAGCACCTGCACGGCCCGTTCCCGCTCGCGGCGGTCGCCGACCTGCTGGGGATGCCGCAGGACATGCGCAAGGACATGACGTCCTGGGCGAACGTGATCATGACGCCCGGTCCGGCCCCCGACAAGAGCACGGACGCGCTGAAGACGGTGCGCGAGTGCGTGGTGGCCCTGCTCGCCCTGCGCCGGGAGAAGCAGAGCGACGACCTGGCCGGAGTCCTCGCCGGGGCCGCGGACGCCGGTGAGATCACCGAGCCGGAGGCCGTCTCCATCGCCACCGCGATCCTCGTGAGCGGTGCGCACGCCGTCCGCAACAACAGCGCGAACATGATCTACGCCCTGCTCACCCATCCGGAGCACCTCGAACGGCTGCGCCGGGAGCCGGAGATGATCCCCCAGGCCGTCGACGAGCTGTTGCGCTTCATCCCGCACCGCAGTGGCGTGGGTCTGCCGCGGATCGCCACGCGGGACGTGGACATCGCCGGCGTCACGATCAAGGCCGGGGAGACGGTGTACTCCTCGTACCTCGCGGCCAACCGCGACCCCGAGGTCTTCCCCGACCCCGACAAGCTGGACTTCGACCGCGGTCCGATCGCCCACATGGCCTTCGGGAACGGGCCCCACCACTGCGTCGGCTCGATGCTGGCCCGGATGGAGTCCGAGATCATCGTCACCACGCTGCTCGACCGCTATCCGCGCCTCGCCCTGGCCGTACCGCCCGAGCAGATCGAGTGGCAGGCGGGGGCGCTGATCCGCGGACCCAAGACCCTGCCGGTGACCTGGTGATACGCCGGCACCGGATCCGGGTGGTCAGGGGCACCCCGGACCACATAGAACTGGCGGCTCTCACGGCCGCCCTGCTCATGCTGGCGCGGGCGGCCGACGCGCCGCGCGCGCCCCACCGCGCCCGGCAGCGGCGGGCGCACTGGGACCGCAACCTGCGCTCGGTGGTGCACCACCCCGCGCAGTCCTGGCGCGCCCGCCCGCACTCCCCCTTCCTCTAGGACCGGTCCAGCCGGGCCCCGTCGGCGCCTGCGTCAGGCGGGGCCCGGCTTCGGCGTGGCCGTGGCGGTCGGGGCCGCCGAGGCGGTCGGGGGCGCGGTGGCGGCCGGGGACGGCGAGGCCTGCGGGTCGCAGGTGACCTCGTCGCGGGGGGTGTAGTGCGTACGGTAGGCCTCGCGCTTGACCTCCTTGCCGCCCTGGACGAAGACCCGGCCGACGTTGACGTCGAAGCCCTCCAGCGGGGTCTGCACCTCGCAGGTGGGGCCGGAGCCCGTGCGCTTGCCCGGCGGGGTGACGTTCTCCCGCGGGCCCTTGGTCGCGCGTATCTCGTCGTACTTCTTGGTGCCGAGCAGGCTGATGGTCACCGAGGTGTCGGAGGAATCGGCCTTGACGTAGATCGCGTGGCCGGAGTCGTTCTTCCAGCGCAGGTCGAGGGTGCCCCAGGCGACGGTGGCCTCGCGGCCCTCGGGGTAGCGCTCGATGTAGAAGGAGTGGGCGCCGTGCTCCAGCGGCTGGACGCCCGCGAAGAACATCGCGTTGTACATGGTCGTCGCGACCGGCGACACGCCGCCGCCGGGGGACTTCACGAACTGGCCGTCGTTGATCATGATGCCGTCGACGAAGCCGTTCTCCTTGGTCCGCTCGCCGACCGTCTTGTTGAAGCTCCAGGTCTCGCCGGGCATGACGACGGAGCCGTTGATCAGCTCCACGGCCCGCCCGATGTTGGTGGTGCGGTACGGCGCGGCCGGGAACTTGACGGTGAAGGAGGACATCTGCTCCTTGATGCCGAGGCGCTCCGCGTTCGCGGCGGTCAGCCGCGGGTGGACCGTCTGCACGGCGACCACCCCGGTACGGGCGGCGCCGGTGCGCGTCAGCAGGGGCACGACCGCGTCGGCGAACGCCTTCTCGGTGACCTGCACCCCCGAGCGCCCGTCCTGGGCGACGACCGCCCGGCCGGCGGAGTCGACGCGGAAGGTCGCGCCCCGGGAGGGGCTGGTGGCCGCGGCCACCTGCCGGGCGACCGCGGGGTCGGCGAGCAGTCCCTTGGAGTCCAGCTTCGGGGCCAGTCGGCCGTGGGCGTCGGGTTCGGCCGTCAGGTACTTGCCCAGCACCGCGGGGGTGAGGGTGACGGGCTTTCCGGCGACGGTGAGGGTGATCGGGCCGGACATCGCGGGTTCGGCGAACTCCTTCAGGGCCCGGGCGGTCTCCGCCTGTCCGACGGCGGGCGCCTTCCGGTCCACCGGGAGCGCGACGGGACCGCCCTGGGGGCGCAGGTAGACGGCGCGTACGGTGTCGGCCGCCTGGCCGGCGCGCACGGCGACGCCGGTGACGGGGGCGGTGGCCCGGGCCGTGCCGGCCTCGAAGGTGATGCCGCCGTCGCGGGCCTCGCGCCCGGCGGTGGTGATCCGGTCGATCTCGGCCTTGTCGGTGGGACCGTCCGTCCGGATCACCGGCTCGACCTCCCGCCTCTCGGCCGGAGTGAGCAGGCGCCCGATCACGGTGAACGGGTCCGATCCGGTCTGCGCGGCGCGGTCGACGGTGGCGGCGGTGTCCAGGGACAGGCCGAAGGCGGCGGGGGTCGCGTGCTCGGTGCGGTCGCCGACCCGCAGCGCGATCGGGGTGGCGGCGGCGGGGCCGAGCGCGTGGTCGAGGGCGGACGCGGCCTCCGGACGGCTCATGCCGCCGAGGTCGACACCGCGTACGTGGGTGCCGTCGGCGATGGCGTCACCCGCCACGGCCAGACCGGTGAGGTAGAGGCCTCCGAAGCCCAGGACGGCGGCTCCGCCGACCAGGGGCAGGGCCGTCCGCCGGTTGATCGTCGGGCGGTGTACGCGTCGCATGTCTCTCGTCTCTCCCGGTGCCGGTGGCGCAGGTACGTCGGTCTGGATCGGAACCCAGCATTCACCAATTCGGACTAAATGTGACGAAAATGTGCCTGTTCTCACGAAGGGGGCACGGCGCAGCGACCGACCGGAATCCGGTCCACAGAATTAAGGCCACTTAGCTCAGATTGGCCCTGTTGAACCATCCAGGGGATGCCAGACCGTGGGATCTCTCGGCTTTTGGCTCCCCGGAAGGATCCACCGGTGTCCCTCACCCCCGCCCGCCCCGCGCGGCGTCTTCCCCATCGGCTGCTCCAGCTCTACGCCGGCCTCGCGCTGTACGGCGCGAGCTCGGCGTTCCTGGTCCGCGCGGGCCTGGGGCTGGACCCGTGGGACGTGTTCCACCAGGGGATCGCCGAACGCACGGGGTGGAGCATCGGCACGGTGTCGGTGGCGGTCGGGGCACTGGTCCTGCTGCTGTGGGTGCCGCTGCGGCAGCGGCCCGGGCTGGGCACGCTCTCCAACGTCCTCGCCGTCGGCCTGACCATGGACGCCACCCTCGCGGTGGTGCCGGACGTGCACGGCACGCTCGCGCAGGCCGCCCTGCTGGCCGCGGGCATCGTCCTCAACGGGGTGGCCACCGGCCTCTACATCGCCGCGTGCTTCGGCGCGGGGCCGCGCGACGGCCTCATGACCGGGCTGCACCGCCGGACCGGGCGGTCGTTGCGGCTGGTGCGCACCGGCATCGAGCTGACGGTCCTGCTGGCCGGTGTCCTGCTGGGCGGCACGGCCGGCGTCGGCACCGTGGCGTACGCCCTGGCCATCGGGCCGCTCTCGCAGCTCTTCCTCCGCGTGTTCGCCCTCCCGGCGCAGCCCGCCGCCCCCCCCCCCCCCCTGGCCGGGGCCGCGGCCGGGGCCCCTGCCCCGGCCCCCGAGCCCGTCCCGGCCTGCTCCCCTTAGGTTCCGACCTGGCGGCGGACCAGTTCATGGAACGGACCTGCCGTATCGGCTAGCAGCTCGGCGGGCGTCCCCTGCTGGGCGATCCGTCCGTCCGCCATCACGATCACCCGGTCGGCGTCCAGGACCGTGGACAGCCGGTGGGCGATCACGATGCGGGTGGCGCGCAGGGCGCGGGTGGACTCGATGACCACGCGCTGGGCTTCGTTGTCCAGCGCACTGGTGGCCTCGTCGAGGAACAGGATGCGCGGCTTGCCGATGAGGGCCTGGGCGATCATCAGCCGTTGGCGCTGGCCGCCCGAGACGGTCCCGCCCCCGTCGGACAGCACGGTGTGCATGCCCATCGGCATGGCCTTGATGTCCTCGGCGAGGCCCGCCAGCGCGGCCGCCTCCCCCGCCTCTTCGAGGGAGTACGTGCCGGACCCGCGGATGCAGTCGTAGATCGACCCGGAGAACGGCTGCGCGTTCTGGAGGACGACCCCGCACTGGCGGCGCACGGCCGCCTGGTCGAGGGCCGCCAGGTCCTGGCCGTCGTACAGGACGCTGCCGGAGGTGGGGCGGTCGAAGCCGATGAACATGCGCAGCAGGGTCGACTTGCCGCAGCCACTGGACCCGACGACCGCGACGAACTCGCCCGGCCGTACCCGCAGGGACACGTCGTCCAGGACGAGCGGGCCGTCGTCGGTGTACCGGTACGAGAGGTTCTTCACCTCGACGGCCCCGCTGAGCCGCCCCGGCCGGATGCCGCCGGCGCGCACCTCGGGGGTCGCCTCCAGGAGCGGTTCGACCTGCTCGAACATGGGCTGCACGGCGGCAGCCGAAAGGAGGGCGCCGGTCAGCTGAGTCGCCGAGGACAGCATCATCGTCACGGCGGTGCTGAACGTGAGGAACTCGGCGGCGGACATGCTGCCCCGTGCCGGCCCGGCCAGCAGCATGAACATCACGAGCGTGCACAGCGGCAGGTAGACCGCATTGAGCACGGTGACCACGTTCTTGATCCGTCCGATGCGCTGCTGCAGCCCGCGGGTACGGGCGAACTCCCGCGCCCAGGCGGCGTACGCGAAGCTCTCGGCCGCGGCCACCCGCAGTTTGGGCAGTCCGCGCAGGGTCTGGAACGCCTGGTTGTCGAGCTTGTTGCCGATCCGGATCAGCTGTCGCTGGTAGCGCAGCTGCCACAGCCCCAGGCCCAGGAACACGACGGCGACGGCGAGCAGCATGGCGAGCGCCGCCAGCGCCAGCGGCACGCTGTAGACGAGCAGCACCACGAGGTTGACCGTGCCGACGGTGCCCGCCTGGAGGGACACGGGGATGATGCCGGACAGCGCGCGGCGGATGGAGCTGATGCCCATGGCCGCGCCGGCCAGTTCGCCGGTGGAGCGGCCGGCGAAGAAGGTCACCGGCAGCCGCAGCAGCCGGTCCCACACGGCGGGCTGGAGGGTGGCCTCGATGCGGCCCTCCATGCGCAGGACCGAGGTGTTCTGGAGCAGCATGAACGCGGCCGAGACCACGCTGGTCGCGATCAGCGCCAAGGCGGTCTGCACGATCAGGCTGTCCTCGGCGTGCGGTACGTACGTGCCGAGCACCCGGCCGGTGGCCACGGGGACGAACGCGCCCAGGCCGACCGCGCCCAGCCCGCCCACGACGAGGCTGCGCAGGTCCCGGCCGCTGCCGCGCACGCTGAAGCGGACCAGGTGCAGCAGGCTCGGCTTCCGGTCGGGCAGCGGGCGGTAGAACATGACGGCGTGCGGCGCGAAGCCGGCCGCGTTGCCCTGGTGGACGCGCAGGCTGCGCCGGCCCCGCTCCCGTGCGCCGGGGGCGGGGCCGGGGTCGACGGCCTCGTACCGGCCGCGCCGCCACAGCAGCGCGACGGGTGCGCCGTCGTCCGCGCGCCGGCCCACCAGGGGGCCGCTGTCCTGCCGCCACCAGTGCCCGCCGAGCCGGACGGGGCGGGTGCGGATCCGGGAGGCGAGCGCGATGCGTTCAACGGGGTCCGTCCGCTCGGAGGCCTCCCCGGCGCCCGTCGGCTCGGTCAGGGCGATGCCCGCTTCGGCGGCGACCAGGCGGCACACGGCGAAGGTCGCGTCGTCACCCGCGGCGCGCCCGGATCCGCCGCGCGAGCGGCCGATCGAGGCGAGCAGGGTCCGGTCCGCCTGGGTGCGGGCCGCCTCTCCGGCCTCGATGCCGGCCGCCGTACGGTCCTCGTGGGCGCGCTCGTCCTGCTCGATCCAGCGGTCGAGGGCGGACAGCAGCCGGTACTGCTGGTCCACCATCGCCTGCCACACGGCTTCGTCGACCAGGAGCGTGCCGGCGGCGGCGACCGGACCGGCCGCGGCCTCGTACGGCTCGTACACGGCTCCGTACTGCACGCTGCCCGGCGGGATCTGCATCCACACGATGTCCTCGTCGGCCCCCTCGGCGCCCGCGGTGGCCCGGCCCCCCTGCGGCGCCTGGTACAGCACGCGCAGGCCGCGGCCGATACCGCGGGCGAAGGCGTCCTCCAGCGGGCTGGGCGCCCCGTCGGGGAATCCGTGCTGCCACGGCTCGGCGTGCCACCCCCAGGATCCGTCGGCGGGGGCGCCCGGGCTTCCGTGGACGGGGCGGTACAGCTCGTGCAGGTCGATGCGGCGCAGCACGCAGCCCTGGAGCGGGCGCCCGGTCAGCGTGTGGGCGGGGCCGTCGGCCGGGCCCAGGAGCAGGGTGCCGGGCTCCAGTCTGCCGAGGAAGTGCCAGTGGCCCGCCTGCGCGGCATCGACGGCGAACAGGTCCAGTTCGCCCTGGACGACGAGCCACAGGACGAGCGGACCCTCCAGGGACAGGCTGCGCAGGCCCGTGCAGTCGACCGCCGTGCCGAGGGTGCCCAGGGCCGCGACGACCGGATCGGGCACGAACCGGCCCGCGTGGCTCCCGTGGTGACGGTGGGTCTGGTGGCCGGCCTGATGGCCCGTCTCGTGGCCCGTCTGGTGGTGTGTCTGGTGGGGGATCTGGTGGGGGGTTGCCACCTCAGTGCTCCTTGACGAGTTCGGCGTACGCGCCCCGCGCGGCGATGAGCTGCTCGTGCCGTCCGCGCTCCACGACCGTGCCGCGGTCGAGTACGACGATCTCGTCGCTGTCCCGTACGGTGCTGAGCCGGTGGGCGATCACCACGCAGGCGCAGCCGCGGCGCCGCAGGTTGTCGATGACGATCTGCTCGGTCGCCGCGTCCAGGGCGCTGGTGACCTCGTCCAGGATCATGACGCTGGGCCGGCGGGCCAGGGCACGGGCGATCTCCAGGCGTTGGCGCTGGCCGCCCGAGAAGTTGCGGCCGTCCTGCTCGACGCGGCTGTGGATGCCGCCCGCGCGGCGCGCGACCACGTCGTACACGGCGGCGTCCTGGAGGGCGGTGACGACGGCCTCGTCCGGGATGGAGGGGTCCCACAGCGCGACGTTGTCACGGACGGTGCCCTCGAAGAGGAAGACGTCCTGGTCCACGAAGGAGACGGAGGCGGCCAGCGCACCGCGCGGGATGTCCTCCAGCCGCATCCCGTCGATGCGGATCGCCCCCTCCCAGGGGGTGTAGAGGCCGGATATCAGCCGGGAGACGGTGGACTTGCCGCTGCCGGAGCCGCCGACGAGCGCGACCTGCCGGCCGGGGCCGACCGCGAGCGAGACGTTCTTGAGCAGCGGTGCGTCGAGCGGGCTGTAGCCGAAGGTGATGCCGTCGAGCTCCACGTGGCCCTTGAGGCGGCGGGTGGCCGCGGGGGCCCCGCCGCGCGCGTGCCGCGAGTCCCGCAGGTAGACCGGGTCGACGGGGAAGTTCTCGACGTCCTTGAGCCGGGCGACGTCGGCGGCGAAGTCCTGGATCCGCCCGGCCACCCCGCCCAGGCGGGTGATCGGTGCGGTGAAGCTGGTCACGAGGGCCTGGAAGGCGACGAGCAGGCCGACGGAGAGGTGCCCCTCCACCGCCCGCAGGCCGCCGATCATCAGGATCAGCGCACTGTTGAGCGCGGCGAGGGTCGGCGCGACGACGGCCAGCCAGCTGCTGGGGACGCCGAGGCGCTGCTGTACGTCGAGGGTGACGGCGTGCTGGCCGGCCCAGCGGCGGAAGAAGGCGTTCTCCCCTCCGGTGGCCTTCATCGTCTCGATCAGCTGGAGGCCGCTGTACGAGGTGTTGGTGAGCCTGGCGCTCTCGGCGCGCAGCTTCTGGGTGCCGGTGGCCCTCACCCGCATCACGATCCGCACGGCCGCGACGTTGAGCAGGGCGATGAGCACCCCGACGGCGGTGAGCTGCGGGTCGTACGTCCACAGCAGGACCGCGTAGAGCACGACCACCGCGGCGTCCACGCCCGCGGCGGCCAGGTCACGGGCGAGGGTTTCGGCGACGGCGTCGTTGGACCGCAGGCGTTGGACCAGGTCTGCCGGATTGCGCTGGGCGAAGAAGGAGACGGGGAGCCGGAGCAGGTGCCGCAGGAAGCGGGCGCTGCCGAGCGTCGAGGAGATGATCCGGCCGCGCAGCAGGTTGGCCTGCTGGAGCGAGGTGAGGACCGCGGTGAGCAGCAGGGCCGCGGCCATCGACGGGAAGAGCACGCCCAGCAGGGACGTCTGCCCGCCGATGAGGAACGTGTCGATGTACGTACGGCTCAGCGCGGGCACGGTCGCGCCGACGGCCACCAGCAGGAGGCTGGCCAGCACGGCGGCGAGCATCGTGCCCGAAGTGCCGCGCAGCCGGGCCGGCATGGCGCCCAGCACTCCCTGCCTGCGACCGCTGCGGCGGAATCCGGGGCCGGGCTCGAACACGAGCGCGATGCCGGTGTAGGCGGTGTCGAACTCCTCCATGGGGACGAACCGCCGCCCCTTGGCGGGGTCGTTGACGTACACGCCCCGACGGCCGAAGCGGCGGCCCATGCCGTCGTAGACGACGTAGTGGTTGAACTCCCAGAAGAGGACCGCCGGGGGGCTCACGCCGGCGAGCGCGGCCAGGTCCATCTGCATGCCCTTGGCGGTCAGCCCGTAGCCGCGGGCGGCCTTGAGGAGGTTGCCGGCGCGCGATCCGTCGCGGGAGACCCCGCAGGCGATGCGCAGCTCTTCCAGCGGTACGAAGCGGCCGTACCGCCCGAGGACCATGGCCAGCGCGGCGGCCCCGCATTCCACCGCCTCCATCTGGAGCACCGTGGGCGTGCGGACGGGGCGGGGCGTGCGCCCCCGGGGAACCGGCGGGCGCCGGCGCCGGCGGCCGCCGGAGGGGACGCGGGATGTCTGCGGCGCGGCGGTCACGGGAGGAGCCAATCGACGGGGCGCTGTGCGGGGAGGCGGACGGCTCCGGTGACGTGGGTCGTGGAGTCGAGGGCGTACGGGGGCCCGTCCGCGGAGGACCACCGGTAGCCGGACCGGGTCGTCGGGGAACGGTCGAGCTGGACGAGCACCGCGACCGGGTCGCCCTGCCGCGCGAACTGTGCGGCCAGGCGGGTGTCGCCGAGGAAGCCGGAGAGCTGCGCCTGGGTCTGCGGTGCGCGGCCGACTTCCTTGACGTGCCCGCGCAGCACGCCGAACCGCTGCCGGGGAACGGACTGGACGTCCAGGTCGACGGGGGTGCCGGCGCGGATCCCGGCGCCGCTCGCTGCGGGCACGTAGAGCACGGCCACCAGCGGCTCGTCCGCGCTCTTCGCGCGTTCGACGGTCGCGACGTCGGCGCCGGTCGTGAGGACCGCGCCCGTCTTGGCGACCAGGGTGGTCACCCGCCCGCCGGCCACCACGCGTACGGTCCGCTCACCCTGCTCCGTGGCGACCTGGAGCAGCGGCGCGCCCGGGGCGAGCAGCCGGCCGTCTTCGGCGAGTACGGCCGTGACCTGTCCGGAGTACGGGCTCTGGAGCAGATAGCTGCCTCCGGCGCGCGTGAGGATGCCGGGCGCGCTCAGTTTGGAGGAAACGGATCCGGTGAATGCCCAGAATCCCGCGACGGCCATGACGAGGACCGTGACGGCGAGAACGAATCGGCCTTGCGGGCGCGCGAAACGTACGGGCAGATCGAGTTCTTCGGGCGATTGCAGCTTGGAGAGCGCCTTTTGACGGAACTGCACGACCTGTCCTTCGACTGCATTTCATGGAACGGGCACCCGTGAACCCCGGAACGATGACGTCCCGGGGTTCACGCGCACTGATATCCGGTTCGGCTCAGAGGCCGGCGACACCGGCGCGGACGCCGACGATGCCCTCGACCTGGCCGGGGAGGGACAGCGCGCCGTGGACCGTCTGGAGCGAGGTGACCTCGTTCACCACGTGGAAGACGTCGCCGGTCACGCCGCCGAGCAGGCCACCGGAAATGCTGACACCGCCGGAAACCGCGTCCAGTTCGTCGTCGGCGATCTCACGGGTCTCGATGTCGTTACGCATGATGTGCGCACCCTTCAGTCGTCTGATTGTTTCTCAAATGCCGTGGACGGCCCGCGACAAGGCGGTCCGACCGCGTCCGAGCATTGCTGCGGTGGCCAGATGTAAGCACGCGAACGGGCGGCCGGGCGAACCGTGTTGACGTCCCCGGTCACGCTTGACGACCTTTCCCACGGAGGTCTCCCCATTGATGCCGGGGATCGCCACCGGTTCTCCACAAGATCGAGTAACAAAGTCCGGAGCCAGACCGCCCCCTGGCGCCAAACCCACCCAAACCGCCACCGATTTCAGGGAGGAATGTAACGGGAGGCATCCCCTCCACTTTCACCTCGTGAAGATTTCCGGCAGCGACGCGGAGCGACGCGCCGATCACGCTCCGCACGGATCGGGCGCGGCGCGGATACGGTCGGCCCATGGAGCGGGTTCACAGCCGGGTGGTCGTCCACGGCGTGGTGCAGGGTGTCTTCTTCCGCGACACCTGCCGTCGCACCGCACTCGGCCACGACGTGGCCGGGTGGGTGCGCAACCTGCCCGACGGGACGGTCGAGGCGGCGTTCGAGGGGGCCGCGGACGCGGTCGCGGCGATGGTCGACTGGGCCCACCACGGCCCGGACGGGGCGAGCGTGACGCGCGTCGAGCTCCGGCGGGAGCGGCCCGAGGGCCTCGAAGGCTTCGAAATCCGCGCCTGAACGGCCCGAACCGACGCCGCACCACACTCCGCCACGGCACCCCGATGACCCCCGGCGGCACCGCCGGCCCCCGGGGCGGACGCGGCGGCACGGCGGAGCCTCCGGCACCCGCGGCGCACGGCGGCATCCCCGTGCACGCGGCGGCACCCGGCGGGCCCGATGGACCCCGATGGCTCCCGATGGGCCCGGCGGCACCCCGCCGACCCGATGGCCCCAGGTGACACCCCGCGGCACCGGCGGAGCCCCCGGCACCCAGTGGACCCCGCGGCGCACGGCGGCACCCGGCGGGCGCGGCGGCACCCGGCGGGCCCGACGGACCCGGTGACCCTCCTCGGCCCCAACGGAGCCGGCAAGACCACCACCGTCGAGATCCTGTCGACACTCATCACCGCCGACGCCGGGCAGGCCCACGTGGCGGGCCACGACGTGGCCGCCCGGCCCGACGGCGTCCGAGCCGCCATCGGCGTCACCGGCCAGTTCGCCGCCGTCGACAGCCTCCTCACCGCGGAGGAGAACCTGCACCTGATGGCGGACCTGCGGCACCTGCCCCGCCGCGAGGGCCGCCGCCGCTCGGCCGAACTGCTGGAGCGCTTCGAACTCACCGAGGCCGCCCGCAAGCCGGTCTCCACCCTCTCCGGCGGCATGCGCCGCAAGCTCGACCTGGCGATGACCCTGGTCGGCGACCCGCGGATCATCTTCCTCGACGAACCGACCACGGGCCTCGACCCCCGCAGCCGCCGCACCATGTGGGAGATCATCCGCAGGCTCGTCGCCGACGACGGCGTCACCATCTTCCTGACCACGCAGTACCTGGAGGAAGCCGACCAGCTCGCCGACCGCATCGCCGTCCTGGACCGGGGCAGGCTGGTCGCCGAGGGCACCGCGGACGAGCTCAAGCGCCTCATCCCCGGCGGGCACATCCGGCTGCGCTTCCCGGATCCCGCCGAACTCGACGCCGCGGCACGCCACTTCGGTGCCGGCACCGCCGATCCCGAGGAACTCACCCTCCGGATCCCCGGCGACGGCGGCATCCCGACCCTGCGGGCCGTGCTCGACGTCCTGGACGGCGCGTCGCTGCGGGCCGAATCGCTGACCGTGCACACACCCGACCTCGACGACGTCTTCCTGACCCTCACCGGTCACGGCGCGTCCGACACCACCACGGAGACGGCCCGATGAGCACCCTCGCGTACGCCGTCGGCGATTCCCTGACGATGCTGCGGCGCAACCTCAAGCACGCGCTGCGCTACCCCGCGATGACGGTGTCCGTCGTCATCATGCCGGTGATGATGCTGCTGTTGTTCAAGTACGCCTTCGGCGGTGCGCTCGGCGCCGGGATCTCCGCCGCCCCCACCGGCGGCGGCGAGTACATCGACTACGTCGCGCCCGGCATCATCCTGATGGCCGCGACCGCCGGGGCCGTCATGACGGCCGTCGGTGTCTGCGTCGACATGACCGAGGGCATCGTCAACCGCTTCCGCACGATGTCCATCTCACGGGCCGCGTTCCTGACCGGGCACGTCGTCGGCAGTGTCATCCAGACGCTGATCGCCGTCGCGCTGGTCGTCGGCGTCGCGCTGGCCATCGGTTTCCGCCCCAACGCCACCCCGGTGGAGTGGATCGCCGCAGTCGGCCTGCTCACCCTGCTGATCCTCGCGCTGACGTGGCTGTCGGCCGGCATGGGCCTGGTGGCCAAGACCCCGGAGTCGGCGAGCAACGCACCGCTGCCGCTGACGTTCCTGCCCTTCCTGGGCAGCGCCATCGTGCCGACCGACTCGATGCCGACCGGGCTGCGCTGGTTCGCCGAGTACCAGCCGTTCACCCCGGTCATCGAAACCCTGCGCGGCCTGCTGATGGGCACCGGGATCGGCACCAGCGGATACGTGGCGGTCGCCTGGTGCACCGGCCTCACCCTCGTCGGCTACCTCTGGGCCCGCGCAGCGTTCGCCCGCCCCGCCAAGCGCTGAACACCCCGCCCGCCGCGGGGGCCCGACCTTCCTGGTCGCGCCCTCGCGGCGGGACCAGGGGCGGGGGGCCGGCCGGCACCCCGCCCCGCCGGTTTCCGCGCCACCCGCCGAGCATGTCCGGATCTGACAGAACATGGTCATTGCGGCCCTGACGGCGGGGCGACATGATCGAGCCATGCTCCCCCCGCACCGGGTCGTCGTCGCTGCTTTCCCCGGCGTCGAACTGCTCAACGTCACAGGTCCGGCCGAGGTGTTCTCGGTCGCCACCCGGGTCGCCGGCACCGGCCGCCCCGGGTACACCGTCCGCATCGCGACCGCCGGCGCTGAGCCGGTGGCCACGGCCGGCGGGATCCGGCTGATGGCCGACCTGGCGCTCGACGAGGTGCACGGCGACGTGGACACCCTCCTCGTGTCGGGTGCGGTCCGGGTGGACGACCACGGGGTGGAGCCGGTGCTCGACGGCGGGATCATCGACTGGCTGCGGGCAGCAGCCCCCGGCACCCACCGGGTGGCCTCCGTCTGCTCCGGCGCTCATCTGCTCGCGGCGGCGGGCCTGCTGGACGGGCTCAGCGCCACGACCCACTGGCGCACGTCCGCGCGGCTGGCCGCCGACCACCCGCGCGTCACCGTCGATCCGGACCCGATCTTCATCCGGCAAGGCCGCCTGTGGACCTGCGCCGGCATCGCCTCCGGGATGGACATGGCGCTCGCCATGGTCACCGAGGACCACGGCCCCGACCTCGCCCTGGCCACCGCCCGCACGATGGTCATGTACGTCAAACGAGCCGGCGGCCAGAGCCAGTTCAGTGTCCCGCTGGCGCTCCCGGCCGACCCCGGCGACCGGATCGACGACCTGCGCGTGTGGATCGGCGAACACCTCACCGAGGACCTGTCCGCCGACGCCCTGGCCGCGCGGCTGCACCTGAGCGTGCGCCACTTCGCCCGGCTGTTCCAGCGCCGCACCGGCATCACCCCCGCCGCGTACGTGGAGTCCGTCCGGCTGGAGGCCGCCCGTCGGCTGCTCCAGGACACCGGCCACGGCCTGCCCGAGATCGCCGCCCTGAGCGGCCTCGGCTCCGTGGAGAGCCTGCACCGGGCCTTCCGACGGCGCCTCGGTACCACCCCCGCCGAATACCGGCGCCGCTTCCACTGAGCCCGACACCCCCGCACCCGACCGCCCGCGAACCACCGCGCGGCGGAGGACAGCCATGCCCCAGGAGGCAACCGTGTCCCGAACCAAGGTCGTTCCGATCCCCGTCATGGGCCGGCACAACGTCAACGCGTACCTGCTGCTCGGCCGCCGACCCGTCATCGTCGACGCGGGAACGCCCGGCAGCGGCCGGCGGATCCACGAGCAGGTCGCCGCCCACGGGGTGGACCCCGCCGACGTGTCGCTGATCATCGTCACGCACGGCCACATCGACCACTTCGGCTCCGCCGCCGAACTCCACCGCCTCACCGGCGCACCGGTGGCGGGCCACATCGCCGACCTCGGCCCGTTCCGCACCGGCCGGGTCCGCGAACCGTACCTGCCGACCGGCCCCATGGGCCGCCTCATGGCCAGGAACAAGAACCTGCACGTGCGGGTCGAACCGTTCGAACCCGACGTGATCGTGACCGGCGAGACCGACCTGGAGGACTTCGGGATCACGGCACGCATCATGCCCACCCCCGGACACACCGCGGGATCGGTCTCCGTCCTCACCGAGCAGGGCGACCTCGTCGCGGGCGACCTGGTCGCCAACTCCTTCTTCGGCCTCGTCCGCGGCCGGCCGGCCAACCCGCCCTTCCACGACGACCCGCTGCGCAACCTGGACAGCCTGCGGACGATGCTCGACCTGAACCCCACCAGGCTTCACGTCGGCCACGGCACGCCGCTCGAGCCCGACCGCGTCCGACGCTGGGCCGCCCGCGAACACCGGCGACTGTCCCGACTCGAAGCAGCCGGACGACTGCGCGCCCGTACGGCAGACGAAACGGTCTGACCGGCCTCCACCACCTCGCCCACGCGAGCCTCGCGGTCATGCGCGATGCGCCGCCCGCGACCGGGCCGGCCCGCGAAGCCGTCGCAGGCCGGCGGCGAAACGTACCGCCCGGCGTGGCTGCGACCACCACGCAACCGGGACCTGCACATCGGATGCTGTCACGCGTTCTTCATGCTCCGTGCATGGTCCTGGTGCGGCTCCCCCGCGCACGATCAACAGGCGCCGGGCCCGACCCAGCCCGGTCGTACCCACACCCGCACGCGCACCCGAGGAGCAGTCCGCCATGCCCAGCCGCCGTACCTTCCTGGCCGCTTCGACCGCTACGCTCGGTCTGACCGCCGTCACCGCCACCGCCGCCGGGTCGGCACAGGCGGTGTCCGCGGTGACGGTCCCGGACTCGGCGGACGGCTCCGGCGCCCGGCTGCCGAACATCGTCGTCGTCCTCGCCGACGACCTCGGCTACGGCGAACTCGGCGCCTACGGCCAGAAGCTGATCACCACCCCCCGCCTGGACCGGCTCGCCACCGAGGGGCTCCGCTTCACCGACGCCTACTCCACCGCGGCCGTCTGCGCACCCTCCCGCTGCTCCCTGCTGACCGGACTGCACACCGGCCACGCCACGGTCCGCGCCAACCCTTCCTCCGGCGGTCAGGGCTCGCTCACCGCCACCGACACCACCTTCGCGCAGGTGCTGCGGGCGCGCGGCTACCGGACGGCCGTGATCGGCAAGTGGGGCTTCGGACCGGAGGCGGCCGGCCAGGACAGCCATCCGGCCGCCCGCGGCTTCGAGGAGTTCTACGGCTACATCGACCACACCCACGCCCACGAGTACTACCCCGAGTACCTCTGGCACAACGCGGTCAAAGAGCCCATCCCCGCCAACGCCGGCGGCGCCAAGGCCGTGTACGCCCCCGACCTCCTCGAACAGCACGCCCTGGAGTTCATCGACGCCCACGCCGCCGAGCCGTTCCTCCTCCTGCTCACACCGAACGTCCCGCACGCGCCCAGCGACATCCCCGACACCAGCGCGTACGCCGACCGGAGCTGGACGGCCGCGAACAAGGGGCATGCGTCCCAGGTGTCCTACTTCGACTCGCTGGTCGGCAAGGTGGTCGACCGGCTGCGCTCCCTCGGCCTGGAGCAGGACACCGTCGTCCTCGTCACCAGCGACAACGGCCCCCACGAGGAGGGCGGGGTCAACCCCGACCTGTTCGACGCCAACGGTCCGCTGCGCGGCTACAAGCGCAACCTCTACGAAGGCGGCGTACGCGTCCCCCTCATCGCCTGGGGCCCCGGCCGGGTCCGGCAGGGCACCAGCGACCGCCCCACCCCCCTGACCGACGTCCTGCCCACCCTCGCCGAGCTCGGCGGTGCCCCCGCCCCCACCGACGTGGACGGGCTCTCCGCCGCTCCCCTGCTCGCCGGCAGCCCCGACTCGGCGCGCCACGGACACCTGTACTGGTTCCGCGACGAGCTGGGGGTCACCAGCCGGGCCAATGCCCAGGACGACAAGCGCGCCACCTGGCTCGCCGAGGCGGTGCGCAGGGAGAACTGGAAGGCCGTGCGCTTCGCCCCCGAGCGCGACCACAACCTCCCCGACGACAAGTGGCAGGTGGAGCTGTACGACCTGGCGGCCGACCTGGGCGAGACCCGCAACGTCCTCGACAAGAACCCCTCCAAGGCCGCGGAACTGGTGGCACTGATGCGCTCCTCCTGGAGGGACACCTATCCGCGCACCCCCTTCGGGACCCGCCTGACGCTGCCCCGCCTGGCCGTCCCAGGCCAGGCGTTCACCGTGACCGCCACCCTGGACAACGGTTCCGCACGGCCCTGGACCACCGCGGCGCTCGGCCTGCGCGCCCCTGCCGGATGGACCGTGATCGCCGCCTCCCCGACCACCGCGGAGGAGCTCGCCGTCGGCGCCCGGCTCACCGCCTCCTGGCAGGTCACCCCGCCCGTGAGCGCCGGCCCCGCGACCCCGTGGGAGCTCACCGCGGAGGGCACCGCCCTCACTGCGGTCGGCCCGGTCCGCTACCCGGCGACGGGCACCGTCCCGACCCCGCCCCCCGCACCCACGCGCGACTCCTACCTTTCCGACCTCACCTGGATCAGCGCCACCAACGGCTGGGGACCGGTGGAACTCGACACCTCCAACGGCAAGAACGCCGCCGGTGACGGCCCGCTGATCTCCTTCGGCGGTACGACGTACCCCAAGGGTCTGGGCGTCCACGCGCCCAGCGACATCGCCTACCACCTCGGCGGCGGCGCCGTACGCTTCACCTCCCTGGTCGGCATCGACGACTTCTCCGCCAAGCAGAGCACCCTCGGCGCCACCCGCGCCAAGGTCTACGGCGACGACCGCCTGATCCTCACCACCCCCACCCTCACGGCGGCCACCGGCCCGGTCGCGGTCGACGTGGACGTACGGGGCGTCCGCGTCCTGCGTCTGGTGGTCGAGGACGCCAACAACCGCACCTCCTTCGACCACACCTCCTGGGCACTGGCCCGGGTCACCGTGTCCTGACCTCCGGCGCCCGCAACCGCAATGTCAGAGGCCGTTGAGGCCGTTTCGGAGCACTCCGAAACGGCCTCAACGGCGGTTGACGGCGGGTACGGGTATGCGGACGACGGGCCGTATTACGCGAGGTCGGCGGCCACACGGAACCCGATGTTGCCGGTCGAGCTGTCGGGTGTGTTCGAGCTGCGGGCCGCGACGCGGTAGCGGTTGCAGTAGGAGTCGTGGCAGAGGTACGAGCCTCCGCGCATGGCGCGGGACGTCTCCTCTCCCGGGGTGAACCAGTCCGCGCACCACTCCCAGACGTTGCCGACCGTGTTGTAGAGGCCGAATCCGTTGGGCCGGAAGGAGTTCACGGGGGCGGTGGAGACGTAGCCGTCGGCACCGGTGTTGAGCACGGGGAACTCACCCTGCCAGATATTGCACATGTGACGGCCGTCGGGCGTGAGCTCGTCGCCCCATGGGTATCGGCGCTGCTCCAGGCCGCCGCGGGCCGCGTACTCCCACTCGGCCTCGGTGGGCAGGCGGGTGCCGGACCAGGCGCAGTACGCCTGGGCGTCGTTCCATGACACATGGACGACGGGGTGGTTCTGCCGGTCGGTGACCTGCGAACCGGGCCCTTCGGGGTGGCGCCAGAAGGCGCCCTCCACCGCCCGCCACCACGGGACGGCCGCCACGGGCGCGGAGACCGCGGCGACCTCGTCGGCGAGGAAGGCACCGAAGGTGAAGGAGAAGCCGAAGCGTTCGGCCTCCGTCGTATAGCCGGTGGCCTTGGCGAAGGTGGCGAACTGGGCATTGGTCACGGCCGTGGCCGCGATCCGGAAGGGCTCCACGGCCACCTCGCGGACCGGCCCCTCGGCGTCCGCCGGGAAGCCCTCCGGGTCGTCGGTGCCCATGAGGAAGCTGCCACCGGACAGGGTGAGCAGCTGCCGGGCCAATCGGGACGCCGGGGGCGCGGTGGGCGGTGACGCGAGGGTGAGCGTCGGGGCATGGGCGTGGCCGGGGGTGCAGCAGTCAGACATGGCGGCTCCGTCGGGACGGTGGGCGGCCGGGCGCCCGTACCTCGCGGGGGGCGCCCGGCCGGCGGTTCGGTGGTGCGGATCAGGCCACGCGGTCGGCGGCGAGCCGAGCGGCCAGGGCGGGGACGCCGAGAGCCTGCTCATCGGCCAGTAAGGACTCCTGCTGCCATGGCGACGAGAGTAGGTGAAGCGGAACCGCCGTTGCGTGTACGGAAGATGAAATGGGGGCGCCGTGATGTCCCACTGCGGCCGCGGCCTCACCCACCGCCAGCGTGGCTGCAGGGACAACCAAGATCACCCGCTCAGCGCACACTCCTCTGCGCCGCCCCACGCGACAGCACGGGACGCACCTTGACAGCCAAGGTGCGCAAAACGATCAAAAGGCCGTTTCGGATTGCTCCAAAACGGCCTCTGACCTGCGACTCTTTCGAGTCGGGACGACAGGATTTGAACCTGCGACCCCTTGACCCCCAGAAGCTGAGACCCAGTCCGCACCGTCCACATGAGTTCGTGGCGTCCGTGAAACGTCCAGGTCAGAGGCTTGCACTCCGTGTACTGACGTCGGGTGTGTGACACAGCAGTGACACGTCGCCTGTCACCGAGCACGCCCCACGGCCCGCCAGAGCCTCCAGGAAGCACGTCGCGGTCGCTGCTGAACACTTGATCGTCTGGCGCGTAGCGCCTGCCTAGTGGATCTACACGACCTGTGAAGGGGGCCCCGGATGACCAGGTCGGCCATCCGAGGCGGGTACGGCTCCGGTCGTACTGCGTCCCCGCAGAGCGGGGGCACCGGATCCTGACCCGCACACTCCATTCCGGCACGGGCTGATCACGAGCCTAGTGTCGATCACGCCCCGAGACCATCGCGATCTTCCTCAGACGCCGAGGCTGTGCAACGGGCTGGCGGCCACGCTGACTGACTCAGGGCGCGTGGAGGTCTTCCGCTCCCTGCCACTGCGGCAGCGCGGTCATGAACCCGTACTCCTCGGCGATCTCCGCAAGCTCGGCTGTCCATGGCTTGTCCGTCAGAACCTCGTTGAACGCAAGCATGGCCGCGTGGAAGATCCAGAGGCAGTACGGCTCGCAGGCCACGATCTCGTCATGGATCGGTGCCTGACTCACATGGAAGGCTTCGCCGTCGTCCTTGAAGAACATCTGGGCACCCGTGAGCGTGGGGTGCGTGAAGCGCGACTCCACTTGGTAGAACGTCCGCTCCTTGGCGAGACCGTACCCCTGCATCAGGTGCTCGATCTTGGCGAGGCGCTCATTGGGATCTGCTGCGACCGACTCCTTCACAGCCTTCACCGTGTCCGCTAGAACCGCATAGCCCTCCTGGTACCGGTCCTTCGTGCCATCCGCGCGAAGCGCGTTGGCAAGCTGGATCTGATCGTTCCCCAGCTTCCGGTTGTAGATGTCACCTATGCGGTCGCCCTGGTCGACGCACCACCGCAGCGTGATGGTGTGCTCAAGCGCACTACGTCGGTTCGGCGAAGCAGCGCCGCACGCGCCGGCTTTGTGGAGGGTAACGATCGCGCGGATCTGGTGCGCCACCGTGAAGAAGAGGCCCCAGCTGATCACGCTGGCACGGTTGGTCGGATCAATGTGGGTGTAGAGGTCACCTGTGATCAGGTTTTCCAGACGGATCAAGCCGTCGCGAGGCTCCGGTTCAGTCACCGCGCCATGCTCCCGAACCTGTCCGCTCGGCGCTACAAGATTTGAGGCGCAGACAGACAGTGGGCGGCTCCGCCGGCTGGCGGCCTGAGGCTTTACCCACCTCCCTCCCGCCGGGGCCCTACGCGGGGAGGTCACATCGGGCTCTTGCGGGCATCTGTACTGATGCCCGATCCGCTGGGCGAGCGTACGACCTCCCCGCTCCCGCCACGATGCAGGCCACCGGCCAAACCCTCAGCCGGGAGGGCGGTCACGACGAGCCGGCCGTCGCGAGACCTCACCGTGGGATCAACTTTTCCCGAAGAGCAGATCATCCGCCCCTTGCGCGCTACGGTTACAGGTCGGTGACCGTGGGTGGTGGTGCGCGCAGGAGGGGGCTGGATGCACGACAGCGACCGCAAGAAGACGATCAACCCGAGTGCATACCTGGCGCTCGTCGAAGGTCTGACACTCGTCTTCTGGAACAAGAAGACGTTTGCTGGGTACCTCCGAGGAATGCTGAAGGACCACAGCGAGTTGCTGGCGCGGCTCGACTTCGAGGCCTCCAAGCGCGAGGTGTCCGGCCAGCTGGTCGATCTTCTGCGAGCCAACGAAGCGCGTTACCTGGATGCAACCGTCGCCCTCATGCTCGACATCGCCGCCATGGAGACCTTCCCGAACCTGACAAGGCAGGTCGACGGCGATGCCATGGTGGCCAAGGCCAAAGCGGCTGTGGAGGAGCTGCGTCGTTGGACGGCCAACCAGCAAGAGGTCATCAAGGAGCACGAGGAGCACGCTCGCGTCATCGCCCAGAGCGCCAAGGAAGCCCAGGACGGCCGGGCGTTCGCCCAGTCCCATGAGGAGTTGAAGCAGCGCTTCCTCCAGATGCACGCGGCCGGAGATCCCCACAAGCGAGGGACCGCGTTCGAGGGCTTCCTCAACGACCTGTTTGCCCTGTACGACCTGGAGCCGCGGGCGGCATACAGCCTGGCTCATGAGCAGATCGACGGCGCCTTCGCCTTCAACACCGACCACTACGTGCTCGAAGCCAAGTGGTGGAAGGACTCCATCGGCCGGCGGGAGCTCGACGTGTTCAAGGCCAACATCGAGCGCAAGGGCAAGAACACCCTGGGCCTCTACGTCAGCATGAGCGGGTACAGCTCGGATGCCCTGGCCGTCTACAGCTACAGCACGCCGTTCATCACGATGGACGGCCTCGACTTTATGGCCGTCCTCGACCAGCGCATCCGGCTGGACGACTTGCTCGACCGCAAGAAGCGCCACGCCAGCCAGACGGGCCACTGCTACCTGCCCGTGGCCGAGGTGCTCGCCGGCTCGGAGTGAGCGTCACCGTAGAGGGCGAGACCCTGGTTGACCGAGGACCGAAGCGGCCATCCAGGATTCAGGTGGCTCTGATTTCGCCGTGCCCCCACTCTGCGCGGAAGCGAGAGACGGTCTTAGTTTCGAGCACACTCATTTCAGATTAGGCCGCTCGTCTGCTGCTCGTGGGAGCTCACGACAAAGGACTCGCATATCTTGTCGTTGCGGGGAGCTTGCGGAACCACCGGATCCTTAACTTGTCCTGCCAAGTAGAGAACGACAGCAGCTCCCCACAGACTAGCCAGTATTGCCCCAATTACGCGTCGAAGCGCCCTTGTCAGGTCTCCACTAAGTGGTGAGGAATCTCGGATCAGCAGAAGCGCTGCTGCGAATGTGGATGGCGCGAGAAGCATCGCGAGGCGCGCAGGAGTAAGACCGTGCAGCAAAGGGTACGACAGGCCTACTGCAGCCAAGGTCAGGAGAATTATTCCAAAAATGATCCAGTGGATTAGGCGACTGAGCCGGCTCTGCTGCAGCGCACAGGGGACTCGTATCTGATGGTTACGAAGCGGGTCAGATGAGCTGATATAGCACAGCTCTGACTTGCATACGTTGACGTCCAGACGACCTGCAAGGGGCGCACCATTCACCCTAAGGGGTTCGACTTTATTCTCCACCAGGGCAATGATCGGATCTGTCATCTCGATTGCGACATGGTTGGATTGAGCATCATTAAAAACAGCTTCAAGCGGTATGACCCCCCGAAGACACCACGCATCACGAAGAGCTCTGTCCTTTTTAACGCTGACGGCTCGCCGCTCTGACATCGTAACAATGAAGGGACAATCCAGCGGCACTTCGCAGTCGGCTAGAGCCACCCAGCGCCTACCATAGTCAACGTAGGTTTTGAGGATCTTCCGCCCGAGGGGAGCATTTTTGCGGCTCGATTGGGCCAACATTTTGCATTCTTCGAGAAACCGTGCCAGCTGCTCCAGAGCCGGCTCCAGGTCCATCAACCCCGGAAGAGGTTGGTTCCGCCGCCGCCTTACAGTTTCCTGTTTCGCCTTTAGCAGATCAGGAAGTGCGAGAAGCGGGCTATCCGCTGCGGAGTGGCCACTGTTCCCGAGACCAAGAAACGCCAAGTGGCCTTGGATTACCTGACTCCAGACGGACAACCGTCTATACTCTCTATCCGTCAAGCGTTGACCATCCGATGTCAGATATCCGTAAAGCCGATCACCCGAAGGAGCCTGGAAGGCAATCCATGAAGCCGGAGCGAACTTGCAGATAGCCACTAGGAGCTCTTGGGGTGCCTCAGTGCGCACGCCCGCCTTAGAGCTCAATCGTGCAATATAGTCAGCTTGCATTCGCGCGGTTTCGATGCGAGAAAGGCGAGATACACGCTCGCCATCTACCGTTAGCTCGAAACCTAGCAGCGGCTCTTTGGGGAAGATCGCCACTGGCAGAGTCAGCCATGCTTTATCTCTCGACCTTGCATCGCGCGGCAGATGCGGATTCAGCACGTCCCGCAAGGGGCTAATGTCAAGAGTGCGTTGGCGTTCAGCCCATAGAGCACTTGAGAGACCAATTCTCTCCATGGACCGCACCCGCCAACGCTTGTGCTCGTCGATCAGCTGCGCAACTATCTGCCCGTCGCCCCTCAGATCGATGAAATCAGCCACACAGTAAGCCTTGCCCTTCCGTCCCCCTCTCCGCAAGTTGGAGGCGATCCGTCTTTGAAGGCACAGCACATGGCGCTCCGCAACTTGGAACGAAATTGACAGAAGGCCGCGCCTACGGTAAGATTATTTACTTTTTCAATGGAATGCCGTATAATGCAATCATTCCAAATGAAAGAGCGCGCCTTAATTGCGATCAATTTACATTTCCATCTAATCAAACGAGAGAAGTCGTCCATGTCTCGCTACAAGATTCCTCGGAAGCATCAGCTTGAGAAGAACGTCTGGGATGAAGTTGGGGATGTATCGGCCGATCTCGTGGGCGTGCAGCGCTACGTAGCCGGAAAATGGGGCAAGCATGCGGTCAGCGAATACCCGGCCCCGGTATATCCAGACGACTCGCCACCCAAGATTCGCCGTCGCTCGATCATCGAGATCTTCACTCGCGGCAACCGTTAATGCTTGTAAGCCTGCTTACATCTTTTGCCGCCCCTCCCGCCTATAATCCATCCTCATATGACAGAACGAGGACGACAGGCATTTGACCGGGAAGCGGTCGCGAAGGCTTTAGGAACGAAGCCCCAAGAGGTGAATGACCCCGCCTACGGCGCCGGCCAGCACTTCCAGATCCAGACAGATAAGGCCTTCCTCAGTCTCGATGCCTTCCCCGAAAGCGGGGTCTCCCGCATCACAACCCGCGGTGCTCGCATCGAGCTCTTCGGCGGCATACTCCCCCAGGTCGAAGACGAGGGGATCGTCTTCATCCAGAAGGACGCGGACCACGAGCACTCGACAGTGTCCCTGCACCCTGACGGCGCCTTGACCCTGGGCTACCAGGTGGATGCCGGCCCTGTGGCCGTGGACGGCTTGCCAAACGACATCGAAGACACCGAAGCGATCATCACCCGGTCTGAGGCCGTGACTGCGCCAGCGGAGGAACCCAAGGCTGAAGCGCCTGCAGTAAGCGGTCCGAAGCCCCCGGAGAAGCCCACCCGGATGTCCGGTGCCTTTCCGGACGAACGGCCGATGATCCATCGTGTCGGCGATCCGGCAGCGGCCGGGCCAAGCGTCAATGCGACCGTTGAGCCGGCGCTTGCAACCACAGCTGAGGACGACCCTCTTGCTACAGCTCGCCGCGTGAGAGCACAGGAGCAGCCGCAGCCTGAAGCAGCCGCGGAGGACGAGCCCGAGCGAGTCAAACTGACGGGCCGCATCGGCCGCACACCGACCTTCCGTACCACCGCGAACGGCAAGTTCGTCGGCAAGTTCTCGTTGGCCGTCCACCTGGACGACGGGCAGACCCAGTGGCACGACGTCCTCGCCTTCGGCACTCGAGCAACCACGCTTCAGCAACGCGTTGACGCCGGCCAACTCGCAAAGGGCCACGAGGTCGACGTCGTTGGCTACCCACACACCCGCGAGTACAAGGGCCGCGACGGGACACCCAAGACAGCGCAAGAGATCTACCTGGCCGCTATTGCGCGCCGCTAACTCCCCTATACCAGGGTCACTTCAGGCTCATACCGTCATTTTGGATCTTGACACCCCTGTGTCCGATATGAGAAAAACAGGAAGATATGCCAGAAGGAGGAGAGCCAAGATCGGGGCCCGAGGAGACGGAGCGCGTCATAGCGGAAGCGGACGCAGTGCTGGCAGAAAACCGCCGCGGCATCCGCCAAGCCGACAGGCCAGCTTCCACGGGGGAGCCCGAACCATTCCGGGGACTGGGCGAAGACGTTACGGAGCATCGAGATCGCTTCGAACGGATGCTCGCACTCGCCCCTGAAACGCGCCGTGCGGTGCGACGAAATGAAGACGGATCCAAGACTCTCTTTGCGTTCGTCAGCATAGATTCCGATGATTCTCGCCAAATTATGAAGCTTCGGGAAGCTGCTGCTCTCGCAGGGGTCGCCGAGGCATTTGCACCCCTCGCCCTGCCTGCCGCTGAAACTACTATTCACCTTGGATGGCAAGAAACCATCCCGCAGGATGCATTGGCGGGCAGGCTTCAGGATCCGCCATGGACGCAGCCTGAACATGAAGGTACGCGCGATACCCCTCTGTAGTCACACGCACACCCCCCGCCCCCCTTCCCACGTTCATCCTGCCCCTGTCGGACACATTGGCCGTCGTGTTGACGTTCCCACGTGCCGCTTCTCGGCGAGACAATTAGACTGAGAGTACTGGTCAGTTCGGAATGGTAGGCCTCAGGATGTCGTCCCCCTATCAGCCTTCTTCGAAGCCGTGCTATCGCTGCGGCCGACAGCTTTCCCCTCAGGAACAGTCGGAACCATACGACGATGGAACAGCTGCTCCTAAAATGTCGCCGAAGATCGTGCCCGATGAAAATCCTTGGATATGCCCGGAGCACTGGCAGAAGAGTCTGCAAATATCGGGATATCCTCCCGTAATGCCTGAAGTAGCAAGAACGGCATGCGTCAACTGCGGAGATATTTCATACGCCTCCATCGATGATGAGGGGACCGTCTACGGCTGCGACCTCGATGGGACGGATCTGGAGTACCCATCCCGCTGGTACACGCTTTTGAAAAACGAGCGGAACCGAGAGCTTATCTACGACGAGCTTAAGCGTGAGGAGTACGAGGAGGAAATGCAGGAGTGGGCGGATGAGCAGGCTCGTGAGTGGGAGCTCAAAGAAGAAGAGGAACGCAGAAAGCGCGAGGGGACCATCTCTGCCACGATCGTCCTGGGACGGGACATTGCAACCACTGAGCCGGTTGCTGTCACCGCTGAGGATCTGTGTTCGGGTACGTATCTGCTTGGCACACAGGGGGCAGGCAAGTCGTCCCTATTGGAGCAGATTACGTATCAGCGTATGGAGCAGCACGACAGCATCATCGTTCTGGATCCGCATGGCGAGTTGATCGACAACATCATCGCGCGCATGCCTGAGAGCCGACTCGGCGACACCTATCTCTTCGATCTGAGCGACGCAAGAAGGTATCCGTTCCGCCTCAACATCTTTCACTGCACGGACCCCAGCGACGAGACTGCACGCGCCCAGACCCGAGGTCGCGTACTACGCGTTTTCCGTCGCATCTGGCCTGAGATCGAGACCGGGCAATACGTCGAGAAGATACTTCGCCACGTCACCACCACCCTTATCTACAACCCGGGTTGCACGCTTGCCGACGTTCCTACCTGGTTCCGCAGTGCGCAGGTTGCGGCCAAGGCAGCAATGAACGTACAGGATCAAGAGACTCGTGCGTTCTGGACGCAGGACCTGCCCTCCCTCTCCCCTCGTGACCGCTCTTTCCAAACGGAGCCGTTCCTCAACCGTGTGGCGAGACTGCTTTCCGACGACCTGCTCCGCCGTCTGTTGTGCAACCCGGGTCCCCCACTTGATGTGGGCCGCCTCATCCGGCAGCGCCGAAGCCTCCTTATCAAGCTCCCGATAGCTGATGACGTGGTTGGTGAGGCCGCCGGCCTTACCGGTGTTGCGCTCTTCTCGCTGATCTACGCGACAACCTTCGATGACCGCCCGAAGAACTACCGGGACAGCTACACGTTGGTTGTCGATGAGTTTCAGAATTTCGTCACCAGTGAGTTCGTCAAGCTCTTCGTGGGTGGGCGCAAGTATGGAGCCAAACTGGCTCTGGCTCACCAGTACACGAACCAGCTTGACCTACCAGGACTTGAGGCGAACCGACGTGGTGTTCTGACCGCCAGAACCGTGGTGTCCTTTCACACGACCCCGCACGACGCCGTCGAGGTAGCCCCACTCTATGCCCGGCTTGAGGAGTCCTGGGGACGCCAGAACCTCGTCGCCAATGTTGCAGAAGCACTGGAGCGCCACGCTGTTGAGGCCGTGAAACGGTTCGCGCTACGCCATGTCAAACCGCTCATACAGGCCAGCCGTATGCAGCAGGTCGGCTCTCTAGATTTCGGTTGGGGTCATCACCGGTTCGACCCTGAAGATGCTCGATCGGCTCTCTCACAGCTCAATGACTTGCTTTATGAAGCGCAGCGGGATGGTCGCAACGACGACACTGAGCGTGCTGCTGTGGTTGACGCTGTCATGGAGACTCCTCTATATCTTCGTTTTGAGGAAGATTTCGAGAAGACGAAGAGGAGATTCGACGCCGATCTGTCTGCCGTGATTGCGGCCCTCATCACGGACCCATTGGTTGAGCACCAACCAGCCGGAGGGCGGGCGGTCGTAAGCACCCTTCCCTCCCTCCCTTCACGGCACGCTTTCGTCAAAGCAGGGCCTCAGGTCTACCACATAGAGACCTGCCCCCTTCCGCCGTCAGTAAGCGAAGAGGAGGCTCACGATCGCGAAGCTGATCTTTTGCGACAAACCCATCGGGAGTACTGCTCTCATAAAGATGCCGTTGACGAGCAGATCAATACCAGCCCCTGCCACCAATGGCCTCCTAATCAGCCGCACCAGGCGGGGAAGCAACCCCCGCCCGTCATAACGGACGCACTTTCCGAGAGACGAGGCAAAGAGCACCAGCCGCAGTCATCGCGTACACCGCCACCCATCGGCCGCAGATCTCCACCTAAGATCCCGTAGAGAGTCAATATGACCAGAGGTCGAATAACGTCTGCCTTCCTAGCCGTTCTCCTCTCCGGCTTCGCTGGATCGGCGACTGCCTCTCCAGTTCCACCCCCACCTCCGCCGGAGGAGCTGATACAACTTCTCAGGTCGACTACAGGGCAGGCAGAAAACGGAATCACATCGCTTTCCCACTCCGTAAACAGTGGCGACTTGTCAGCGGTAAGAAGGAACTTGGACCGGATGACGAACCAGCTCGACAATGTTCCCCATAGCCTTACTGCTCAGGAGCTGGCGGCCCTGAACGAAGCGCTAGCGGCGCATTACACGTACCAGGCGGCGGCTAGCTATCTGCTGGAGATCCCACTGTCTGCCACGAGAATCGTTGACAGTGTACGGCCTCCCAACGTACCTCCTGGAGATACCGGGTGGGTGTTGCTGAGAAACGATCTCAAGGAGAAGGCAGAGGAGTACATGCAGCAGTACGCCTGTGAGCAGTCCTGGAGTGTGTTGACATCAAAAAAGAAGGAAGAGGTCCCCGCTCCGGCAACCAACTCGGTCGAGGCGCTGAAGCAGTACGTTGACGCTGTCGCTCAGAACTGGAAGTCCACCGCTGTCGGCCAATACCTTGCTTGGAACAACTACGTCACTGGGGTGGCAGAGAAGATGCAACAACTCGTGTCGCAGGGGCATCTGACCGAACCTGGGCAGGCGTACGTCTACTACGATCGCTATTGCATGGCACCGCCTTGATGCGGGCACGTTCCGCCGATTCTCTTACCGAAGCCTTACAGCGACCGGTGAAATTTCTAACGCCCGTTTGGCAAAGTGGCGTAATGGAACGACCGATCAACAGCAATGAGCTCACTATGGCGGGACTTCAGATCGGACAGGCCGACGAGGCGATCCTGCGGGCCGTCAACCGGTTGAACTACATGACGGCAGCCCAGGTCGGCCGGCTCCTCTATCCCTCCGCCTGCGACGCGAACCGCTACGTGCAGCGGCGTCTCCGCCGGCTTGCTGAAGCCAACTACCTCCTCCGCCTCCGGGAGCTGCCCACTCCGCGGATCGGGTCAGCGCCCCACGTCTTCGCGCTCGCGGATCAGGGACGCCGGTACCTCGCCTCCCGCGGGGTCATCCTCACCAGTCCGTACTACCGCCCGTCCGAAGAGCGACAGAAGGCGGTGGACAACCCCTTCATGGAACACACCCTCGCCGCGGTTGACATCCTCGTCTCTGCAGAGGCGCTCTGCCGGGACTACGTCGTCTCGATCCCAGGCCTCCTCACCGAGCGCCAGCTCAAGCGGATGAACATCCGGGTGCAGCCGGCAGGACAGTCCCCACCCCGTCTCACAGCAGTGATCCCGGATGCGTGGTTTGTTCTGACGGTGGGGACGAACGACCCCGTGTGCATCGCCCTGGAGCTCGATCGAGGCACTGAGGGGCAACAGCATTGGCGCCGCAAGCTCGCCGCCCTCGTGGCCTGGGCTGAGGGGCCGTACCGAGAGGCCTTCCGGGCCGAGAACCTCACGGTGGCCACCGTGGTTCCCTCGACTGCCCGGCGCATCCAGCTCATCGAGTGGACTAGCGACGAGCTGGAGACCATCGGCAAGACCGAGTTCACCGACATCTTCCTCTTCACCGAGGCCTCACCCACCGCGACGGATCCCTTCGACTACTTCTTCAGCCCCCTGTGGCACGCCGCCTCGGCCGGCGATCCGGTCTCCATGCTCGACACGCCCCCTGCCGCGACGAATCACGTCTCCGTAGCGGAAGAAGAAGCTGACGCCCCCCGGGAGTCTGAAGATCTCCCGGGAGAGACCGATCTGGAGACTGAAGAAGAGAAGGAGGAGTCTCTCGTCGACCAGGACGACGAGGAGCAGTTCCCTTGGACGCTCAGCGAGGGAGAGGAGGCGCAGTACTAGCCGAAAATGATCTTCTCTGCCCGTGAACCACGAATCGCACTCGGCACTTACTGGCAGTGGTTCCTCCGGCGCACCTTGTACCTGTCGCTCAACGCCGCTCGGGTACACATGCACGTCTTGGGCAAGACAGGCTCGGGCAAGAGCTACTTCCTCGCCTCCTTGTTCCTCTCCCTGTACCTCGCCGGCCAGCCCGTCACCCTGATCGATCCCCACGGCGACCTGGCCCAGCTGGTGCTCGCCCACCTCGTCGCACAGGGCCGGTTGCGGACCCCGGAGCAGCGAGCGCGTCTGATCTACTTGGATCTCCCGGCCGCCACTGCCGAGCACCGGTTCCTGCCGTTTGTCAACGCTCCCTGAAAACTGACCCCTTCCGGCCCTCTGAAAATTGACCCCCTGGGGTCCGGTCAGTCCCGGTTTGCTCGGTTCTCCTTGGCGAGGAGCTCGCGCCGTTGGCGGGTCCGATAGGAGTCGCCGGTGAGGGTCAGGACCTCGGCGTGGTGGACGAGCCGGTCGATCATGGCCGCGGCGACGACGTCGTCGGAGAACGTCTCTCCCCAGCGCCCAAAGGGCAGGTTTGAGGTGACCATGATGGAGCCCTGTTCATATCGGGACGCGATCAGCTGGAAGAACAGGTTCGCGGCGTCCTGATCGAATGGAATATAGCCGACCTCATCGATAATGATCAGCTTGTAGCGCCGGATCTTCTTGAGTTCGGTTTCCAGGCGGCCGGCCTGGTGGGCGGTGGCAAGACGGGTAATCCAGTTGCTGGCGGTGTCGAACAGGACCGAGTAGCCTGCGTGGGCGGCCTTGACTCCCAGACCGATGGCCAGGTGTGTTTTTCCGATTCCCGGCGGCCCGAGGAGAATTACGTTCTCCGCTTTGGCGACGAACGTTCCGGTGGCCAGATGGGCCAGGACGTCACGCCTGAGGGAAGGCAGGTGGTCGAGGTTGAAGTCTTCGAGCGTTTTGACCTGCGGGAAGTGTGCGGTCCGGATTCGCATCACCGTGCCCTTGGATTCCCGGTCGGCGACCTGCCGCTGAAGCAGAGCCGCGAGGTATTCCTCGTGTGACCAGTTCTCATCCCGGGCCTGGCCGGCGAGGTCTTCCCAACTGGCCCCGACGGACGGCATTTTCAGGACTCGGGTCAGATAGGCCATCATCGACGGAAGCCCGTCCCGCTGGACCGGGATCTCCTTGATGTCAGTGCTCACTCATTGCTCGCTTTCGTGGGCTCGGGGTCGAAATCGACGCCGAAGAGGGCGTCGTAGTCGGGCAGGGGCCGCAGGGCGACGGCATGGCCGTCGGTGTGGTGGCGGGTGCCGGCCTGACGCAGCTGGCGGTCCAACGCGAGGGCCTGGCGCATGCGTGCGGCGGTGGCCACGTGGTCGGGGTCGGTGACCACGGCCTGCTTGGCCCAGGACCGCTGATGGCGTGCGACGACACGGCCATCGCAGAACACCGTCACGGTCTCCGGCGAGGCGGTGACATCGACGAACCGGCCGATCACCTGCGGGTCCACGGAGTAGTCGACGGTGTCGACGCGGACGTAGTAGTCGCGGGCCAGGCGGACCCGGTGACTCAGGCCGATGGGCGGTTCGACGGGCGGCAGCGGGAGCATCGACAGATAGTCGGTCTCCAGCAGATCGGCGGGGCGTCCCTGAATGGAGCGAACTGTTCGAGCATTGGCCCGCGGCAGCCAATCGGCTAGCTGGTTGTTGAAATCCTGCGGCGAGATGAACCGCCGGCCAGGCAGGAACGACGTTTCCAGATACTGGTTATTCCGCTCGACCATTCCCTTGTATTCAGGGTCCCTGGGCGGTGCGAGCTGGATCCGGGTGGCCAGCGTCCCTGCGAACGCGGCCGCGGGCGCCGTCACCCTGCCCGTTCCGCCAATCGCAGATTCACGGTCCCAGACCAGCGTCTTCGTGACCCTCCCGATCGCGCTTATCAGCGACCACATCCCCGACATGATGTCGCCACCCTGCCGGGACGGGATCATTACCGCTGAGAGGTAGCGGGAGAATCCCAATGTCATGACGAGGACCGGCAACATGCGTTCCTGCCCGGCGGCGACTGCAATCTTCGTCTCAGGAAACCACAGGTCACACTGGGCGATCTCCCCAGGCTCGTACTGGATACGGTCCACCGGGTCGATTCCCGCATATTCTGGCCTCAGCAAGGCCAGGCGCTTCTTCAGCGGGGACATCGAATGCCGCCAGCCGATCCGCTCGGCAATAACCGGGGCCGGCATCCGGGGCCACTCCTTCAGCAAAGCCCGGATCTGTGGTTCGAACGCGTCGGCAATCGAACCGCGAGGCGCCCGCTCGTACTTGGGCGGCCGGTCTGAGGACAACGCCGCCCGGACGGTGTTCCGGGCCACCCCCAGCCGCCGCGCGATCTCCTTGATGGGGACGCCTTCTGCTCGATGCAGACGGCGTATCTCGGCCCAGTCCTCCACCTTTAGCACCCTCCATGATCGACAAGGGGGGTCAACTTTCGGAAGTCTCCCGGGGGTCAGTCTTCAAGAACCTGCGACA
>LJCW01000154.1 GCA_001298555.1 Actinobacteria bacterium OV450
AGCCGCATCACAGAGATCGCCGCCGCAGCCCTCGTCCTGCTCCAACTCGAGTACGCCCGCACCGTCTGAACGATCACGCACCGCGATGATCCATTACTGGGAAAGGCTCAGTGTCGCCCAGCTCGTTCTGCAGAGTTGAGAATAACGATTCTGCAAGAGCATAATCCCAGCATTGACCCGTGCGTCCGACCGACAGGGGGGCGTAATTCTATTGCCAGGATGGTGGGTTCGTGGCTGGCGTATTGACAGCCTCGGTCGGAGTGGAAGATCACCGGGCCGTGCGGACGGCGGGTTCGGTAGGCAGCCCACAGGGCGTCGACGACGAGTTCGGCTCGCAGATTGTCGACTGTGGCTCAGCCGATGACGCGTCGGGAGGCGATGTCGATGATGGTCGCCGGATAAAGCCAGCCCTGGTCGGTGGCGATGTGGGTGTCGTCGCCGCACCAGCGGGTGTCGATGGCTGTCGGGTCGGGCTGGAAGTTGCGAAGGACCGGGTCAGGACGGGTGACTGCGTGCGGGTCGGTGGATGGTGGTGCGGCCGGCGCCGTCGGTGCCGGCCGGTCAAGGGGCTTGCCGCATCTGACAAGCCACTCGTCGGCCGCCGCAACCGGCGCCTTTGCCCTAAAGGACGGGCCAGGGCTGACGTTGCGGTGGGCGTAGTAGGCGTCCGGGAGACCATGGGAAGCTCGCACGTCCGTTTGACGTTGTGGCCTGCGGTTTTCTCCGCCTCGATGAACGGTGCACGTTCACCGGGTCTCCGTCGCGAAGAAAGCCGTCGCACGCTTGAGGACCTCCACGCCCTCTCTCAGCCTGCGGTCCTCCCGCCGCAGAACCGCAAGTTCCTCGCGCTCGCTGCTGGCCAGGCTGTCTCGTTCACCCGCGACGAACCTGGGCCTGGCGGACCCAGTCGCGGGCCGCTGTGTCGGTCAGATCGAAGTCCTTGGCGACCTGGCCTAGCGGATCGGTTCCCGCGCCGGCCGAGCCCCACGATCTCCGCCTTGAAGTCCGGTATGAACGATCGGCGAAGCCGCGCCATTCCCCTTCTCTCACGGGCTGAAACCCCTGATCCCGGATGTCCGTCAAAGCGAAGCAAGCCCAGATCTCGATGACGCCCCCAGCGTCATCGGCGTGTAAACCCGCCGGTCGATCAGGGTCCTATTCCTGGCCCGCGTCCACCGCCGTTCCGGCCAGCCATGCGCGAGCGGCGCTCTTGACCAGCTTCTCCTCAAGCACGACGAGCAGCGCCTCGCCCACCATGGCGCCTGGGCGCCGGGCTGCGGGACCGAACCCGGCCTGAGCCAACCGCTCACCGGGCCTGCCGCCACCGATGGACTGACCGGACACTGAGCTTGTTCAACCCAAGTTTCAAGCAGCCAGTCTGAGTGCCTGTGTCCTGCGGACAGGCGAGCCACCCAATCGGTGGGCGGGTTGAACAAGCTCGCTGACCCGTCACGCGGCAAACCTTTCCGACCACAGCACTAGGGAAATGATTATCGACTATCCATCATATTCGTCAACTCTCCTGCCCTTGGGTTGCGGGCGACTTGCTCACCGCCGGAAGTGGCGCTAGGGGGCCGGTGACCGAGACGGGTTGCTGCAGTTGCCGGCACGCGTTGGCGTTGGCACCTTGTCTGGCGCTATGAGCTGAGGCGGACGGGCAACGCCCACAGCCGAGGATCTGAGATCTCAAGGGCTGGAAAGGCCTTCCCTTCAGTGTGGGGACGGAAGGGCCTCATTGACTGGCCATTCCCTGGGGACGCTGAGCACAAGTCAGGATCCCTTGGCGACGTGACGGGGAACACTGGAACAACGGGAACAGCGCAGTTCACACTGCCATGTACGCATGGGTACACCATGACATTTTCCCAAGAGGAACGGGAACATCTCCAAGTCGTCTCTCCTAGGGCGGTCCACAAGAGAGTCACCTTCACAAGGCGGTCTGTGAGGCAGTCCGTACAAGCCACCCCTCGCTAGGTGAATCGGCTTCCTCCACGAGGCTGACGACGCAGCGGCATTTGACGAGCGGTATCGGAGGAGCTGGGCTGCAGCTGCAGCTGCAGCAGGGACCGAGCCATCGACACGCCACCGCGCGGGGGTGCGATGCAGCGCGTGACTCCGGTCGGCAGCCTGCAGTCAGGTGCCTCTTCATCCCCTGCGGCCACTCCAGGCTAACCGCCTGGCACAGCACTTGGCAGCGCAGGGAACAGGCCTCCCGAATCCGCCGCCAGCTCGAATCGTTTCCGCAATATTAAGTAGCCAAGCATCCGGCCTGGAAGCCACTTTCATGCTCACCGCCAGCCGTTGTCCGCTGTGTGTCTCTCGTGGCACGCATTTATCTGGCTCAGCAGCCATGGGAATTTCCGTCCTAGTTACACTTGAACGACGGGCAACGAACATTCCATCGATCGGCATGCCAGCGCCCCATCACGGTTGGAACTGCCTGGATGAGCCCACTCCCCGAGGGAGTCCGACCATCACGCGGCCCCGGCTGCCAGCGGCCGTGCCCTTCTCGCCGAGGGGTGCCGATGCGCTCTCACGCCGTAGCCGGGTGCACCGATCTAGTGAATTTGGTCTGAGTCGGCGTGTCTCGTCTTACAGTTGGTAAGAACGCGCTAAGTTGATGTCTGATCATTTTTCAGCGAATGAGTAGGAGATCCGGTGGAGTCCTCAACGCATCGGGGCCCCGATCGGCGTCTGGGCCTGACGGCCGCGGAGATTGCCCAGATGTCAGGGGCAGTCACGAGGCCGACCGTCGCATCCGTTGCGTCCGCCGCGGGGGTCCCCGGGCACCACATCCGGCGGGGCATCTCGGCCGAGAATGGGATGCGGATGGCTGCGGCGATGTCAGTGGGGCTGCTCACTGAGCGATCGGCCCGCGCCATCGCCGAGAACCCCCAGGCGGTCATCAGGGCCGCGCAGGAACTCCAGGCGCTCGTTTGGGAGATCATGCGAGCCCGTTGGGAGGCAGCGCACGAGACTGCGGCTGCCTAGCTGCAAACACAGTTGAGGCCCGGTTCACTCCCGCCAAGAAGATCCCGGGCCTCGTGAAGCTCATCGACTGACCCAACAGCATCGCAGGGCTGACTTCGAATCAGACCTGTCGTGCCCTTGGCCGGTCATGTCGTGAACTTGATACCGCGAAAGAGAGAGTACCCATGGCTCGGGCAATCCGAGAGTACCAGCGCGCCGATTTGCGCAGTGTTTTCTCGCCGGCTAAGCAAACTTTTGGTCAGGACACCCCTCGGCCAGCCTTCCTGAAGGTGCCCCAGGCGCCTGGGTGGTGGTATCGGCCCCCTACTACACGGGCTGACGGCGGAATCTGGACAACCTACTGCGGAGGCCTAGAACGGGTCTTCACATGGTGCCCCGAGGTGCTCGCACATCTGATCGCGCGCGACGATGAGGGTCAGCCTCGCCGTGAGTACTACACCGTGCGCGTCGGCCGCCGCGTAGCTACGCTCGATGGAGTTGACCTCGCCCAGGGGTCGGGATGGTCGGCTTTCCCAAGTGCCGACTTGTGGGACTGCCTCAAGGCGATTGAGCCCCTGGAAGAGATCGTCAAAGCGCAGGCAATCAGTGCTCCTCGGGTCTACTTCGGCGAGGTCGCAGCATGACGGCGCATCCGCTGGCTCCTCACCGCGTGTCGGCTTATGAACAGCTGTTTAGCACCCTTGAGCGGGCGGGTTGCGCGCCTCGGGCTGTCAGCATGTCGCAGCTCAAGGCCCGCTGTCCGGCACCGAAGCATCGAGGCACAGCACACCTTCTAGCCAGCCGGGAAACGCTGCTCGGCGAGGACGACGGGCTGCGCATCGGTTGTCATGGAGTCCCGCAATGTACCCAGGAGGCTATCCTTTCGGCCCTCGGCTTGGATGCAGCCGAGCTGGGCATCCGTCGCATCGAAGGCACATCCGGGCAGGGCGCGTCATTTGCAGATCACCCCGGCGGCGCCCGCTTGCCCGATCCGGGTCAGTCCTCTGCCGCTGCGCCAAACGAGTCCTTCATGACTGGAGCACGACTTCATGCCGGCGACCAGGACGAGGAGAGCGAGACTGCATATGCTCCAGGCCTGCCCGTCATCGGATCCGGAGGCTGGCGGTACGAGGCTGGTGAGTTTGAAGGCGCCGTCTGGAAAGCACGCCGCGGCAGGGAAGTCAGCTGGGAGCTCGTCCTGGACTGGGCACCGTACGTCTCAGAACGCCTGGTTGTCCTAGGCGACGACGGCAAATCCGCCGGTCGTTATTATACGATCACGATTGGCGCCGACACCCTGACGAAGAGTCTCGCCGACCTGCGTACCGCTGACGGTTGGAATGATTTCAGCGACGACAGCGGCGCGGCCTCCCGCGCAACGCGTGAAGTGCTCATCAACATCATCACCGACCAAGGCAAGCGGCTGCCCCGCACACCAGTGGTCACGCACACAGGCTGGCACCAACTACCCGGCGTAGGACTCACGTACGTGTACGCTGATGGCCGTACATATCCCCGCGGCCGCCTCGTCCGGATTATCGGCGCTCCCGAAGCGCTGCGCAAGGCTGCGGCTCCATTGGACCGATCCGCATCGCGGAGCGAGTGCCAGCATGCTCTCCAGAACATCGCGTCCCACGGCTGGGCTCCCATGATGGCTCTCTCCGTTGGAGCCCGATCCCTAGCCCATACGCTGCGCCCTCTGGCGGCGACCTTCGTCTTCGACGCCGAGCCAAACTCTGGCAAGACATCCGCCGCAAACACCGCCCGGAGCCTCCTTCTAACGCCGCGCCCCAACCCCTGGCCTCCTGTGCCGACCAAGGGCATGAGCAGCACGGTCACTGATATCGAGTGTGCCGTCGACTTCGAAGGCGACATGCCGATCCTTCTCGACGACATCCCCCTCACTCATGTCTCGTCAGCCACCGAGGTGCGTGAGATGGAGAAAAAGCTCGAGTTCGTGATCCGCGCAGCGGGAAACGGAACTGAGATCAAGGGGCGCCGCAACCGGGACTTGTCGGCGAAGCTCGGCAACCGGGTCCGGTCCATCCCCGTCATCGCCGCCCAGATGCTGCCGCCCACCATGCAGGAGTCCCTCTACCGCCGCTCCGTCGTTGCATATCTCTCCCGAGAGGGAGGCGAGGTCGACTGGCGGTGGTACAAGAACGGCGGTGGTGAGAGCTTGAGCATCCCGCTCCGGACCATCGGCGACCAGATCATCGCGGACTTGCACGCATGCGATGATCCCTGCGCTTATCTCGCACGGCTTGAGTCGGAAGCGCTCCAGATGTTCGCGCCGTACGTGGACAGGGCACTGCCGGAGCGCAGTGACACCATGGAAGGGGTGGTCAGCGCCGCATCTGCGATGCTGTCTGGCCTTGGCTTGGTCGCAGCTGCCGCTGGTCTCCACATGGCCGAACTTGTGAACATCGTCGCCGCGCCGCTGGCGCAGTCACTGGCCAAACAGGCTTCAAGGATGGACGAGCAAAGCACCGCTCACGGCAATGTTGCCGCTGCTGTCGGTGAAGTCCTGCGTAAGTCTCTGTTCTACAAGCGAGCTCACATTCGTGATGCCAAGGGCGTCGTCGGCCCCACCGTACCGCGACAAAACGAGCAGGACCAAGGAGTCACGTACAAACGCGATGGGAAGTGTTGGGACGGCAAGGGTCCCGCCCTGTACTGGTTGCCCCAACGAGGGCCGGCCCTCGGCGTAACCACCCGGAATCTCAACATGCTCCTCAAGACTAGTGGCGATCCCAGGGTGAACAGCTTCGCTGACCGCACCTTGCCCGATGCTCTCCTACAAGCCGGCGTCATCCACCGTAACTTGAGCCAGAAAGATCGCATTGCCTCACACCGCGTACGGGTCGGCACTGACAACCTTCGGCTCCTCCTACTCAAACCAGAACTCGTATGGGACCTCTGACGGGTCTGTCCAGTGAACGGGTCTGTTCCGTAGTCGGTGGTGACGGAGTGTGGGTCAGCCCAGGAGGATGCGGTGGCGGAGGAGGGGGAAGCTCGCGCGGCCGTACATCTGGCGCTTGATGAGCTTGGTCTTGTTGTTCAC
>LJCW01000155.1 GCA_001298555.1 Actinobacteria bacterium OV450
GTTGGCGAAGATCAACGAAGGTCTCGGCGGGGGAGTGGATATGGAGGCCGAGACGGCCCAGCTGCTGAGCACACTGCTGCCGAAGCCGGTCATCCGGCGCTGACGGCGAGCCGACTGGGTATCGCCATACAGGCAAGGCCCGGATTCCCCCCGCTGCGGGCTGGGGGAATCCGAGCCTTGGCCGTTCAGCGGCTGGTCAGGCGGTTGCGGCTTGACCGTGGGTCGCGTGCGGCAGGAACGCGGTGAAGGCGGCCTGGGTGAAGGCGATGGCCGGTCCCGCTGGCCTCTTCGAGTCGCGGACGGCGATGAAGCCGCGGGTGGGCCGGACGTCGGCGATCTCGACGCACTGCTCGCCGGCGTCGCTGAACGACGACTTGCGCCATTCCGCTTCGGGAAGGTCGGTGGCGTACAGCCTGGTCGTGTCGGTCATGACTTCTCCATGGTGGATTTGATCTTCTCCCGTGAGTCGTCGACGGGGAGTGCTGCGGCCACGATCCGCTCGAAGGCGGCCTCGTAGACCTTCACGTCGTCGGTGCCCTCGGCGAAGGACCCACCGCGCAGGGTCTCCAGACTGATCACGGTGGGCCAGGGGTGGGGGAACCGGACGATGTGGAACGGGCCCGCCATCCCGGGGTGAGGGGTGGCGAGTATCGGCATCACCTGGAGGGTGATGTTGGGCAGATCGGCCATGTCGAGCAGGTGCCGCAGCTGCTCGCGCATCAGCGAGGGGTGAGTCGCCGACCGGTAGTGCAGGGTCGATTCGTGGATGACGGCCCACAGCTTGAGAGGTCCGCCCGGCCTGCTGGTGTCGGTGAGGATGGCCTGCCGCTTCTTGCGCATCTCCACGAGCACCGACACCTCGTCCGCGGTCCGGGTGATGGCGGTGGCGGTGATGATCTCGCGGGCGTACTGCGGGATCTGCAGCAGGCCCGGGAGCACCTCGGGGCGGTAGATCCGGGTGTCCTCCGCGTCCTCCTCCAGGCCGATGTAGTCCTTGTAGTTGGTCTCGGGCAGGTCGCCGTAGTTGCTCCACCAGCCGACCTTGTTGGCGTCCCGAGCCAGCTCCTCCATCGCGGTGACGACGGTCTCGTCGGTGACCCCGTAGGCCTGCAGGAGCGGCTTGACGTCCTTGATCGGCAGGTGGGCCTTGGCGTTCTCGATCCGGTTGATCTTGCTGGCGTCCCAGCCGACGGCCTGGGCGGCGCTGTCGGAGGTGTTGAAGCCGGCGTTCTTCCTGAAGGTTCGCAGCGCGCTGCCGAGACGGCGTCTGCGCACGGTCTGCACAAGCGGCGGTGTGGGCACGGGAAGTTGGACCTCTCTGCGGGCTGGCAGGTCGATGCAGGGGGCGGATCTTCCCCCTCCGGGGGTGCGGCTTCCTCTTGCCGGGTCAGTCTGCCCGTCCCGGGGATCGGAAGTCGATCGAACATCCCTCCAATCGTTGGGAGTTTGGTTGCAATGGTTGCAGGCATGCGTCATCGGGTGCATTCTTCCAATGTGAAGCCGTGACCAAGTGTCAGCAGATGATCACGCTGAGGTGGGAGTCGCGGCCCCAGAACGGCCGGGTTCGAGCATGGCCCGGCCCGCTGGCCTCGTGTCCCCGCCCCCCCGTCGGGGACCCGAGGCCACGCACCCCACACCCGCTCCCAACTCGCCGAGGCCACCCATGAGCCAGAGCACCACTCGCACACCCCGCACCCACCGACCGGCCTTCGCCGCCCGCGCCATACAGGGCCACCACGCCGGCAGGGCCGCCCGGTGACCGGCGTCCTGGCGGAAGACGTGAAAGCAGCCCCCACCGGCCCCCAGCGCTACAGCGACGGCTACACGCCCCGCGACACCGCCCCGGCCCGCGCCCGACGAGACGTCACCCTCTGCCTGCGCACCTGGGGCCTCGATGCCCTGGTCGACGATGCGCGGCTGATCGTCTCCGAGCTCGTCGCGAACGCGGTCCAGCACACGCACACCCGCCGGATCGGCGTCTCCGTCACCCGCCATTCCGACCACGTGCGGATCGTGGTCACCGACACCAGCCGCACCCTCCCCGCCCCCGCGACCCACACCCCCGAAGACGAGGCCGAGTCCGGCCACGGGCTCCAGCTCGTCGACCAGTTCGCCACCCGGTGGGGCAGCAAGCGGTTCCGGACCGGCAAGCAGGTCTGGGCCGAACTCACCACCGGCAAGACGGCGTCGTGAGCGCTGGCTGGGGCGAGTTACACGGCCCCACCCACCTGAGTCCACCCCGGAAGCGTCGGCACGCCCGGCCGGACGGGAACGTGGTCGCAGGACTGCTGCTGACGACAGGCAACGTGCTCGGCCTGGCCGTCCTAGCGCCGGCGTGGTCCAGTTGCTCTTCCAACGACTTGGGCAGCCCGCCAGCCGTCTGCGCGTGGACCGCATCGTCGACGAGGCGCGTCACAGCGCCGACCCCAGGGCTGATTCAAAGTCGTGGCGAGCCGACTCGTCTCGTTGAGCCGGACATGCGACCAAGTCGCCGTCTATGCAGGTCAACGTCGCTTCGCTGCATGACGTCGCCTGACTGATCATCAGCTCGGCGTCAATGGTGCGTCTGGGCTCAGCGCCTTGACCTGCGACGATGCGGCCAGCCGGTGACTTTGAATCAGCCCTGCCCCAGACATACCTCGGGGCCCCACAGAGGTCGGTCAACCGGCCCCACTCCGGTTTCCGCTACGCCGTCGAACGCGGCATCGCACAACTGAGGACTTGGAAGGTCTTCCACCACGCGCGCCGCGGCCCGCCTGTCCCAACCAGGAAGCCAAAGCAATCCCCACCAGAGAGAGCCCACTAAAAGAGCGCTCAGTATGCGCCGTCAGGAATGTACCATAATTTGCCTTTGCCGATCTCTCGCATCAGTCCAGCTGCTCACCAGGCCTGGAGGGTAAGGGGAAGGACAGCCCATACGTGCGTACTCAGACGGGATGTGCGCTTTCCCCAGGCCCGGGATAGTTTGCGTACCAGTAGAAGTCCCCTTCCGTTCTCATCTAGCTCCGACACTGAACGCTCGTGAATGTTGCGATGGGAAAATCCGTTGTCTGTGACGTCGACCCACAAGTCTCCGTCCCTAATTTCCAGTGCCAGCAGGATCGTAGTGGCGTTACTGTGGACGACAGCGTTCGTGCAGAGTTCCGTTACGACAACGAATGCTGCATCCGCTGCCTCAGCTGCGAGTTCCAGGCTGGAGCTTCTAAGAAGCTCCTTGACGATTGTCCGCGCGACGGACGCCGACTGAGGCTCTGCGCGAAGGGTGACGCAGGTTGATCGGGAAGGCGGTGAGATGGCGGCATGATGCGAACGTGGGTCGACTCGGGGCATGGTCGGGCTTCACTCTCTTCGCCGGGCGATTCTAAAATCCCGCTCCTACACGTGCTGGCGACCACTTTCGGCAACCTCGTCAGCGAGCAGATATTCCTAAGGAAGAAAGGCAAAGAAAGACATGACTCAGAACCACTATTGGGCATGCCTGATGCTTTTTCCGTGAATGATCTGCAAGTCACCTTAGGACTTAAGAAACGCCATGTGGCCAGATGGCCTGCGCGTCGATAGAAAATTCTGCATTCGGGGATCCATGCATGGCGTGATGAAAACCGTCTCCGCGGCAGTCGCCTAGGGCCTTCGAGGTTTTCATACGGAAGAAGAAGCGTCTAACGCATGCACGGCCGTGCAAACCTTGTCGTACTGGCCCTTTCCCACTGAGAGCCGGACTGCCCGCTGACTCAATATTAATTGAACGAGTATGCCAAATGCTTTGGATTGACACACTTACACCTTTGCGGTTACGCCCTTGACTTTCCACAGGATTCCATGAGTGTTGACCACATAGGCGGAACCTTGACTATCAAGGGCAAGCGCGAAGGGATTTCCGAGTCCGGAGGCTGCTTGCATGACTCTCCCAGTAGCCAAGTTGACTCTAATCAGCAAACCCTCTGTGAAAGCTGTAGTGTAGGCGTTACCCCTCCCGTCAAGTGCGATCCCATATGCGTCGCCAAGCCCTGCAGCAATCTCAGTCACCTCCCCTGTCCCCAGTTTGACCCTGAGGAGCTTTCCATCGCTTGAGGTCACATATGCACTTCCTCGCCCATTTAAGGCAAGCCCCCATAGGTCATTCAATCCGGAGACGACTTCAGTACGAATTCCCGATCTCGCGTCCACCTGGTAGATCCGCCCAAGTGTCGAGAGGATGTAGATGAGTCGTCCGGTGGCATCAACGGCCACGTCGGAGGGGTACTCCATGTAGCCAGCCACTGCAGTGGTAAGTCCCGTACTCAGATCCACCCTATAAAGCATTCCTCGGTATAAATTCGAAACGAAGGCGGAACCCCGTCCGTCTAAAGCGACCGAGTTCACCTGCCCGAGGTTGGCTGTCTCGCTAATTTGGCCGCTGTTCAGGTCCACTCTGTTGAGTGAACCTGAATAGAAGCTGGTGACGTAGGCGTGCCCTGCATCGTCCACGGCGACTCCGCCTGTTGAGGCAGCACCCAAGCCGATTGCAACCTTAGTGGACCCTGGAGAAATCTTACACACTCCGTCACAGGGAAGAGAAAAAAATGGAGTTGACGAGCAATCGATAGAAGAAGCCGCCTTGCGTCGGGAAGGTGAACACGGCGCGCCGTCGACCGGAGCAGAGCTGCAACGAATAACGGTAAGGGAGTCACACTTGGAGATGTCGGTTTCGGAGCTCACAGCATAGCGGCGAGGGGTAGTCATGAAGTGCTCCTGCTATTAGGTCATATTGAGTCGTGGCCGTTTATCGAGTGTTAGTGATCAGCGGCCGTGCGAAATGCATAGTCTCCTCTGGAAACGTCCGCCGCAGTCCTCTCCCTACACGGGTGGGTTCATCGTGACCCAACTGCCAAGGCTCGATGTTCGGTAGAGGCTCCCAACGACCACGGGGCGCGATGGGTCAGTCAAACTTACGTCAGTCAGCACCGATCGAAGCCGCTTGCCTTACGGCGTTGCGGCGACCGAGTGCTTGCTATTCTCCTGGACAATTGGTGCAGTGGTTCAGAACCATCCGGCTCTGCCAGGTGGCAGGCGTATTCCGCATGGCTTCAAGTGGAGAATCTGCCTTGGCGAGTCGGACTCGTATCGCACCACAGTAGAGATCAATTGCGCCGTAACGAACAGGCACGAGGGCAGGTGGCCCGGTTCCACTCATGTGGCGGATCCAAAGGGCTGTCCCCTAATCCCGGCGAGTCGGCGCGCTGCGTCGGATGCGGTGTGCCGCAAGGCGGAGGGGTGCCCTCATACCGGTCGTATTCGGGTGTACCGACAACCCGGCGAGGTACCGCAGCCGGCGTCGCGCGCCCGCCGGGGACTACGGGACAGCCCTTTGGTCAGCGCACACCCGCAGCGCGCCCCGTGGCTTTATGACGGCACCAGGGCCTGTCGGGGCGAGTACTTCAGCCTCGGAGTGAATCCAGAATCGTGAGGCGCATTAGCGTGCATCTGATTGACCCCGCGTAGCTCCGGATCGGATTGACCCGACTATCGGAGCTGCTGAGCGAGTGGGCTCGCAGAGTGCCATGCGTTAGAGGGCTGCTTCCAGAACCCGTCGAGGGGGGCGAGATTGCCGATGCTTCCCGTGTCCTGTACTGCTTCTAGCGGTTGCAGCCTTGGCGGCCGTGCACGTACAAACGCCTGCCAGGAGGACAGGAACCAAGCCGGTTCCGACATGCACGCCCGAAGCTACGGCCAGGTGGATGAAAGGCGCCTAAGCGCGGTCGCTTGTCGTTTAGATCGCGGATTCACACCTTAAGATGCTGCGGCGTGCGCCCGCTCTATCTAGGCGCCTGAGACCCGATCAAAGGATTTCACGACAATGATCGCGAGCAGTTCATGTTGAGCCCGCTCGCCCGCGCCATGTCTGCGTCAACGGCGAAAGAGCGGTGCGCAGCGACGCATCCACGACCAGCCGCGCGGCATAGAGCCGGGCATCTCCCGTCGCACAGTCTTCTGGCCCATGCCGACATGACCCGAGCCCGCAGCACCAAAGCTGCTGTGGGCGGGCTACCCACTGCCAGCCTCCAGGCCGCAACGCGACTGGCCCGTAGCGGGCCAGTCGACTTGAGATCGTATGCGCCAAAC
>LJCW01000156.1 GCA_001298555.1 Actinobacteria bacterium OV450
TACACGCCCGCCGGCGGGCGTGTATGCGGACGCCCTCCGCCGTGCGGTGCACCGCATCCGACTCCCCGCGCCGATCCACCGGGGATCACGGGACAGCCCTTAGGTCCCGGAAGGGCTGGTGCTGGGGGACGGGGGGCGGGGCGGGGGTGAGGGGCTCGCGGACGGGGGCCGGGAACTCGACGGCTGCGCCGAGTGGGGGCCCGACGGGGTCGGCGTCGGGGAGGGCGCCTGGGCGGACCGGGTGCCGGGGGGCCTGGACGGCAGCGGGGACGGCTGCACCGACGGGGTCGGCGTCCCGGTGCCCGAGCCCGGTGTCGGACCGGGGCCGGTGAACTCGGGCGGCGAGGCGGGCGGCACCGGGCGGGCCGGGGACGCGTCCGGGCCCAGTACGAGGTAGCCGGCCACGGCGGCGGCGGCCGCGGCCAGTCCCGCCAGCGGCAGCGCGAACCGGCGCAGGTTCAGCCGCAGCCGCGCCGCGGGCAGCCGCCGGGCGTGCGGACCCGGCGGGTCCGCGGGGCGCAGCGCGCGGATCGTGACCCCGGCCGCGCGGGCGTCCAGGGCCTGGCGCAGCCTGCGTTCGACGAGGCGTTCGGCGGGGTGTTCGCCGTGCGTCATATCCGTCCCTCCAGGGTCCGTTCCAGCGCGTCCAGGGCGCGGCTCGCGTTCGACTTCACCGCTCCCCGGCTGATCCCGAGGGTGGTCGCTATCTCCGCCTCGCTGAGGTCGGCCCAGTAGCGCAGTACGAGGACCTGCCTACGGCGCGGGGTCAGTCGGCCGAGTGCGGCGAGGACCTCGCGGTGAGCCTCGTCGATGACGACGTGGTCCTCCGCGGAGGGGATGTCGGCCGCCGTGGGCGGGGTCCACGCCCGGGCCGTGCGCCGCCGGCGCAGCACGGACCGGGAGGTGTTGACGACGGCGGTGCGCAGATAGCCCAGCGCGTTGTCGACCTCGCCGATGTGCTCCCCATGGCGCCGGTACAGGGCCGTGAAGGCGTCCTGGACCACGTCCTCGGCGGTGGCCAGGTCGTCGACGAGCAGCACCGCCAGCCGGACCATGCGCAGCCGGTGGGCGTGGTAGAGCTCGGTGACGGTGGGCTGCGGCGCGTCCCCGCGCGGCTCGGCCCCGTACGCGGACCCGGGGCCGTACCCGTACCGGGGGCCGGCGCCGAGGGGCTGTGCGGGCGTCGGCGGGGTGGCGCGCTCGCGGCGCAGCACCGACGCCCACAAGCCCCGCCACGCCCGGCCGAGGCCGAGCGTGACGGGGCGTGCGGAAGGCATGGGTGGAGCGAGGTGGTGCACGTGATTCCTCAGCCGTTGGCGCGGCGCCGGACGGCGTACAGGGTGCCGGCGCCGGCTGCGACGAGACCGGCGGCCCCGGCCCCGATGGCGGCGGTGGCGGCGGAGGATCCGGTGTGCGCGAGCTCGTCACCGGCCGGGGAGGGGCTCGCCGAGGGGGCCGCGGAAGGGTTCGCCGAGGGGGCCGCGCTGGGCTCCGCGCTCGGCCGGCCGCTGGGCTGGACGCTCGGCGCGGCCGACGGCGGAAGGCTGGTCGACGGCGCGGGCCGGGCGCTCGGCGCCGACGTCGGCGGAACGCTGTGCGAGGGGGTGGGCACGGCGCTCGACGGCGCGCTGGGGACGGGCGACGGGGTGGCCGAGGCCCCCGAGGCGGCGAGGGCGGGCCCGGCGAGCGCGACGACCGCCCCGGCGGCGGCAGCGGTGACGGCCGCCCGACGGAGGGTCAGGGGGACGCGCTTCAGGTTCATCACAGTGGTTCTCCACGGTCGGGTCACGGTCGGGAAGGACGCGGAACGACGCCCTTCACCCCCGCACGACGCGCGACCCCCCTGGAGGTTGCCGCCGATTGCGAAAAACTTTTTGCGGCGTCTGCCCTCACACCGCGGGCAGCGGGATCCGGCGGACCACCTCGAAGCTCAGGTTCCCGTAGGCGGTGAAGAAGGCGACGGCCGCGAGCTCCGTGGCGCCGCCCGGGTCGCGGGCCAGGACCTTGGCGCGGCGGGCCGTGCGGTCCAGCTCCGGTGCGTGCCTGCGGCCCAGCCGGACGGTGCGCGTGACCCCCTCCGCGCGGACGTTCAGGAAGCAGTCCCAGGTGCCCGGCGGGATCGGGCCGCCGTCGGCCACCGTGGCCAGGTCGAGCTCGGCCAGGAAGCCCGCCATGATCAGCTTCGGGTCCACCTCCGTGAGCTCCGGCGCCGGGAGCGGCTTGGCCGGTACGAGGTGTTCGTCGCCGGTCTCCCGCGCCCGCAGCAGGAGTTCGCTCCCCGTGCGGCCGGTCCCGAGCGACTGGATGTACGCGTGGCCGGTCAGCCGTACCCGCCCACCTGTCCAGGTCAGCGAGGAGAGCCGGTGCTGCGTCTTGAGCAGGTCGGTCACGTCGAAGAGCACGTCCGGCAGTCCGGCCGCCGGATCCCGGAACAGCGGGTAGCAGCGGTACACGCGGCCGTTCTCGACGAGCTCCTGCGGCGCCGGCTCCTGCGCCGGCTCGTACTCCATCAGCTGCTCGAAGGCGGCCAGCGGGCCGCAGGCGAACGCGTACAGCCGGATCCAGTCGATCCGCGGCAGCTCGCCGCCCATGTCCGGGCGCCAGTACGTCTGCACCAGCTCCCGCGCCCGGTCGTACACCTCGGCGGTGAAGCCGGGGTCCTCGTGGCGGGCCTCGACGGCCGGGCGCAACGCGGTGCGCAGCAGGCTGCGGAAGTGCCGGCCGAGCATCCGGCGCCGCCCCACGGGGTCCTGGACCCGCTCGGCGACGAGCGACATGACGCGCTCGATGTGGGCGACCGTCTCCGCCGCGGTCCGGGGGCGGGAGGTGATGTTCCGGCCGTCGTCGCGGCGGCGCAGGAAGTAGCAGTCGTAGTCGCCGACGACGGAGATCTTCCCGGCGGCCAGGAACACCTCGGTCACGAAGACCTGGTCCTCGCCGTACCAGAGGTCCTCCGGGTAGCGCAGGTGTGCGTCCTCGATGACCTGGCGGCGCATCAGCTTGGCCGAGTGCAGCGAGCGGTAGACCTCCGAGGTGTAGAGGTCGGCCTCCTCTGCGTGGCGGTGGGCCTTCTGCGACACGGTCCGGCCGAGCCCGACCTGCTTGGCGAGCACGAGGTCGCTGTCCTGGGTCTCGGCCATGTCCAGCAGCCGCTCCAGCGCTTCGGGGCCGAGGTGGTCGTCGGCGTCGAGGACGAAGACGTAGCGGCCGCGGGCCAGGTCGAGGGCGCGGTTGCGCGGGGCGCCGGGGCCGCCGGAGTTCGGCTGGTGCAGGACGCGGATCTGCGGGTGCCGGGCGGCGTAGCGGTCCAGTTCCGCGCCGCTGCCGTCCGTGGAGCCGTCGTCGACCGCGATGATCTCCAAGCGCTCGGCCCCCAGGGTCTGGCCGAGTGCCGAATCGAGGCATTCGGTCAGGTACGGCATCGCGTTGTAGACGGCGATGATCACGGTGATGTCGGGGGCGGACGCGCGCTGCATGCACCGAGCATAAAGTTCCGCTTCCTGGGCTCCCGAGGGGGTGCCGAGTGGTGACGGCGTGCCCCGTCTGCGCGGGCGGTTCAGGGCACCCCGCCCAGAGCACGGCCGAGGAGGGCGATCCCCTCTTCCAGTTCGCCCGATGGGCCCGCCGCGTAGCCGAGGACGAGCCCCGGCGGGCCGGGCCGCATGCGGTGCCAGGACAGCGGGTGGGCCTTGACCCCGAGGGCCAGGGCCGCGGCGGCCAGGGCGGTGTCGTCGAAGGCGGCGCCGTCGAAGGTGACCATCAGGTGCAGGCCGGCCGCCGCTCCGTGGACGCGGGCGCCCGGCAGGTGCGCGGCGATCGCCCGGAGCATGGCGTCCCGGCGGCGGCGGTGACGGCGCCGGACCAGACGCAGATGGCGTTCCAGCTCGCCGGAGTCCATCAGCCGCGCCAGTACGAGTTGGGCGAGGACCGGATTGCCGAGGTCGGCGTAGCGCTTCGCGGCCACCACCGCCTCGCGCAGGCGGGGCGGCACGAGCAGCCAGCCGAGGCGCAGCGCGGGCGCGAGCAGTTTGGAGACGCTCCCGGCGTAGCAGACGCCGTCGGGCAGCAGGGCGCGCAGTGCCGGGACGGGGGCGCGGTCGTAGCGGTGCTCGGCGTCGTAGTCGTCCTCGACGACGAGGCCTCCGGCCGCCGCCCAGGCGAGCAGCTCCCGGCGGCGCTCGCCGTCCAGTACGACCCCGGTGGGGAACTGGTGCGCCGGGGTCAGCAGCACGGCCCGGGCTCCGCTGGCCCGGAGCGCGCCGACGTCGAGCCCGCCGTCGTCCACCGGGACCGGGACCGTCTCCAGCCGGCCGTACTCCAGCTGCTGCCGGGCCCCGAGCGAGCCGGGGTCCTCGACGGCGACCGTGCGGACGCCGCCCTCCCGCAGGACGTGCGCCAGCAGGCCCAGCGCCTGGGCGACGCCGGCGACGATGACGACCTCGCCGGGGTCGGCGCGGATCCCGCGGTTGCGGGCGAGCCACCCGGTGACCGCCGACCGCAGCGCGGGTGCGCCCTGCGGGTTCCCGTAGCCGAAGTCGGCGGGGGTGAGACCGGCGAGCACCCGCCGCTCGGCCTGGAGCCAGGCCGTGCGCGGAAACGCGGTGAGGTCGGGCACCCCCGGTGACAGGTCGATCCGTGCGGGGACCGCCCGCAGCGCATCGACGACGGGCCCGAGCCCGGCCGGCCCGAACGGCCCTCCGGCCCGGCCGACGGGGGTGGGGGCTGCGCCGGCTCCGGCTGGCCCGCCGGGTCCTGCCGGGCCGCGGGACGCACCGGAACGGACCCGGTCGAGGGGGGCGACGGCTCCGCCCTGAACCGCCGGACCGGCCGGGGTCCCCGTACCGGCCGCAGCCGCCGGACCGGCCGGAGCTCCCGGACCAGCCGGACCAGCCGGGGCCGCGGGACCGGCCGGGGTGAAGGGTCCGCCTGGAAGGCCCGGGGCACCAGGCGCGGGCGGGGCCGGCGAGGCGAACGGGCTGCCCTGAAGGGCCGGGGCACCGGGCACCGGCGGGGCCGACGGTGGCGCCGAAGGGGTCGCGGCGAGCGGGGCGGCCACGACGATCGTGCCCGCGCGGCCGCGGCCCGCCACCTGGCCCGCGTCCGCCAGGCGTCGGTAGGCCTCCGTGACCAGGCCCCGGGAGACCCCGAGTTCCGCCGCGAGGACCCGGCCCGGCGGGAGCCTGCTGCCCACCGGCAGCGTGCCGTCGGCGATGGCCGCGCGGATGCGGGCGGTGAGCCAGTCGGTGCGGCGGCCCGCGGGTGCTTGCGCCGGGTCCAGCTGGAGGAAGTCCGAGCCCCCCGTTTTGGACCCCTTGACTCGACCCGTTTCGGCACTGTCCACGGGTCCAATGCTGGCAGAGGCTGAGCCCCATGAACACCTCCCTCCGTGACCTCGCGCCCGGCGCCCTCGGCATGGTCCTGGTCGGCAGCAGCGTCGGCGTCTCGCGCTCCCTGGTCCACGCCCCGCTGTTCGCCACCCAGGCCGTCCGCTACGCGGCCGCCACCCTGCTCCTCCTCGCCCTCGCCCGGGCCGCCCGGGTGCGGATCCTGCGGCCGCGCGGCCGCGAGTGGCTCTGGCTCGGCGGGATCGCGGCGACCGGCCTCGTCCTGTTCAACGTGGCCGTCGTGCGCGGTGTCGCGCATGCCGAACCGGCCGTGATCGCGGTTGCGGTGGCCTCCGTACCGCTCCTCCTCGGGGTGGTCGGCCCGCTGCTGGAGCGGCGCAGCCCCAGTCGCAGGGTCCTGCTGGCGGCTCCGGTGGTCGTGGCAGGAGCCGTGCTGGTGGAAGGGACGGGCCGCACCGACCCCGCCGGGGTGGCCTGGGCCGCGCTGGCGCTGGCCTGCGAGGCCGCCTTCACGCTGCTGGCGGTGCCGGTGCTGCAGCGGCACGGGCCGTGGGGGGTGTCGGTGCACGCGGTGTGGATGGGGACGGTGATGCTGGGGGTGCTGACCCTGTGCACCGAGCCCCCGTCAAGCCTGGCGGCCGTCGGACCGGCCCAGTGGGCGGCGGCCGGGTACCTCGCCGTCATGGTGACCGCGGTCGCGTTCCTCCTCTGGTACCGCACCGTCGCCGCCGTGGGCGCCGGCCGGGCCGGCCTGCTGACCGGCGTCGCGCCGCTCGCCGCGGCCGCCATCGGCGCCCTCTGCGGCGGCGGGGTGCCGGGCCCGCCGGTGTGGCTGGGCCTGGTGATCGTGGTCGGCGGGCTGGCGGCCGGGCTCCGCGGACCACGATCACCAGG
>LJCW01000157.1 GCA_001298555.1 Actinobacteria bacterium OV450
TCATCGGAGCTTCGTTGCGCCCGGGACTGCCGCACTGAAGGTTCGCCACACCCCTGTGACCTGCTGCTTCTCGCGGCAGCCAGGACTATGAATTAGCCCTGCGGGCGAGGCGGTCCAGGAAGCGGATGATGAGGGGCCTCGAGTTTATCGGACAGGGGCCTGACGTTCATTTCACGCATGAGCTGGCGCACGAGCTCCAGGCCAGCGGCGTGCCCCGGCGCGCCAGCTGGGCATGGACCTCGTGTATTCAGCTACGGGGGCCGTCTGACCAGTGATGTGACGCCCTGGCAGCAGAGGGGTGCCCCCCCAGGGCCCCGGCGTTTGCCCGGCTCGTCCGGTTTGATCATGTGATGCCGTAGAGAGTAAGGACGCGGGGGCGGTCGGTATGGGCTCGGCGTCCGGCGGCGGTGTTGGCGTATCCGGCGAGCTTGAGTGCGCTGCGGATCAGGGCACGGACGGCAGCGAGCACGGCGGGCGCGTTGCGGGTTCTGACCTGGGACTTGTCCTCTTGGAAGACGACATCTCGGACCCAGTGGACGGGTTTCCCACCGTCCAGTGCCCGCGAGCCCATGACGCGATCTCGGCCGCGTTCGCCTCTTCAGCGGTCAGGTCGGTGATGGCGTAGACGGTCTCGCTGGACCACTTCTTCGCGCCGTAGAGACGGCGACGGCGCTTGATCCGCAGGACTTGGGCCGCGTACGGAAAGAGCAGGCCCGCGACGGTGACGACTTGGACGATCCGTTGCTCGTGGCGGCCGTGCCCTCGCGCATCGTCGCGGTGGATCACGGGGATGTCCTTCCAGGGCAGGGCATGGAGTTGACGGGCCTGGCCCCGCTGGTTGTTCTTGATGGTCAGCAGGTAGTGGGCGCCACGTTCGTGCAGATAGGTGGCGTGGTCGCGTTGGGCGTGGAGGGCGTCGGCGGTGACGACGGTCCCCGCGAGATCCGTGTCGTCGGTCTGGTCGAGCAGGGGTGCGAACTCGGGGATTTCGTTGGTCTTCGCGCCGATCTCGCGCGAGGCGAGTGTGACGCCGTCGCCGTGGCGGACCGCGGACAGCACGAAGACCCGGCTGCCGTCCGGTCGCTTCGCGCCGCGCAGGCACTTGCCGTCCACCGCGATCGCCCGGCGCCTGGAGCGCCCTGGCTCGGCACGGGTGGCCGCCCGGTGGGTCCGGCGCTGTTCGCGCTCGGTTCCACCGTCGGGCATCACCGGATCCGGCCGACGGGGCTGCGCGGACAGCAAGGGCCGGAGGTAGTCGTAGCCGGCCGCGCTGATCTCACCGGGATCCAGACGTCCCAGGACGCTGCGCAGGGTCTTCTCGCTCGGGACCGGTAGCGGCCCAGCAACGGGTGGTAGGGCAGGCCGAAGGCGGCCAGTTCCTGCGGCGTCGCACGCCGGCACCACTCCGCCGCCGCGGTGATCGAGTCGTGGCCCGCGGCGGTCATCGCGCAGACCACCAGGGCCAGCAGTGAGGAGATCCGGTAACGCACCCCGCAAGCCCCTCGCGGGTCGGTGACCGACTCGAACTTGGCAACCAGACAACGGACTTGGACCCGCGCGACAGCCTCACCGAGCGCCTCCAGGCAGGGCGCGTGAGGCGCGGGAACAGCTACAGGAGATGATGGAGGGACGAACACGGCACCTTCGGGGATCTTGAAGCGTAGAGAACTCCATGATCCCCAGGTGCCGTGTTCACCTGCTTCCGGGGCCCGCTGCTGCGATCAACCACTCCAAGCCGGGGCAGCCGGGCACACGCCGGGGCCCTGCCCCTGCACCTACGTCCAGCTCTGCCCCAAGGCGCCCCACTGCACGTCATCGACTCGGTGCAGGCCGACGCGTTCGGCGCACGCCGGGCTTGGCCAAGGCATGGTGACCTTCGGGAACCCTCTGCAGTGCCGGCGCCCGGGAGGAAGCCTCCAGGTGCAGGACGCTCGTCAGTACGACGGCCGGGTCAGGCTCGGGAGGTCCAGCCGGCCACCATGCCGTGCCGTCCTTCGTGTACGGATACCAGCGGCCGTCGCGCCCGTAGCGAAGCTGCGCGGCGCGGCCTTCGACGGTCCATCGGTTGCGCCAGGTCCGCAGCCGCGGCAGCGGGATGTCATCGGGCCAGTCGTCCTTCAACGTGGCACGGGCGCGCTCCAGCAGGGCCGGGGGCGGAGACCAGGCTTCTTCAAGGACCTCCAGAGATGCCGCGCCTCCGTGCCGCCAAGCACGGGTGGCGGCAGCGAGCTCGCCGGGAGTGCGGCCGCAGCTCGAGGCGATCCGGGCGAAGACCTCCAGGGTGGGGTGGGCTGCGGCAAGGCGGGCAGCGTCCTGCCACTCGGTGAGAGGCACGGGTGGGGCGGTGCCGGCATGATGGGTGCCGAGGGCTGCGGCGAGCATGTGGTGGGCGCGCGTCGCGGCGTCGGCAGCGAGGAGTTCGAGCGCGGCCGGGTCCACGCCGGGTTCCGGGACGGCCGTACCCAGCGCGGGCCCGCGGCCGGGCCGCTCTGGCAGCACAGGCGGCGCGGGCAGGGGAGGCAGTTCGATGCGGGAGGCGAAAGCGGCGGCTGCGGGATCGCTGGCCCGGACTGGGGGTGCGGCCGGGACAGCGCCCGCGGTTGCCGCATACGCCACTGATTCGGCAGCAACGCGGGCGGTGTTGCGGCGGCCTAGCTCATCCATCAGCTCCCGCTCCCCACGACCCCGCAAAAGCAGCAGCACGAAGGGGTCGCGGTCCAGGAGCCGGGCGACCTGGTAACACAAGGCAGCAGCGTGCTTGCACGGGTAGCCCCAGTCGGGACAACTGCAATCGGGATCAAGGTCGCTGGGGCCAGGCAGGAGCGGGACGCCGGCGGCAGCGACGTCGTCGGCGAGAGCGGCGGGGATCTCCCCGTCGAGCAGGGCGGCGATGTTGGCGGCCCGCTCAGCGATCATGTCGAGCAGTCGGTCCCACTGCCGGTCCGTCAGCTGCTCCACCAGCACCCTGGCACGGTAGGGCGCAGGGCGACTGCCCTTGACCGGGGCGACGGCTGAGCCCGGAGCGACGGTGACCTGGCCGACCGCGCCGCCGCGCGCGTAGGTACGGCCGCGCTGCAAACGGCCGGAGTCCAGGGAAGACTCCTCCAGAGCGCGCAGCCACTCGCGGCCCCACCAAGAGTCGGCGAACGGCGCGCGGCCTCCCTTGGTCGGCGGGAGCGCCTGGAAGGTACGGCCGGGGCTCTTGCTGGACGGGGTACGCCTGCTCATCATCCTGCCTTTCGCAACGTGACCAGCTCGGCCAGTTCGCTGTCACTCAGTTCGCTGAACGCCGCCTCACCGCTACCGAGCACCGAGTCGGCCAGTTCCCGCTTCTGGCGGAGCATCTCGGCGACCCGGTCCTCCACGGTGCCTTCCGCGATCAGCTTGTGCACCTGTACCGGCTGCGTCTGTCCGATCCGGTAGGCACGGTCGGTGGCCTGGTCCTCCACCGCCGGATTCCACCAGCGGTCGTAGTGGATGACATGCCCAGCCCGCGTCAGGTTCAAGCCCGTGCCAGCAGCCTTGAGAGACAGCAGAAACACCTTCTTCTCGCCGCTCTGGAAGGCATCGACCATCTCCTCACGACGCTTGACGGTCGTGCCGCCGTGCAGAAACAGGGTCTCCACTCCGCGATCGGCCAGATGGCGTTCGATCAGGCGGCCCATCGCCACGTACTGGGTGAAGACCAAAGCCGAGCCGTCCTCGGCCAGGACGGTGTCCAAGAGCTCGTCCAGTAGTTCCAGCTTCCCCGAACGGCCCGCAAGCTTCACGTCCGCCGGCTCCTTCAGGAACTGCGCGGGGTGGTTGCAGACCTGCTTGAGACCGGTGAGCAGCTTCATCACCAGACCCCGCCGAGCCATGCCCTGCCTCTCCCCGATCTCGGCCATGAGCTCGCGCACCAGCGCCTCGTAGAGCGAGACCTGTTCCTTCGTCAGTGAGACAGGCTGCTCCGTCTCGGTCTTGGGCGGCAGTTCGGGCGCGATGCCCGGGTCGGACTTGCGCCGACGCAGCAGGAAGGGACGCACCAGCGCGGCCAGGCGGCCAGCGGCCGGTTCGTCGCGGTCGCCCTCGACGGCCTTGGCATAGCGGTCGCGGAAGGAGGTGAGGCTGCCGAGCAGGCCTGGGGTAGTCCAATCGAGCAGTGACCACAGTTCGGACAGGTTGTTCTCCACCGGGGTACCGGTCAGCGCAACCCGCCCCCGCGAGGGGATGGTGCGCAGCGCCTGAGCGGTGTGCGCGTGCGGGTTCTTGACATGCTGGGCCTCATCGGCGACGAGCAGTCCCCAGGGCTGCCGCGCGAGACGTTCGGCGTCCCGGCGCATAGTGCCGTAAGTGGTCAGGACAAAGCCGCCCTTGGCTCCGTCATCGAGGCCCTCCAGGTCGCGGCCGGGGCCGTGGAACCGGCGTACGGGCGCGGTCGGCGCGAAACGCTGGATCTCGCGCTCCCAGTTGCCGAGCAGAGAGGCCGGGCAGACCACCAGGGTCGGACCTGCGGTGGCTTTTCGTTCCTGACGGCGAAGGTGGAGCGCAATCAAGGTCACGGTCTTGCCCAGGCCCATGTCATCAGCAAGGCAGCCGCCCAGCCCGAGTGAGGTCATCCGGTGCAACCAGTTCAAGCCACGCACCTGGTAATCGCGCAGGGCCGCGGCCAGCGCTTTCGGCGGACCCGGGGGCTTGTGCGCGGCACCGGTGCCGGTAGCTGTGCCGGGCTCAGGGTCGGCGATCTTGGACCGCAACTCCTCCAGCGCGCCGCCCGCGGTGACCTGAACCTGCTCACCGTCCACCTCGACACAGCCGGTCAGCGCGGCGCCCAGGGCGTCGATCGCAGTCAGCGAGGGCGTCTGGGACTGTGCGGCCCGCCGCAAGCGGCGGACCAGTTCCGGGTCCACGACCACCCACCGGTCACGCAGCCGCACGATCGGCCGGTGCACCTGGACGAGGAGCTCGAGTTCCTCCTCGGTAAGCTCCTGGTCTCCGAGCGCGACCCGCCAGCGAAAATCCAGCAACCCGCCGTGAGACAGGAGGGACTCAGCCGCCGACTGCGTCCCCTTACGGCGCGCGGGCTCCAGCACCCCATGCGCGGTCAGCTCACGGACCAGCTCCTTGGGCCAGTGCACGGCAACCCCGGCCGCAGACAGTCTCTCGGCTCCCTCACCGAGCAACGCCTGGGCCTCCTCGTCAGACAGGTCCAGGCCGGTCGGAGCCGCCGCGTCCAGCAGACGCCCGGCCGGGGGCCAGGCGGGCGCGGCCCGGCGCAGCGTCAACAGCGTGTCCACCTGGGCTCGCGGGCCGAACAGCTCAGGAGCCGTGGCGCGCCCGGACCACACGTCCGCGGCGTCGGCCAGGACGGTGGGATCGGCGAGGCTGCGCAGCTGAACCACGGCTCGAAAAGACTCAGCCCGTCCCAGTTCCAACCGCAGCGACACCGCCAGACCCGCGTCGCGGCCCGCGGCGACCTCCGCCGCCCAGCCACGCTGCTCGGGCACGGACTGCGGCGCGCGAACCGCGAACGGCGCCCCGCCGGACACGTGACGGGCAGCGGGAGAGCGGGTGAGAGAGTCGGCGACAGCGTCCAGAAAGGCCCGGAGCAACGGCTCGGCCGCCGGAAGCGCAAGAGGCGACAAGCCAGGCACCGCGACGGCACGGGCCTCGGGCGGCATCGCGGCGGCCAGCGCGCCCAGCCGCTCGTGGTCCTCAGCGTCCAGCGGACCGACCCGCCACGCGTCGAAACCCTCCGCAGACACCCCCGGCAGCACCCGGCCCCGAGCCAGCAAACCCAGAGCAAGCACGGACGCGGCACCCCAGAACACCGCGCTGCTGCGCGCTCTGTCGGCCGAAGCTGACCCACTGCTGTTCGCACCAAGTGCCCGGCAGCGGGTCAGTAGCGGCAACGCCTCCTCAACCGGCAACAGCACGGCCACCACCCGGTCCCGGCGCACAGACGAGCCGTGCGGACGCACCACGCTCAACTCCTCGGGTTCCACCCCGAGGTCCAGCAGCCCGCCACTGGACGTCCAGAACCCCAC
>LJCW01000158.1 GCA_001298555.1 Actinobacteria bacterium OV450
CCGCGGACAGCTGGTCGACCATCGTGTTGATGGTCTCCTTCAGCTCCAGGATCTCCCCGCGGGCGTCCACCCGGATCTTCTGGGTCAGGTCGCCCTGGGCCACGGCGGTGGTGACCTCGGCGATGGAGCGGACCTGGGCGGTCAGGTTGTCGGCCATGAAGTTCACCGAGTCGGTCAGGTCACGCCACGTACCGGAGACGCCCTTCACGTCCGCCTGGCCGCCGAGCCGGCCGTCCGTACCCACCTCACGGGCCACGCGCGTGACCTCGTCGGCGAACGCGGACAGCTGGTCGACCATCGTGTTGATCGTGGTCTTCAGCTCCAGGATCTCCCCGCGCGCATCCACGCGGACCTTCTGCGAGAGGTCGCCCTGCGCCACGGCGGTGGCGACCTGGGCGATGGAGCGGACCTGGGCGGTCAGGTTCCCGGCCATGAAGTTCACCGAGTCGGTCAGGTCACGCCACGTACCGGAGACGCCCTTCACGTCCGCCTGCCCGCCGAGGATGCCTTCCGTTCCCACCTCGCGCGCCATACGGGTGACTTCACCCGCGAACGCAGACAGCTGGTCCACCATCGTGTTGATGGTGTTCTTCAGCTCCAGGATCTCCCCGCGCGCGTCCACGGCGATCTTTTGAGAGAGATCGCCCTTGGCGACCGCGGTGGTCACCTGAGCGATGTTGCGGACCTGGTCGGTGAGGTTGCCGGCCATGAAGTTCACCGAGTCGGTGAGCTCGCGCCACACGCCGCCCACTCCGGGCACCTCGGCCTGACCGCCGAGCCGGCCTTCGCTGCCCACCTCACGGGCGACGCGGGTGACCTCGGCGGCGAAGGAGGACAGCTGGTCCACCATCGTGTTGACGGTGTCCTTCAGCTCCAGGATCTCACCCCGGGCAGCCACGTCGATCTTCTGCGAAAGGTCGCCACGCGCCACCGCGGTCGCCACCTGCGCGATGTCCCGTACCTGGGTCGTGAGGTTGCCGGCCATGGCGTTCACGGAGTCCGTCAGGTCCGCCCAGGTACCCGAGACGCCCGGGACCTCGGCCTGGCCGCCCAGCGTCCCCTCGGTACCGACCTCACGGGCGACCCGGGTCACTTCGGACGTGAACAGCGACAGCTGGTCGACCATCCCGTTGAAGACCGTGGCGATCTCCCCGAGAAGACCGTCGGCTTCGTCCGGTAGCCGAGTACCGAAGTCACCGTCACGTACGGCCGTCAGCCCGGCCAGCAGCTGCCGCAGCTCCGGCTCACCGACCGCGCCCGCCCCTGTCGCCTCCGCGCGTGACGAATCAGCCGTCTTGGCCATCGAAGTCCCCATCTCTCATTCTGCTCATGGCACGCCCCCAACCCTGAAGCGGCCCATGGCCCAGTCCATCACACCTGCCTGCACCCTCAGAGCCACAAGTGAACTTGCGCTCGCTCCTCGCGGTTGAATGGCTGTGACCAGCGCATTCGATCCACGGCTAATGAGGGGGTGACTCGTCGGCGAGCTGGTTGTTGCGGTCGATCTCCGGCATGTGCGTCTCGGCCCAGACCCGCAGGGCGGAGAGCGGTATTTCGAGGGACAGGCCGAGCTCGGTGAGCAGGTAATGGACGGCGGGCGGCACGGTGGGTTCCACGCGGCGCGCGACCAGACCATCACGGACCAGGCCCTGCAGCGTGACGGACAGCATCTTCTGTGAGATCCCCGGGATACGGCGCCGCAGTTCCGCGAAACGGAGCTCACCCGGCCCCTCCTCGGCCAGCACCTTGACCACCATCGACGTCCACTTGGTGCCGATCCGGTCGAGCAACTGGCGGGTCGGACAGCGCGGATCCAGCAGGTCCCCGCGCTCACCGGGTCGCCGACTGGGTTCGCCGGGCCTCGACGTGGTCACCTGGGGCTCACCACCTGAAGGAAAAGTGCCGTCTTGGGAAGACCAGGATAGTTCCCTAGCGTGACCTGGTCACCATCAGTCACCAAGCACCTGGAGCCCCTCCATGCCCGAGCTGCGACGCGTCCTCGCCAACGGTGTCGAACTGAACGTCGCCCTCTCCGGATCGGGCCCGGCAGTCCTGCTGCTGCACGGCTTCCCGCACACCTGGGAGTTGTGGACGGACGTCATGGCCGACCTGTCCAGCAGCTACCGCGTCATCGCGCCCGACCTGCGCGGGTTCGGCGCGAGCAGCCGGGCCGCCTCCGGATACGACGCGGGCACCCTGGCCGAGGACGCCGAGGCGCTTCTCACCGCGCTCGGCGTGCCCTCGGTCGCTGTGGTGGGCATCGACGCGGGCACCGCGCCGGCCTTCCTCCTCGCCCTGCGCCGCCCTGGTCTGGTCAGGCGCCTGGTCGTCATGGAGTCCCTTCTGGGCAGGCTGCCCGGCGCCGAGGACTTCCTCGCCGACGGGCAGCCGTGGTGGTTCGGCTTCCACGCCGCCGCGCCCCACGCCGCCGAGACCGTGCTGGAGGGCCACGAGGCCGCCTACGTCGACTGGTTTCTGAACGCCGGCACACTCGGCGACGGGGTGCGCCCCGCCCTCCGGGACGCGTTCGTCCGCGCATACACCGGCCGCCAGGCGCTGAGCTGCGCGTTCTCGTACTACCGGGCCCTACCCGAGAGCGCAGTACAGATCGAGCGGGCAGTGGCCACGGCCCGCCTGACGGTGCCCACGATGGCGTTGGGAGCCCGGCCCGTCGGTGCTGCGCTGGAACGCCAACTCCGCCCGGTCACCGACGATCTCACCGGACACGTCATCGAAGACTGCGGCCACATCATCCCGCTGCACCGGCCGCACGCCCTGCTCGCGCTGCTGCATCCGTTCCTGGCCGGCGAGGACGCGAAAGCAGCGTGACGGGGCCCTGATCGCTGCGATCAGGGACAGCGGGCCGGCGCTGTCGGCGTACTCCTGTGAGCGCTCCAGGCTGTGAGCCAGTCACGTCACCTCGCGGGCATGGCGGTGGCAGGGCGATGAACCTCCATGATGACTGCGGTGCCGGCAACGGTTCGGTCTTCGTGCATGTTGATCCGCTGGCCGGGCTGGAGGTGCGTCCAGTGGGAGGGGGTGAGGGGCACGAGGCGAACGGTGGCTCGCCCGCCGGGCTCCAGAGAGGGCATGTCCTCAACCCAGAGCCGGGCGATGCTGACGGCACGTTCACCGGTGGGCGAGAGGTGTCCGATGTCCCACATAGGCCGCAGAACACCGGCGCCGGAGATTGCCGTGGCGCGTCGTGCCTCGGCGGCAGGACGGAGCGTCAGATCCGCTCGGATCACGCCGTGACGAATCTCGGAGCACCGCCAATGGCACCAGGCCGCGCTCCGCTCAAGCCGGAGCTGCTCAGCCGCGTCGGCGAGCTTCTCCCAGAACGCCAGTGGGAGCGAGCGACCGTCCCCGAGCTCCTCCAGCAGGCCCAGGGCGATCTCCCACTCGTCGTGGACGAGGTAGTCCCAGACGTCTCGCACCGTGATGTCGTTCTCGGTGGCGGTCTCTTCCGGAACAAGCAGAGAAGCTGATTCGAGCAGCTCAGGCACGTCCACGCGCTCATTGTCGACCACATGAACCATTAGGCGGCGCTTTCCTGGTCGCGCTCGATGGCCGCGAGCCGGTTCTTGAGCCGGTAGCGGGGACCCTTGATGAAGATCACGTCGCAGTGGTGCGCAGGCGCTCGTGGATCACGGCCCCGTTGAGCAGGATCTCGGCCCGCAGCATCGCGTCGATCAACGGCGCGACCCCATCCATGATCCGCCGGTACGGCTGTCCGTTGGGCGCCCGATTGTCACGCATGCGATGACCGCCGGGAACGCCCGGCTGAGACGGCTGAGACCAGCGCAAGCCAGCTCCGCCCACCTGCCCGCGGCCCGTCCGCAGGCCCTCACGGGAGGGAACCCACACGCCCGCCACCGGTCAGCACCCCCGGCAGCCCCAGCAGCCCCAGCACTCTCGAGGCACCGATCCGGTTGGTGCTGCCGCTCCCCCACTCACGCCCACCGCGGCAACACATTGAGTCTAGTCTTGTCAACTTTGTTGCTGCGCGCTATATAGGTGGTGTCGCCATGTGCATCTCTGGTGAGAGAGGAAGAGGGTGAACGATGATGCTCATGCGAACCGATCCTTTCCGTGAACTGGAGAGGCTGACCCAGCAGGTTCTGGGAACCACGGCCCGGCCGGCGGCCATGCCCATGGACGCCTTCCGCCAGGGAGATGCTTTCGTCGTCGAGCTGGACCTCCCCGGGGTCGACCCCGAGTCCATCGACCTGGACGTCGAACGGGACGTCGTGAACGTCCGGGCGGAGCGGCCGGCCACCGTCTCCGGAGACACCAGCGAGGTGCTGATCGCGGAGCGCCCCTCCGGCAACTTCAGCCGCCAGCTGTTCCTCGGCGAGACGCTGGACGCCGACCGTATTGAGGCCTCCTACGAGGCCGGTGTGCTGCGGCTGAGCATTCCGGTCGCAGAGGAGGCCAAGCCCCGGAAGATCGAGATCCGGGCCGCAGACGGCTCACGCAAGGAGATCAACGCCTGACGGACGCCCGGCAGGAAACGGTGGGCGGGCCGGCGTTCCCCGAACCGCCCACCATCCTCGGGTACGCAGCTGGCGAAGCTCGGCCGGGACGAAAGCGAGGTGTGCGGTCATGGCCGAAACACCGCCGCTCACGGCCGCGATCCAACAGCGCGCCGACGAGCACACCAAGGTCTTGCTCTCGGGAGAGATCGACATCCTGAGCGCGCCGCAGCTCCGCGTAGCCCTGGATGAGGCGTTGTCCGACGGTGCACGTGTGGTGGAGCTCGACTTCAGCGAAGTCGACTTCTGCGACTGCTACGGACTCGGCGTCCTGCTGGAAGCCCGCCGCCGGGCAACCGCACAAGGCACCGCTCTGCGCTTGGTCAGCGTCACGTCACCCCTGGTGCGACGCCTCCTGCGGCGGACCGGTACAGCCGCGGCCCTGCTCGGGCCAACCGGCGAAGTCAGCAGTCGAAAGCTTTATGGAGCTGAGAGGAGCGGATGATGACACGCGCAGTCGGAATCGACCTGGGCACGACCAACTCCGTCGTCGCGATCCTGGAGGGCGGCGAGCCCACGGTCATCACCAACACCGAAGGCAACAGGACCACCCCTTCCGTGGTGGCCTTCGGAAAAGGCGGAGAGGTCCTGGTCGGAGAGATCGCCAAACGGCAGGCGGTGACGAACGTCGACCGCACCGCGCGGTCCGTCAAACGCCACATCGGCGAGGCGAACTGGCGTTTCCCGGATGCCGGCGACATCGACGGCAAGCGGTACACGGCGCAGGAGATCTCGGCACGCGTCCTGCAGAAGCTGAAGCGCGACGCCGAGGCCTACCTGGGTGAGGACGTCACGGACGCCGTGATCACCGTTCCGGCGTACTTCAACGACTCCCAGCGCACGGCGACGAAGGAAGCCGGCGAGATCGCAGGCCTGAAAGTGCTGCGGATCATCAACGAGCCGACGTCCGCCGCGCTGGCTTATGGACTGGACAAGGAGAACGACCAGACGATCCTCGTCTTCGACCTGGGCGGCGGCACCTTCGACGTGTCGCTCCTTGAGATCGGCGAGGGGCTGGTGGAGGTCAAATCCACCAACGGCGACACCCACCTCGGCGGCGACGACTGGGACCAGAAGATCGTCGACCACCTCGTGAAGCAGTTCCAGAACGCCTACGGCATCGACCTGTCCAAGGACAGGATGGCGCTCCAGCGTCTGCGCGAGGCCGCCGAGAAGGCGAAGATCGAGTTGTCCGCGGCCACCGAGACCAACATCAACCTGCCCTACATCTCCGCATCCTCCGAGGGTCCGCTCCACCTGGACGAGAAGCTCACCCGATCCCAGTTCGAGCAGCTGACCGCCGACCTGCTGGAGCGCTGCAAGGCGCCGTTCCACAACGCGGTCAAGGACGCGAAGATCAAGGTCTCGGACATCGACCACGTCATCCTGGTCGGCGGGTCCACCCGCATGCCGGCGGTGACGGAGCTGGTCAGGGAGCTGACCGGCAAGGATCCGCACAAGGGCGTCAACCCGGACGAGGTCGTCGCCATCGGCGCCACCCTCCAGGCCGGTGTCCTCAAGGGTGAGGTCAAGGACGTCCTGCTCCTTGACGTGACCCCGCTGTCCCTCGGCATCGAGACCAAGGGCGGCATCATGACCAAGCTCATCGAGCGCAACACCACGATCCCGACCAAGCGGTCCGAGATCTTCACGACGGCCGAGGACAACCAGCCGTCCGTGCAGATCCAGGTCTACCAGGGTGAGCGCGAGATCGCGGCGTACAACAAGAAGCTCGGCATGTTCGAGCTGACCGGCCTGCCGCCGGCCCCGCGTGGCGTCCCGCAGATCGAGGTCTCCTTCGACATCGACGCGAACGGCATCATGCACGTCACGGCCAAGGACCTCGGCACGGGCAAGGAGCAGAAGATGACCGTCACCGGCGGCTCCTC
>LJCW01000159.1 GCA_001298555.1 Actinobacteria bacterium OV450
GGGGTAGGGGGGTGGGGGGTGCGGCGCTCCGCTACGGCGCTCCGGCGGCGCAAGGGTCGGGGGCCGGCTCAGGGCCGTGCGTGCGCGGACGCGCGGGACAGCACGAGGGCGGCGTGTACGAGGAGCCCCGCCGCGGCGACCGCCACCGCCGGCGGGGTCGGGACCAGGGCGAGTGCCAGGGCTGCGGCGACGGGCCCGCGCGGGGCGCCGTGCATGAGCAGCAGGCGGGTCAGGAACAGCAGCAGTGCGAGCGGTACGGCGACGGCGTACGGGGTGCCGGCGAGTGCGGCCGCCCCCGCGGCGGCCGCGGTGAAGGCCAGGGTGGCCGCGATCAGCAGCGGCCGGGCCCGGTCGGCGAAGTCCTCCAGGACGCGGCTCCCGGCGAGCCGGCTGCGGGCGCGGGCGGCGTACACGGCGCCGGCGAGGTGCCCGGGGGCCGCGGCCAGTGCGAGGGCGACGCCGAGGGGGGTGCCGTGGCGGTGCACGGCCCACCCGGCGGCGGCCGCGGCGAGCAGGAGCACGGCGTACGGGAACCGTGCGGCGGCGGTCCGCCCCGGCCTGGCGGGCCACGCCAGGGCGGCGACGGTGACGGCCACGGCGAGGGGCCCGGCGTACGGCACCCCGGCGGCGCCGGCCGCGAGCGCGAGGACCCCGGGGAGCAGGGCGTACCCGAAGCCGCGTAAGGCCCGGGCGTCGGAGGGCCGGACGGTGGACGGCGCGGCCGGCTCGTCCCCGCGCGGGGTGCGGGCGTAGAGCTCCTCGGCGAGGGAGAACACGTCCCGGTGCCGGAAGCGCGCGGCGGTGCGGTCGGTGATGCCCTGCACCTCCAGCCCGGCGGCGATCTCCAGGGGGTCCACGGCCCGCTCGCACAGGGCGCGGTGGCGGTGCAGCAGCGTTTTGACGGGGTCCCCGGCGGCCCGGCGGCGGGGGGCGGCGGCGACGGGGGCGGCTTCGTCCAGGGTCATACCGGCGCCTCCGTGGTGGTGGTCGTGTTCGGGGTCTGCGCGGGAGCGCCCGGGCCGTTCGCGGGAACAGGGGCGGTGGCCGCCCAGGTGGGACTCGTCCAGTGGCCCGGGACCCGGGCCTCGGGGGGCTGTTCGAAGGGGACGCCGCCGTCGGGCCGGGCCGGTCCGCGGGCCAGCAGCTGGAGGTAGATCTCCCGGAAGGCGGCCACGTTCTGCTCGACGGTGAACAGCTCCAGGGCCCGGGCCCGGGCGGCGGCGCCGAGCCGGTGGGCCCGCTCGGGGTCCCGCAGCAGCGACAGGCAGGCGTCGGCCAGGGCCCGCGGGTTGCGCGGCGGGACGACGAGGCCGGTACCGCCGATGACCTCGCAGACGGCGCCGGCGTCGGTGGACACGGTGGCCCGGCCGCAGAGCATGGCTTCGGCGAGGGTGATCGGAAAGCCCTCGATCACCGAGGACAGCACGACGACCCGGCCGCAGCCGTACGCCTCTGCCGGCGAGGCTGCGTCGGGGCCGCCGATCTCCTCGAAGGTGACGGGGTTCTCCCCGGCGGTGACGGCGTCGGCGGCCTCGTCGGGGAAGAGCTGTGCGGCGAGCGAGCGGCAGTCGGCGAGGTAGCCGGGGACCACGGCGGTCGCGAAGATCCGCAGCCGGGTCTCCGGAGCGGCCCTGCGCACTTCGGCGAAGGCGTGCAGCAGCGCGATCAGGTCCTTGGCGGGCTCTATCCGGCCGACCCAGACCAGGGTGCCGGGGTCGCCGCGGTCCGGGTCCTCGCCGACGGTGGCGAATCGGTCCGCCTCCATCCCCGGATACACCGTGCGCAGCCGGTCGCGGGTGGCGCCGCAGCGCTCCTGCCAGCGCCGGGCGTGCGCGTTGCCCGGGGTGAGGAGGTCGGCCCGGGCGTAGATCTCGGTGGCCAGGCGCATGTGGAAGGCGGCGAGCAGGGCCCGCACCGCGGGTCTGGGGGCGCCGCCCGGGGCCCCGCCGGGACCGGAGTGCGCGTCCGGCGAGTGTTCCAGGTAGTGGGCGCGCAGCTGGACCCCGTACTCGGTGACCAGCAGCGGAACCCCGAAGAAGCGTTTGGCCAGCAGGCCGGGGAGCGCAGCCACACCGCCCGCGGCCGCGTGGCAGACGTCGACCTCGCTCAGGTCCTCGTACCAGTCGAGGGACAGCGGCCGCAGCAGCCGTTCCAGTTCGTCGACGAAGTCCAGCAGGTCGGCCACCTGCGCACGCTGTACGGAGCGCAGCGCGCCCGGTGCCCGGCAGGCGGACTCGACGGCCCGGACCGCGGTCTCGGAACGCAGGGCCGCGTACAGCCCGCCCTGTTCCCGGGCGAGTTCGGCCAGTCCGTACAGTCCGGCGGCGAAGGGCTCGGACTCGCCCGCGCAGATCCCCCGGACCAGTTCCTTGAAGCAGTCGGCGAAGCGGCGGCGCTCACGCCGGGAGTACGTGTGCCCGTCGTCCGCCGGGGCCCAGAGCGGTGCGGTCCAGACCCGGGTCACGTGCTCGGGCAGGACGACCCGGCCGCGCTCCTCCTGCTCGGCGCTGCGGCTCAGCGCGTAGAGCTCGAACTCGTGCTGCGGCAGTCCGCGGACGAGCCGGTCGCACCAGAGCCTCGCTTCTCCCGTCGCATACGGATAACCACCTTCCGTGAGCAGTCCGATCCGCACGAGTGGCACCCCCGATCTCCCGTTCAGGCGGCCGCCGTCGGTCCGGTGACCCGCCGCGGGAAACTCAAGCGGATATGCCGGTGACGCGACGGACGGTTGTCCGTCGCGCCACCGGAAGGGGTGAAGAGTCGTAACTTTCGCCCACGGCCCGCGTTCGAGCGCGCTAGAAAGGGCCTGCGGCCCTCGTACCTCTCGGGCCTCCCCGCACCTCTCGTCAGGACGCCGCCTGGGCGAGGACCTCCTGTCGCGAGGTGCGGCGCGCGGCGGCGAGCTCCGGGTCCAGGGCCGGTACCGCGGCCAGCAGCCGCCGGGTGTAGGCGTGCCGGGGCCGGTCGTACACCTGGTCCACCGGGCCCTCCTCGACCACCAGGCCGCCCCGCATGACGGCGACCCGGTCGCTGACCTGCCGCACGACGGCGAGGTCGTGCGCGATGAAGACCAGCGCGATGCCGAGCTCCCTCTGGAGCTCGGCCAGCAGCGCCGTGACCTGGGCCTGGGTGGTCACGTCGAGCGCGGAGACGGGCTCGTCGCAGACGATCAGGCGGGGCCGGGGCGCCAGGGCCCGGGCGATGCCGACGCGCTGGCGCTGGCCGCCGCTGAACTCGTGCGGGTAGCGGTCGTAGTGCCCGGCCTCCAGCCCGACGCGGACCAGGAGCTGCGCGACCCGGGCCCGGACCGCGGCCTCGTCGCGCTCCCCCGCCGCGCGCAGCGGGTCGGCGATGGACTCGCCGACGGAGCGGCGCGGGTTGAGGGAGGACACCGGGTCCTGGAAGACCATCTGGACCCCTGGGACGATGCCCCCGGTCCGCCGCCCGTCGTGCCGGACGTGCCCGGAGCCGGGCTCCAGCAGGCCGACGAGCATCCGCCCGAGGGTGCTCTTGCCGCTGCCGCTCTCCCCGACGATCCCCAGCGTCTCGCCCGCGTGCACGGCGAGCGAGACCCCGCCGACGGCGGCCACCCGTCGCTTGCCCCGCCCGAACTCCCGTCGCAGCGCGACCGCTTCGACGACGGGCACGGCCGCGTCGGCACCGCCGTCGACACCGGCACCGGCACCGGCACCGGCACCGGCACCGGCCGTCGGGTCCGCCGGCCCCGGAACCGGGGCCGCGACCTTCCGCGGGACCGGCGCGGTGCCGGACCCGTACGCCGCCGTCTGCACCGGGTCCGAGGCCGGCGCCCGGGTTCCCGCCGGATCCGGGCCGGCCGGCCCGGCCGGCCGCAGGACCGGCGGACCGTCCAGCCGGGGCACGGCAGCCAGCAGGGCCTTGGTGTACGCGTGGGACGGGGCGGTCAGGACCCGTCCCACCGGGCCGCGTTCCACGGCGGAGCCCTCCCGCATGACGAGGAGCTCGTCCACGCTCTCCGCCGCGACGCCGACGTCGTGCGTGACCAGCAGCAGCCCGAGTCCGCGTTCCTCCCGCAGGCCGTGCAGCAGGTCGAGGATCTGGGCCTGCACGGTGACGTCCAGGGCGGTGGTCGGCTCGTCGGCGATCAGCAGCCGCGGTTCGCAGGCCAGCGCCATGGCGATCAGCACCCGCTGCCGCATGCCGCCGCTGAACTCGTGCGGCCGCGCCCGGGCGCGGCGCACCGCGTCGGGGATGCCCACCCGGTCCAGGACCTCAGCCGCCCGTACCCGGGCGGCGCGCCGCGGGACGTCCGCGTGGACCCGGTACACCTCGGCGATCTGGTCGCCGACGGCATGGTAGGGGTCCAGGGCGCTGAGCGGGTCCTGGAAGACCATGGCGGCGGTGGCTCCGCGCAGTGCGCGCAGCTGCGCCGCCGAGGCTCCGGCCACGTCGGTGCCGCCGACCCGGACGGAGCCGGCGAGCCGCGCGCCGGTCCCGCGGTGCAGCCCCAGCAGGGCCGCGGCGACGGTGGACTTGCCGCTTCCGGACTCGCCGACGATACCCAGCGCGCCGCCCGGTTCCAGGGTGAAGGAGACCTGGTCGACGGCCCGTACGTACGTCCCGGACCCTCCGACGGGGAAGTCGACCGCGAGATCGGTGACCTCCACCAGCGGTTCGCTCATGCGAGGGCCACCCTTCGGTCCGCGAGGGCGTACAGCACGTCGGCCACGGCGCCCGCGACGACCACGGCCGCGCCGATGGCCAGGACGACGCCGACGACCACCGGCAGGTCCATGACCCGCACGCCGTCGATCAGGGTCTTGCCGAGCCCGGGTATCCCGAACAGCGACTCGGTGAGCACCGCGCCTCCGATCATCGTGCCGAAGTCCACGGCGCTGAGTGCGATCACCGGGGCGACCGCTCCGCGGACGGCGTGCCGGATGATGATGGCCCGCTCCCCCACCCCGTAGGCGCGGAAGGTGCGGATGTGGTCCTCGGCGAGCGTTTCCAGAGTGGAACTGCGGGTGAGCCTGGCGTACTTGGCGCTCTCGAAGACGCCGAGCGTGATCCATGGCAGCAGCAGGTTCCAGGCCCACTGTTCGGGGTCCTGGCCCAGTGGCACGTAGGTCGGGAACGGCAGCCATTGCAGGTACGCGCACACCGCCATGAGCAGCAGCAGTCCGAGGACGAACACGGGGGTCCCGGTCGCGCCCAGCGTCAGCACGGTCAGGGCCCGCTCCGTGATGCCGCCGCGGCGCAGCGCGGACAGCAGTCCGGTGCCGACGCCGACGACGAGCCAGATCACCAGGGCGCCGAGGGCCAGCGACAGGGTGGCCGGCAGCCGGTCCAGCAGCAGTTCGGTGACCTGCCGGTCGTTCTGGTACGAGAATCCGAGGCAGGGCGCGTCGCAGTGCAGCAGCCCCGCGCCGCCGGAGTAGTCGCGGCCGGTGAACAGCCCCTGGAGGAAGTGCAGGTACTGGACGGTCACGGGGGCGTTCAGTCCGAGCTGCTCGCGCACCTGGGCGACCTGGACCGGGTTGCAGCGTTCCCCGCAGGCGAGGCGGGCGGGGTCGCCGGGGGCGACGTAGAAGAGGACGTAGACGGTGACGGACAGGGCGAGCAGCACGAGGAGTGCGCCGCCGGCCCGGCCCAGCACTGGGGGCACCCTCAGCGGTAGCTGGGGAAGGGTCATCGCGTGGGCTCCTTTCCGGTGCCGATCCGCAGGCGGGAGCCTTCGCGCGGGTCGAGGGCCGTGCGGACCGCGTCGCCGAGCACGGTGAAGGCGAGCACGGTGACGAAGAGCAGTCCGGCGGGGAGCAGGACGTAGGCGGGGTCGGCGCGGAACCAGGTCTGGGCGCCGGACAGCATCTGCCCCCAGGACGGGGTGGGCGGTTTCACGCCGACGCCGAGGAAGGACAGCGAGGCCTCGGCGACGATGTCGGCGGGGACCAGGATCGCGGAGTAGGTGATGAGGGGCGCCGCGAGTGCGGGCAGCAGTTCCCGGCGGGCGATCCGCACGGTGCCGTTCCCGGAGAGCCGGGCGGCGGCGACGAAGTCCAGTTCGCGCAGGGCCAGGGTCTGGGCCCGGACCATCCGGGCCGTCGACCCCCAGCCCAGCAGGCCGATGACCAGGATCAGCAGCAGCGGGCGCGGGAAGTCGGCCGGTACGACGGCCGTGAGCGCGATGGCGAAGACCAGCGCCGGCAGGGCGATCATCACGTCGGTGAGCCGGCCGACCAGCTGTCCGACCAGGCGGTTGCCGAGGGCGGCGGCCAGTCCGGCGGCGATCCCGAGGAGGATCTGCACGGCGGTGGCGCCGAGGGCGACGAGCAGGGAGATCCGGGCCCCGTACAGCAGCCGGACGAACAGGTCCCGGCCGGTGCCGGGTTCGACGCCGAGCCAGTGGTCGGCGGAGATCCCGCCGAAGGAGCCGAGCGGGACGCCGCCGCGGGCCGAGTCGACGAGGTCGTCGTGGTACGTGTTCGGGTCCTGCCCGGCGAGGTGGGCGAGGAGGGGTGCGGCGAGGGCGAGAAGGACGAGGAGGACGAGGACGGCGGCGGCCGCCACGGCGGAGGGCCGTCGCCGCAGCCGCCGCCAGGCCTGGCGCGCGGCGCCCGCGTCCGCGCCCGGGGTGAGCCCCCCGGGCGCGGGCGCGGGCGCGGG
>LJCW01000160.1 GCA_001298555.1 Actinobacteria bacterium OV450
CCCCGCACCGGCCGCGGCGCGGCCCGAGGACGGCTTCCCGGCCGCCGCCCCCGCCGCGGCCGCGCCGCAGGACGGGTACGGGTTCCCCCCGGCCCCCGCACCCGCGCAGCCCCAGCCGCCCGCCGGCGACTTCGCCCTTCCCGGCGCGCAGCCCGCGCCCCAGCAGCCCCAGCAGCCGCAGCCGCAGCCGCAGCCGCAGGCCGCGTACGACCCCCGGACCGGCGCCCAGTGGGCGCCCGGTCCCCAGCCGGGGCCGCAGCCGCACGATCCGCGGTACCAGCCCGGCCCGGCCGGCGGCGGTGCGCCCCTCGGGTACACCGCGGCCGTCGAGCTGTCCTCCGACCGCCTGCTGCGCGGCAAGCAGAAGCCCAAGCCGCAGCGCTCCGGGTTCCGCTTCGGCGGCAAGGCCGCCGAGGCCGAGCGCCTGCGCAAGCTCGAACTGATCCGCACCCCGGTCATGTCCTGCTACCGCATCGCCGTCATCAGCCTCAAGGGCGGCGTCGGCAAGACCACGACCACCACCGCGCTCGGCGCCACCCTCGCCACCGAGCGCCAGGACAAGATCCTGGCGATCGACGCGAACCCCGACGCCGGTACCCTCGGCCGCCGTGTCCGCCGTGAGACCGGGGCCACGATCCGGGACCTGGTCCAGGCGATCCCGTATCTGAACTCGTACATGGACATCAGGCGGTTCACCTCCCAGGCGCCGTCCGGCCTGGAGATCATCGCCAACGACGTCGACCCGGCGGTCTCCACGACCTTCAACGACGAGGACTACCGCCGCGTCATAGAGACGCTGGGCCGCCAGTACCCGATCATCCTCACCGACTCGGGCACCGGGCTCCTCTACTCCGCCATGCGCGGCGTCCTGGACCTGGCCGATCAGCTGATAATCATCTCGACCCCGTCGGTGGACGGCGCCAGCAGCGCGAGCACCACGCTCGACTGGCTCTCGGCGCACGGGTACGCCGACCTGGTCTCCCGCTCCCTCACCGTCATCTCGGGGGTCCGCGAGACCAGCAAGATGATCAAGATCGAAGACATCGTGCAGCACTTCGAGACCCGCTGCCGGGGCGTCGTCGTGGTGCCGTTCGACGAGCACCTCGCGGCCGGCGCGGAGGTCGACCTCGACCTGATGCGGCCCAAGACCCGGGAGGCGTACTTCAACCTCTCCGCGCTGGTGGCCGAGGACTTCCTCCGCGCCGCCCAGCAGGCCCCCCAGGGCCACTGGGGAGCGCCGCAGCAGTCCCAGCCCCAGCAGCCGCAGCAGCACCAACAGCCGCCGGCACCGCAGCCGCAGCCGCAGCCGCAGGGCCAGCCGTATGGCCAGCCCCAGGGCCCGTCCCCGTACCAGCAGCCTCCGCAGCCCTACGCCCAGCCCTACCCGCAGCCCGGCCAGCCCTGGCAGCCGCAGCAGCAGCCGCCCCAGCACCCGCAGCAGCCCCCGCGCGACCCGCGCCTCGGCTGACGGCGGACACCGGCTACCGGCTACCGGCTACCGGCTACCGGCTACCGGCTACCGGCTACCGGCTACCGGCTACCGGCTACCGGCTACCGGCAGCAAGAAGGGCCCGTGCCTCCCTCGGGAGGCACGGGCCCTTCCACGTGGTGCCTGACCGGACCGGGCCGGGCCGGGCGACGCGCCACGCCACCACGGCCGTCGGTCCGCCGCTCAGCGCTGCGCGTCGTATTCCTCGGTCAGCGTGCGCGCCCGCTTCACATCGTCCGCGATGGCTTCGAGGAGGCCGTCCAGCGATTCGAACTTCGCCATGCCGCGCACGTACGCGAGGAAGTCCACCGTCACGTGCAGTCCGTACAGGTCCAGGCCGACGCGGTCGATGGCGTACGCCTCCACGGTCCGCTCGGTGGCGTCGAACTGCAGGTTCGTCCCGACCGAGATCGCCGCCGGCATCCGCTCGCCGTTCGCCGTGAGCCAGCCCGCGTACACGCCGTCCGCCGGGATGGCGGTGTGCGGGGGCGTCTCGACGTTGGCCGTCGGGTAGCCGAGCTCGCGCCCGCGCTGGGCCCCGCGGACGACGACGCCCTCGACCCGGTGCGGCCGTCCCAGGATCTCGGCCGCGCCCGCCATGTCGCCCTCGGCGACCAGCCTGCGCGCCAGGGTCGAGGAGAACGGCACCCCACCGCCCGCCGCGCCGCGCTCGACGAGGTCCACGACCTCGACCTCGTAGTCGTACGTGCCGCCGAGCTCGCGCAGGAAGTCGACGTTCCCGGCCGCGCGGTGGCCGAAGCGGAAGTTCGGGCCCTCGATGACGGCCCGCGCGTGCAGCTTGTCGACGAGCACCTTCACGATGAAGTCGGCCGGGGAGAGCTGCGAGAACTCCGCCGTGAACGGCAGGACCAGCAGCGCGTCGACGCCCAGCCCGGCCATCAGTTCGGCACGGCGGTCGTACGGGGCCAGGATCGGCGGGTGACTGCCGGGTCGCACGACCTCGCTCGGGTGCGGGCTGAAGGTGACGACGACGGACGGGACGCCGAGCGCGCGCGCCTTGGCCACGGCCCGTCCGATGATCAGCTGATGGCCCCGGTGCACACCGTCGTACGAGCCGATGGTGACGACGCTGCGTCCCCAGTCCTGGGGGATGTCCTCCAAGCCACGCCAGCGCTGCACTGTGACCGCTCCTCGCCCGAACCGTGTAGGCCCTGTCCTGGTTGCCGATTGCAGGTCTAAGACTGCCATGCCCGTACCCGGGGGCCTGCATCGGCATCTGGCCGGGGGCCGCTCTCCGTCATCTCGGCGGGACGGAGCACGAGGACGCGGCGCCCGGGTTCGTCACGGGCGGCCGGAGAGGCGGCCGGAGAGGCGGCCGGCGGTCCCGCACCGCGCGGGTGGCGAAAGCGCCCCCTTGTGCTCCCTCCAGTCACTCCGCGCGCCTGCCCGCACGGGTGAATACGGAGGTCCGGGTGGATAGAGACCTACCCGAGGGGGGTCGTGGAGCGGTGAGCGGCGGGTGATGTGCGCTCACCGCTCCACGTCACTACGCGGAGCCCCGGCGGATCAGGCGAAGACCGCCAGCGACTTCGCCTTGCCGTTCTTGCTCTCCACGAGCCCGAGCAGCTGGCCGTCCGGCCCGAAGACCGCAACCGGCTTGCCCGCCGGGTACGCGTCCGGCATGTCGATCCGCACGCCGTTGCCGAGCAGCGAGGCGCGCCGGGCGTCGAGGTCCCAGCGCGGGAACGCCGCGGCCGCCGCCTCGCCGATCGGCATGACGGTCAGCTCCTCCTGGAGCTGGTCCAGGGTGCGCGCCCGGTCGATCTTGTACGGGCCCACCCGGGTGCGCCGCAGTGCGGTGAGGTGCCCGCCGACGCCGAGCTCGGCGCCCAGGTCGCGGGCCAGGGCGCGGATGTACGTACCGCTGGAGCAGACGACGGAGACGACGAGGTCGACGACCTTGGTGCCGTCCTCGGCCTCCGCGTCCCGCATGTCGTACACCTGGAACGACGAGACGGTCACCGGCCGGGCCGGGATCTCGAAGTCCTCGCCGTCGCGGGCGCGCTTGTAGGAGCGCACGCCCTTGATCTTGATGGCGCTGACCTTCGAGGGGACCTGCATGATCTCGCCGGACAGCTTGGCGATGCCCTTGTCCACGGCCTCGCGGGTCACCGCGGAGGCGTCCGTCGAGGAGGTGACCTCGCCCTCGGCGTCGTCCGTCAGGGTGTTCTGACCGAGGCGGATCGTGCCGAGGTATTCCTTCTCGGTGAGCGCGAGGTGGCCGAGGAGCTTGGTGGCCTTCTCGACGCCCAGGACGAGGACGCCCGTCGCCATCGGGTCGAGCGTGCCGGCGTGGCCGACGCGCCGGGTCTTGGCGATCCCGCGCATCTTGGCGACCACGTCGTGCGAAGTGAACCCGGACGGCTTGTCGACGATGACAAGGCCTCCCCCGGCCTCCGGCCGGGAGGGGCCCCCAGGCGTCTTCCCTGCGTTGTTGCTCATTCCGCGGCTGCGTCCTCGTCGTCCTCGTCGCCCGGCTTCTTGTACGGGTCGGCGTCGCCGGCGTACTGGGCGCCGGAGGACACCTCGCGCACCTGGGCGTCGGAGGCGCGCGCCTTGTCGAGGAGGTCCTCGATGGTCTTGGCGTTCTCCGGGAGCGCGTCCGCGACGAAGGTCAGGGTGGGCGTGAACTTGGTTCCCGCCGCCCGGCCGACCGCGGAGCGCAGTACGCCCTTGGCGCTTTCGAGGCCCGCTGCCGCGCTGGCGCGGTCCTCGTCGTCACCGTAGACCGTGTAGAAGACCGTGGCCTCCCGCAGGTCGCCGGTGACCCGGGTGTCCGTGATGGTCACGTGCGTACCGAGGCGGGGGTCCTTGACACCACGCTGCAGCTTCTCGGCCACCACCTCCCGGATGAGGTCCGCCAGCTTCTTCGCCCGCGCATTGTCGGCCACTGGTCCGTCTCCTTCTTTGTCTTGCAGTCAGTCTTCATCACCGTGCAGCCGCCGTCTCACCGACAGCAGCTCCACTTCCGGACGTGCCGCGACCAGCCGCTCGCAGCGGTCCAGTACATCCGAGAGGTACCCCGTGTCCCCACTGACCAGAGCGACCCCGATACGGGCCCTGCGGTGCAGATCCTGGTCGCCCACCTCGGCCGCGCTCACGGAGAACTTGCGTTGGAGCTCGGCGACGATGGGCCGGACGACGGAGCGTTTCTCCTTCAGCGAGTGGACGTCGCCGAGGAGCAGATCGAAGGACAGAGTCCCCACGTACATTCAGTTCCGGATATCCCGCCGGTGCGGGTTCGGTGGCCTGCCGGGCCGTCGCGCGGCAGGGTCACCAGAACCGTACACGCAACGGCCGGGGCCGATCGACGGATATTCCGCCGACCGGCCCCGGGGCTACGACACGGTGCGATGTGCCTCGCGCTTACGCGCGCGGCTTCTCGCGCATCTCGTACGTCGCGATGACGTCGTCGATCTTGATGTCGTTGAAGGAACCGAGGTTGATACCACCCTCGAAGCCCTCGCGGATCTCGGTGACGTCGTCCTTGAAGCGGCGCAGACCGGAGATGGTGAGGTTCTCGGCGATGACCTTGCCATCGCGCAGGAGCCGCGCCTTGGTGTTGCGCTTGACCTCGCCGGAGCGGATGAGGACACCCGCGATGTTGCCCAGCTTGGACGAGCGGAAGATCTCGCGGACCTCCGCCGTACCGAGCTCGACCTCTTCGTACTCCGGCTTGAGCAGACCCTTGAGGGCCGCCTCGATCTCCTCGATGGCCTGGTAGATCACCGAGTAGTAGCGGACGTCGACACCCTCGCGGTCCGCCATCTGCGCGGCACGGCCGGCCGCACGGACGTTGTAACCGATGACGATGGCGTCGGAGCCCATCGCCAGGGCGATGTCGGACTCGGTGACCGCACCCACACCGCGGTGCAGGACGCGGATGTCGACCTCTTCGCCGACGTCGAGCTGGAGCAGCGAGGACTCGAGGGCCTCGACCGCACCGGACGCGTCGCCCTTGATGATGAGGTTGAGTTCCTGGACCAGACCGGCCTTGAGGACCGAGTCGAGGTCTTCCAGGGACACCCGGCGGACGCGCTTGGCGAAGTTGGCGTTGCGCTCACGCGCAGCACGCTTCTCGGCGATCTGACGGGCGGTGCGGTCCTCGTCGACGACGAGGAAGTTGTCGCCGGCGCCGGGGACGTTGGTGAGACCCAGGACCAGGACGGGGGTCGACGGACCCGCTTCCTCGACGTTGTTGCCCTTGTCGTCGAGCATGGCGCGCACTCGGCCGTAGGCGTCGCCCACGACCATCGTGTCGCCGACGCGGAGGGTACCGCGCTGGACGAGGACGGTGGCGACGGCACCGCGGCCGCGGTCGAGGTGGGACTCGATCGCAATACCCTGAGCGTCCTGCTCCGGGTTGGCGCGCAGGTCGAGCGAGGCGTCGGCGGTGAGGACGACGGCCTCCAGCAGGGAGTCGATGTGCAGACCCTGCTTGGCGGAGATGTCGACGAACATCGTGTCGCCGCCGTACTCCTCGGCGACCAGACCGAACTCGGTGAGCTGACCGCGCACCTTGACCGGGTCGGCACCCTCGACGTCGATCTTGTTGACCGCGACGACGATCGGGACGCCGGCGGCCTTGGCGTGGTTCAGCGCCTCGATCGTCTGCGGCATGACGCCGTCGTTGGCCGCGACCACGAGGATCGCGATGTCGGTCGACTTGGCACCACGGGCACGCATGGCGGTGAACGCCTCGTGACCCGGGGTGTCGATGAAGGTGATCTTGCGGTCTTCACCGTTGACGTTGGTGCCCACCTGGTAGGCGCCGATGTGCTGGGTGATGCCGCCGGCCTCGCCCGCGACGACGTTCGTCTTGCGGATGGCGTCGAGCAGTCGGGTCTTACCGTGGTCGACGTGACCCATGACGGTGACGACCGGGGGACGCGGCATGAGGTATTCCTCGCCGCCCTCGTCCTCGCCGAACTCGATGTCGAAGGTCTCGAGGAGCTCGCGGTCCTCCTCCTCCGGGCTGACGATCTGAACTTCGTAGTTCATCTCGCCCGCGAGGAGCTGGAGGGTCTCGTCGGAGACGGACTGCGTGGCAGTGACCATCTCGCCGAGGTTCATCATGACCGCGACCAGCGACGCCGGGTTGGCGTTGATCTTCTCGGCGAAGTCGGTGAGGGACGCACCGCGCGACAGGCGAACGGTCTCGCCGTTGCCGCGGGGCAGCATCACGCCGCCGACCGACGGGGCCTGCATGGCCTCGTACTCCTGGCGCCTCTGACGCTTCGACTTGCGACCGCGACGGGCGGGCCCGCCGGGACGGCCGAAGGCACCCTGCGTGCCACCACGGGCACCGGGGCCGCCGGGACGGCCACCGAAGCCGGGACGACCGCCGCCACCGGCACCGCCCGGGCCGCCGCCGAAGCCGCCGCCACCCGGACGCGGGCCGCCGAAGCCGCCGCCGCCCGCGGGACGCGAGCCCGGCCCGGCCGGACGGCCGGGCCAGACGCCGCCGCCGGGAAGACC
>LJCW01000161.1 GCA_001298555.1 Actinobacteria bacterium OV450
GGAGCTGCGGTTTCCACGGTGCGGGCACCTTCCTGGTTGCGCGTACGTGTCCGGGCGCGGCAAAGCGCCCCTCCCCTCCGCCCCCGCCCCCGGCCGCCTGCCCCCCGCCCCCTGCCGCCGACCGCCGGCCGCCGACCGAAGAATGAGACGGGCCCCGCCACCAAATGACCGCCCGGTAGGGTCGGATGCGTGTCCAAGCCGCTCAGCCTCCCCTTCGACCCCATCGCCCGCGCCGACGAGCTCTGGCAGCGCCGCTGGGGACCGGTGCCCTCGATGGCAGCCATCACCTCGATCATGCGCGCGCAGCAGATCCTGCTCGGCGAGGTCGACGCCGTGGTCAAGCCGTACGGGCTGACCTTCGCCCGCTACGAGGCGCTGGTCCTGCTCACCTTCTCCAAGGCCGGCGAGCTGCCGATGTCTAAGATCGGCGAGAGGCTGATGGTCCACCCGACGTCGGTGACGAACACGGTGGACCGGCTGGTGCGGTCCGGGCTCGTCGCCAAGCGGCCGAACCCGAACGACGGCCGCGGCACGCTCGCGTCCATCACGGACAAGGGCCGCGAGGTCGTCGAGGCGGCGACGAAGGACCTGATGGCGATCGACTTCGGACTCCGTGCGTACGACGCCGAGGAGTGCCAGGAGATCTTCGCGCTGCTGCGCCCGCTGCGGGTCGCCGCGGCGGACTTCGAGGAGCAGTAGCCGGGGCAGTGACCCGCCGCCACCGGCGGGCCCCCGTCAAGATCGCGCAAAACGGATGGTTACGCTCGTGTGCATGAAACGAAGCGTGCTGACCCGCTACCGCGTCATGGCCTACCTGACCGCGGTCATGCTGTTGATCCTCTGCACCTGCATGGTTTTCAAGTACGGCTTCGACACCGGCGCCGACCTGACCCTGGCGGTCTCGCAGGTCCACGGCGTGCTGTTCATGATCTACCTGGTGTTCGCCTTCGACCTGGGCTCCAAGGCCCGCTGGCCGTTCCCGAAGCTGCTCTGGGTGCTCGTCTCCGGCACGATCCCGCTGGCCGCCTTCTTCGTGGAGCGCGGAGTCCGCGCCGAGGTCGAGCCGCTCGTCGCCGACGCCGGGGCCGCGGCCGCCGTCGACGCCTAGAGCGACGCCTCAGCCTGACCGGCCCGAGGTGCCCCGGGGAGACTCCCCGGGGTTTCCCATCGACATTTACTAGGACGTCCTAGTAAATTCGTGGGTATGGACGCTGACGCCATCGAGGAGGGCCGCCGCCGCTGGCAGGCCCGTTATGACAAGGCCCGCAAGCGCGAGGCCGACTTCACCACGCTCTCCGGGGATGACGTCGATCCCGTCTACGGCCCCCGGCCCGGTGACGCGTACGAGGGATTCGAACGCATCGGATGGCCGGGGGAGTACCCGTACACCCGCGGCCTGCACGCCACCGGGTACCGCGGCCGGACCTGGACCATCCGCCAGTTCGCCGGTTTCGGCAACGCCGAGCAGACCAACGAGCGCTACAAGATGATCCTGGCCGCCGGCGGCGGCGGGCTCTCCGTGGCCTTCGACATGCCGACCCTGATGGGGCGCGACTCCGACGACCCGCGCTCCCTCGGCGAGGTCGGTCACTGCGGCGTCGCCATAGACTCCGCCGCCGACATGGAGGTCCTGTTCAAGGACATCCCGCTGGGCGACGTGACCACCTCGATGACGATCTCGGGCCCGGCCGTTCCCGCCTTCTGCATGTACCTGGTCGCCGCCGAACGCCAGGGCGTGGATCCGGCCGTCCTCAACGGCACGCTCCAGACGGACATCTTCAAGGAGTACATCGCCCAGAAGGAGTGGCTCTTCGAACCCGAGCCGCACCTGCGCCTCATCGGCGACCTCATGGAGTACTGCGCGAAGGGCATCCCGGCGTACAAGCCGCTGTCCGTCTCGGGCTACCACATCCGCGAGGCCGGGGCGACGGCCGCGCAGGAGCTCGCGTACACCCTCGCCGACGGGTTCGGGTACGTGGAGCTGGGCCTGTCCCGGGGTCTGGACGTGGACCACTTCGCGTCGGGCCTCTCCTTCTTCTTCGACGCGCACCTCGACTTCTTCGAGGAGATCGCCAAGTTCCGTGCCGCCCGCCGGATCTGGGCCCGCTGGATGAAGGAGGTGTACGGGGCGCAGAACGAGAAGTCGATGTGGCTGCGCTTCCACACGCAGACGGCCGGCGTCTCGCTGACCGCGCAGCAGCCGTACAACAACGTCGTCCGCACTGCCGTCGAGGCCCTCGCGGCCGTCCTCGGCGGCACCAACTCGCTGCACACCAACGCCCTCGACGAGACCCTCGCGCTGCCCAGCGAGCAGGCGGCCGAGATCGCGCTGCGCACGCAGCAGGTGCTGATGGAGGAGACCGGGGTGGCCAACGTGGCCGACCCGCTGGGCGGTTCCTGGTACGTGGAGCAGCTCACCGACCGCATCGAGGCCGACGCCGAGAAGATCTTCGACCAGATCAAGGAGCGCGGCCTGCGCGCCCACCCGGACGGCCGGCACCCGATCGGGCCGATCACCTCGGGCATCCTGCGCGGCATCGAGGACGGCTGGTTCACCGGCGAGATCGCCGAGTCGGCCTTCCAGTACCAGCGCTCCCTGGAGAAGGGCGACAAGCGGGTCGTCGGCGTCAACGTGCACCACGGTTCGGTGACCGGGGACCTGGAGATCCTGCGCGTCAGCCACGAGGTGGAGCGCGTACAGGTGGAGCACCTGGCCGCGCGCAAGGAGCGGCGCGACGACGCGAGGGTGAAGTCCTCGCTGGACGCGATGCTGGCCGCCGCCCGCGACGGGTCGAACATGATCCCGGCGATGCTCGACGCGGTGCGCGCCGAGGCCACGCTCGGCGAGATCTGCAACGTGCTGCGCGACGAGTGGGGCGTCTACACGGAGCCGCCCGGCTTCTAGGTCGTGTCCTGAAGAGGGCACTTCCTCCGGATTCAGGCCGGCCGTGGCAGCCCCCGAGGGGGCGGTCGCGGCCGGCCGATCCGTTTTCCGCGGGCCCGCGTCAGCCGGGGGCCGGGCCCTGGAGGCCGTGCATCAGCAGGGCCGTGAACGTGGCCACCCAGAGTTCGTCCACCGGCTCCGCGCTGACCAGCGCCCGGTGGACCACCGTGCCCGCGATCACGTCGAAGATCAGGTCGGTGGTGCGGCAGGCCAGCTCCTCGTCCTCCTCGTACGGGAGTTCGCCGCGGGCCTGGGCCCGTTCGCGGCCCAGTACGACGAGACGTTTCTGCCGGTCCACGATCGCCGACCGGATCCGGTCGCGCAGGGCCTCGTCCCGGGTGGACTCGGCGACGACCGCCATCAGGGCCGTACGGGCCTCCGGGCGCCGCAGCAGCGCCGCGAACTGGAGGACCACATCCTCTATGTCGGCTTCGAGGGAGCCGCGGTCGGGGAGTTCGAGGGAGTCGAAGAGCTCCGCGACGGCGTCCACGACGAGCTCGTTCTTGCCCGCCCAGCGGCGGTAGAGGGTGGTCTTGGCGACCCCGGCCCGGGTCGAGACGTCGCCCATCGTCAGCTTCGACCAGCCCAGCTCGACCAGCGCGTCCCGCGTCGCGGCGAGGATCGCGGCATCCGCGGCGGCGCTGCGGGGTCGGCCGGTGCGTCCGGTCGGGGAGCTGGCGTTGCGCATGGCCGAGACCATACCCGTCAGTAGCGGAACCGGCGGCCCGCGAAATGCTGTGGTTGAGATCACGGGGCGCGAAGGGGCGCGGGGAGTTACGCTACGGCTCGTAGCGTAAGAGCGACAACCACGCGAAGAGCTACCGGCGCCAGGTGGGGACCCGGCGCCAGGACCACACGAACACCGCACACACGATCGGCCCGACGCGGGCGAGAGGGCTTTTCGGCCGATCTTTTTCGTCGGCGCGCACACACGGGGGAGGATGTACGCATGCAGCCCAGAAACATGTCCATGAGCGGCGTCGTCGACCTCGCCGCGGTGAAGGCGGCCGGCGAGGCCAAGGCCAAGGCCGAGCAGGCCCGTGCCGAAGCGGCCCGGCAGGCCGCCGAGGGCGGCGCACCCGCGTCCGCCGGTGCGGTGCCGCCGTCCGCGCTCGTGATCGACGTCGACGAGGCCGGCTTCGAGCGCGATGTCCTCCAGCTCTCCGCCGAGGTGCCGGTCATCCTGGACTTCTGGGCCGAGTGGTGCGAGCCGTGCAAGCAGCTCAGCCCGCTGCTGGAGCGCCTGACGGTCGAGGCGAACGGCCGTCTCCTGCTGGCGAAGGTCGACGTCGACGCCAACCAGATGCTGATGCAGCAGTTCCAGATCCAGGGCATCCCGGCCGTGTTCGCCGTGGTCGCGGGCCAGGTGCTGCCGCTGTTCCAGGGCGTGGCCCCCGAGCAGGAGATCCGCGCGACCCTCGCGCAGCTGGTCCAGGTCGCCGAGGAGCGCTTCGGGATCATCGGCATAGAGGTGGACCCGGACGCCGAGGGTCCCGCGGGCGGCCCGGCCGCCGAGGCCGAGGCCCCGGCGGGCCCGTACGACGCGCTGCTCGAGGCGGCCGTCGTCGCGCTGGACGCCGGTGACCTGGCCGGCGCGGTGCAGGCGTACAAGAACGTGCTGGCGGACGACCCGGCCAACACCGAGGCCAGGCTGGGCCTGGCCCAGGCCGAGCTCCTCGCGCGGGTCAAGGACATGAACCCGCAGGCGGTCCGCGCCGCGGCGGCCGAGAAGCCCCAGGACCCGGCGGCCCAGATCGCCGCCGCGGACCTGGACCTGGTCGGCGGTCACGTGGAGGACGCCTTCGGGCGCCTGGTGGACACGGTCCGGGTGACGGCCGGGTCCGACCGGGACGCCGTACGGGTACGGCTGCTGGAGCTGTTCGAGGTCATCGGCGCCGACGACCCCCGGGTGGCGGCGGCGCGCACGGCGCTCGCGCGGGTGCTGTTCTAGGGCCCGCACCGGTCGCCCGCCGGGGGCCTGCCCGGGCGGCTGCCGGGGCTCATCCGGAAGCGCCCGGGAGGCCGGCGCGCGACCGGCGATTTGTTGACACGTAGATAAACAGCAGCCGCACTTTGCCAAAACTTGGTAAATGCGGCTGCTGTTACTCGCAGTAAATAGAACCCCGTGAACTGTCCGGTGTGTTCGTAAATCCCACGATCTGTCGTGGCCCATGGTGACACCCAGCGTCGTCGCCCGATGGCGCCGGGTCGATGCCCGGTTATCTTGCCGTTACCCGCCAGTAACGAACCCCCTTGTGCCCCGGCCTGGAATGGACCACGATCGGCGACGCTCGGTCCTTCCCGCAGAGCCGCTCATCCGGAGCCGCGGCGGAGGGTCCCCACCGGGCCGGCCGGTGGCAGTGGCACCGGCCGCTGGACAGGGGGGTCTTCGCCGCACCGGCGGAGCCTGTCCTCCTGGTTGCGCGAACGCGTGACCCAGTGGTTGTCGCTCGGGGGTGAACGCCGGTGTATCGGACGCGGCTGTGCCGCGGCTCGGCCGCCTGCGCTCCTTCCCGAGGACGTAGCACTTCTCCCATCCCAGGACGGGTACGGCCCGGACCGGAGATGTACGTCCGAGAAGGAGGAACGAATAATGAGTTCTCAGGTTCGTGGCGGGACCAGATGGAAGCGCTTCGCGCTCGTCATGGTGCCGAGCATCGCGGCCACCGCCGCGGTCGGTGTGGGTCTGGCGCAGGGTGCCCTCGCGGCGTCCTTCAGCGTGTCCGGCCAGGACTTCAAGGTCTCGGCCGACAAGCTCGACGGTGACGACCTGCTCCAGTACGGCAGCGTCGCCAAGGGCAAGGGCCTCGACGGCAAGGACGCGGCGCACCCGGTCACCATCTCCGGGTTCCGCCACGCCGAGATCACCAACATGTGCCAGTCGCTGGTGACCCCGATTCCGGGCCTCGGCAACATCACGATGCAGCTGCGGACGGGCAACAAGGGCAAGCCGGCCGTCGCCGACAACATCTACCTGGATGTTGCGGAGCTCGACACCGACGCCACGTTCAGCGACCTGGACATCGGTGTCGCGGTCGGCGCCGCGGCGGACGACAAGCACCCGACCGCGCCGCAGGCCGGCACGGTGGCCAGCGGTGCCCTGTTCTCGCAGCGCGCCAAGAAGGCCGTCCTGACGAACGTGCGCCAGAAGGCCTGGGCGACGACGGCGGGCACCTTCACGCTGCCCGACCTCAAGCTGCGCCTGCTGAGCGGCGACCAGCCGTGCTACCAGGACGAGAAGTAATCCGTCCCGGCAGGTGAACGGTGGGGGCGGGCGGCGGCCGTGGCCGCCGCCCGTCCCACCGGGCTCCACGTAGTTCTCCGTACCACCGTTTCCAGGGAGCTGTTGTCCATGAACCCCCAGGCCCCGGTTCGCGCCGCAGACGACTCTTGGCTCACCGTGGTGTACTACCGCTTCCGCGCCTGGAGGGGTGTCCGGCCCTTCTGGGCGGGACTCTTCACTCTCATCGGCGGTGTCCCCATCGCGTACTTCCCCTACGCGGACCTCCGGCTGGGCAACATCACCATCGCCATGGCGACGACCGCGGGGGCGGGCTCGCTGATCATCGGCGTCCTGCTGATGACCCTCGGCGTGGCGCTCTGGTTCCAGCAGGGCATCCGGGTCTTCGCCGGTGTGGCGTCGATCCTCCTCGCCCTGGTCTCCCTGCCGGTGTCCAACCTGGGCGGCTTCTTCCTCGGTTTCCTGTTCTCCCTGATCGGCGGAGCCCTCGCCCTCTCGTGGGCGCCGGGCAAGCCGCAGGACGCGCAGGAGCCGCAGGACGCCCGCGACACGGAAACGGCTTACGCGACCGAGACGACTGCCCACGCCGATGGCGGGAGGAACAGTGCGGGGTGACGAGACGCAGCGGGACGTGACCCCGAGCGCAGAGTCCCGTGAACGAAGGGGTCCGCGGCACGCCGCGCCCCGGAAGTCGCTGCTGAACAAGATCCAGATACCCGTCGGCAAGACGATGGCGCTGGCCGCCATGCCGACGGCCGTGTTCGTCGGGATGGGCATGGCGCCGAAGCTGGCCCTGGCCGACGAGGAGATCCCCTTCGCGCCCGGACCGTGCGTGACGCGCTCCGACGCCCCCGCGGAGTCGGCCTCCCCGAGCCCCTCCACCTCCACCTCGCCCTCGCCGAGCTCGTCGCCGACCGCGACGCCCTCGCCCGGCGCGTCGAAGGCGCCGAAGCCCGGCGTCACCCCGCCGGCCGCGAAGCCGTCGGCCGGTACCCCGGCCGGGTCCGCGGCGAGCACCCAGTCGAAGCAGACCGCCCCGTCGGCCCCGGCTCCGGCCGCCACGCCGTCGGAGTCCAGGGCGGCGAACCCGCTGGACCCGCTGGGCATCGGGGACAAGCTCAAGGGCGTCGTCGACGGCATCACGGCCCCCCTGCACCCGTCGGCCACGCCTGCGCCCGCGCAGACTCCGGCTCCCGCACCGTCCAAGACGGCGGCCACGCCCCCGTCCGCTCCCGCCGCGCCCGCCCCGGACCCGTCCAAGGACGCGATCCGCGACGCGGCGAAGAAGGCCGGGGTGGACGTCAAGGAGCTGTCCCAGGACGTCAAGGACACCGCGAAGACCCCGAAGGACGAGACGGGCAAGACCGCGGACGAGGACGAGCCGAAGCCCGAGGAGTCGAAGGACGCGGACGGGAAGCAGCCCTTCCCCTGCCCGACGTACGACGCCAAGGCGCTGGCCGACGCCGAGATGGAGCCGGGCATCCCGCTCCTGCCGGACGAGCCCTGGTACCTCGACAGCTCGCTGCTGACCCTCTACGGCCTGGACTACCACGGCATCGTCGAGGTGAAGACGGCGGGCGGCAGGACGAAGAAGGTCCTGAAGTTCACGGCGGACTCGCTGGACATCAAGGACCTGTACCAGACGGTCGGCACGACCGGGAACGTCGCACACCTGAAGTCCCGCCCCGGCTCGACGTCCAGGATCCGCGGCGGCACGGTGACGATGTACACCGAGAGCCTCAAGGGCAACCTCTTCGGCCTCATCCCGATCGAGTTCACCCCGAACAGCCCGCCGCCCCTGAACGTCCCGTTCGCGTTCTTCACGAACGTCAAGGTCGTCCAGGCCGGCCAGTTCGGCGGCAACCTCACGGTCCCGGGCCTGCACAACTACGTCGGCCCGCCGGAGTAGCCGCCCCCGCCGCAACGCACCGAGGGCGGCACCCCGCATCCCTTCCGGGATCCGGGGTGCCGCCCCGTCTCTGTGCGGCAGAGGACCACGGTGGCGGGCCCGCGCGGGG
>LJCW01000162.1 GCA_001298555.1 Actinobacteria bacterium OV450
GCGGCCAGCCGGTGACTTTGAATTAGGTTCTGTTCTTGGTTGTGATCAATTGCGGGTTCTGGCCCCGTGGGGGTCGGTGGTCCGGTAGGACTCTGGTGTGACGCGCGCGCAACTTACTGATCAGGAATGGCAGTTTATTGAGCCCTACCTGCCGATCGGCAGGTTCGGCCCGTATCCCGTGCGGCTGCGTGAGCAGTTCGAGGGGGTTATCTGGCGGTTTCGCACGGGCAGTCAGTGGCGGGAGATGCCCGAGCGGTTCGGTGCCTGGCAGACCGTCTACCAGCGGTTCTTGAAATGGCGGGACACGGGTGTCTTCCAGGCTCTGCTCGAGGAGGCGATCGCCTCGGCGGCAGCCCGGGGCGAGGTCGACCTGTCGCTGGTCAGCGTGGACTCCACCGTCGCGCGGGCCCACCAGGACGCGGCCGGCATGCGCCTCGACGGCGAGGTGCTGGCCGCCCTGGAAGAAGCGGTCCTCGAGCAGGAAACAGCCCGGCAAAAAGGGGACCACTCGAGGGACAGAACGGACATCAAGACGGCTGCGGTCCCGAGCGGGCCGAGCGCCGACGGACCCGGCGACGGCGAAAAGCCCGCTTGAAGGCCGCTCTTCTCGGCCGCTCTCGTGGCGGGCTCACGAGCAAGGTCCACCTCGCCGCGGACCGGCGCTGCCGGCCGATGGTCCTCGTCCTGACCGCCGGACAGAGCGCCGACAGCCCCCAGTTCATCCCCGTCATGAAGGAGCTCCGCGTCCGCCTCCCCGTCGGCCGTCCCCGTACCCGGCCCGGCGCAGTCACCGCCGACAAGGCGTATTCCTCCCGCGCTAACCGCTCTCACCTGCGCAAACGAGGCATCAAGGCCGTCATCCCGGAGAAGAAGGACCAGGCCGCCCACCGCAAGAAGAAGGGCAGCCGCGGAGGCCGGCCCGTCACGCACGACGCAGACCTCTACAAAGAGCGGAACACCGTCGAACGGGCCATCCACCGGATGAAGACCTGGCGCGGCATAGCCACCCGGTACGACAAGACCCCCGAAAGCTACCTCGCCGGCCTCCACCTCCGCGCGGCAACCATCTGGATCAGAAGCCTCCCACCAACACATTGATCACAACCAAGAACAGAACCTAGTCGCGGGGTACTTAGACATCGAACAGGGAACGAGCCGTCGTGGCGGCGTCGGTGAAGTCGTCGTGCTCGGGGATGACGGTGCGTAGCCGCGTGAGGTAGCCGCGCATCCGAAGGCTGAGGTCGGGGACTTCGTCCTCGTCGGGAATGTTCCGGCCCCAGGATGTCTTCGAGGGTGTCGAGGATCGAGTCGACGACCTCCGAGCCCTGGACTGGCCCTAGGCCTCGAGGATGCGGGTGATAGTCGTCTCGCTGACGTCGAACCTGCCGCTCACGTTCACTGGCCGGTGTCCGGCTCAGCCGGCAAGGTGGTGGGACGGATGGAGCCCATACCTTGCCACCTTCCAAGACTCCCCAACCGTCGGACAGGGCATCTATGAGCCACAGGCCGCGGCCGCCTTCTTCTAGACCCCGTTGCCATGCACGAACGCATTCGTGACGACTTCGGAGAGCGCTGAGACCGCTCGGTCCACGAGGTCAGAGGCCCCCCAGAGGTGCAGCCACGCACGAGCGATGCGCCGTGCCTGCCCCACACGGTGGGCATTCTGATCGAGTTGCCCCGTGGGCTCGAGGGAAGCCTCGATCCGCGCCGGGACCGAACTGCGTAGCCGAGCGTGTCTTAGTAAGTCAGCGAGCGACGAGGCGGTGATTGGCATGGTGGCGCAGTCCTCCGTGTGGACGGGGAGCGGGCGGGCGCAGCAGCGTGCAGGTGGTGTTCTTCGGTGCAGGGCAGGCCAGTTGAACCCAAAGTGACGACTGATCTTGAACTGATGCCTCGTCACCATGGCCTGCGTAGAGCATGCTCCTACTTGCTGCAGTTCCGCAATATTGCGGTGGCGATCCGCAGGGAAGTGGAACGGTTGTTCCCTCGGCAGAGCCACAATGTTGTGCCACACTGCGCCCATGACGACCACTCAGACTCCGCCACCGGTGATGAGGCGCAGACTTGGGTCCTTGCTGCGCCGTTTCCGGAAGGAGGCCGGTATGAATGGAGTTCAAGCCGCAGCCGTTCTCGGATGGGAGAGCACCCGGCTGTCTCGCGTCGAGACGGGGCAGTACCTGATCAAGGCCTCGGAAATTGCACTTCTCCTTGCCGCGTACGGGGTGACCGATCCGAAAACGGTGCACGGAATCACCGATGTGGTGCAGTCGCATCAGCGACGGTGGTGGGCCGCCTACGAGGAGGTGCTGCCCAAGCCGTACGCGGACAGCATCGCGCTTGAGGAGGCCGCGGTCTCGATCAAGACGTACTTCCCGCAGCTGATCACGGCACTCCTGCAGACGCCTGCGTACGCGCACAGTGCGATCTTCAGCTCGCCGAGTCCCGCAGTCCGCAAGCATGCGGACTCGCTGGTCCAGGTTCGCCAGGCACGGAAGATGGTGCTGACCCGCTCGGAGCATCCAGTGCTCCTGGACACTGTGATCGACGAGTCCGCGCTGTTTCCGCCATCCGGCGCGACCCCGGATGTGATGCGGGACCAGCTGCGGGGTCTGCTGGATCTATCGAAGAGGGAAAACGTCACGATCCGCGTCATGCCGCTTGGAGCGCCAGCTCATCCCGGGCTCACCAGCAACATGACTGTGATGGATTTCCGGTCCCCTTGGCCGCCCGTGGTGCTGATCGACCACCTGCGAGGCGGTGTGTTTCTGGAGGATCCGGAAGATGTAGAAGCGTTCGCGATGGCCTTCGGCGCCGTGGCGGATGCAGCCCTCGACGTCGATGCATCGCGCGAAATGATCAAGGACTACATGAAAGGGAAGACCCGTGACTGAAGTGGCCAGCCTCAGCGCTGCCGACCTGGGTGACGTGGAGTGGCGCAAGTCGTCTTACTCCGGAGGCGGAGAGTCCCAGTGCGTCGAGGTTGCCGACCTTTCGGCTACCAGGCACAGTAAGATCGCCGTTCGTGACTCCAAGCGTGCGGCTGGCCCGGTTCTCCTGCTGTCGGCTAGCGCCTTCGACGGCTTCGTCCGCCTTGCCACCGCTCGGGCGGTGTGAGCGGGGACCACTCCATCCTCCCCGGTCATGACGGGGAGGCGGGCGGTCCCGGCTCACGACAGGTTGTCAGCGATGGCTCCGACAATCCATAGAGCCACGGCCCCACGGCCCCACTTGCGTTGCGGAAGTGGGGCCTTCGCTTCTTCCGATCTAGCCGCGACGCGCCTGCATCGAGCGCAACCGGTCGGCGATTTCGCACGAGTCCACGCGCGGAAGCGGATCTCGTTGATCAGGTCGCGTCACGGCCCGTACGAGATGTCGACATGCGTGCCCGCGGCCTCCAGGTAGGCGACGCCAGTCCGTAGCCGTACGCCTCGTTGTGTGCGGGCAGGGGCGCAGGAGCACGCATTCCTCCAGAAGCACGGCGGCGCGCCAGCAGGAGTCGGGGTGTTCTGGTCGAGCCGAGGTGGGTCCACGCGGCGACGGGCGGCCGTCCCGACGAGGATGTTCAGGTCGTTTACGGTCAGGTCGGTGCGGAGGGTGTCCCCTTGGCACGCCTGAAGCCATCGATAGTCGACGAGGAGCTCCACGGATTCAGGCCGCCCGCGGGGTCTGGTGCGCGAAGAGCCTCGGCCAGTTTGGTGGTGGGGTCGGGGCGCAGGCTGCGAGAGGTGATTTTGAGGCTATTAATGATGAAGACGCCGACGGTGGCTGCGCGCCCCTTGACCTCGCTCGTTGACGGCCAGGCCGACTTTGAATCAGCCCTGCCCGCCCAACGGGGGAGCCCCAGGTTTGGTGGGGGGTCAGTATTGGAGTGCCCAGGAGTCGATTTTTCCGGTGTCGCGTCGGGAGTTGTCGCTGACTTGGAGTTTCCAGGTTCCTGTGGCGGTTTCTGTGGAGGCGTCGACGGTGTATGTGGTGAGGAGGTTGTCGGTGCTGCCGCCGTCGCTGTAGTTCTTGAGCCGGTAGGTGGAGCCGTCGGGTGCGATGAGGTCGATTTGCAGGTCGCCGATAGCGGTGTGTTTGATGTCGACTGAGATCCGCAGTGTGGCTGGCGCGTTTCCGGTGACGCCTGTCACGGTGATCGGGGATTGTGTGGTGGAGAAGTCCAGGATCGGGTAGTCGGTGGCGTTCTCGAATCTGGCGCCGATGTAGAGGAGTTTGTCGGTGGTGCTGGTTCCGGGGTTGATGACGGCTTTGGCTGTGGCGGCGGAGGTGAGGACCGAGGCGACCTGGGCGGGTGTTGCGGCGGGGTGGTCGGCCAGATATACGGCGGCGGCGCCTGCTACGTGGGGGGTGGCCATGGAGGTGCCGGAGATGGTGTTGGTGGCGGTGTCGCTGCCGATCCATGCAGAGGTGATGGCGGATCCGGGGGCGAAGAGGTCGACGCTGCTGCCGTAGTTGGAGTAGCTGGCGCGTTCGTCGGTGTTGCTGGTGGCGCCGACGGTGATGGCCTGGCTGACTCGGGCGGGTGAGTATCCTGCGGTGTCGGCGTTGTAGTTGCCGGCTGCTACGGCGTAGGTGATTCCGGCGGCGATGGAGTTGCCTACAGCGGTGTCCAGCGGCGAGTTGGCGGGGGCGGTCAGGCTCATGTTCACTACGGCGGGCTTGGCGGCATGCTGGGTTACCCAGTCGAGGCCGGCGATTACGCTGCTAGTGGTTCCCGAGCCTGCGTTATCGAGTACTCGTACGGCGACGATCTTGGCCTTCTTGGCCACGCCGTAGGTGGCTCCGGCCACTGTGGCGGCCACGTGAGTGCCGTGTCCGAATCCGTCGTCGGAAATGTAGTCGCCGTCAATGGCGTCGTAACCGTAGGAGGCACGTCCACCAAAGTCCTGATGGGTGACCCGTACGCCGGAGTCGACGATGTAAGCGGTGACACCCTGGCCGGCGCTGCCAGGGTAGGTGTAGCCAGCGTTCAGCGGCAGGGCACGCTGATCGACACGGTCCAGTCCCCAGGAGGGTGGACCAGACTGGGTATCGGCAGCCCGGACGGTTTGATCCTGGACTACGGACTTGACGGCTGGGTCCGCAGCCAATCTTTTTGCCTTCTTCGCGCTCAGCTTGACGACGTATCCGTTCAGAACCCGGCTGAAGGTTCTAGTGATTTGGGCACCATGTTTCTTGGCCACGGCTTTGGCTTTGGGTGAATGGGCATCTAATTTTTTAGGGAAGGTGACGATGTAGCTGTCCTTGATCGCGCCGAAACCTACGTCAGATGAAGTAACCCTGGGCGGGCATGAGGCGACCGCCGGGCTGATAGTGATCGTCGCCGCAACGGCGATCCCCGCAGCTCCGCACAAGAAGGAGCGCCAGGCATTAGCTTTAACTGCCATTAAAAATACTCCAATTCGATACTGATATCCGGCGTGAATCAGGAGTCGTATAATCTCACCTGTTTGCCCGGTGCGGGCTAGCCTCCGTTCGGCTGACGCACAATCAGTGCAGGCGGAGAGGTGTGGCTGTTCTGGTCGAAGCCGCAATCCATAGAGAAGGAGATGGGTTAACCTGTGCACGTGGATAGCTGGTTCACCATCGTGATCATCAGTACCGGAGCTGCGAGCCTGTGTAAGGCAATGGCCTTCACGTGCTGTGCGTTCGGCTCGGCCCTGCTGGGAAGAGCTGCCTTCTTTGTCACCTCAGATTTTGTCAGGCGTATGTCTGCCTGAAGTGAGGCGTTGGCCTCGATTCTTCAGCGGTGTTCGGCGGCTGATGGGCCCGGTGTGACGGGTCATTGATGTAGTGGTTGGGCTGGCGTGCTGGCCTGGGTGTGTTCGGGTTGGTTGGCCGGTGTGGGCTGCTGGTTGTCTGTCGTGTTTGTCGGGGCTGCCCGATGGGAGGGCCTGCGGGCTGCCGGGCGGGGGTGGTGGCCTGGTGTTTTCTCAGGTTGGCCGGGTTTTTCAGGTGTGCGTAGGTGTATTGATTTTTTGTGCAGGTGTAACGGTCCGTCTAAAG
>LJCW01000163.1 GCA_001298555.1 Actinobacteria bacterium OV450
GCCGCATACACGGAGATGTGTATAGCCGCGTGAAATAGACAGTCAGATCACTGTCCGGAAAACGCGGGGCCCCTCAGTCACGGGGTGAAGGACAAGCGCGTCCTGACACTGGTCAAAGCCTTCCTCAAAGCCGGAGTCCTCACGGAACTCGGCGAGAACAAGGAAACACTGACCGGCACCCCGCAAGGCGGCATCCTGTCCCCACTGCTGGCGAACATCGCCCTGTCGGCGCTCGACGAGCACCTGCACGGGCCCTGGGAACCAGGCGGGGCAATGGCTACCGAAGGCAAACGCGCCTACCGGCGCCGCAAAGGTCAACCCACGTGGCGGGGCGTCCGCTACGCGGACGACTTCGTCGTCCTGGTGCACGGCACCGAGGCCGACACCGCGGCACTGCGCGAAGAAGTCGCTGACGTGCTCGAACCTCTGGGATTACGCCTGTCACAGGCAAAGACCCAGATCACGCACATGAGCGACGGGTTCGACTTCCTGGGCTTCCGCATCCAGTGGAAACGCAAAGGAGGCACGACCAAGTGGCACGTCTACACCTTCATCGCCGACCGGCCCATCCGGTCGCTGAAGACGAAGGTACGTGCTCTGACAGGCAGGACATCACAGCAGGACCTTGCCACCGTGCTGAAGAGACTCACTCAGATCATGCGCGGTTGGGCCAACTACTTCAAGCACGCTGTCGCCAAGCATGTCTTCGACAGGCTCGACGCCTTCGTGTGGTGGCGACTCATCCGCATGCTGCGGGAACGTCACCGATGGAGTTGGGGCGATGTCCGCCGCCGGTTCACCACACCCACCGGGCGGTGGAGACCCATCGCGGCGGACGGGATCGAGCTGTTCCGGATCGCGTCGGTCACGGTCAGCCGTTACCGATACCGGGCCAGCACGATCCCCAACCCTTGGCAGCCTGCGAACCCCGTCTGACGGCAGAAACCGTGGAGAGCCCGTTGCGTTGAAAGACGCACGGCGGGTTCGGCGAGAGGTCCGGAGAAACGGACCGGGAGCAATCCCGGCACCGCGCTCCGGGCCTACTCAGCTTGCGCCGTGAGGCGCTGTTGGTTCGAGTGGAGGTGGAAGACCTGCACCAACCCGCTGTCGCAGCAGCTGGGTAGAAGCTGAGGGCAGCCTGATCCGGGTGATGCCGGGGAGGGTGAGAGCGGCCCTGACAAAGCCGGGACGTGGCCAGTACTGCCAGATGGGGCGGGTCCGGCAAGCGTGATGGAGGTGGCCCGCAGGTTCCGGGTGTCGCGGAAGTCGGCGTACGCCTGGGACGCCGCCTGGCGGGAAGGCGGCAGAGCGGCCCTGCTGCCAAGGAAGCCGGTGGCTTTCCCTGCCAGCTCAGCGATGCCCAGGCGGAACGGCTGCAGGCCGAGCTCGAAGCCGGCTCGGCTGGAGCGAGGGCCAGCGAGGGACCCTGGCTCGGGTGGCGGAGCTGATCTATCGCTTGTTCGCCTGTCGATACACCCCGCGCGGGGTGTCGTATCTCCTGCACCGGCTACGCTGGTCCCTGCAGGTCCCCGCGCATCGGGCGGTCGAGCGGGACGAACAGGATGTGGAGCGGTGACGGACGGAGCAGTAGTCACGGGTAAGAGGAGGGCCCAGCTCCTGGGCGCGTGATTACTAGTCTTCGAGGACGAAGCCGGGCAGGATTTGGAAACCCGCGAAGGGCCGGACATGGTCCCGGCGCGGGCGGACCTCGATGGTCAAGGTGTAAGGGAAAGGTTCGGGTCGGGTCTTGATGGCCGGCATGGTCTGCGTCAGACCGGGACGCGAAACCCGCCTGATCTATCGGACCCAGATGTACCGAGGCCGCACGGGCGAGAAGAAGGGCTTTTGTGCCCGCGAGTTCGCCGAAGTGATCACCGCCACACGCCGGCAGCTCGATGGTACCCCTCTGATCCTGGTGTGGGACAACGCCAGTACCCACCACGCCAGGGCCCTGCGGGAGTTCTGTGGCCGGAACAGCGACTGGCTCACCATCGTCAAGCTGCCGCCTTACGCGCCCGACCTCAGCCCCGTCGAAGGCGTCTGGGCCCCTCTGAAGAAGTCCCTGGCCAACCTCGCACCCCGCGGGATCGAAGACCTCGCCCCGCTCGTGAAGGGCCGCTTACACGGCATCCAACGCCGGCCTGATGTACTCGATGGCTTCATCGCCGAGACCGGACTGCGGCTCGAGCCCCCGTAGCGCTGTCACCCCACCCTTTCAAGCTCAGCGGAAGCAAGTACGCCCGAGCGCGCACCTGGCAGTAGGTCGTGCGGTGACCTCGCACGCAAGGAGTAATGGTCAAGAGTTGTGGATCGGTTGAGGTGGTTCATGCTGCGCTTGTCTCGTTCGGCGCGGTGACCGTTCTGGAAGCGAGCGTCGGCTCCGGCGAAGGCGACGAGGTGGGACGCGATGACCGCTCGCCAGCCTCAGCGGACTCGACGAGCTTGAAGACCATGGCGAGGGCGGCGGTGGGGCCGGCGCCGCGGATGACCTTGGCCCGGAGCTTGCCCGTGGAGAAGGTCGACTTCGATGGGGTTCGTGTTTTTGCGCAGGTGGATCCTGTGTTCGGGGAAGTCGTAGAACGCCAGGGGCTCGTCGACCTCGCCGGTGATCTTCGTTCACGGCCTTGGTCGCATCACCCGCCGTCACGTTGCAGAAACGCATCATGGCCGGACGTGCCGGCATCTGTCTCCTCAGACACCGCGTCATTCTGATCGCCCACCTCCGCCGACGCTACGCTGATCGGCCGGTTTAGCCACGAACCGTAGCCCCAGTGACCTCCTCGGCCAAGGTGGCAACAGCAGCTAGATCAGTACGCAGCAGCGGCATTCCTGAACTCCGATGGAATACGAAGACTTACGTCCATCCAGGACCTTCCTGCAAGACCATTGTCAGAATGTCCACGCAACGGAGGTCGTCTCACTTCGACGCCGCGCTGCTCACATACACGAGCTCGTAGGTTGTCCGATTGATCGGTCATTCGGAGTGATTGTAGATTCAAGCTCGCTGCGTGGCGCGACGCCACCATTGTCGGATCTCCTACCTCGGCAAGCGCTTGGCCTGCTGACTCTACCACCGAGGACTCTTCTGGCACGGAGTGCAGAGAGTCTCTGGCCGTATGTCCATGACGCCGCATCCCTAAAATTCGGTCGGATAGCGGAATGATTGGGGTGATGCCAATAGGAGTTACCCATTCAGAGCATTGAGCCTCCATGGAATCCGGCTTAAAACATGTAGCGTGTGATTGCGTGAGCGGGAAAGTTCCTGTTCGTGGCATTATTCATCCATGCGAGCCTACGGTAGGGCGGTCCAACGAGGCCGCGACGACCACTCCTCCCAACCGTATGAATGGTGTCTGAATTCTCTGCACAAGTAGATTCGGGAGCCGTCTTGTCGAGTTCGGCCACATGTGACCTGCCACCCGAGTGCGCCCCGCCAACCATCGATACGTCGATACTCTCCAAATTCAGCGATGGAGACCTTACAAATTTCGCTCGATCGGGCAGTAGTGAAGCGTTCTCCGTTCTGTTCCAAAGGCATCACGGATCCGCCGAAAGGCTTGCTCTATATTACGTAAAGGATCCATTCACCGCTCAGGACCTGGCTGCAGAAGCATTCGTGCGCGTTCTTCAGGCAATTAAGTCGGGAGGCGGTCCTGCGGCGTCCTTTCGTGGATATCTGATGACTGTCCTTCGTAACGTCGTCACGGAGTGGGGGAAGGCGGCTCGTCACCAGGTATCAGTTCCTGATGTGAGCATCTACGAGATGGAGAGCGTCGATTCAGCTGGCAGCGAGGCGTTGAAAGGGTTCGATCACGGACTGGTAATTGAGGCGCTTCACTCACTATCCGAGCGCTGGAGAACCGTACTCTGGTACACGGTCGTCCACGGGGATCGACCAGCCGCCCTCTCAGACCGTCTCGGGATCAGCCCAAACAGTGTCGCCGCATTGACATATCGAGCAAAAGAAGGTCTACGTCAGGCGTACCTTACAGTTCACCTGAATCAGACCGAATCGACAGCGAAGTGTTCATATTTCATTTCTCGCTTTGCAGCCTATTCCAGAGGAAGGCTCGGAAAATCTGGGTTCGCGGAAGTTGATGGCCACCTGGAAGCCTGCCGAGCATGCCGGCAACTGCAGAGCGAGATTCAGGAAGTCAATGAACTCCTCGGTTGATAATTCGCCTACCTCGCGATGTCGATTTCTTAATTCTCTCTGGAGTGCGCCGTGAATCACAAGAAGAATATTTCAGTAGTGCTCGGAACGCGCCCGGAGATTATTAAGCTAGCTGGAGTCATCCGGCTACTTGAAACGAATGGAGAGGTAATTTACACAGGCCAGCATAGTGACAATGATCTCTCGTCCAGCTTTTTCGACTCTTTCCGACTTCCAGCGCCTGACCTGCGGCTCGAGGGGGTAGGAGGTGCTTCGCGTGGCAGCCAGATCGCGAACTCTATTAGCCAGCTAAACGCACACTTCATGGCTAAGCGACCGCGGCTTGTCGTGGTCCAGGGGGATACGAACGCGACATCTGCTGGAGCTCAGGCTGCGAGCTACTGCGACATCCCCGTACTTCACGTCGAGGCGGGCTTGAGATCCCACGACCGGTCAATGCCGGAGGAGATTAATCGACGTGTAGTGTCCGTCCTTGCCGATATGAACTGCGCACCGACTCTGAGGAGTGCAGACAACCTCACCAATGAGGGAATTTCTCCAAGCCGTATTCGCGTTACGGGCAACACGGTAGTTGAGGCTTTGCAGGAATCTCTGCCGCCATTGGATGTCTCACTAAAGGTCGTCAGGGATCGCGGACTCAAGGATAATGGATTTGTGCTCGCGACTATCCATCGTCCAGAAAACACCGACGATGAAGATCGACTGGCAGCGATCCTAGATGAGCTGTCCAGGATCCCCCTACCTGTGGTGTTTCCCGTACACCCGCGCACAGCCATCCGCACTGCGGCGTTCAGAATGGAAGGTAAACTGGAAAAGATTCAATGTTGCGCGCCGCTCGACCATCCTACTTTTCTGGCTCTAGCGCGGCACGCGCGTGTACTAATTTCGGACTCTGGAGGAATTCAAGAGGAGTGTACGGTGCTTAAGAAGCCGCTGATTGTGGTGCGTCGAAATACCGAGCGTCCTGAGACGCTTGACGCCGGATTCGCCGTGCGTGTTGAGGCTGGGGCAGGCATCTCGAACACTGCGCTCCGATTTATTGAAGACGCGAAAATATTGCGATCACTCGAATCTACTCCATGTCCCTTCGGTGACGGTAAAGCGAGTCAGCGGATCGCCGAAATTGCTTTATGTATGGCGTCTGGTGAAGATCCCCCCTTCTGCGATTTTGGAGACTACTTCTCTTTAAAGTGAATATTCTCCCTCCCGTTAACGCTCGCCCCTAACCGATCTTCCAGGATATGTCACTGATTAGGCTCGCGATTCGCCAGGCTGTCCGTTCCAAGTGCCGTCACAAGGTCGGAGCCGTCCTCGCTGCAGGCAGCCGCGTGATTACAGCGGCTCCCAACAGGCAGCGAAACTCCCCCTTCATTGACTATCAGAACAGCACATTTCATGCCGAGGTTGCAGCCCTCCGGCGAGCCCGAGGAGCGCCAGCCACGGTCGTATTCGTAGCCAGAGTCAATGCGGCATGTGTGCCCATGCTGGCCCGGCCCTGCCCTGCTTGCGTGCAAACACTGTCCATGGCCGGAGTCAGCAAGGCCTACTACACCTCAGGGCCGGCATCGATCGGAGAACTCACGCTTCCATTCCGGGAGCCTTTTTCACGTGTAGATCGTGAGGGTGAGGATGGCCGCTGCGACTGACGTGAGCTTGTTCGGGCTGATGCGGGCGTGCCGGAGGATTCTCCAGCCCTTGATCCGGGAGATGGCGCGTTC
>LJCW01000175.1 GCA_001298555.1 Actinobacteria bacterium OV450
CTAGGCCGTTTCTTAGCGATCACCTCGCGGCCCAGATGTGGATGGCAGCGAGGTGTAAAGCCGCCTGGTAGATGGTTGCCGTCTTGTCGTAGCGGGTGGCCAGGCCACGCCACTGCTTGAGCTTGTTGATGCACCGTTCGACGGTGTTCCGCTGCTTGTAGGCGGTCCTGTCGAAGGCCGGGGGCCTGCCGCCCTTGCCGCCGAGGCGTTTGCGGTTGGCGATCTGGTCGGCAGGTTGCGGGATCACCGCCCGGATCTTGCGGTTGCGCAGGTGCTCGCGGATCGCGCGGGACGAGTAGGCCTTGTCGGCCAGCACGACCGTGGGACGGGTGCGAGGTCTGCCTTTGGGCCTGGCCACCCGGATCGCGGCCATGACCTGGGTGAACGCCGGTGCGTCACCGGCCTGGCCGGGTGTGACGATGAAGGCCAGCGGTCGGCAGCGGCCGTCGGCAGCGAGATGGATCTTCGTGGTCAGTCCGCCGCGGGACCGTCCGAGGGCATGGTCGGGCGGCTCGCCGGCCGGGGCCCCTTTTGACGGGCCCCGGCGGCGTGCTGGTGGGCACGGACGATCGTGGAGTCGACCGCGACGACCCAGTCCAGGTCGCCTTCGGTATCAGCTTGGGCGAGCAGGGCGGCGAAGACGCGGTCCCACGTGCCGTCGATCGCCCACATCCGCAGCCTGCTATAGGCGCCTTTCCAGGAGCCGAACCGCTCGGGCAGGTCCATCCACGGCGTGCCAGTGCGGTACTTGAACGCGACCGCATCGATCACCTGCCGGTGATCACGCCACCGTCCACCCCGCTTCGGCGTCCGGTCCGGCAGCAACGGCTCGATCCGCGCCCACTGCGCGTCAGTCAACGACACACATCAACCAACGATCCGATGATCCGAGAGAAACGGCCTAGTAGCCGGGCACGCACACAGCGTCCTGCTGCCGTCCACCACCGCACGGGAACATGCCGTCAACCCGCCGGGAGCATCCGTGACCGTGACCGTCTCAACTCGTCACCTCAACAGCCTGACGCTGCTGGAGGAGCTGATCGAGGAAGCGGAACTCGACTGGGACAAGGTCCTCGACGCGGAGGTGATCTCCTGGAACACCGGCCTGCCGGTCGGCGTGGTCCGCGCCGGGCTCAGCCGCCGGCCCCTGGCCGAGATCGACTTCCTGGAACAGGTGGTCGAGCGGCTGAAGTTCCTGCGCCGGACCCGGCTTCGCCGCGACGGTGCGCCCTATACGCAGACCGAGATCGCCGAGGGCGCCGGGGTGACGCCCCAGTGGGTGGGTGAGCTGCTGAAGGGCCGCGCCGCGCCGAAGCTGGAGCACGCGGCCCGGATCGAGGACTTCTTCCAGGTCCCGCGCGGGTTCCTGACCGCGACCCCGTCACAGGCCCTGGACCGTGCGTTCAGGGAGAAGCTGGAGACGGTGCAGGCCCAGCAGCTGGCCGGACTCAAGGTGCTCAAGGAGCGGTTCGAACTCCGGAAGGTCGCCTTCCGCGGGGCTCCCGAAACCTTGGCCAAGATGCAGGCCCTGCTGGAAGTCATCCTGGATGACCAGCAGGAGGACTGAACGCGGCCTCGCGCGGGGCCGGATGAGGACCGGGGGGAATGTGCTGCTGCCGGAGCATGGCCCGCGGCGGCGTGGAAAGGCGGGGGCATCATGACGAGCAGGCGGCACAGGCAGCGGGACCGACAGCGGCTGGACCACGAGATGGCCCAGTTGTACGCGGAGCTGGAAGCCGGCATCGGCGAGCCCGTCCCCTCCGATGTGGACCAGCTGTTCCGCAAGCTCGCCGAGTACCTCACCCGTCGCCGCGGCCGCCCTGTACGCATCGTGCGCCGCAACTTCCCCGCGAGCGTCGGCCCAGTTTCGGGTCTGTGGGTGGACCGGGAGCACGACGACGTGATCGCCGTCGTGAAGAGCACGAGCGACTTCCATTCCCTCGTCATCCTCGGCCACGAGATCTGGCACATGCTGCAAGGACCCTGCGGCGAACACGCCCTGGACGCCCGGGTCGCCACTCGGTTCGTGAACGGCGACATGGCCGACGCGGAGCTGGAAGCCGCCGTACGGCACGTCGCCGCGCGCAGCCACGCGGTCTCGGACGAGGAAGCCGAGGCCGAGAAGTTCGGCAGGCTGATGGGCCGGCGGCTGCGGCGCCACGTGGAGCACGATCCCGACCAGCGGATCCTGGAAGGCACTCCCGCGAGGATCCAGGCTTCCCTCGGTGCTTCGGAAGACTGATGCGGGATCTGGACTACTACATACCGGCAGCGGCCCTCTTCCTCGCCCTGCTGTCGAAGGTGCCCGCCCTCGTCCGGCGTCGGCGCAACCCCACCACCACGGCCATGGCAGGACTGCTCTTCGCGGCCTGCGCCGGGTACGTCTTCGCGGCACCGCCCACCATTCGGGCGCTCAACCGCAGCACGGGCGTTCCCAACATCTCCGCTCCGCTGGTCTACGTCATCCTCAGCGCCTTCAACGCCTCCTGCATCGCCCTCCTGGTCTTCTGGCGCGAGGGGACGGGGCAGGACGCGCGCCGGACGGCACGGCGCTGGCTGGCCTCGTGCGCGGTGGTCGCATGCCTCATCCCCCTGTTCTTCGCCCTCGGGGACGCACCCGTGGAGCGGCTCCGCGATTTCGACACCTACTACGCGACCACTCCGTTCATCCGCGAAATGATCGTCGTGTACCTCGCATGGCACATCACAGTGGGGACCGTCCTGCCGTTCCTGTGCTGGCGGTGGTCGCGCGAGGTCAGCGGTTGGGTCAAGGCGGGCCTGCGCACCCTCGTGGCCGGCTTCGTGCTCAATGCGGCCTTCGGGCTGGCCAAGGGGGCAGCCGTCACAGCCCGGTGGATCGGCGGCGATCTCGATCATCTCAACGCGTACATCGCCCCGCCGGTGGCGAGCACGGGTGCCCTGCTGACCACCCTCGGGTTCCTGCTCCCCCAGGGCGAACGGCTCGCGGCGCACTGGCACACCTGGCAGACCTACCGGCAGCTCGGGCCGCTCCACCGTGATCTGGGCGCTCTGGCGCCGGATACGGCCGCGCCGCGGCTGCCCTTCCTCGCCCTCGGTACGCGCCTCAGCAACCGCGAATGCGACGTGTACGACCGACTGTTCGCTCTGGCCCCGTACTGCGACCCGTACGTCCTGTCCGCCGCTCAGGGCAAAGCCCGGCAGACGGGCGGGGATCCGCAGGCGGCGTTCGCGTACGCGGCGGCCACGATGATCGCCGATGCCATCGAGGCGAGCAGGGACCGGCCGGAGATCCTCGACGAGTCCGCCCAGGCCGCCGGCCTGGAAGCCCTCGGCCCCGTCATCGCCGGCGGCATCGACGGCATGGCCCGGGTCGCCGCGCACTACACCGCCTTGACGCACGGGTCGCAAAGGACGCGGGGACCCGTCGGCGGGAGGCCACGGGCGCCCGAGCCGCCCCGGGTGCCCGAACCGCCCCGGTCACCCTTATTTGATCCCTGTGAGGAAGACCCAGCCATGACCGCCATGACCCGATCCACGGCCACCCGGCGGACACGAGTTACCGGAGACCCACAGGACACACAGGCCACGCGAGATGCGCAGGACGCGCAGCGCACGCGGAACGCACACCACAACCGGGACGTGCGGTGAACGACTCGAACGGCCTGGGCTTCTACATACCCGGGGCAGTGCTCCTGCTGGCGACCTTGCTGAAGCTGCCCGCACTGTGCCGCAATCCGCGCGACGAGCTCCTGCGGTCCGTGTGCGTCCTCCTGGCGCTCGCCACCGCGGTCTTCGGATGCACCGCCATCCCCACGCTCATCGCCGTCAACAGGATCACCGGCATACCCAACGCCGCCGCACCGCTCGTGTTCTCCCTGCTCACAGCCTTCTCCGGCGCCAACATCGTCCTCATCCTGCACTGGAGCAGCACACCCGAGGACGCCGGGCGGGCACGCCGGCGCTCCCGTCTGTGCACCCTGGTCACGCTCGCCGTGATCGTGGCCATCAACGCCCTCTTCGTCCTGGGCGACGCCCCCGAAGAGCGCCTGCGCGACCTGGACACCTACTACGCGAGCACGCCGTACATCAGGGAGATGATCCTCCTCTACATCGCGGCGCACACCACGGCGGCCGTCACCATGACGGTCCTGTGCCGCAGATGGGCCCGCGAGGTGAGCGGCGGGCTGCGTGCGGGGCTGGCGTTCATCGCCACCGGCTACGTACTGAACCTGCTGTACGACATCGCCAAGCTGACGGCGATCGGAGCCCGCTGGGCGGGTCGCGACTGGAGCGTGCTCAGCGTCCAGTTCGCCCCGGCCCTCGCCTCGGTGTCCGCGCTGCTGATCGCGACCGGCTTCGTCCTGCCGCTCATCACGCAGCACCTGACCAGCCGCTGGAGGATGTGGCGCCGCTTCCGCCTGCTCCGCCCGCTCCACCAGGAACTGCGGACGGCGACACGGCACAGCATCGACCTGTCAGCCGGAGCCTGGACACCCATCGAAATCCGGCTGACCCAGCGCGAGTCCGACATCCACGACGGGATCCTCGCGGTCAACCCCTACCTGCTCGCCGACCTGCGGGAACAGGCGCTGCGCAAGGAACTGGACGCCGGCCGGCCAACGGAAGAGGCGCAGGCCGTGGCGGACGCGGCCGCCCTGGCCAGCGCCGTCGTGGCCTGGGAAAGAGCCCAGGAGACATCCCCGCGTTCCGCACCGCCGCGCACCGCGGACACGGTCCTGGAGTCGCCGAACAGCCCCCAGGGACTCGTACGGATGTCGCTCGCGCTGGCCAAGTCGGCGACCGTCCGCTCGTTCCGGCAATCCGCCATCCTAGAAAGCAGCACCCGATGACAGAGCTCCCCTCGTCCGACGCCCGCGTGGTCGTACTCGGCGGCGGCCTGGCTGGCACCCTCGCTGCCGCCGCCCTCGCCCCCTCCGTACGCGAGGTTCTGATCCTGGAGCACGACACGGCGCTGCCCGACACCCCATCGCCACGAGCCCGGCTCCCCCAAGCCGCCCACGCCCACATGCTCTGGGCGGGCGGAGCCGACGCGATGGAGGAACTGCTGCCGGGTGTGACCGGCGACTGGCTCGCCGCCGGCGCCCACCGCATCCCGATCCCCAACGGCATGGTGTCCTTCTCCGCAGCCGGCTGGTTCCGCCGCTCCTGGGCCGACACCCACTACCTGATCGGGGCCAGCCGCAACCTCATCGACTGGGCCGTACGCGAACGGGTCCGGCGGCTGCCCAACGTCCGCGTGCAGACCGGAACCAAGGTCTGCGGCCTGGAAGGCGACGCCGCCCACGTACTCGGCGTCGCCGTACGCGACACCCAAAGCGAACGGCGCCTCATCGCAGCCGACCTCGTCGTCGACGCGACCGGCCGCAACTCCAAGAGCACCCAGTGGCTGCGCGACATCGGCGGCCCGCAGATACGCGAAACCGTGGTCGACGCGGGCGTCCGCTACGCCAGCCGCAAGTACTGGGAACCCCAGGGGGCCGAGACCGGCTGGCCGGTCATCCACATCCCCGCCGACCCGGGCCAGGGCAAGCCGGGAATCGTCGCCACGATCATCTCCATCGAGAACGGCCAGTGGCACGTCAGCCTCTCGGGCACCCGCGGCGCGGAACCCTGCGCCGACGAGGACCTCTACGAGGAGTTCGCCCGCCGCGCCCGCCACCCCCTCGTGGCCGAATTCCTGGCCCGGGCCGAGCCGGCCGGCAAGGTATCCGTCTTCACCCGTACCGCCAACAGGCGCCGCCACTTCGAGCAGGCCCGGCTGCCGGACGGATTCATCGCCGTGGGCGACGCCGCCACCAGCCTCAACCCCGTCTACGGACACGGCATGTCCGCCGCGGCCCTCGGCGCCCTCGCCCTGCGCGAACAAGCCCGCCGTACGCCCGTCCTCGCGCCGGGATTCGCATCGAAGGCGCAGCGCGCCATCGCACGGCCCGCCGCGGCCGCCTGGATGCTGGCGGTCGGCCAGGACCGGTTCTACCCGGACGCTGTCGGCAGGAGGCCGACGCCGACGGACCGCCTGGTCGCCCGCTACGTCCACCGTCTCAACCACGCGGCCATCGGCAACGCCCTGGTCGTCAGAAAACTCACCGACGTCATGGCCATGCGCCGACCCGCACACGTCCTGGCCCACCCCGGCGTCCTCCTGGCCGCCGTCCTCGGCCCCCGCGCACCGCTGCTCGACGGCCCGGCACTGACCCCGAAGGAACGCGAAGTCCTGGCCCGGCCACCCCTGCGCACCTTGGGAGCGGCCCCCGCGAACCCCGCCAAATGACCGCGCCGACCGTCCCGATGGCCTGCCCGGCGTCGGCCGCGTCCGTCGACTCCACCCCCGATGAACACCTGGTCGACGCCGTCGCGAGCAAAGCGTTGCCCCGATGGCACGAGCCGGACGAGGACGAGCTGGTCCGATCTTCGGCTTCAGGCGCAGAGGCATGTGGGGCCGTCCCCACAGGTGCGGGGAGCAGACTCCCTGACCTGCCACCTTAAGTCCGCGGGTTGGAAGGCTTTTCGAGCATTATCACACAAAACGGCATTTCAGGCGAATGACTACAAGTCAAGACTCGCGTCTGCGTGAGACAGACACTTCAGTGCGTCGGCTAGTTGTCGTACGGATTCGGCTCCGGAATCGGGGAGGCCTGCTGTGCGGTGTATTACGCAAGATCAGGACACCGCGGGTGCTGGACGCTTCCACCCGTACGTCCAGCAGCGTGGCCGTGAACTGCTTCGAGGTCCAGCCGACCGATTTCCTGACCAACTGTGTCCTCCAGGACGTAGAGACTGACAGCCCGTCGCAGCGCCGGTCAGTCCAGTCGGCCTCCTCACCCGCCGGACAGGGCCCCACGCATGGACAGCAGCGATCACAAGGTCGAGGTTTGGAGGTCAGTCGCCGTGCCGTGTAGCGACTCCCCCACTGCTGCCGCACCCAAGCTTCTCCATGGCCTACCAGGCGTCCTCGACGTCACCGCCATCCTGTGTCGGGGTCCGGCAGCGGCTTGGGGACCCTGTCTTCCATCCGCTCATGACACTGAGGAGTTTCGGTGATGGTTCACTTACCGGACAGCTGGTGGGGCCGGGGAGGACATATGGAAGAGCCAGGATTCCGGGTGCTACTGACGGAAGCCGGAGACCGGAAGATGGAGGCAATCCGCGCGGTACGGACGGTCACCGGCCTCAGCCTCTGGAACAGCAAGCTTCTGCTCGCCGGCGCACCCGTAGATGTCCCGGTAGTCGGCTGGCCCGAAGCCGCTGATGAGGCGGCCCGCCTCCTTGAGGACGCAGGCGCCAGCACCACACTGCTCTGCGATTGCTGCGGCCGCACTATCAGGCGGGGCGCCTTCCCCCTCAACTCGGCTCTAGTGAGCTGGCCTCTTGAGACGTGCTGGGCAAGGTGCCCATGCCCGGCAACCTGAGACAGGCCCAGTTCGATCTGCGAGACGGGCTCTTCGAAGTTCGTCTCAACGACTGTCCAACGGCACAGATAACCGCTGGCAGGCAAGCTGCGTTGGCGGTTGAATGTCTTGGTGAGTGACTACTGGACACCCGCCCACTACGCGGTCGAGAACGAGGACGCTGAGGCCCTGGCCCGGCTTCTCGCTGACGGTTCCGATCCCAACGAGGTCTTCGGGAACACGACGCTCTTGACGCACGCGATCGATGTCGAGGGCGACGGCTCGCTGCAGAGTGGCCGACCGCTGACGGTGCATACGACAGCGGTGCTGCTGGCCTTCGGTGCTGACCCGGAACTCGCGGATCCAGACGGTGACACCCCCCTGGATATTGCCAACCAATACGGCCACGGCCTGGCGGTGCAGTTGTTGCGAGCCCACATTGACGGGCGAGCCCCCGGTAGGAGATGACGGTAGAAGCGGGGCGTGTGAAAGCCAAGAAGTGCTCGGCTTCGTGTTCGTAGCGGCGGTGGAGGTGACTGCTGCCAGCGGGCCAAGCCATCGTGCGTTCGACGACCCCTCGGGATAGCTGAGTCGCAGCGAGGGCTCGATGCCCCGGCAGGCTACGCGGCGCTCGATGCCACCTCCGCGCATTTACGCAGGTGGCCGCCACCAGACCCCTCGTCCGCGTGGAGGTTGCCGGCCTTGCACCGTTGCCGGGCGCAGCATGAGCGGGCAGACGGAATCCTGCGGACGAGAGCGAACTCGGAAAAGATGGCCGCGTATGGGCGGTGTCCAGGAATGGCCACCGCGACGCCGACGGTGGCAGGTGCGTGCCTGTCCACTCTCCGTGCCGATGCCGACGGCTGTCGGCGGTGCCGGTGACGAGGAGGGTCAGGCTCTGTAGCAGCAGGCCCCGGCGCTGCCGGTGTTGACCAACCTATCCTCGACACCCCCGTCTGATCGGTCCATGACATGACCGCTAAGAGGCTGACCATCTCATGAACCGCTGCTTAGCCTGCATTCATGAATCTGGACGTTGAACTGAGCGCTCTTGCTGTCCAAGAAGATCTCCCCGCCGACCTCGTACGGCGGCTGCTCCAGCATCCGCAGGCTCGCCGCTCGGCAGCACTTGGGCGCAGGGACCTGAGCCCGGAGTTGATGGAGGAGATCATCGGCCTCGGCTCCGCACGAAGTCTCGCCGCAAACTCCTCTGTGCCCGACCAAGTCAGAGTCCGCCTGGCGGACCATCCGGAACCATCAGTCCGAGGCGCGGTCGCAGCGGCGATAACAGACGCACCACCTGGGCTTCTGGCAAGTTTGGCGGCAGATCGGGATCCCCTCGTGCGCATGTTCCTCGCCATGAACGATCATCTGCCGCCCGAGCTACTCACCATGCTGGCCGAAGATCCGGATCCGAGCGTGCGCTCCTCGGTCATCCAACACTGGCGGGATGCCCCGGAGCCGGTACGCCGGGCTCTGCTGACGGATTCCGATCCGAACGTTCGCAGCGCTGCCGCTGCGACGTATGTACCACCGGCCGACCTGGTACCCGTTCTCCTGGCCGATCCGCAGACCCGCGCCGTCACCGTACGATACGTCGATCCTTCCCCGGAACTGGCCGCCGATCCGGATGCCGGTGTCCGCAAAGCTGTAGCCGCCCATTCGAGCCTGTCCGCGGATCTGCGAGACGTGCTGGCACAGGACCCAGACCTCTTTGTCCGCAACGCGATCGCGGCCCGCGCGGACACTCCCTCAACTCTGAGTGAGAGCATCGTGGCCACCCTGGCAACTGACGATCCCGTGGCCGACTGGTTCCTGTCCTTCGGCCGGAACGCCCACACATGCCCTCCAGCCGCACCAGCTTCACCCAGACTTACGCGAGAAGAAGCAGAAGACCTCCTCAGCCGTGTCGGCCTGTAGACCTACAGCTCTCCGATTCGGGCAGCCTGCGGCGGACCGGTCATGGCATGGCATGGCAGGTTCGGCCGGATTCCGAGGCTATCCTGCTGTCGGCAATGCCGGAGGGCTGGCGGACCAGCATCCGTCGCCAGGAAAGGCGGCATGCTCTGCGGGGAGCCTGGACGTACGCGTCGACACCGACCCCTACGAGGCGTCGGCCGCAGCCGCGACCCTGGTGACGGAGCCGCGTGCTACCTCCACGGCACCGACGGCGACGTGACCTGATCCAGCGCCGATCCATCAGCGCGCGGTCTTCACGCAATGCTGGGGAAGCTGGCTTATGCACTAATCGGGATCTCCGTCGAACACGGGTGCGGTGGGCTGGTCTCGATTTCGCCGGCAGAGTGGCACGTCCGATGCCCATGCCAGCCCTGGCCGACCTGATCCTGCCGAGTCAGGGCTGGCCTGCCCATGCCGCCACACTTGCTGACTTCAGCTACGTTCCTCCGGGAAAACGGCAGAGCTTCCCGAAGGAACAGACCCTCGGTTCAGTGACTGAAACGAGGAAGGGTGTCGGCACTGATGGCACCCCTGAGGATGTGGGCGATCTCCAGGGGTTTGAGGTCGATGCCGTCGAGCCCTTCCACGGTCAGCGGGATCTCCACCAGCGCGTATTCACCGCGGCCCTCGGTGCTGAACTCGGGCCCGGTGCGGTCCTCGAAGGACCAGGTCGCGATGCGGGCGAGGTAGAACAGCTGCCGCTCGTCGTCGGACTCCAGCGTGTGGAGGAGGCGGATGATGTCCGCCTTCCCCGCGATCTCCTCGTGGCTCCCTATGGAGGGCGGCCTCCCGGGATTCGTCGCTAGGCTCGACGCCGCCGCCGGGAAAGACCCAGTAGGCGGGGAGGTCGGGCTTGGTGCGGCGGACGACCAGCATCGTGTCGGCAGCGGTGACGAGGACGGCGCGGACTCGTTCCTTCATTTCGTTCTGTCTCCTTGCTTGTTGACGTCTCAGTGCAGCAGCCAGCCTCCGTCGACGTGGACGGATTGCCCAGTGATGAACGCGGCAGAGGGGCCCTCGAGGAACGCCACCACGGCGGCGACGTCTTCGGGCCGCCCGCGGCGAGGGACGCACTGGCGCTTTATCTGTTCCTCCGGGCGGACACGGTGCTGGGCGGGGAGGATGTTCTCGGCCTCGACCTGGATGGCGCCGGCAGGACGGTGTTGACGCAGCGTTCACTGCGGCTCGCCTCCATGTTGAGGAGCGGGGCGAGCAGATCGACCACTTCCTCCCAAGGGAAGCGGTCGGCACCACCACCAGACTTCGGACGATGCGGCTCGTAGCTGCCGATCAGCACACCCATCTCCTGGAGCTCATCGACGCTGCGCCGGTAAGGCCGGTGGGCGGCGAGCGCTGTGTTCACGTAGGGCAGCACGACCGTGGGGACGCCCATGCCAAGGGCTTCGCAGAGAATGCCGAGCGCAAGGTTGTCGGCGAAGCCCGCAGCCCACTTGTTGACCGTGTTAAAGGTGGCCGGCGCGACCGCGATGGCATCGGCCCGCGGGTACGTCCGCGCGCCTCACCGGGGGTGCGCCAGGCGGACCTGACCGGGTACCCGGTCTGCTTCTCGACTGTCCGGATGTCGATGGGGAAGTGGTTCGAGGGGGACGGCAGGCTGCCGGACCCGACCGTATGGCCCCGCTCTCCGCACAAACCGCTCGACCGCTGGAACGTCCTGCTCTTCGACGCCGAGGGCACATGTGTCTCCGGCCCGGTCGGCCAAGTCCACCACGACCCGCAGACCGGGCTGCGCAGACTGTGACACCGTAGCCTCACTGTCGCTGCATCGGAGACCGGCCGTCGGGGTTGCAGACGAACGTTTCCTCGGGCGCACGCTCAACACCCCGTCGCAGAACCGTACCGACCTTGGTGGATGCGGTGCTGACCTGTCGCAGCGAAGTCAGCCCGCCGAGGTGCCACATGCTGATCACCCCGGGAACCGAGGCGGCCATGGCCAGGTACCGCAGGTGCGCCCGTTCACTTCGTAGAGGTAGAGCTCCGGGATGGCAGGTGAGGGCGTACGCCAGAACGAGGAAGTCGGCCGGAGGGTCAGCGGTGGTGTCATGGCGCGGGGCAGTCGTGGTGAACTCGCGCCATTCAGCCGCAAGGTCCCGTGGCAGAGTTCGGCACGGTTACCAGTTCCCGTAGTCCTCCACCATGGTCGAAATCAGCTTGAGCAGGGAGTCGGCCCGGTGCCGGTCCTCGCGCTGCTCACGCAAGGCTTCGTCGGCAGCCCGGAGCCGGGCCAGGGCAGCCGGTTCGCCGTCCATCACGTCGTCGACCAGCGGTGCGGTGATCAGGTCCAGGCACTCCGTGAGAAGCCGACGGGTGCCGGGAGAGGGCGGATTCGGGTCTGGTTCGACGTATCCGGTGGTCAGATACCGTGCGGGATCCGTGAGACTCCAACCGACCACGACTCCGTGCTGGACCAAGAGCGACACGTCTGGGGCTATACCGATGCAGGTGTCCAGCGGCTCGTCCAGGACGTCGAGATCGCGCAGACAGGTCAGCACGGTGTCCTCGGGAACACGACACAGCACCTTGCACATCTCGTGCCCGAAGTCCCGGATCTCGTCCGCGCGGAGGCCGCCCGGGCGCACCGCGGGCATAACGGGAACACGGGGGGTGCTCTCGGCGTACGCGGATACGTACGGCATCTGGAACTCGGCGCCCACCAGCTGCAGGCTGTCCTTGTCGAAGCGGAAGACGTCAGGGACGTCCCACAGCCAATCTGCGCTGCCGAAGGTGTCGGCAAAGAACCGCTCGCGCTCCTGCACGCTCGTGTAGTGCGCGAGGCGCACGGAGTTGCCTTCGAAACGGGGGGCAACGGGCAGCGGGGCTTCTGTGACCATCGCAGACCAGCCGCCGTCGAACGTCAGTCTCATGATGATTTCCGCCTCATCTGATCTGTACTCCTGGTGCCATGTAGCCGTCCTTGCTGGGAATCCTGCCCTTCACAATGTCTTCGTGGGTAATCGGCGGGTGGGGGTCCGTGGGTTCCCCTCCGAGCGCCGTCGCCCCAGACGGGCCTTTGATGCCCGAAGATCCGTACGCTGTGAGGGCCTGGCCCTGGGTGTTGCCGGGTCCATGGAGCACAACGATGTCCTCGCCCTGGCGGAAGATGAATTTTGGAGTCGTTCCCGTCGTGAGGTACACCGCATCCGGATTTTTCAGGATTTCCACGGCCCGTTCGTCGGGGAAGGCGTGCCTTTTATCCCCGTGGTAGTCGCTGCTCTTCCTGAACCCCCCATCCTCAGCTCGCGCGATGACGTCGTCCACGATCTTGTTGTTCCGTTTTTGGGCCTTCTCCTCCTTCGTGTACTTGGGCATGAGTCCCAGCGGGTCGCACCCGGTGTGGGGGTTGGGGACGTACGCGACGGGGTTCGGGGCGGGGGCCAGACCGAGGGGGTCGGGGGAGGCGTAGCGGCCGGTTTCCGGGTCGTAGTGGCGGAACAGGTTGTAGTGGAGACCCGTCTCGGGGTCGTAGTACTGACCGGGGAAGCGGAGCGGGGTGTACGTGCCACTGTTGCGGGTCCAGGCGGTGGTGCCCCACAGGGTGGCACGGGAGCGCCAGGCGATGTCGCCGGCCTCGTCGATCAGTTCGGTGGGGGTGCCGATGAGGTCGGTGGCGATGGCGAAGAACCGGTGGTCGATCTCCTCCTGCACGTCGTCGGCCGTCAGGATGCGCTCGGTCTGGGCCAGGGGGATTCCGCCGCGATGGTCCCAGGTGAGGGCGACCGTGTTCGGCTGGTCCGGCTGCTGGCTGGTCTGTTCGCACAGGGTCAGGCCGTCCCAGGTGAACCGGATCTCCTCGGCCACGCTCTCACCGTCCGCCGCCAGTCGCTGTTTCGCGGTACGACGGCCGAGCAGGTCGTAGCAGTACCTCCAGCGGGTCCCGTCGGGGGTGGTCACGCAGGTGAGGCGGTTCTCCGTGTCCCAGGTGTAGCGCCAGGTGTCGGGCTTGCGTGAGAGACGGGCCTTCTGGCGCAGGGTGACCCGTCCTAGGGTGTCGTACTCGAACCGGACGCCCCCGGCGCGGGTGAGGCTGGTGCCGGTGTACGTGCGTGGTCCTGTGGCTTCGCCACCGGGGTGGGTGGAGGGCCAGGACGCCGAGGTCTGGTTGCCGACTTCGTCGTAGGCGTACCGTTCCGTCCAGCCCCGTGCGTGGACGGCGGTGACCCGGCCCGCACGGTCCAGGTCGAAGGTGCGGGAACCCGACAGCCGGTCCGAGACGGCGGTCAGATGGCCGTCCGCGCGGTAGCCGTAGGCACGGCTGTTGATCGCGCGCCCTACGGCGGTCACGTGCTGCTCGGAGAGCCGTCCGGCTTCGTCCCAAGCGGAGTTCATGGTGATCGCGTCGCCGAAGGCGCGGGTCAGCTCGCGTCCGGCGGCGTCGTGGGTGAAGTCGACGTGGCGGCCACCGGTGGTGAGGCGGTGGGCTCGTCCGTCTGCGCCGTAATCGTAAGAGGTGACGTGTCCGGTGGGTGTGATGCGCCGCGTGCGGCGGCCCACGGCGTCGTAGGCGTAGCTGATGGGGCGGCCGTCGACCAGTTCGGTCTTGGTCTGTCCGCGGCGGTCGTACTGGTAGCGCAGCTGTCCGTCCGGCCCTGCCGCTTCCAGCAGGCGTCCGGCCCTGTCATAGGTGTAGTGCGTCGCCCGGCCGTCGACGTCCTTGGTGATTACCCGGCCGAGCTGGTCGCGCGCGAACGCGATGGTCCCGCCGAGCGCGTCGATGCGGGCTGCCAATTGGCCCGCAGCGTCCAGCTGGTAGGTGAGGGTGCGGCCGTCAAAGTCGGTCTCGGAAACAACGTTGTCGGCGGCGTCGTACTCGTAGCTCCAGGTCAGCCCGTGCGGATTGGTGACCCGCGTGAGGCGCAGCTCGGAGTCGTGCTCGAACGCGTAGCGTGCGCCGTCGGGTTCCGTCCGCGCTGTCGGCAGGTCGAAGTGCGTGTACTCGAAGCGGGTGACTCCCCCGGATGCATCGGTGTGAGTGAGCAGGTTGCCCTCGCCGTCGTACGTCCACGACTCCGCGGCCCCGTCTGGTCCGGTGCGCCGTGCGAGCTGCCCGTCCGGGTACCACTCCAGGCAGGTGGCGTTCCCCATCGGGTCGATGATGCGGACCGGCCTGCCGAGGGCGTCCCGCTCCGTGCGGGTCACGGCGCCGGCCGCGTCGGTCACCTTCACGGGCAGCCCCGCCGCGTCGCACACTACGTGGGTCGTGGCACCCGTGGCGTCGGTGAGCGAAGTGAGGCGGGCAGCGTCATCGTAGGTGTAGCGGGTGATGGCGCCGGCCGGGTCCGTGACCGCCGTGCGGTTGCCGCGTTCGTCGTACTCGTGGAGCATGCGTGCGCCGTCCGGCGCAAAGACCTCCACGGGCAGGCCAAACCGGCCGCGCACGGTACGCAGTTCACTTCCGTCAGGGCGAACGGAACGGACGAGCCGACCGTCCTCGTCGTAGAAGAAGACAGTCTTGAGGCCGAGCGGGTCGGTGCGGGACAGCAGGTTGCCGCGCGGGTCGTAGGTGAAGCGGGTGGTGCGGCCGAGCGGGTCGGTGACGGCCAGGCGACGGCAGCCGGGACCGAAGAGGTGGCGGGTCGCGTGCCCGTCGGCGGTGGTGAGTGTCGTGGTGTGGTGTCCCGTTTCCGGGTCCGGGTCAGTGTACGAGAGGGTGATCTGGACATGGCCGGCCTCGCCGCCCTCCGCGACGACACGGTCGCGGTCGTCGTAGGCGTAGTCGTAGCGGCTCGCGTTGGCGTCGATCCAAGCGATGACGCGGCGACGGTCGTCATAGACGAAGCGGGTGGTGGCGCCCGACGGCTTGGTGACCTCGGTGAGGTTTCCATCCTCGTAGCCGTAGCCCATCAGAGGTAGGTCGGTGCCGCTCTGGCCCGCGCCGACCAGCGATAGGGCCGTGACCAAGCCATCTGCAAGGGTGAAGTTCACCCTGTGGCCCGCCGAATGCACCAGGGCCAACGGCAGACCGTCGTCGCCGCGGTCGACGGTGATGGCGTGGCCGTTGCGCTCGATGATGGCGGACAGCCACGCTTCGCCGTCGCCACCCGGTTCGCTGCCTGACGGGGCCGTGAAGTGGAAGACCAGGCCGCTGTCGGGCTCGGTGAGCGTGTAGTGGCCGTCGGCATCGCGGGCCAGCAGGGTACGGGCCCTACCGTTGACCGGCTGGGTGGGCACACCCGGGGCCGGGTGCGGGTAGGCGACCAGCAGGCCTTCGGCGGTCACGTGGATGACACCGACCTCGTCGATTTCCAGCCGCTCGTCGACCGTGGACGTCCAGGCCTGCCCGAGAAAACGTCCGACCTGGCAGCCGGATTCGGTCCGGCGGGTGAAGACCAGCGGCAGGATGCCAGGCAGTTCGATGTCTGTTTGGGGCAGGAACATCCGACCCGTCGCGAGGTCCACCGGGTCGGTCTTATCGGTGTTGCGCTCGGCGTCCGGTCGGCTGTGGGCCTCGCCCGGGGAGTCGCTGAACTGCCGACGCGCCCGTGCGGCACCGGCTACTTCCTCGAGATCCTTGGCGGCGGAGCCGAGTCTCCTCGCGGTGCCCAGGCCCTTGGATCCGAGGAGGTCTGGGAGGAACCGGCCCACCCCTTCCGCAGGGTCCTTCATGAAGTCGTCGAGCATCTGCTTGCCCGCGCCCATGGGGTCGTTGGCCGCGGTGAGGAGGCCCGCGACCGTGGAGTTGAGGTTGGTCTGGTACTCGGCAGGGTGCGTGATGTTGTAGAGGTCGAGTGGGTTGAGCGCGCGGGCGAAGTTGAGGGTGCCGGCCACGCCCTTGATGACACCGCCCAGGAGGTGATCGCCGGCCAGTACGAAGTACTCCTCACCATCACCGAGCTGCTCGGTGTACGAGGGCTTCTTCGGGGCCTTGTCGCGGGCTGCGCTGACCGCCGCGACGGCGGTGTCGGCGACTTCGTTGCGCTGCTTGCGCGCGCTGTCGAGCTTGTCCTGGGCCGCTTTGGCCAGGGCCGTGCCGGGGTCGTGGAACTCGGACGGCTTCGGCGGCAGGGTGACCTTCTTCGCCTTGACCGCGTCTTCGTACGCTTCGGCCTGCTTGTTGTAGGCGTCGCGGGCGTCGTTCGAGACCTTCTTGGCATGGTTGTAGTCCGCCAGGGCCGCCTTGGCCTGGCCCTGGGCCCATTCGACGGTCTCGGCGAAGCGGCTCATGGCGTCGGCGGCCTTGCCGAAGGCTTCTGCGGCCGCGAACCAGCGCGGCGGTTCCTTGGCCACCGCCTTACGGAAGGCTTCCGCGGACTTGCCCTTGAGACCGTCGGGCTCGCCCATGCCCTTGAGGCCGTTGCCGACGAGTTCGAAGGAGGCCTTGAAGTCGTCGAGGTGGGAGACCTGCTCGCGGATCTTCGAGACGCTGCCGTAGACCAGCTTCTTCGGGTCGTCGGTCTGGCCGAGTTCAAGTTCCGCGACATCGGCGCCGAGCTGATTGGCGGCGGAGCGTGACTTGTCCCGGATCCAGTCGCCGGCGTCCTCCAGCCCGACCTCGTCGGCGACATCGGCGACTTTGTCACCACCCCACTCGATGGCGTCGCCGACCTTCTTGATTCCGTGTTCGACCTTGTCCTCGATCGAGTCCGGTATGAAGTCCCCCCAGCCCATCAGCCCTTGTCCCCGTTGCCCTTCGCCTGATCCAGCAGGTCTTTCAGCGACCCGATCTTCCCCGTCGAGGTCACCGTGGCCTTGGTGTCAGACCAGGTCTGCTTGATGTCCTCGCTGCTCTTCTCGAACGATTCCGCGCTGTAGTCAGGCTTGTAGACGTCCCAGCGGAACAGGTCGTCCCAGTCCTTCTTCTCGATCTCGTCCTCACTGGCGTGCGGATTCCCGTACCCGGCATTCACGGCCACCTTGAACGCACCCTGCATGTACTGGTCTTCCTCCCAGACCGTGCCGGCCGCGATGCCGAGGTTTCTGGCCAAAGTGGAGGCGTCCTGCACGAGACGGCGTACACCCCACTCCCAGCGCTCGCAGAAGTCTTCGAAGACGGTCGCCAACCCCGCGTGCCCGGTCTCCATGCCCGTCATCGCCAGATCACTGAAGCCCGCACCCTGGGAGGCACCCGCGGCATCGGAGGATTCACGCAGCTCCGAGATCGCCGCACGCAGGCCCTTCTGGATGGCCGCGACCGCTGCAGGAGAGACTTCGAGGTCTCCGTCACCCGCCATCAGGCCACGTCCACGGCGTCGACGGCGCACGTTTCGGGGACGATACCCCTGACTGGTGGGAAGAGCATCGATCCGTCCTCGTCGGCGACGTTGACGGCCACCCCCGCCGGCCGGTCCGCCATCGGGACCACCGCGTCGACGAGACGGGCGCCCAGGATCGAGAGGTATGCCCACTCCTGATTGGCCGCCCCGCGCGCCTCGGCGAAGCGGGCCAAGGCCTGCTCGTCGCTAAACGCGTACAACCAGCGGATGCCGCCCTGGACGGCAGACATCAGACCGCCCTCCGGGCCATCTGCGAGCGGCGCGAGCAGCACGGCCCGGCGGAACTCGCCCACCAGGCGGACCGGGTCACCGTTGCCCCCTCGGTACGCCGCGATTTCTTCGGTCAGTTGCACGTGTGTCGCCCCCCTCTGGGGCTTGGCGGCCCCCGGCGAAACAGTACCTTGATTACTCAATCGGCTTATCGGCTGATCTTTCGTCGCATCGCAGCTACCGGGCTGCCCTCACCGGCCTAACAGCCCCCGCCTTGTCGGGCAGATCGGGAAGGCCGGGGCGAAGCACACAGCTCCGCGTGCCAGCGCCTGGGCTGCCGGGGCTCCTGGCCACGGAGTGCGCCAGCCTCCGATAGAGCCGCTGGACCAGGCCTGCAGACCATTGGCGAGCGGACGGCGCAGCAGAGTGATCGTGGTCCGGATGTCCGAGGGCGAGCGGGGCGGGCAGGTGGCAGAGGCTTGCCCCGCCCCATGCCACCCAAGCCCAAGCCGCATAGGGTGCGATCAAGTTCGCAGGCCAGGGGGCAGGCACGCCTGGGCTAGGGTGTGAAAGTGGATCTTGTTTGTTCATGATCACCTGTTGTGGGACGTGGTGATCTGACGAATGGCCAGTGGCCTGGCTTGAGTTGTTGCTGCCGACGGGCCTCAGGCCGGGCCGTCCCCAGGCGTGAAGGCAGCGGCAGCTGATCGACGGCCGCGGGCGGCGGACCCGGACCGGCGCTCCCTGGCGGGAGATGCCCGAACGCTACGGGCCATGGGCCCGGATCCTCACCCAGCTCCAGGCCGAACTGACGCCCAGGGCCTGACCACCCAGGACGGGGACATCGATTCCAGCGTCTGCCGGGCCCACCAGCACGCCGCCCGAGCGGCGAAAAGGGGGCCTTCAGAAGGAGCCGCCTGGCGGCGTCTATGTCGAACCGGCCGACCACGGCCTCGGATCCTCCGGCGGCGGACTGACTACGATCACGAGGGCGGGGTCATGAGGGTTCACCATCCCATCAGACCGACCCCATCGCAGGACTTGCCTGCACTCACTGCTGGGGATCAGCCGCCCGTGCCGTGCAGCGGCTCCCCCACTGCTGGCGCACCCAAGCTTTGCCATGGCTACCAGGAAGCTCTCCACGTCACCGCCATCCTGAGTCTGGGACCGGCGATGCCTGGTGGCCCCCTCTCGTCATCCGCCCATAACACTGAGGAGTTGCGGTGATGGTTCACTTACCGGACAGCTGGTGGGTGGCCGGGGAGAGGATCTCGGCATCATCCTGCGTCATGACGGAGCCGCCAGGACGGCCCCTGGCGCCCCCTCCTCCTGCTCATCCACGGGTCGGCGTCCTCGGCCCGCGCGTGGACTCCCATGGTCCCGCTGCTCCCGGCGAGCCACTGCGTCCTCCGGATAAACCTCCTCGGGCACGGCCGGTCGACCAAGCCGGCGGAGGGCAGTCGGGAACCGGTCGAGCAGGATTCACTGGTGCGGCTCGGGATCCCGCTCCGGCCGGCGCCCGCGCGGAGTCCGCATCATCCGGGGTCATGACGCGTTCAGCACACCCGGCACACCTTCCGCGGCGGGATCCTGGGAGGGCGGACGATCCGTGCCGCCGTCCGGGGCGGCGGCACGCAGCGCCGCCTCGACCCGGCGGTTGCTGGTCATGGATGCCGTGACGGCCGTCATCGCCAGCAGGAGGCCTGCGGCTGCGAACAGCGGAGTGCGGACGTCGTAGACGGTGGCCAGCCAACCGCCGAGGAACGCCCCGACGGGGGCGGCGCACATGGCCAGCATGCGGGAGGTGGAGGCTACCCGGCCCATCAGGGGGGCCGGGACGATCGCCTGCCGGAGGGACGGCGCGAGCACCATCGTGGCGCCCATGCCGGCCCCGCAGACGGCGAGCGCCAGCCCAGCCACGTACGGGTTCGGGGCGGCGGCCAGGCCCAGGATGGCGAGCCCTTCGAGGGCGGCCGTGCAGGTCAGTGCGGTGCCGGTGCCGAGCCGTCGGCCGAGGTGCGAGGCGATGCCCGCGCCGAGCAGGCCGCCGGTGGCCTCCGCGGTGAGGAGCAGGCCGAAGCCGTGGGTGTCGATGCCGAGGCGGTCGTGCGCGAAGAGGGCCAGGACGGTCTCCACGGCGAGGTAGGCGACGTTCCCGACCGCCGGGCGGAGCGCGAGCCCGAGCAGCACCCGGTCCCGGAAGACGTACGAGGCCCCGGCCCGCGCCTCCCGGAGCAGCGACTCCCGTACCTCCGGCACGGGCCGGGGCACGGCGGGCAGCGTACGTACGAGCAGTGCGGACAAGGCGAACGACACCGCGTCGGCGAGCAGCGGCACCGCCCGCCCGAGCGCGAGCAGCGCACTGCCCGCAGGCGGTCCCGCGAAACCGGACATGGCGGTCTGGGCGCCGCGCAGGCGGGAGTTGGCTCGCTCCAGAAGTGCGGGGTCGCGGTGGAGCAGGTCCGGCAGGTACGCCGTGGCGGCCGTGTCGAAGAAGAGTCCGCCGACGCCGAGCAGGAAGGCCACGGCTGCGAGCAGCGGGATGCTCAGTACGTCGAGCACGGCAGCCGCAGCGGGTATCGCGAGCAGCACCGCACGTGCCGCGTCCACGACCCACATCGTGCGCCGTCGGTCCCAGCGGTCCACCAGCGCACCGCCGAGCACTCCGAAGAGCAGCCAGGGCAGCGTCCCCGCGGCTGTGACGACGGCGAGCGCCATGGGGTCCTGCGTCAGCGTCAGCGCGATGAGCGGTAGCGCGGCGTGCGAGACCCCGTCGCCGAGCGAGGAGACCGTCTGAGCGGTCCACAGCCGTCCGAACCCGGTCGGAAGCTTCCCGGTCCCTTGGGTCACTTGGCGTCTCCTTCCGCCTGCGCGCGCTGCGCCGGCCGGAACAGGGCGATGGCGAGGGACACGTCCGGCAGCGAGGGATCGGACAGTTCCCGGTACTCGTCCGCCAGAGCATCCAACCGTGCCCCCAGTTCCGCGAACTGCTCCTCGGTGAGCCGCAGGTGCGCCATCCGCACCTGCCGACCGTCCACCGGCGACGCCTCCAGGTCCGCCACGACGTGCCGCATCAGCACGTCCGGCCCTCCCTCACCCGGATCCGGCAGCACGATCGCCCGCGCGGCCATCGCGTAGTACCGCTCGGTGACACCCCGGACCTTCCGCGTCCGCACCACCTTCACCAGGCCGGCCCGCTCCAGCAGCCGCACGTGATAGCTGGAACTCCCCTTCGCCAGGCCGACCCGCTCGGCGATCTGCGTGATCGTCGCCGGCTCGAAGCGGAGCACGGCCATGATGCGGTGACGCGTGAGATTGGAGACGGCGCGCAGTTGCTCGTCGGTGGTGACGTGAAACGCCTCGGGAAGATCATCGGTAGCCATGCGAGCAATGGTCAACGATTCTTGACCATTGCGCAACGGGTTTGCGCCCTTCGCTTCCCGACGACCCGGCCGGCAAGGATCACGGGCGAATCCGGAGCTGGAGTTGGAGCCCGCGTCGGCGTCGGCGTCGGCGTCGGCGTCTTCCTGACACAGTCTTTGACCCTGCCGCGCGCGTGGCTTCCCGCCGACGGATACTGAGTGCCTCACACCCTCACGGGACAGGCCCACCGTCCTGTCCCGGTGGTACTCCGCTCTGCCGGGCTCCTGCTCAAGTGATGGCCATGGCGGCCCTGCGAGAGCCCTGGGTGCGATCACCCCTTACTCCCTCCGCGGACATAAGCCGGCCGGTCAGAGCGGAGCAAGGGAGCGCCCATGAGCGAACGACCTCCGGAACCCCCTGCCAAGGCGCCCTCCGACATCGCTGCGCGCAGGAGGCGCGGCCGACGGTGGAACAACGTCTTCACCGGCCTTGCCGTCGTAGCCGCATTCGCCTCGCTGTGGTTCTCCTGGCAAAGCGTCAAAGCCCAGCAAACACAGACGGAGAAGTACGGCCAGGAGCTGGTCCTGGCCGTCGTCAGCAAGGTCGGCTGGTGGCTTGCCAGCGAGGACAACGTGACCCAGAAACTGGAAATCGAGAACCGAAGCCTGAGCCCCGTCTGCGAAGTCACGCTCGACCTCGTGGACTCCGGCGGCACGGTCGTCCGCAGCGCCAGCCCCGGCGACCTCATGGCATGCCAACGAGCAGTCATGGACGAAAGGGAATCCCCGAAGTCGACCAGCCCTACCTACACGCCCGCCTCAGCCTCACCGACCCCAACGGAAACCACTGGATCCTCACACACCAGCGGAATATCGAAAAGGTCGACTCGCTGAAGCACGATCCGAACACCATCCCCCTCAACGAGAAGGGCTTCACCCTGGAACTGGTGACGGCCTGCGGCTGACGCACGAGCAGCGGACAACACGGCACAGGCCGTCCCGAATCACGGCGAGCGCCTGGTCCCGGTCCCGGGCGAAGGCGGCCGTGCAGGCGGTGCTGCAGAGCATCTGCGCGAAGGCAGCGGGCTGGACTTCCGTGGCAAAGCCGCCGGCCGGCCTCTACGCGGGCGGGTCAGCCGGCCGGACCCGCGCCGGATCCGTTCTGCTTCATGCATGCGTCATCAAATGCCGTGAAGGTGATCACGCCCCCCTCCCCGAAATACCGGTACTCCGCCACCATGCTCCAGCCGCGCTGGGTGAGCAGCACCCTCGCCTCGCCGATGGAACCGTCCTTGCCCTTGCGCTCCGTCCGCCCCTGGGACTGCCGCCACTCGCGCGCCCCCAGGGCACGCACCGCCACATCCAAGCTGGTGGCGTCGAGGGAAGCGGACTTGCTCCCGAAGCCCTTGGCAGAGACGGCGCACGACGGCTGCCCGTCGGCTCTGTTCGGGGCGTATTCCAGGGCGCTCGCCGGAACGCCCGCGGCTGCGGCCGAGTCGCCGATGTCGGCGCGCACAACCTCCTTCGTGAGCGGCCCGGTGCCCTCAGGCCGCGGTGATGCCGGCGCCGCGGCCTCCCCGGCGCCCCCAGCGCCCGCGCCGCAGCCTGCGGCTCCGAGCGCGATGACTGCTGCCGCGGCAGCAGTCCATATTTTCCTGCACACAGTCGTCCCCTCCCAGGTCATGGGCGTCATGCCCCGATGATCAAAGCAGGAGTGCGCCTCGTTCCTGTAACGCCTCACCTCTGACGAAGGGGTACGGTTCGTGGATCTCCCTCTTGCCTGGCCGCTGAATCTTCCACGCGTATTGCTTTGTCTTCCGGGATGCTCCTTTGAGGTTCGAGCCTTCATCTCTCGGCCCCGGCCGAGAGCCAGGTCCGCGGCACGGCCTCGTCGAGCGTCTGAGCCAGGACCTCGACGTCGCCACGGAGAACCCCGCCCCCATGGCGGAGATCGTCACGAACCTCGAGCAGGGCCTGGCCGAGCGCGGCTGGCAGTCCGGGTGATCTACGTGGACGCGCTCTTGGCCCGCCTGATGGCCATCGACCCGGACACCGGCGAGGACGTGTTCGTCAAGGTGTCTTGGGGTGCGGGAGGTGCGCCGGGCTGTCGTGTGCTGTGCCGTCGGACTCGGTGTGTGCGAGTGCGGCGAGGAGGCGCAGTTTCTCGTCGCTGTCGCTGTGCTTGTCGGGGTAGTAGACGACGAGGATGACGTCGTCGATGGGGAGTTTGTCCCGGTGGAGGCGTAGTTCACCTACGACGGGGTGGTGGACCGTGGTCGTGCCTCCGTCGAGGCTGCGGACGTCGTGGCGGGCCCACAGGGTACGGAACCGCTGACTGGACAGTGCGAGTTCTCCGACGAGCTCGACGAACCGGGGGTCGTCGGTGTCGTCCCCGATGGTGGTGCGAAGGGCGGCGACGAAATCGGCGGTGGCTTTCGTCCAGTCCTGGTGGAAGGCCTGTTCCTCGGGATCAAGGAGGAGAGAGCGCAGCCGGTTCTGGCCGGGCCGCAGCCGGGGGGAGAGCGCGAGGGCCATGGGGTTGGAGGCCAGGACATCGAACGCGCGCCCTTCGACGAACGCGGGGATCTGAAGGTGGGCGAGCAGCTCGTGCACCCGCGCCGGTACGTGCTCGGGCCGCTTGCGGCGTGGCGCCCTGGGGCGTGCCGCTGCGAGGCCGAGCAGATACGTCCGCTCGATGTCGTCGAGCCGCAGGACGCGCGCGAGTGATCCGAGCACCTGGGGTGAGGGGTTCTTGTCACGGCCCCGTTCCAGGCGCAGGTAGTAGTCGGGACTGATTCCGGCCAGCAAGGCGACTTCCTCACGGCGCAGGCCGGGCACGCGGCGGTTGCCGCCGGGCGGGATTCCTGCCTGCGCCGGGGAGACCAGCTCACGTCGGGCACGGAGGTAGCTGCCGAGCCGGTTGCCGGAGTCCTCATCCTTCATACCGCCACCGTAATGCGGTGCGCGTGTCTCAGAGGGGGCCCTGGCAGGACCAGGGAAGACCCGGGCCCCGCCACACCCCGCGAACACCGTCAAGACTGCGGTGACACCGTTTCGAAAGAGACGGAGAACATCACCGTCTGCGCGGCGGGCCTGAACGCCGTCGGCGCCCTGGACTGAAGGGAAGATCTCGTGGATCTCTCCAACCGCACCGTTGTCATCGTCGGCGGAACCTCGGGGATCGGAAGAGAGGTGGCCCGCCGGTTCGCCGCAGCGGGCAGCAGCGTGGCCGTCGGCGGCCGCAGCCCACAGGCACTCTCGGAACTCGACGGGGAAGGTTTCGGCACGTTCGGTGTCGACGTCACGGACAGTGCCTCCGTCGCATCCTTTCGGGATGCCGTGCTCGCCCGGTACCCCGAGCTGGACACCGTGGTGACCATGTCGGGGGTCATGCTCCTGGAGGACCTGCGCGACCCCGCGCACTTCGGGGCGGCCAAGACGACGATCGACACCAACCTGCTCGGCACCATCCGGGTCATCGACGCCTTCACCCCCCACCTGGTCCAGCGCGGCGCCGGCACCTTCATCACCGTCACCTCCGGAATCGCTTTCCTGCCGTTCCCGCCCATGCCCAGCTACGCCGCCTCGAAGGCCGCAGTGCACGCCTACTCCGAGGCACTGCGCGCGCAGCTCGACGGCACCGGTGTCGGCGTCGTCGAGCTCGTCCCCGCGGCTGTCGCCACAGCAGGACAGGAAAAGGTGAACCCGCACGCGCTGCCGCTCGACGAATTCGCCACCGAGGTCATGCACCTGCTCTCGGAGAACCCCACCCCTCACGAAATCCTCGTGAAGGGCGTCCTCATGCACCGCTGGGCCGAACGCGACGGCACCTACGACGACCTCGTCGCACAGCGCTCCCAGGCCCTGGCCATGCTCCCCAGCCGCGAAGGCTGACGCCCCTCCCCCGCCGGCAGCCTCCTCGGTCACTGCCTCCTGACGGCCAACGGGCAGCCAGATGTCCTGGATACACCGAACCCCGCCCCCGCGACCCACCCTGCCGGGCGCCGACAGTTCAGTGCCAGACGTCTGCGGGGACGAGCAGACTGGTAAGTCGGCGATCGCCTCCGGGGAGGGCTTGAAGCAGCGGCGGACGTTCTCCAGTATCAAGCCCCTGGCTGGTGTGATTACGGCGTCGGAGCCTCCGCGGATGAGTCCGTTCACCGGGCTGAGCCCGCGGCAGTTCAACAAGCTGATCAGCGCACTGCGGCGCGAGGGTGCCGCCCCCGTCCGCAGGGCGCTGACCGTGGTCACTGCCGCTGGCAGATCGGGTCCTGCTGGTTACCGCGTACGGGCGCACGAGCCACACTCTGGGGCAACCGGCGCCGCTGTTCGGGTTCGAAACCGGCTGCAGGGATGACGTCTTTGAAATTGTGATCGGATACACCCTTGATGGCCATGTCGAAGAAAGCACGATCATCTTCGAGTGCACTCCGCCGACAGTCGGCGTGATCATGGCCGCGCTGGCGGGTGACCTGTCGACACTGGCCCGGGACGTGCTGCTGCAGACGTTGTGGTTCGTTGCTGCGGGTTCCGGCGGCTACGGGCCGACCGCGGAAGGCACGGGCCTTGGCGAGGGGTGCAGGCACCACGTTCAGGAAGGATTCTGGAGGCTTGTCCAGATCGGGTTCACGGGTACTGCTGAAGACGCCGAAACGGTGGCGGACATCTGTGAGTCCTTCGGGCTGGGCGGTGACGAAGCGGTCTTCTATCAGGCCGAGCTTCGCGAGCGTGTGCGCGAAGACCAAGCGCGGGCGACGCGTCTGATGCTCCGAACGTCAGGGTAGTTGGCGGAGGACGAGGTTCGCAGGAGGGCGAAGGAAGCCCGGCCGTAATGAGCGGCGCTTGATCAGTTTGATGCGTATGACCTGCCCCGTCGACGGCGTCGGAGCTCCATATCCGCGCCAGCCCCTACGAAACGACAGTGCTGGTCGCCGCCATCAACGCATGGCTGTGACCGGCACGCGACCACCTCTCAGGCCCACACCGCCCTGACCACGGCATGGCCTGCTGCAGCCGCCCGCCCATAGAACCCTTGGAGGCCCCTGTGATGGTCAAGGAACTCCTGCCTGACCTGCGCCTCGTCCCCGCCGGCCCAGACGAGCTTGGCACCGGCGACGTTCCACAGCTCGTCGAACGGGACGCGCGCGAGGAAGCCTGCGGCCTGTGACACCCCAGGCGGCTCCAGAATCCCCAGGGGCGGGTTGGAGGGGTCGGCACCGGCGCTGTGCGTCACCGGGCGCCCGCCGTAGATCGGCAGCTCCCAAGCATCGCCGGCATCCGCATCAAGGACACCGGCAGCGGCATAGAGGTCATTGACGGAGCCCCAGACCTTGTCTATCGACTCGGCGATGCCCGCTGCGTACTCGTCGGGGTGGTTCTCCCAGGCCTCCCGCATGAACGCGGCAAGCCAGGTGTGGTCGTCCCGGATCTCGGATTCCGCGACGGCGCGCATGTGCATGTGGATGCTCACGGCGACGAGTCCTCCCAGTTCGGCGGCCCGCCTGTCGGGCCGAACGGAGAGAACCTAGTCGACGGCACTGACGGTGCGGTGCGCGCGAGGACGTCGCCCGGCTGTGTCCGGCGCCGTCCTCGCCGGGCAGTCGTGAACGTGATCGGTCCGGCGGCGGGCTGACGCCATGGGCAGTGGCCGCCGGAGTCTGTCGGGTCAGGTGCTGAGGGCGTGTCCGGTCGTTGCGTCCACGTGCTCGGGGATCTCGTCGTGGCGATCGCCCACCGTCGGTGTCCCGGTGGGCTCGAACATGAGGATCGCGGCGCCGGACGGCGCGTACGGCTTGTGCTCCGTGCCCCGGGGGACGGTGAAGACCGCCCCCTGCGGGAGCAGAACCGTGCGCTCCCCCTCGGGCTCGCGCAGGGAGATGTGCAGCTCGCCGTCGAGTACCAGGAAGAACTCGTCGGTCTCGTCGTGGACGTGCCAGATGTGTTCGCCCTCGACCTTGGCGATGCGGACGTCGTAGTCGTTCACGCGCGTGACGATGCGGGGGCTCCACAGGGCATCGAAGGAGGCCAGGGCCGTGCTGAGGGAGATGGGTTCGCTGCTCATGGGCTCATCGTGCGCCGTTTCACATGGCCGCCGTGAGTGCTAGGAATTGCATATGGCGAAAGAATCCTCGCACGCAGCTCAGACGGCGGGCGCACACCGGGTCGTCGTGATCGTGGACGAGAACTCGAACCCCTTCGAGCTCGGCTGCGCGACCGAGGTCTTCGGTCTGCGCAGACCGGAGATCGGCCGTGATCTCTACGACTTCCAGCTCTGCTCCCCCGAGCCCCACACCCTGATGCGAGACGGATTCTTCACGCTCACCGGCGTCGCCGGCCTCGAAGCAGCCGACACGGCGGACACCTTGATCGTCCCCAACCGCCCGGACACCGACGTGCCCCGCCGCCCCGCCGTCCTCGATGCCGTCCGACGCGCACACGCCCGCGGTGCGCGCCTGGTCGGCTTCTGCAGCGGCGCCTTCACCCTGGCCGAGGCCGGAGTCCTCGACGGGCGCCGGGCCACCGCGCACTGGCAGTGGGCGGATGCGTTCCGAGCCCGCTTCCCCTCTGTCCGCCTCGAAGCAGACGTGCTGTTCGTCGATGACGGTGACATCCTCACCGCGGCGGGCAGTGCAGCTGCGCTCGACCTCGGGCTGCATGTCGTCCGTCGCGACTACGGCGCGGAGGTCGCCAACGCGGTGAGCCGGCGACTGGTCTTCGCGGCGCACCGGGACGGTGGGCAGCGACAGTTCGTGGAGCGGCCCATGCCCGACCTGCCGGACGAGACCTTGGCGCCCGTTCTGGCCTGGGCCCAGGAGCGCTTGGACTCACCGCTGACCGTGTCGGGTCTTGCGGCGCGCGCGGCGGTCAGTCCGGCGACGCTGCACCGCCGCTTCCAGGCGCAACTGGGCACGACGCCGCTGGCATGGCTGACGGGGGAACGGCTTGCTCTGGCGTGCCGGTTGATCGAGCGGGGCGAGTCCCGCTTCGAGGTGGTCGCGCGACGCAGCGGGCTCGGCACCGCTGCCAATCTGCGCTTGCTCATGCGCCGCGAGACCGGCATCACACCGTCGGCGTACAAGCGCCGCTTCGGGCCCGGGGCGAACTGACGGCGGGCATCCCCTGCCGGCAACCGTGTGTCCTCGTCGTCTGCTGTCGCAGGGGCGAGCAGGCTCTCTCGGATCCCCTGTCGTCTCGGGGAGAGGGCTTGAAGCAGCGGCGGACGTTCTCCGGCTTCAGGTACGGACACGAACATGCCGGGTCGGCTTACCGCGACGCAGCAGAGCAGATCCTTCCTCTCCTGCGCCCGGGTCGGCACCCGCAGTCACTGGGGGCAGATGGACGCGCCCGGCTGCCATCCGGGCGCGTCGTGTCACTCGGTCGTACGGGGTCGGGGTGCCGGCTCAGTTGCCGATGCCGGCCGTGCCGACGCCGGAGTTGCCGATGCCGTGGCTGCCGATGCCCGTGTTCGCGATGCCCGCGTTGCCCACCCCCCAGTTGGCGATGCCGGCGTTTCCAACGCCGTTGTTGAAGACGCCGGCGTTTCCGACGCCTTGGTTGCCGATGCCCGCGTTGCCCACGCCGTCGGCGGTGGCCGCGCCGGCGCCGACGGCGGCCAGCATCGCCGCGCTACCCAGCACGGTCGCCACACGATGAAGAGTCGTACGCATCGTCACATACCTCCCGGTTAGTGGAACTTTCCGCTCATATCCTTAACATGTGGCCAGGTCTTACCTGGGGACGCCCGAACCTGGCGTGCCGTCCAAAAGCCTCGTCCCCCGGCGCTTGCGGGGCGCAGGCCGGCCCAGAGAGCCCGTTCCCCGTCGAATCGGCCCTGGCTGGGCGTCGGCTGTTCGTGATCGATGCGTCCAGGACGCTCCCGCTCTGCGTTCCGTCCCTCTGGCTCGCCGACCAGACGGCCAGTCCCGGTGTGGGTGGTGAGTCGCGGTCGTGCAGGTGGCGGGCCGTCTGCGCCCGTCTCGGAACGTGCCCCTGCCGCCCGTTCTTCCGCCGGCAGCCGTGTCGCGGGCCGCCCCGTCGAAATTCCGCCGAGCCGGCCGGGCCGGCCGGGCCGAGTGCATCGGAGCCGTGTCGTGCCCACCTGCAGCGGCGCAGGCAGAACCGGCACAGTACGGAGGACCTCTTCCGTGCCGAGAGGCCAGCGTGTCGTGTGTCAGGCGGCGCGGTGGTAGATCGGCAGGGGCTGTGCAGCACGGGCCTGCAGGCGGCGCTCGAGTGCTCCGGCGGCCTTCATGAGTGGAAGCCGGACCAGCGCGTCGCGCAGGCACCGGCCGCCCTCGGTCTTTGGCACCATGAGGCGCACGTTCGGGCTGATCTGCTGTTTGCGGTCGACCAGAGGCCGGTGGACGGTGTCATAGCGCGCGAAGGCGAGCCGGTGGTTCCCGCCCGCCGCGGCCAGCTCCCCCGCCAGCCGGTACGCCCCGACCAGGGCCAGTTCGGCGCCTGAGCCCGAGGCTGGGGAAGCGCACCAGGCCGCGTCACCGACCAGGGCGATCCGGCCGCTGGACCAGGAGTCCATCTGCACCTGGCCCAGGGCGTCGAAGTAGAAGTCGGGGTCCGCCAGGGCCGCATCCAGCAGGCCCCGGGCGGGCTGCCAGGGCTGGTCGGCGAATGCTTCGGTGACCAGCCTCTTGTGCTGGGCGACGTCGCGGTGGTCGTAGTTCAGCCGCTCGGAGCGGAAGATGAAGTACGCCTTGGCCTGGACGTGGTTGCCCGACCGGTAGATCCCGATCATCTTTCCCGGAGTGTTGAACATCGTCACCCAGCGGTCCTCGCCCAGCCTTGCGTCGGCATTGGCAAAGGCGAAGTAGTGGTCCTTGTGCCGCAGGTACCGGTCCTCAGGGCCGAAGACGAGCCGGCGCAGGTGGGAGTGCATTCCGTCGGCGCCGATCACGAGGTCGAAGTGGCGGGCGGGAGCGTGTTCGAAGGTGACCGTCACGCCGTGGTCGTCCTGTTTCAGGGTCCGGATCGAGTCACCGAAGAGGATTTCCGCATCTTCGGTGGCCCCGTGCAGCAGGGCGACCAGGTCGCCCCGCATGACCTCGACGGAGGCGTTGTCGCGGGTGTCGATCCGGGCGACGGCGCGGTCGGCGGCGTCGACGAACTTGATGCCGTTCACGTCGGCGGCCAGTTCGCGGATGCGGTCCATGAGGCCCATCCGCTCGGCCACGGTGACGGCGTCGTCGCGTACGTCCACCCCGTTGCCGCCGGTACGCAGTGCGGGGGCGCGCTCGACGATGGTGGGCCGCATGCCGTGCCGGGCCAGCCAATGGGCCAGGGTGAGTCCGGCGATGCTGGCTCCAGCGATCAGGATCCGCTCGTTCATGAAGTCGCCCCCGCTAGACTTAAGTGAAACATGCGTTCCATATGATTATGTGGAAGGGTCATTTCAGTTGTCAACGCCTTCGGAACAGCCGGGCCCCACGACCGCTACCGCCACCGCCCCGAAACGCCGCGCCGATGCCGTGCGCAACCGGGACCTCGTCCTGGACGCCGCCACCGCACTGCTTGCCGAACCGGGCGTGTCCCTCACCGTCGAGACCATCGCGAAGCGTGCGGGGCTGGGTGCCGCCACCGTCGTACGCGCCTTCGGCGGCAAGGACGCCCTGTTGGACGCGGCGGTCGCCCGCCTGCTCGGGCCCGTTGTCCAGCGCGCGCGAGATCTGCTCGCCGAGACCACGCCGTATCAGGCCCTGCGCACTTTCCTGCGCGAACTGATCGCGTTCCAGACCGCACACCACGCCATCCACGACCAGCTCACCGGCCTGGACCTGCCCGCCACCACCGCACTGCGCGCCGACCTGGTCGGCGCCGTCGAGGACATGCTCGACGGCGCACGCCAGGACGGGCTGGTCCGCGCCGACCTCGACCCCGCGGTCACCACCGCCCTCATCGGCGCCACAGCCCTGGCCGTCGCCCGCGCCGAACCGTCCTCGCCCGACCTCGTCGACGCCTACCTCACGGTGCTGCTGGACGGCCTCGCTCCCCGTCCCGCCCTCTGACGACCCACAGCAGGTGGGCCGCTGACGCCCTCGAACCGGCCGGCTCAGGGCATGGCCGCGAGACGTGGCGGACCAAGCCTGTTGGCCACTGGCAGGCGCGGTGCACGCCGGACTCCGTGAACGCCCGGCAGTCGTTGTGGCTGCCGGGTAGGGGGAGACCGATCGCCACGACCGCGCTTCTAACGTTTCACCCGGCCGCGCACGGCAAGGACGGCCAGGCCGAGGAGGGCAGGTTCAACGAGCCGGGCCGCCATTTCGGTGTACGTGCCGGCCGTGGTCAGGTCCTGGCCGGAAGAGCGGAAGACCACCGAGTTGATGACAACCCGCAAGGACTTCTCGAACCTCTTGGTCGTCAGACGCCGGCGGTAGGGGCCGTCGGGATTGACCGGCTCGGGTTTGTCAGTGGTCAACGTGAGGCTGTGATCGGTCAGTGTGCCGGTGCTCCGAGGCTTCGAGTCGTCCTGCGGAAGCCCCCACAGCACCATCGCCAGCACGGTCGCAGCGATGCCGCCCAGCAACCAGCCCAAGGCTCGGGAGGCGCGCAGACCGTAGCCGGACAGCGCCCAGTAGGTGGTGAGCAGGGCTCGCTCGCTGCGGGGGATGTCATGTGCGTGGCGGCGCATCTCCATCTCGCCGTAGTAGAAGTCGGCGGCGCCGGGTTCGTGCTTCGCGTCCTCGAAGGCCTTGCGTAGTTGTCGGTACACCGGCGCCAGGGCCGCAGGCTGCAGCGGCACTTCTCCGTCCGGCGCGGATGTCCAGCCCCCCGCCCTCGCGGGGCGGGTGGCACGCCAGTGGTGCTCCTCGGCCAGCGTTCGCCGAGGAGTCCAGCGCACCGGCACCAGTCCACGCCGACGCAGACCGGTGGGGGTGGTGGCGAACACGTACAGGCCGTCCAGCCGCAGCTGGTCGAGGTGGACGGTTCCGGCGAACAAGCAGTCGGTGAGGTCCACGTCGGTCAGCACGAGGTGAGCCGCATCCACGCCGCGCAACGATGCAGCCCGTACGCGGGGGTCCGTCAGGCCGAGCTCGGGGATTTCCAGCTCATCCTGGGTGAAGCGTTTCGCCTGGGCGGTGATGCTCACTGGGTGTTCGAGCACCGCGTCGCTCAGGTCCAAGGTGGCGTGTCGCAGCCGCAGCACGGCCGTGGAAGCCCACCGGGTTCGGCGGCAGACCACAGTGGCCGCCGCCGCCTCGATGGTCACCGCCGTCCCGAACACCGCCTCCGTCAGATCCAGCGATCCTGCGCATACCAGTGGCCCGACCGTGGCGACGTGACTGAACACCACCCTGCGGAAGGTGGCATCGCCGCCGATAGTCACCCCGCCGAACCGTGCGTCGCCACGGAAAGTCACCCCGCCGAAGCCGGCGTGGCCGCCGACCGTCGCTCCGCGGAACGTGGCATCGCCTTCGAAGGCCGCGCCGACGAACTGGACGTCGCCGACGATCGTCGCTCCACGGAACGCAGTGTCACCGCGTAAGGTCGCCCCACCGAACTGGACGTGGCCGCCGACCGACGCACTCGCGAACCAGGTGTCGCTGCCTATCTGAGCCCTCGGGAACTGGGCGTCCCTGCCTACCTCTGCCCTGACGAACCAGGCGTACCCACCGATAATGGCCCTGGCGAACTGGGCATGGCCGTCAATCTTCGCCCCGTCGAACTGGGCGTTGCCGCAGATCTCAACGCTGGAGAACTGGGCATCGCCGCGAATGCTCGCCCCGACGAACAAGGCGTTGCCTGCGATCACCGCCCTGGTGAAATCGGCGTCGCCGCCAATTTCTGCCTCCGTGAAGTCGGCGTCCCCGTCGATCTCCGCCCCGCCGAAGTCGGCATCCCCGCTGAACTTGGCCAGTCCGAATCGGGCATGGCCGAGACGGGCCCTGGCTAAATGCGGATCCGTGACCGCGCCGAGCAGTTCGCTCAGCAGCTCCTCCGATATCGGGGTGCCCCGGTGATCGAGGTCCGCGCCCGGGTGCAGGCCGGCGAGGTAGGCGGAGCGGTCGGCGTCGCCCAGATGGGCCAGGCAGGCGGCGTATGGCTCGACGACGCGGCCTCGACACCCGACGTCGTTTGCTGCAGCGCCGTGGCGACAGTACGACCAGGGCAGTGCGTCGAGGTTGGCGTCGGGTGAGGTGGAAGTCATGCCTCTGAGACGTACGGTCGATACGCCTGGTTGCGGTCCCACTGCAGCAGGCTCGCGTGGGCAGCGGGATGTCTCATGACGCAGATCGAAGGCGGGAAACGTCGGGCACCGGGCGCTGCTGTTCGCGCCGGCAGCCGGGGGGCGGGTGCTGGTGCGGACCCGGCGGGGCGCTGGGCCAGGACCGGGGGCCGGACCTGGTCCGCCGCCGAGCACTCCCTGGCGGGCCGGCTGTCGTTCGGGGGGTTGCAGCGCCGGGCAGCCGCCTGCGCCCGCGGCGCCGCCGGCCTCGCTGCGGCGGCGGCACGGCGGCACTGCCGGCGGACTTCGTCGCGTTTGACGTGTTGCAGCTGGACGGGCAGGAGCTGCTGACGCCCCCGTACGTGGATCGGCGCGCGCTCCTGCGCAGCAGCTGTTCACCGAGCCCAGCTCCTTACCTCGGCCGCCACAAACGAACGGGCAGGGCTCCGTGCGGTCGGCCGCACCGTACCGCTGCGCCCGGACGCCTCCCGGCAGATCGGCGAGCACCTGGCAGCCGCCGGCCCCGGATACCCGCGGACCGGAGTGCGGTTCGCGGGGTCGGCTGCGGGCGGACGTGGCCGGCGCATTCGCCAGGTGACGGGCACCCCTCGCCGGTCACACGCGCCTACCGTCCCGTTCGGACCTCCGAGAACTGGCTGCGCAAGGGCCCGTATCCCTTGGATAGCGACGCCCATGAGGGTGGCAGAGGCCGGACCGGCGCAGTCGGATCTTCAGTCTCGCCGGCCCGCCGGCCCGCCGGCCCTGGTGGCCTCTGAGCTGTCCCGGGTGCTGGCCGATGGGGGCAGGAGGTGGTCATAGCCGGGCGGCCGTGCGGATCAGGGCGGCCAGGGCGAGGGAGCGGCTGTGGGCGGGCCAGGCGATGTGGGTCACGACGGGAGGCGCGTCGGTCAAGGGGACGGCCGTGTGCTCGGCCCACAGCCAGGAGCGGGCGGAGTCGGGGACGACCGCCACGGTGCGTCCGAGGGCGATCAGCTGAGCCAGTTGCGTCTGGTTGTGGATCTCGGGGCCCGGGCCGGGGGCGTAGGTGCCGTGGGTGGGCCAGCGGGCGAGCGGCAGATCGGGGACGTCCCTGACATCGGCCAGGGACAGGGTCTCGCGGGCGGCGAGGGGGTGCCCGGCAGGCAGGACGGCAACCTGCCCCTCGGTCGCCAGTGCCTCGCTGTCGAACCCGGCGAGCGAGTTCCACGGTGTGTGCATGAGCGCGACATCAGCGCGTCCGTCGCGCAGCAGCTCTTCCTGCTCGCAAATGCCGCACGGCAGCACCTCGATCTCGGCACTGTCGGGCTCGGCCGCGTAGGCGTCGAGAAGTTTCCGCAGCAGTTCGTGGGACGCGGCGGCCTTCACCGCGAGGACCAGCCGACCGCGGGTGCCGCCAGGACTGTCGGCGCCGCCCGCGCGCCGGGTGCGGCGGGCGGCGGCAGCGGTCGCGCCGAGGGCCGCCCGGCCCTCGTGCAACAGCACCTCTCCGGCACCGGTCAGGCGGACGCCACGGCGGTTGCGCTGCAGCAGGCAGACCCCGAGGCGCCGTTCAAGCTGCTGGATGGCCCGCGACAGCGGCGGCTGGGCCATGCCGAGGCGCTCGGCGGCGCGCCCGAAGTGCAGTTCCTCGGCGACGGCCACGAAGTACCTCAACTCGCGGGTCTCCAGGGTGTCCACGGCCGCAGCATACGCGGTGATACCCGGCAGGTATGACAGGACACCGTATCGGTGTTGGCCGCGCCACTCGTCGACGAGCCAACATCATCGGCATGAGCGAAACGATGATTGCGCTGGTGACCGGCGCGAACAAGGGCATCGGGTACGAGATCGCGGCCGGGCTGGGCCGCCTCGGGTACCGCGTGGGCGTGGGAGCCCGCGACGCCGCCCGACGCGAAACCGCCGTCGGGAAGCTGCGCGCCGTCGGCGTGGACGCGTTCGGGGTACCGCTGGACGTGACCGACGACCAGAGCGTCACTGCTGCCGCGGTACTGATCGAACAGCTGGCCGGGCGCCTGGACGCCCTGGTCAACAACGCCGGCATCTCGGGCGAGATGGACCCGGGATGGGTACAGGACCCGACCGCGCTCGACCTGGAGGTGCTCCGCACGGTCGTGGACACCAACGTCATGGGGGTCGTCCGGGTGACCAACGCGATGCTGCCGCTGCTGCGGCGCTCGGCCTCGCCGCGCATCGTCAACGTCTCCAGCAGCGTCGGCTCCCTGGCCCGGCAGGCGGACCCCGACACCGAGATAGGCCCGATCATGGCGGCCTACGCGCCGTCGAAGTCGTTCCTCAACGCCCTCACCGTGCAGTACGCCCGGCACTTCACGGGTACGAACATCCTGATCAACGCCGCCTGCCCGGGCCTGGTCGCGACCGACTTCACCGGCTTCCACGGGCCCCGCACCCCTGAACAGGGCGCGGCCACAGCGATCCGGCTCGCCACCTTGCCCGACGGCGGCCCGAGCGGTTCGTTCTTCGAGGACGACGGCGTCGTCCCCTGGTGATCACGAATCGCCGTGAATCGACGAGGCTCCGATAGGTCCGCTTGGTCCGCGAAACGGTGGAGATGGACCAGGCCGACTGGGACAGTGGCAGGCATCTTCCCGACAGGGACCAGACCGACGGGGTCTCGGGCGACGCGACGCCTCAACCGATCCGGTCCGGTCGGCGCCGCGTAGACGGGCTTCAGCGCTTCAGCGCTCTTGTTCGAGTCCTGACGGGCCGGACAGCGGAACGACGCTGTGCGACGCCTTCTCCTGTGCGACGTTTCGGCAGCCATGGGGCAGCCGTGTTCGATCTCGATTAGCTCGTCTTCGAACAGACGAAAATCTATGTTGGCCGGAGTAGACATTGGACTGCAGCCTGGGTATGGTTTCTCTCGTAACGCAGAGAGACCGCAAGGCCCGGCAGAGACGAACTGCCGGGCAGCAGGACCCGCAGTTGCAGTTGGTTGGACGGTGCGGTGGTGGAGTTCCGAAGCCAGAGTGGTTGCAGGACGGCGACGGGGCTGACGACCGGACCGGGTGGCCCGCAGTGATCAGGGGCCGCCGCAAGCAGTACCCGCAGTAAGTGCAGTTGGCAGTACCCAGCAGTGAAGTCAGTGAGTGGTACCTCGGTGAAGGCGTCGGCTGCGGGCGCGCGCACCGGGAGGTTCGGCAGTGGGGTTCTAAGCCAGAGCAGATGCAGGATGGGCGACGGGGCTGGCTGCCGGAACGTGGCGCTGGTTGAGGCCACGAGCAGGACGCAACACCAGCAGTACAAGCGGTTCGCAGTATCAGCAGTACGCTATCCCGCTTGGTAAGCAGTAAGTAGTTGATCACCGAGGGAAGAACGGAGGAGCCGAGCGCCATCAGGATCGCCCGGGCGGAAGTCTGAGTCCGGGTACCGCAGGACATCGATAGTGAGGTGGTCTCCGGTCAAGCAACCGCGATCCCCGCGGCCCCGACAGCATTCCGGTCGGACCCGCGGACACAGAAGGCCGACGCAGTATCAGGGTCGGCAGATGGTGTAGCAGTTCCTTCGGGGCCCTGGTGCCGTACGGCACCAGGGCCCCTCCATGCGTGTCCATGAGAGAGGTTCAATGACAGCAGACGACTCGTTCGGCCGTCTTGATGACGACGACTACCCCGCCTACACCATGGGCCGGGCCGCCGAAATACTCGGCACCACCCAGGCCTTCCTCCGCGCCTTGGGCGAAGCCCGCCTCATCACCCCGCTCCGCTCCGCCGGCGGCCACCGACGCTACTCCCGCTACCAGCTGCGGATCGCCGCCCGGGCCCGGGAAATCGTCGACCAGGGCACGCCCATCGAGGCCGCCTGCCGGATCGTCATCCTCGAGGACCAGCTCGAAGAGGCCCAGCGCCTCAATGCCGAATACCGCCGCGCTGCCGACCGAGGGAATCCACCACCCACGTCCTGAGCCCGTCTGTCCCCACCCACCCAGCGCGACGCGCCCACCCAGGCGGCGCGAGGATCGCCTTTGAGCTGGGCCAGCCGGATGGCGGGGATTCGCCCGGCGAGGTCTACCACTCCGGACAGCGTCTCCAGCTCCTCGTCCGCGATGGCTCCGGCGTTCCAGTGCCGATGTGGAGTGGGCTCGGCTGAAGCCGCCCTTGCCGACGAATACGGGCGGGGTGGACTCTGGCAACGCCACCGTCGGGTACCCAACGGGATTCTGTTCCGGCAACGGACCGGCCTCTCCTGGCGGGACCTGGCTCCCCGCTTCGGTAGCCGGAAGGCAGTTCACAACCGTCATCGAAGGTGGTCGGCGGACGGCACGAGGGAAAGAGTCGTGCGGGCCGCCGACGCCGACCCCGATACCAAGAACCGGATCGACTGGCGCATGATCAGCGTCGATTCCACGACCTGCCACGCTCATCACCACGCAGCTGGCGCCTCCACTCGTGCGCCGAAGAGCCCGGTCGGCGCAGGCGCCCGGCACGTCACTGCTCCGCGTGCCGCGGCAGGCTGGTGGACGGCCGCGCACCCGGCCCGATCACGGCGGGGAAGATAGGGCGCACTCATCCCGCCGCAACCGGCTCACCTGCTCAGACGTCAGATCAAGCACACGTCCCGGAGCCGAGAGACCCGCGGGCCAACCGCCGGCGCCGCGGCAGCAGCCCGTTCTCACTGGATCATCGGCGCCTCCTCCATGATCGGGAGTCACACCGAACGATTCACAGTGCCTGGCAGGCGATACGACCTGTCACCATCGCCTACCTGGCCACTGCACCTGACCGGCACCCCTACGAGGGTCAGTGCCACACCTGGTTCAGACCGTTGTTCCCCGGCTCCGTGTACATGCGTGAGCCGTCGGTGTCGAGGTAGAAGCCGGCCACCCAGTCGGCGCCCCGGTGCTTCAACTTCCAGCCCGAGCTGGTCCAGATCTCCTCCCACTGCTGCCACCAGTTGCCGTCCTGGCAGGTCTCCAGGTAGACGAGGGTGTTGTAGGAGGTCAGACACATGTTGGTCCAGCCGCCTTGGGCGTACCGGGAGGGCCGGAACGTCCAGTACTTCCCGTCGACCGAGACTTCTCGCCACTGGGACTCGTCCACCGGGCCCGAGGTGCTGCAACTTCCCAGGGGTGCGAGGCGCGCGTTGCCCCAAGCGTCGTTCTCCCAGTTGAGGCACTTACCCGGGAAGCGAGCGTTCTCCCAGTGGACGGTGTTGGCCGTCGGCGCCGCCGTGGCCGAAGCCGCGAGCGTCAGCGCAAGTGCGGGCGCCGCTACTGTCACAGCGGCAACCTTGGATATGGCGTTCTTCAGCACGTCGTTCTCCATGCTTCCATGAGGAGTGGGGCTTGCTTGCCTGCCGAATCTATGGCGGCCAACGACGCAGCCCACGCCCTCTCTGCACGGTGAGGCAGTGCCTCCGGTGCCGCAACGCACAGCGGCTCCACAAAGTTACTGTTCAGTTGTCACGGATCCACCCGACAGTCGGGAGAGGCATGAACGGGGAAACACGGGCCCTGCGGGCCGAAGACGTCCTGCAAATGCAGCGTGCCGCCCGCCAGGGAGGGACAAGGAAGTTACTGACGTGGCTGAGCACACGTAGCGGAGCCGATATCCTCCTCGTCAACAGCTCCGACAGCATCACCTCCCCGAGCCTGTCCTCTCTCCCCGCTCCCAGCCGCGATCTCGTCCTGCGAGGGGTCCGGGAGATCGGCGAACGCGGCCTGCGCTCAGGGGCCATCGACCACGAGGGCCTTACCTGCCTCGTCCTCCCCCTGGGCAGCACGCCGGGGCTCACCGTTCCCCTCCTCGCCGCCGTCGCGTCCAGCCCGGCTCCGCCTGGACTGGCGCACCTGCTCGCCGACGCCACTCACGCCATGAGCCTGAGCTGGCTGGCCGAACACACCCAACGCCAGAGAAGACGGCTGAGCACCGCCGACGCGCGCAACCGGGAAGCGGTACTCCATCTCCTGATGAACGGTCACACCAGCGTCGCCCGCCAGATCGCCGGAGCATTACAGCCCGACCTGCCCGACCGAGTACGGGTGTATGTCATCGAAGGACCGCCGACCGCCCGTGCCCGGGTGGCACTGGAGGTGGCCGAGGACGACGCGGACGCATGGATCGTCCCCTGCCCGGTGTACACCAGGCACATGCTCGTCCTCGCACCGGCTCGCGGCGCAATCCAGGGGGACGCCTCCCCGACCTGGATGTCCCGGCTTACCGTGGCCGAAACGTGCCGTGTGGGGGAGAGTGACGACGTACCGCTGCGGGACACTGCCACGGGCTACGCCCAGGCATTCCACGCGCTGGCCGTCGCCCGCCACCGCCGCTCGCGTAGCTCCTCGTTCACCTGCAGGCCCGACCTCGCCCTCACCATCGGCCCGGCGGCCGCGGTGTGGGCCAACGCCTTCCTCTTGCCGCTGCGAACGCACACCCCACGGCGCGCACAGGATCCGGACCGTGCCGAGCTCCTCGCCACCGCGGCGTCATGGCTGGCTTTCGCTGCCAGGGCCACAGCACACCTCAAGATCCACCGGAACACCTTGGCCGCGCGCCTCGCCCACATCGAGACACTCCTGGGCCTGGACCTCGACCGGCTCGGCCACCAGGCCGCGCTTTCCCTGGCCCTGCGGGCCGTTGCGGAATCCACCGCAGAGACCGTCGGCATCGAGCACCCCGCCACTGCCTCTACGCTCGACCAGCTCCTGCTGTCGCCGGGCGTCGAAGCGTGGGCACAGACGCAGTTCCGCCCTGTGATGCGAGCCGAACACGGGCTCCCGCCGGATCTCACGGACACACTCACCACCTGGCTGCGGCACGACGCACGCATCGGCCCGACAGCCGCAGCGCTCTCGCTGTCGCCCTCCGCGGTACGCAAGCGCCTGGCGCGCGTCGAAGCACTGCTCGGACGCTCTTTGCTGCGGCCGCCCAGCATCGTCCACGACCTGTGGCTCGCCCAGCGCGCGCTCGGCTCCAGCGCATTTCCATCAGGCCGGGCTGAATGACCGTGATCGCGCACCAGGGGCTGCTCGCCGTGACGTCGGCACTCCGCAACGCCGTCCCCTCCCGGCACGGCGTGGTGGACGCCGTCGCCCCAAGCCAGCAGCCGGAAAACGACGGGCTGCGCCCGCGAAGCGGTTGACGTGCCGCGGCTGAGCTGGAGGCCGCGTGCGATGTCGCGAAGGCTGTCGCCGCGTTCCTTGCACCGTTGATCTGTGGGGCGTTCACAGGTATGGGCGACGACAGGCCGTGGCCGTCCGCCCGGATACCTGAACGCCGAACGATTCGCCGCCGACGTGGGCACGGACGCGGCGGCGTGGCTCGACCGGTTCGCACAGGTTCCCCCGGAGGAGACCCTGGTGCACGGCTTCGGGTTGTGACTGCTCGTCGGCGACCGCCTTGGGGTGCGTGCCGTCACGCCCGGCGCACCACCCCGGTCGGGCCCCGCTAAGGACGCGCGGCCTCCGGCCCGGCAGCGCCCGGCAGCAGGTTCGCCGCGACAGGGGGGAAACAGGGCCGGGTGACCGGCGCCCGGTACCTCTCACCGGGGCCGACCGCCGCGCAGGCGCACGATCCGCCCGAACCGCGCGCTCACGCACGAGCCCGAGGGCTGCACCTCCACTGCGATACTGCCGGCCCGCTCCCGGCACGCCTCAGCCCGCTCCTCGGAGCGAACAAGTCACGCCCGCCCCGGCGTCGAGGCGTTCGCCCCGCATGTCGCCGGTCGGGGGGATCCCGGCGCCCGTCGCCGGACGGGGCGGACAGCGCGGCGCGGGGGTCGTCGCATCCCGCCGAGCGTGCATCTCGCCGTCTACGCGGCGGGCGTGAGTTCGGCTTGGCCGAACAGCAGGGCCCAGCCGGCGGGGAGCTGGTGGAGGATGCGTGTGATCAGGTCGGGGCCGGCGTGGGTGGTGATGGCGGCGAGGACGGAGCCGGTGTCCCAGCGGGTGGTGGCCAGGGAAGCACCGGAGCGGGCGGCGAGGTCCTTGACAAAGGCCCAGCCGGTCAGCGGCTGGGTGTCGGGGATCTGCGCGGTCAGCACGCGTGCGGCCTCCAGGGGCAGGCAGGCGGCCAGGTCGACGCGTTCGTCGCCGGTCAGCTGGCGCCCGAATCCGGCCAGGACCAGGCGGACGGCTTCGTCGGCCCGCTCACGGGTGGGGTAGGCGCCCTCGTAGCGGACCTTCTCCAGCATCTGCTCGTACGCCGCCGAGTACGGCAGCTGGTGCTCAAGCGGTACGCGCACGTCGGAGATCACTGTGGTGCATGCCTTTCTTGGAGCCAGGGGGAATGCCGGGTACGGCACCCCCGGTCTTGATCAGGTGGGCTGGGGGCGGCCGAAGAGGAGGTCGTAGCCGGCGGGCAGCTGGAGCAGGATCTGCCCCAGCAGGTCCTCGCCTGCCGCGTCGGCGACAGTGGACAGCACGGCGCTGACGTCCCAGGCGGCGGTCTGCTCGGTGGCGCCCTCGATCCACGCGGCGGTCGCGCGGACGAACCGCTCCGGGGGCAGCGGTTCGGCGCTCTGCAGCGGGTTGAGCAGGATCAGGGCGAAGCCCTCCGGTAGGCGTGCCGCGAGCCGGGCGCGGACCTCGCCGATCAGATGTGCGCCGAGCAGGGCGAGCACCACGCGCGTCGCACGCTCGGCTTCCTCCGCAGTGCCGTACTCGCCGCGTTCCTTCACGTGGTCGAGGAACGCTTCGCGTCGCAACGTCATCGCCGCCATCCCCTTTTCGTCGGGCCGTCCAACGGGTGCGGAGGTCGGGAGGGGAGGGGGATCAGCTGCCCGTCCCCCGCACCGGTCCGGACCGGTGTCAGCCTGAGATCTCCTGGCGACCGGAGCCGACGCCGATGGAGATCTTGCGGGGCTTGGCGCGCTCGGTGATCGGGATGCGCAGGGTGAGGACGCCCGCTTCGTAATCGGCCTGGATGCGCTCGGTATCCAGGGTGTCGGCGAGCACGATCTGGCGGGAGAAGACGCCCAGCGGCCGCTCGGACAGGTCCACCTTCGTGTCGTCGCCCTTCGCCACCGGCCGCCGTTCGGCCTTGACGGTCAGCATGTTGCGCTCGACGTCGATGTCGATCGCGTCCGCGGGGACGCCGGGGATGTCGAAGGCCACCACGTACTGGTCGCCCTCGCGGTAGGCGTCCATCGGCATGACCGAGGGCTTCGACCAGGTGCCCGGTCCCATCAGGTGCTGCGCCATCCGGTCCAGCTCACGGAAGGGGTCAGTGCGCATCAACATCGTGAAACACCTCCAGCAGGTTCGAGCAGTTGCTGCCAATGCGCGGCACTGACACCGTTGTAACATGTCATCCAGTGGATGACAATTATGATGTCATCGGGTCGTTGACTATCTGAGGGGGGTGCTGCCGTGACCGCAGCCGATATCGCCGCCGACCGGCCGGCGGCGGCCAGGCACGCCCACGGCCCGGCGTCCCTTCTCGCCGCCGCGGCGGCGCCCGCCGCCATGGACGTCGCCCTGCGTGGTGCCGGGCACGAGGCCCCCGAGGCCCCCGAGGCCGTCGAGGCCGCCGGTGCCGGCCCCGGTCCCGGTTCCGAGCAGGCGTCGGCCTCCCTGATGCTGCTGCGGCAGGTACGCGAGCAGCTCACCGGCGGGGAGACCGGCCCGATCGAGACCGCCCCCGATGCGGGCGCCAGTCGGCCCGACCTGGCCCGTCCCCTCCGCGTCGCCAGCCGCCAGGCCGCCGAACGCCGCCACCTCCGCGGCCGCCCCGGCGCCGCCGCAACCACCGAGGAGCAGCACGTGACGGCCACCCGCCAGGCCAGGGCCGCCGATCGCCCCACCGCCAGCCGGGCCCACACCAACGCCGGCCGCCCGCGCCACCGTCACCCGGCCCGCACCAACGCCGCCGACCTGTGCCGCCTCGCCGGACAGATCACCGCGCTCGGAAACCTCGCGCCCGAGGCCAGCTCAGCCAGGCCGCTCAGCCGCGCTGCTCTGCATGCCGCCCTCGGTGACACCTCGGTGTCCCCTCGGTGTCGCCGAGATCGCGGAGCTCTTCGTGCCCCTGGCCGGCATGCGCCCCTACCGCCCACGGCCTCGTCGAATCCCTGGACGCCGTCGACGACCGGCGTACGACGACAGCCGCAGACGATGACTGACTCCCACGCAGAGCCACATCATGCGGGTGCGGTACGGCCCGCCGGGAACCACGCCGACGACGGTCAGCGGTCCGTCCCGGCCCCAGTCCGAACCCGACTCTGAATCCGCATCCGCATCCGCATCTAAATCCGAATCCGAATCCGAATCCGAATCCGAATCCGATCATGACGTTCCCACAGAAAGAGGCCCCCATGGGCAGCAGTGTCGAGACGCTGGAATTCCAGGCCGAGACCCGCCAGTTGCTCCGGCTGGTGATTCACTCGATCTACTCGAACAAGGACATCTTCCTGCGCGAGCTGATCTCGAACGCCTCCGACGCCTTGGACAAGCTGCGGCTGGAATCCCTGACCGACTCCGGCCTCGCGGAGATCGACACCACTGACCTGCACATCTCGCTGGAAGTCGACAAGAGCGCCCGCACCTTGACCGTCCGTGACAACGGGATCGGCATGACCCGGGACGATCTCGTGGAGCTGATCGGCACGATCGCCAAGTCCGGCACCGCCAGCCTGCTGGAGAAGATCAAGGAGTCCAAGGACGCCGCAGCCGCCGAAAGCCTGATCGGGCAGTTCGGCGTCGGCTTCTACTCGGCGTTCATGGTCGCCGACAAGGTCACCCTGCGCACCCGGCGGGCCGGCACCGACTCCGGTACCCAGTGGGAGTCCGACGGTGAGGGCACCTACGCCATCCAGGCCGTCGACGGCCTGCCCGTGGGAACCTCGGTCACCCTGCACCTCAAGCCCGCCGACAGCGAGGACGGGCTCGCCGACTACCTGTCCGAGTCGAAGATCCGACAGATCGTCAAGCAGTACTCGGACTTCATCCGCTGGCCGATCAGGATGGCCGCCGAACGCACCGGCACCGAGGACGGGACCACCCGAGACAGCGAAACGCTCAACTCGATGAAGGCGCTGTGGGCCCGGCCGCGCACGGAGGTGACCGAAGACGAGTACAACGAGTTCTACCAGCAGATCAGCCACGACTGGCTGCCCCCGGCCGAGACGATCCACATGCGCGCCGAAGGCACCTTCGAGTACGAGGCGCTGCTCTTCATCCCCTCGCAGGCACCCTTCGACCTGTTCTCCCGCGAGACCAAGCGCGGCGTGCAGCTGTACGTGAAGCGGGTGTTCATCATGGACGACTGCGAAGCGCTCATGCCCAACTACCTGCGCTTCGTCAAGGGAGTCGTCGACGCCCACGACCTGTCGCTGAACGTCTCCCGCGAGATCCTCCAGCACGACCGCCAGATCCGCGGCGTGCGCCGACGCCTGGTCAAGAAGGTCCTCGGCGCCTTCAAGGACATGCAGTCAAAGGACGCCGAGCGCTACGCGAAGGTATGGGCACAGTTCGGCCGGGCACTGAAGGAAGGCCTGGTCGAGGACACGGACAACACCGAGGCCCTGCTTCAGCTGGTGTCGGTGGCCTCCACCCATGACCCCGACAAGACCACCACCCTGCGCGAGTACGTCGAGCGCATGAAGGACGGCCAGGACACCATCTACTACCTGACCGGCGAGAGTCGCGCCACGGTGGAGAACTCCCCGCACATGGAGGCCTTCGCCGCGAAGGGCTACGAGGTCCTGATCCTCACCGACCCCATCGACGAGGTGTGGGTCGACCAGGTCCCCGCCTTCGACGGCCACCGTCTGCAGTCCATCGCCAAGGGCCAGGTCGACCTCGACGAATCCGCCGACGGCGAGAAGGAGACCGACGCCGCCAAGGCCCAGCGCGAGCAGGACTACGCCGCCCTGCTGACCTGGCTGACCACCACCCTGTCCGAACAGGTCAAGCAGGTCCGCCTGTCGTCCCGCCTGACCACCTCGGCGGCCTGCATCGTCGGCGACGCCCACGACGTGACACCGACTCTGGAGAAGATGTACCGGGCGATGGGCCAGCAGATGCCCACCGTCAAGAGGATCCTGGAACTCAACCCCGCCCACCCGCTGATCACGGCCCTGCGCACAGCACACGAGGCAGGCGCCGACGATCCCGCGCTGGCGGAGATGGCCGAGCTGATCTACGGCAGCGCGCTGCTGGCCGAAGGGGGCGACCTGCCCGACCCGGCCCGCTTCACCCGGCTGCTCACGGACCGTCTGAGCCGCACCCTGTGACCGCGGTTCCGTAGCCGTGGATCTGTGATGGTGGGTCTGTAACGGTGGGTCTGTAGCCGTGGGGGGCGGGCCGGGACAGCCTCAGCGCCCGGTCGCACCCGCCCCGGCCTCGCCACCCTCACACTCCCCAAGAACCCGTCCGCCCCGATACCCCTTACGGGGGTCGGGGCGGACGGGTGTGTTCGGGCCGCCCACCCACCCCGCGGGTGATGCTCCTGCCTCCATCTTCGATCACCCTCCCGCGCTGCCAGCTCGCCGGATCCTCCCTGCTGGACAGGACCGCGCGCGCCGCAGGGCGGTGGCCGCCGGTGGCGCGGGGAGCCGGATCGGCTGAGCCGTCCAGACGACCGACTGCGGAACGCCCGGGCGCCGTCCACGCCACCGCCGCCGACCGCCTCACCACAACCGAGCTCCCCTCACGACAACACGGCTTCCACCTCAGTAGTCTCGGGGCATGCGGATCTCCGTTTCCTCGGACATGGACGAACCCGTGGCTCGCGCACTCCTGGGGCAACTGCGCGCCCGCGGACACGATGTGGTGACGTACGGGGCGCTGCGCCCCGGCGACGATCCGCAGTGGGCAGCCTGCTCGGAGGCGGCGGCCCGCGAGGTGGCCGCCGGGAACGCCGACCAGGCCGTCGTGTGCTGCTGGACGGGTACGGGCGCCTCGATCGCCGCGAACAAGGTGCCCGGCGTACGCGCGGCCCTGTGCACGGACGCCTACACGGCGGACGGTGCGCGCCGCTGGAACGACGCCAACGTGCTCGCGCTCAGCCTGCGCCTGACCTCGGAACCGCTGCTCAAGGAGATCCTCGACGCCTGGTTCGCCGGCGAGGCGAGCGCGGACGCCGAGGACCGGGAGAACGTGGCGCGCATCGAACGGCTCGACGACACGAGAACCGCTCGCTGAGTGAAGACGGTGTCACCGGTGAGCGGAATGGTGGCTGGGGGCAGCGCTTCACCGGGTCGGCCGGATCAGCGCCACCGCCTCCGGTGCCGGCCTTCTTCGAAGGCGGCCAGGCCCTGGCAGCGGAAAACCGGGTGTGACGCGTAGGGCGGGGCTGGTATCTCCTGGGGAATGGAATCGTTGCCGACCCGACGCCTCGTACTTCTCCCGCTGAACGCGGACCGGGCCCGCCGGCTCGCGCTCGGACAACCGGCTCCGGGTGACCGCTGGGCCGAGGGGTACCCGGAGGCCGGGGACCGGGCCGGGGCCGAACGGTACCTGCGAGTGCTGGCCGACACGGGTGACCCCGCACCGTACGGGGCCTTCGAGATTCAGCGCCGCTCCGACGGGCTGCTGATCGGCGGCGCGGGATTCCACGGCCCTGCCGACGGGCAGGGCCGGGTGACCGTTGGGTACGGGCTGGTGCCGGCCGTGCGGGGCCAGGGTTACGCCGCCGAGGCGCTGCGGGCCCTGCTGGAGCATGCCCGGGCCCACGGAGCGGCCTCGGTGTCGGGCGACACCGACCGTGGGAACACGGCCTCGCAACACGTCATGACCTCAGCCGGAATGCTCCCGGTCGGCGAGGACGAGCGGCTGCTGTACTACGCGGTGAGCTGGGCGCGGGCAGCCGACAGCAGCTGAGCGCCGTGGTGGCGATCCGGCGAAACCGATCTGCGAAGTCCCGCGACGGCGGCTGCCCATGCCACGCCCCGCCCCGCCCCGCCCCAGGGTGGGCGGACGCAGCCGTTGCGCGGCGCCTCGGTCACCTGAACAGCAATTCCGTGAGCGAGCGGAAGACCTCCTCGGGGTCCTGGTCGGCCAGTGGGCCGTTGAGGTTCCGGCTCAGCAGCAGTGTGGCGAAACCGTGGGCCAGGGACCAGGCGGCGATCCCCGCCAGCCGGGAGTCGTCGCCCCGCCCCGCATCGGACAACTGGGATACCCCCGCCCGCAGTTGTGCACCGGCACGCTGCCTGGCGGCTGTCAGGTGCGGGTCGTCTGCGCGCAGCAGTTCCGGCTGGAACATCACCTGGAAGTGCGCCGGGTGCGTCGTTGCGAACCGCACGTAGCGGACGCCCCGTTCACGCAGGTCCGGCGCGTCCGCGAGGGCCTCCGAGAGGAAGTCGTAGCCTTCCGCCGCGATTGCGGTGAGCAGGCCGGTGCGGTCCTTGAAGTGATGCGCCGGCGCGGCGTGCGAGACGCCGGCGCGGCGTGCGAGGTCGCGCAGGCTCAGGGCGCCGGGGCCTTCGGCGGCGATGACATCGAGGGCCGCGGTCAGGACGGCGCGGCGGAGGTCGCCGTGGTGGTAGGTGCGCTGGCTCGTCATGGTGAGCAGACTACGCAGAGTCTAGGCATTGACAAGTTCGAAGGGCGCGAGCAATCTAGCCACTGTCAAGTTCGAAGCGGTCGAGCCCCGGCTGTGCACGGAATCGGCGCGCCTGTTGAGGAGATGTCATGACGGACCAGAACGCCGTACCGGACGGGATCGAGCTCGGTCGCGTACGGCACTTGTGGCAGCTCCTCGAACCGCTGCACGCCGTGCTCTACTTCGCGCCGGAGTCCTTCGAAGAGGCAGCCGCGCTCGGCTTCGAGACCGGTGAGCGGTGGCCGAGCTACTTCGCCTGGCGGGCCGCGCCGCTGGGGGCGGCCGGACGCGTCCAGGTGGGGTCCGCGTTCTACAGCTTCAGCCCGGAGATGGTCGCGCGGTACGTCCCCGCAGCATGGGACGTGGCGTCCCCCGAGGCGGTCCTCGCCGCCCGCGAGCGGGCCGTCGACCGCACCTACCGTGCGCTCCTGGGAGACCGCATCGACAGTCCCGAGCTCGCGGAGGCGGCACACCTGGCCCGCCGTGCCGCCGAGGCTGCCGACGTCGGGGGCCGCCCGCTCGCCGCCGCCAACGCGGCCCTGGCCTGGCCGGACGCCCCGCACCTCATGCTCTGGCAGGCGGCGACGATCTTGCGCGAACACCGTGGGGACGGCCATATCGCGGCTCTCCTTGTCGCGGGGCTCGACCCGGTAGAGGCCCTCGTGTCGTTCGCCGCAATCGGGGCGGCGCCGGAGGAGACGTTCCGGAGCCGGCAATGGAGCGCGTCGGAGTGGGCCGCCGCGCGTGAGCGCCTCGTCGGGCGCGGCCTGCTGGAACCCCACGGCGCCGCGACGGCGACCGGGTCGGGCCGTGCGCTGCGAGCGAAGGTCGAGCGCCGCACGGACGAGCTCGCCGCGGGGCCGTGCGAGGCGCTGGGCTCTGACGGTCTGGCCCGGCTCGCGGACCTGCTCGGAGAGTTCTGGGTCGTGGCGATCAGCTCGGGGCTGCTGCCCATGACGAGCACGTTGGGCATGGGCCGAGCCTGAGCGTCGTGGACCTCTGGTCCTGACTGTCACCTGGTGACCTGCAAGCTGCCGACAGGGAAGCGCTTCTGCCCGGTCGCTGGCTGCGGCTGCCGTGGACGGGCATGGGCGCCGAGCCCGGACGTCGGCAGATCAGCGGCCAACGCCCCGACCTCAGCGGCTCACCGTGATCACCCGTCCCATCCGCGTCAGCTTCTCGGGGTTGCGCACGGAGTACAGCCCCGTGACGAGGCCGTCGTCGATCCGCACGGCGACGACCGTGTCGATCTCCCCCCCGATGCGCATGATCAGCGCCGGGTGGCCGTTGACCTGCACCGGCTCCATCGTCACCTGGGGGCCGAACACCGCCACGCCGGCGGCCAGCGCGCGGGCCACCTTCTCGGCCCCCACGACGGGCCGCGGCATGGCCTGCTTGATGCCGCCGCCGTCGCTCAGCGCGACGACGTCCGGCGCGAGGAGGTCGAGCAGGCTCTGCAGGTCGCCCGTCTCCAGCGCTCGTTGGAAGGCCCCGAGCGCGGCACGGCTCTCGGCTGCGGAGACGACACCGCGCGGACGGCGCGCGGCGACGTGCGCCCGCGCCCGGTGGGCGATCTGCCGGACTGCGGCCGTGGTCTTGTCGACGGCCTCCGCGATCTCCTCGTACCCGAGGTCGAACACCTCGCGGAGCACAAACACCGCTCGCTCCGTGGGCGCGAGCGTTTCAAGGACCAGCATCATCGCCATCGATATGCTGTCGGCCAGTTCCACGTCCTCGGCCACGTCCGGCACGGTGAGCAGTGGTTCGGGCAGCCAGGGCCCCACGTACGATTCCTTGCGCCGGCTGAGCGTGCGCAGTCGATTGAGCGCCTGCCGGGTGGCGATCCGGACCAGGTACGCACGCCGGTCCCGCACTGCGGTGAGATCGACGCCCACCCAGCGCAGCCAGGTCTCCTGGAGGACGTCCTCCGCGTCAACCGCCGAGCCGAGCATCTCGTAGGCGACGGTGAACAGCAGGTTGCGGTGGGCGACGAACGCCTCGGTCGCCGGGTCGGGACGGGAAGCGTCCTCGCTCATGCCGGTTTCTCCTCGTTCTTCCTCGTTCTTGTTTCTTCGCCCTGGACTGAGTCACCCACAGGACGCCGGACCCCACCGTTCTGTGACACCGCACGCCATGTGATGTGCGCCACTTCGAACGGGTGTCACAAGGCCCCGACCGCCGGCATCTCATGTCCGACAGCCACAGTCACAGCCGGAGCCGGACAGGGAGAACGATATGAAGCTCGTAGTGGTGGGCGCCGGATACGCGGGCATGCTCGCGGCGAACCGGCTCGCCAAGAAGGTGAAGACGGCCGAGATCACGGTGGTCAACCCGCGCCCCGACTTCGTGGAGCGCGTACGTCTGCACCAGCAGCTCGCGGGAACCGCCACCGCCGCGTCGCCCCTCACCTCGATGCTGCGCGAGGGGATCGCCTCGCGTGTCGCCACCGTAGAAAAGATCGGCGACGGCACCGTCACCCTCGAAGACGGCACGAGCATCGACTTCGACTACGCGTTCCTCGCTGTGGGCAGCACGGCGCGGCCCATGCCGGGAACGGTCCCGGTAGGCACCTGGGAGGGAGCGGAACAGGCTCGCGTCAGGCTCGCCGCGCTTCCCGCGGGCAGCACGGTCACGGTGGTCGGGGGCGGTGCGACGGGCATCGAGACGGCCGCCGAAGTGGCCGAGACGAGGCCGGACCTGGTGGTGCGGATCGTCGGATCGTCGGTCACCGGGGGCTTCTCCCACCGGGCGTACGAGCGGGTCCGGTCCGGACTGGTGCGGCTGGGCGTCGACATCGTGGACGACGGCGTCGTGGAGGTCACCGACGGCATCGTGCACCTGCGGTCGGGTGCGGCGTTCGCCTCCGACCTGACGCTGTGGGCGATTGTGTCGGGCGTCCCCGACCTCGCGGCACGCAGCGGTCTCCACGTCGATGCGGAAGGCCGTGCGCTCGTGGACGAGTACCTGCGCAGCGTCGACGACGAACGGATCTTCGTCGTGGGCGACTGCGCGGCAGTACCCGGAGCCCGTTTCGCCTGCGCGCTCGCCACGGCGCAGGCCGCTCACGCGGCCGACACCCTGGCCCGCCTGATCGAGCGCCGCGAGCCCGAGCCGTACTCCCTGCGTTACCTAGCCCGGGCCGTCACGATCGGACGGAAGTACGCCGTGGGCCAGTTCACCCGCCCCGACGACACCCCCCGGCGGGCGTACGTCACCGGGCGTACCGCGGCCGTGATCAAAGAGCTGGCGTCCCGCGGAGGAAAGTACGGCGCCCGCACGGGCACCGGTGCCTGAACACCGGACCCGAGCACGGGTGTGACGGCGCGCGCGGAAGTCATCGAGCGGAATCGTCCTCTCAACAACCCGACGTGGGCGTGAACGTCGGCTGGATGTGAGGTACGAGCGCCTCTGGCCGCAGCAGAGGTGCTCTCATTCCTCACCCTGACCGCCATGCCTCGCGGCCCCGAACCGGCCCCGCGCTCAGCGCTCGCGGCCAGTGCCCGCCCGGCCTGCCGTGAGCACCGGCTCGGCCGCCACGCCCGTTCGCTGGGCCCGCCGCCTCGACACCCGGCGCCACGCCCCCGCACCGGCCAGGAGCGCCAGCCCGTCCACCACCGCCGCGGACATCCCCATCGCCTCGACCGTCTGCCACGAGTGGTCGTCCAGCTCCCCGCCCTCCGGCGACGCCCACAGCCGGATCCGGTGCCCGTCCGGGTGCAGCTTGTCCGCCGGGCGCACCTCGTCGAAGGTGCGTCCGCCGACCGACCAGACGTACCGGCACTCGACCTCGTCCTTCGGCGCCGCGCCCTCGTCCCAGTGCCGGCCGGTCACCCGGCAACCGCTGAGCTCGATCGTCACCGGTTCCGTCGTCCGCTGCCGGAGCAGGACCTGCTCCACCGTGCCGCCTGTGAGCACGACCCCGGCCAGCACCAAAACCGTCAGCCCGCCAGCGGCCAGCGCGTCGGCCCACCGGTTCAGACCCGGCCTGAGCACGAGCCCGACGAGGGCCGTCACCAGGCCCACCCCGAGCATGACGAGCGGCCAGGCCGTCCACGGCCTCCCGTCCGCCCAGTTCCACAGCAGCACGCCCGCGCCGGCGACCGCGGCCACCGACCCCCCGACCGCGATGTACCCGCCCACCTTCTGCGCCACTTCGCACCCCCTTTCCCCCCGCTACCCACCCGTCCGACCCCGCAACCACGCCGCCACCGCGAGGTAGTTGTCCGCCGTCAGTCCGACCCGGGCGTCCACCCGGCGGAGCAGCGCGTCCCCCGCGTCGCGCGCCGCCACCCGCGCCCGGTTGGCGGCGCCAATCTCGTCGTCGGCCCATACGAAGTCCCGCCCCGCCGCGTACGCCACGATCCTGCGCGTCTTGCAAGCCAGTTGCGTGCCCACCCCAGGACCTGAAAATCTGTTCGGCCGGGCCGGCAGTGTCTCCTGAGGAAGAGGGTTCTTCTGGCCAGCTGACCACAGCCACCCATAGGGTGATGGGGACGAGAGAAGATGCACCATGGATCCCCGCATACCCCGCCTGCGTCGCAAGCTGGCCGCGATCCCGTTCCAACCCCTGCGCAGCCACTCCTTCGGAGAAGAGCGACACAAGTTCCGCCTCGGCCCGAAGCTGGCAGAAGCACGCGTCGCTGCGTTCGAGGCCGAGCACGACATCGCCCTGCCCGACGCCTACCGGGAGTTCCTCACGCACATCGGCGGCTCAGGCGCGGCGCCGTTTTACGGCCTCATGCCGCTGGAGCGGTGTTCCCTGCTGGTCATGAATCCGCGTGAGGAACCGGGGCGACCCTGCGGATTCGACGACGCAGAACCCGGGGGGCACGGACGCGACCTCTTCCTCCACGTCATCGAAATGGGCTGCACCGACGTATGCGTCATCGCGGTGACTGGTCCCCTCACCGGCCGCGTCCTCATCGGCAACAGCGACGGGTTCTGGGGCCCCAACGTCTCCTCCGCTACCGACTTCCTCGGCTGGTACGAACGCTGGCTCAACCACATGAGCGCCGGACGCGACAACCGGGCCCTGGAACTCACCTCACCCCAGCTTCGTGCCCATCCCGACAGGCATCGCATGGCACCGAAGATTTGACTCTCCGTAACCACTCCACGGAAAGTGAGCCAGAACCCAACCTCGTGAACAAAGCCATGATGACGGCCGGCCGGCATCCGCTCTCAGCAGTCACTGACAAGTCGTCGGCGGGGCGCCGCTCACGTGTGCATGCGGGCTCCCTTGAGGACCTTGTCCACGGCGTTGCCCGGCCCGTGGACGGCGATCCCGACCAGGTCGAGCTGGTCCTTGCCCACCGCCGCCACCACTGCCCGGTTCGCGCGGTCGTGGCCCGTGCGGAACAGGTCCGAGGTGAACACCGCGGTCGGCAGTCCGCGCCGCACTGCCCTCTCATGCGCCGCCGTCACCGCTTCCTTCCCGCCCTCGAAGACCAGAACGGGCTGGCGGAACATCGGCAGGTAGGGGGTGCCATCGGCGTCCTGGTACGGCTCGCCGACCAACTCGGGGAAGGCCGTTCCGAACCCGCTGACCAGGAACGCCGTGACATTCAGCCGCTGCCACGTCTCCAGGTCGTCGCGCAGCAGCACCGCGATCTTGGTGTCGAAGCGCACGGGCACGTCCGCGCCGCCCGCCTCGACCTGCTCGTCGTTCTCGTTCTTCGTCTCGTCGCTCATGTACCCGAGACTGCCCGGCTCGGCCTCACGCGGTCTTGTACGTTCTTTGCGTGCAGCTCCAGCAGGAAGTCTCGGCCTGGCGCCCGCGGGTCGCGGGTGTCGTCGAGGTCTTCCACGCCCGCTTCACCGCGCACGCCTATCCCATGCACGTCCACGACGAGTGGACGCTGCTGATCGTCGACGACGGTGCCGTCCGCTACGACCTGGACCGCCACCGGCGCGGCACCCCGGACGGCACCGTGAGCCTGCTGCCACCCCAGGTCCCGCACAACGGCTCCGCCGCCACCTCGCACGGGTTCCGCAAGCGCGTCGTCTACCTCGACACGACGGTGCTGGACGAGCGTTTCATCGGCGCCGCCGTGGACGGCCCGGACCTCGCCGACCCGCTCCTGCGCCGGCGCGTCGGTCAGCTCCACCGGGCCCTGACCTCTCCCGGTGACGAGTTCGAGGCGGACAGCCGGCTGGCCCTGATCGGCGAACGGCTGCGCGTACTGCTCCAGCCACGCCTGCTCCAGCCACGCCGCGAACTTGCCGGTGGCCACACTGCATCGCCCGGCGGCGGCACCCGCCGCCACGGCATTGCGCGCAGCCTGCGCGAACTGCTCGACGAGCGGGTGGTCGCGGGCCTCTCCCTGCCGGAAGCGGCCGGTCTCATTCAGGCGCACCCGGCACATCTCGTTCGCTCGTTCAGCGCCGCCTTCGGCATAGCCCCGCACCAGTACCTCATCGCGCGCCGAGTCGCCCTGGCCCGCCGGCTGCTCCTCGACGGCCGCCCGGCCGCCGAGGTGGCGGTCGCGGCGGGGTTCCACGACCAGTCGCACTTCACCCGGCACTTCAAGCGCATCGTGGGCACCACCCCCGGGCGCTTCGGGATGCTCCCGCCCGGCTGCGACGGATCCGACACGGTCTCGCACCGGAACAGCGAATCAATCGGCCCACTCTGCCCGGTGGAAGACCGCCGGGCGCCCCGGTCGCGGTTCGGCACGGAGTCGGTACGGAGCGGGAAGCGGCCACCGGCCACCTGACGGGGCCTGCTTGGTGTCCGCACGGTCCTCCTCGATCACCGGCGCGGCCGTGGCCGTGGCCGTGGCCCTGGCCGCGGGGCCGACGTCGCGCACTACCGCGCCGTCGAACCGGACGCGGACGGGTACGACCCACGCGAAGGCTTCGGCCGGCCCGCCCGGAACGGGGCGGCGGCTATGGCCTGGTGACCCAGATGTTCGTCCTCAGCGTGCTGCCCGACCGGGGAGCGGGATCGGCGCGGTGCAGGACCGGCGGCTACACCGCAGGTCAGCGGTTGCCCGTCCAGACGATGCGCTCCGAGAAGCCGCCCCGCTGCTCGGCCTTGGACGCCCGGATCCCCTCCAGCTGCGCACCGTCGACGCCGAGGTCCGCCGCGAGTGCGAAGACGACCTCGAGGACGTCCGCGAGCTCTTCCGGCGCGTGGGTCTCGTCCGCCTCCATGTACTCCGCCACCTCCTCGGCCAGCTTCGCGCGGAGCCGCTGCCGGTACTCCGCCGGATCGGCCACGTAGACCTCCGGGTCGAGTCCGTCCGCTCGGATGATCTGAGGAATACGGTCCCGTACCAGCTTGCCCTTGGTGAGCACGTGTTTCTCCCACAGCAGTTCGTCGTGGCCGGCCAAGCGGCCGGGCGTTGTCGTTGTGCGGGTGAAGACAACGCAGGAGAAGCGGAACCGGCTCTCTGCCGGGCCGGCTGCGGTTCTCCTGCGTTCCCGTCGGCGGCTAGGCCTCACTCGTGTGGAGAGACCTTCAGGGCTACGACCCGCTCGATCGCGCGGTGCGGACGATGAGCCGGCAGGCGGATCAGCGCAGTCCGGCGAAGAGATCGTTCTCGGGTACGGCAGTGCCGGTGGCGCCCTTGACCCGTACGAAGGTCTCCACGCCCATCAGTTCGCCGAACCTCTCCTTGCCCATCTTGAGGAAGAAGATGTTCTCGCCCTGACTGGCGTGTGCGGCCAAGGCGTCGAACTTCTGACCGCTGAAGGCGGTGGTGTCCACCCACGTGCTGATCTCATGGTCGGGCAGGCCGATCTCGGCCATCGCGGCGGCCTCGGCGGGATCCGGCTCCGGCATGTCCTCATGGAACTCGCGCATGATCTCCCCGAACCGCTGCATTCCCGAGCGGGGCATCGTCGTCCAGTACACCTTCGGTGCCAGATCGGTCATCTCCAGCGCCGCCATCGTGATGCGGTGGGCCTGGATGTGGTCGGGGTGCCCGTAGAAGCCGTTCTCGTCGTACGTGACGACCACATCGGGTCGGTAGTGCCGCATGAGCTCCGCGAGTCGGGCGGCGCCTTCCTCCACGGGGGTCTGCCAGAAGGATCCGGGGGCTTCGTTGCTCGGCCAGCCCATCATCCCGGAGTCGGCATAGTCCAGCATCTCCAGATCGCTGACCCCCAGGACGTCGCAGCTCGCCTGAAGTTCTTGACGGCGCATCAAGGCCACGGCCGCCGGGTCGTGCCCGGGATCACCCGGCTTGACGCCCCCCGGTCCGTCGCCGCAACCGCCGTCGGTACACGTCACGAGAACCGTGCGGATGCCCTCCGCCGCGTACCGCGCGAGGACCCCTCCGGTTCCGGTGGCCTCATCGTCGGGGTGGGCGTGTACTGCCATAAGCGTCAAAGGCCGGTCGGCCATGAAACAGTCCTCCTGCATAAGTACTTCTCGGTCCGAATGCGCCGCGGCGGGCGTACCGCGACTCTGGGTTCCTGATCCTGGTGGGGTCTGGGTTGCTGACCCTGGTGGGGCAGACGGCCTTGCGGTCCCCGTGCTCCCCGCCGGTGGCTCCGGTTCCTCTGTCTTCGTCTGTCGAGGCAACCGCGCCGACCGGCCCGGGTGTTCCCGGCGCGGCCGCTCGGCTTCCGGGCGGCCTCCGTCCTGGCCCGCGCGGCCGACCCCGGTGCGGGGCGGCCTGCCCGTGACCCCGAGGGGACGGCCGCCCCGGGCCGAGCCGTAGCCCCGTCGATCGTCCGGGGAGGGGGCCGGAAAGCGCGGTGTCGGCTGCGCTGCTCCGGGGAGATACGACATCGCGGTGTGCGCGGCGAGCCGGACAGCCCTTAGGTGGTGGGCAGCAGGTCGGCGACGAGGGCGGCGAATTCCTCGGAATCGAGGATGCGGATGCCCAGTTCTTCGGCCTTGGCGCGCTTCGAGCCGGCCTTCTCGCCCGCCACCACGAGCGTGGTGCGCTTCGACACCGACGACGACGCCCTTCCGCCGGCCCGCTCGATCAGCTCGTTCATCTCGTTCCGGGACAACACCGCAAGGGGGCCGGTCATGGAGCCGGTGACCACGACGGCCTGTCCGGCCAGCGGGCCGCCGGCCGAGTCCGCGCCTTCGGTCGCGGCGGTGGCCTCGGTCGCGGCGGTCGCGGCGGTCGCGGCGGTTGCGTCGGTCGCGGCGGTGGCGTCGGTCGCCTCGGTCGCGGGCCGGTGCGGCTCGCTGACCTGCGTGCCGACCTGCTGCGCCTGGAGTTTGTCGAGGAGCGGGGCGAGTTCGAGGAGTTCGGCCGCGATGACGCGGGCCTTCTCGGTGCCGATACCCGCGACCCCGGCCAGCGTGTCCGCGTCGGCGGCCCGGATCGCGGCCATCGAGCCGAAGTACGCGGCGATCCGGCGGGACATCGTGCGCCCGGTGCCACGGACACCGAGGGCGCAGAACACGCGGCTCAACGCCGCCCCGCGGGCGGTCTCGATCGCGGCCAGGAGGTTGGTGGCACTGGTCTCGCCCATCCGCTCCAGACCGAGGAGCTGGTCGCGGGTCAGCGTGAACAGGTCGGCGACGTCCTTGACCAGACCGGCCTCCACCAGCTGGATCGCGCGTGTGCCGCCGAGGCCTTCGATGTCGAGCTGGTCCCGGCCGGCCGCGTAGATCACCGATGCCACGGCCTGGCAGCTCCGGCCGCGCACGCACCGCCACCGCTGCTCGGAGGTGTCGATCGCGTCGCCACAGCGGGGGCACGCCTCGGGGAAGACGACCGGGCTCTCGGCGCCGGTGCGCTGGTCGACCAGCGGTGCCTCCACCCGGGGGATCACGTCGCCGGCCCGGTACACGAACACCTGGTCGCCGATCATGAGCCCGCGACGGGTGATGTCGGACGGATTGTGCAGCGTGGCGTAGGTGACCGTCACGCCGTCGATGACCACGGGCTCCAGGACGGCGCGCGGGGCGATGATCCCGGTCCGGCCGACGTTCCACTCGACCGCCAGCAGGCGCGTCACCTTGTGTTCGGCCGCCAGTTTCCGGGCGACCGCCCACCTCGGGGCGCGCGAGCCGTTGCCGGCCTGCTGCTGGTCCTCGGCCGTGTCGGCCTTGACGACGACGCCGTCGATCCCGAACGGCAGGTCTGCGCGCAGGCCGGCGATCACGTCGATACGTTCCTGCACCTGCTCCACGGTCTCGCACCGCATCGGGGCGGCGGCCGTGCTGGCGGCCGTGTTCGCGCCCAGTGCGGCCAGCTCCTCCAGCAGGGCGGCGTGGCCGAGGTCGTCCAGACCGATCGCGCCGTAGGCGAAGAAGGTCAACTCGATCCGGTAGGGGCGGTCCTTGGCCCGCAGCGTGCCAGCCGCTCCGCTGCGCGGGTGCGCGAAGGCCGTGGCCTCGTGGGCGAGCCGGATCCGGTTGGCCTCCTCGAACTGTGCGGTCGTCAGCAGCACCTCACCGCGCAGCTCGACGTCGACCGGCTGGGTGAGTACCGGCGGCAGACCGAGGACGGCGTCGGCGGCGTGGGTGATGTCCTCGCCGGCCAGGCCGTCGCCGCGGGTGAGGACCTGGACGAGCCGACCGCCCCGGTACCGGGCGGCCACCGCGAGGCCGTCGAGCTTCGGCTCCACGCACCATGCGGCCACAGGGTGCCCCAGACGCCGTTCCAGCCCTGCGGCCCACTCAGCGAGCTCGTCGGCGTCGAAGACGTTGTCGAGGGAGAGCATCGGCACCGAGTGCGGCACGTCACCCTGCACGGCCCCGCCCGCCACCTTCCCGGTCGGCGACTCGGCGAGCACCTCGTCCGGGTGGGCCTCCTCGTAGGCCGCGATGGCGCGCAGCAGCCCGTCGTACTCGTCGTCACCGAGCGGGGTGGTCCCGTCGCCGTAGTACGCGGCCGACGCCGCCACGGCGGTGGTCACGGCCTGCACGTAGGCGGCAGGAGAGAGCAGGGCACTGTTTTCGGTCATGAAGGTCATCATGCTGCCCGGCACTGACAACGCCGCCGTGCGGGTTCGTGTCCCTGGGCCATGGCGCACCGGCTCGGGAGGCAGCGGGATGACCGCGTGACGACCGATCCGACCGAGTCCCGCCGGCATCGCCTGCGCCGGCGCCGACGGCTGCGCGTCCTCGCCGGGCCCGGGGCCGGGGCCGTGCCTGGTCCCGGGGCCGGGGCCGGGGCCGTGGTCCCGGGGCCGAGCCTGGTCCCGGGGCCGGGCCGGGGCCGGCCTCGCAGGGACGGGTAGTACTCCCCTCCCCGCTTTACCTCCAGCGGCCACCTGGCATCACACCGGTACGAGCGTCCTCCCCTACGCGGCCCGGGACGCGTAACGGCCGTGGGCGCGTCTGCGGGCGCTCGCCGAGCCCGTGGACACGGACGGACCCGGCTCCCGGCTCCCGGCTCCCGGCAGGTGACCTGTCTCACCGAAGTATGGCTATTCTCAACGAAGTTCGACCGGTCCGATGAGATCAAGCACCCGGCCCGATCACACTCTGAGAATCCCTGCTCGTTGTGCCTGCAGTTCGGAGCGGACGACTTCAACGAGGCGCCGCGACCAGTTGGGATCTCGGCCGGCATTGTCGCCTCAGAAGGTCGACTTGATGTCGTCGTGGATCACGGTGGCGCCGTCCGTCGCCAGCAGGATCTCGGCCTGGCGAGGACGGCACCGCCCTAGCGCATCCGGCGCCTCTCCTTGCCGGTGGCCTTCGGGGCCCGGCCCCACATCCACGCGGCCCCAGCAAGGGTGATCAGCACGCCCAGCACGCCCATGCCGGTTGTCCAGCCCACCCACTCCAGGGCCGCGGTGAACATCCCCGCCAGCCCGTACCCGCCGGGGTTCTCCCCCGGGGCCGGTGACTCACCGGCCGCCAGCACGCCGGATACCGCGCCGTGTGCTACCTGACTACCTGCCAGGACGGTCGTCATGGTCTTCCCTCTCCATCCCCTGGGGAGCCCCGGTCGGCAGGCCGTCTCACAGCCTGCCAAGCGCTCCCCCGCGTGCGATCACTCCGCACGGAGCGTCAAGTGTGCGTGCTGACGCAGACAGCTGCCGACCACGTCTCGGTTCCGTCAGTGGTCACGACAGGTGAAACCTCGTTGAGACGGGTCAGCAGGGCACCCAGTCCCAAGCCGTGACCTGCGGAGATGCCGCCATTCCGACATGTGGCGCGGTTCTACCGGCTGGCCGTGAGGGAGGTAGTGTCGTCCGGTCACGGACGGCAATCGGACTCGTCTGTTCAACCCAGAGGAACCACCATGACTGATCTGAACTCGCTGCGGGCAAGCCTTGCGTCAGGTGAGCACGAGTTCGCCGACACCCTGGCCTTCGTCGCCGCGCACTACGAGTACCAGCCGCAGGCATTCCGCAACGGTGAGCTGGAGAATGCCGCAGGTGAGAACGAGGGCTCCTGCAAGACCCTGGGCCTGGCCCTGCTGGAAGGGCTGAGCGACCAGGAGGCGCTGCTGGCGTTTGGTGAGCACTACCGCAGTGTGCTGGCGACGCCGAACGACACCGACCACGGCAACATTCGCAACCTCATGGTCCATGGCCTGGCAGGGGTGAGCTTCGCCGGGCAACCGTTGTCCCGCAAGAGCTGAACGGCGACATCCGGGCGAGCGCCAAGGTCACGACGACCACCCCGCCTCGGGGAGGAACCCCCGCCCACGAACCCGCCCCCGCATCCGCTGTCGTACCGCAGCCTCCCGTGGAGGCCGAGGTCGACCTCGGCGTCGACCTCGCCGAGCTCGGCGACCCCACCCCCGCACCCGACGCCGCGGGGCTCGTAGGCCCGCGCCGTGGGGCCGTCACGGGCGGTTCTGCGGGACGCCCGCCGGGTGCGGTGGCGCGGGTGCCGCCGCGTTGTAGGCCTTCCAGATCAGCGGCGGGAGGGCGCTGCCCCGCTCGGAGTCGGGGCCGCCCACACCCTGCATCGGCAGCAGTTGCGGGACGTCGGGCTTCGTACGGAACATCGCGACCGAGGTGCTCAGGTCCGGCGTCGCACCGATGAACCAGGCCGAGTTCATGCGGTCGTTCGGACCGGTCTTGGCCGCCCAGGACGGGGCGGTCGGCCGGCCGTCCGGCGGTCCCACTATGCTCCCGCTCACCTCGCGGAGCGCCGCGCCGACGATCGAGGCCGCCTCGGAGCTCATCGCCCGCCGCGGTTTGGGCCGGCCCAAGTCGTTCACCGTGACGCCGCTGCGCTCGACCCTGGACACCGAGTACGGTTCGGTGGCCCGGCCCTGGTTGACGAAGGTCGTGTAGGCGCCGGCCAGCCGGACGGCGCTGGGGGTGGAGGTGCCGATGGAGAACGTCGGCTCCAGCTTGGCCATGCTCTCCGCACGCAGTCCCGACGCGACCGCGATTTCCTTGACCTTGTTCAGCCCGATCTTCTTGCCGGTCTCCACGAACGGCGTGTGGTCGGAGGCCACCAGGGCCGAGTGGAGGTTCAGCGATGCCATCGGCGCCCGTGCAGGCGTGGGTTTCAGGGGGACGGGGGAGGCGCCCTCGGCGGAACGTTCCCCGCCGTCGAGCTCCTCCTCCAGGGCGGCGGCGTACACGAAGGGTTTGAACGCGGAGGCCGCGGGGACGCCTGAGGTGTCCGCGTTGTTGGTGAAGTGCTCGACCGCATCGGAGCCGCCGTAGACCGCGACGATCGCTCCGTCCTCGGGGCGTATCGAGGCTGCGCCGACCTGCACGAATTCGTCGTCCGGGCGCTTCTTCGGGTCCAGCCGCTCCGCACGTACCTGCTCGACGGCCTTGGTCAGCGCGAGCACCTTGTCCCTCTCGAAGGTGGTGTGGACGCTGTAACCGCCACTGGCCAGATCCTTGCCCGTGATGCCGGTGCGGCTCTTGAGGTACTTGTTGGCGATGTCGACGAGGTAGCCGATCTGCCCGGCCTGGCTGGTCGGCTTGACGGGAGGCCTGGGCTCGGGGAATTCGGTGTACTTCGCGCGTTCCTCGGCGCTCATCGAACCCGTGTCGACCTGGCGGTCCAGGATCCAGCTCCAGCGGTCCTCAGCGCGTTGATGGTTGTCGGTGCTGAGCGACGGGTCGAAGGTCTCCGCGCCTTTGAGGACGGCGGCCAGCAGCGCGCCCTGGCTGGGGTTCAGGTCCTTGGCGGGGATGCCGTAGTACGCGTACGAGGCTGCCTGGACGCCGTACGCGTCGCGGCCGAACCAGGAAGTGTTGAGGTAGCCCTCGAGGATCTCCGACTTGGGCCGCTGGTTGCTGACCTTCAGGGAGAGGAAGAGTTCCTTGATCTTTCGCTGGACGGTCTGGTCCTGGCTCAGATAGGTGTTCTTCACGTACTGCTGGGTGATCGTCGAGCCGCCCTGGGTCTCCTCGCCCTTGACGATGTTGACGGCGGCGCGGCCGATGCCCGTCACGGAGACGCCCGAGTCCTTGTAGAAATCCGCGTTCTCGGCCGCGATGACGGCGAGCTGGACGGAATCGGGCACTTGGGAGAGCTTCACGTCCTGCCGGTTCACATCGCCGACGCTCACCATCCGGCTGCCGTCCGCCCAGTAGTAGACGGTGGCCTGCCGGCGCGCGGAGTCGTGCGGGTCCGGGATCTGGACCTGTACGTAGACGGCGGCCAGGAGGCCGGTGAGAGCGCCGGCGGAGAGCAGGAACAGGCCGGAGGCCAGTTTCCAGGAGGGCATCCAGCGCCGCCAGCCCCGCCGGCCGTGCCTGGGGAAGTCGACGAGGCGGCGACGTGCCGTGCGGGCGGCTCTCCTACGGCCCTTCACCCGGCCCGCACGGCGCCTTGTGCGCTCGGGACCTGCCGCCTGCTCGGGGCTTTGCGTGTCGTCCGGACCACCGGTGAGAGTCGCGCGGCGTTTGCGGGGCAGCCTCATGAGGATGCCAACCTCCTCGATCGCGAGCCGTCACCTCGGGGGCGGTGACGGACTCGGCGTGGAAGATGATCAGATCGCGTTCGAGGTTGGGCCGTTCACGAAAACTGCATGCGACGCGGCACTCGCCGTGACGGAGAGCCGGGACGACGCGCACTCGCCGTGAGGGGCAACCGGGACGACGCGGCCCCGGTTCAGGGGTCCCGCGCGGCCGGCATGACGCCACCGGCAGCCGAGCCAGGCAGTACGGGCCGGCAGGGTGGTCGCCATGACGATGCAAGCGGTGGCGTGGATCGGGGAGCACACGCCGCAGTCCACCGACACGGTCCCAGGCCCCGTCTGGCCTGCAGGTCCCTCGGTGCTCTCTCCGGCCGGCCCTTCGCGCTTCACGTCGATGCACCGGTACACCCGCCGGGCGTGTGCTCAATGGTGGCGGGGGGGGAGGCGGGCGTGCCAGAGCCTGGTGCTGGCGGAGGGAGGTGAGTACGGTGCACACCGCCCAGGGCGAGGAAGCCGATGACGCCGTCACGGCGAGTCCTGGGCACGGCTCCGATGTGAGGGCGTGTGCCCCCGAAAAGTCCGAGGACGGTTCCCCTGAATGCGGTCTCGGCTCCACCGGACGACCAGGTCCTGGGGGTTCGCGGTGCGGGGTGACGACCATCGTTCGGCGGTGCGCGGAGCAGGAGCGCGGTGCGTGGAGACCAGATTTCCGCCGGCGCCCGACCCGCCGTAGGGTCGCCCCATGATGTCCGTCGAAGCCGTGCACTGTTGCTTTTGGGGACGGGCAGGTCTGGGTGAGTTCCTTGACTCCGTCCGCGGCGTTCACCTCGACGCCGGGGCCGGGGCGGGGGCGGGGGCGGGGGCGTAGCCATGGGTTTCATGGACCGGTGGACCGGGACCAGGCATCCGCGCAGCGGTGTCGCGTCGCGGCCCGCATCGGAGGTCCGCGCTGCGCTGCTCGCGGTCAACGGCCCCGACGTGCGGTTCGTCGTACGGGAGGGCGCGCCGGAGGACGGCGCCGACCTGGTGGCGGAGTTCGAGTATCCGGCGCTGGACCTGACCTTCAAGACCCGGATGCGGTTGGATGACGCGGCGCACGAGGTGCGCGTCCTTGAGGAGCGGTGGGAGCCGACGGCCGACGGCACCGGCCGGCAGTACGGCCGTGGAGCGGCGGACAAGGTGTACCGGCAGTGGGAGACCACCCGGGGGCCTGGTGGGCGCCGGCACAAGGTCGAAACGTTCCGCCTCAGCACGCAGGACATGCGGGCGCCACTACAGCGAGCCGTCCTGGGTGCGGGCTGGACCTGGCGGGGAGTGCTGTTCAAGGTCTGACGGCGGGATGACGGCCGAGCCGAGCGCGAACCGCACCCGAGCCAAACCCGAGCCCGAGCCCGAGCCGAGCCCCGTGTCTTCACGGCGTCCACGGGAGGCGGTCGAGCGCGAACAGCACGGCCCAGGCCGTATGGAGCAGGACGGCCGTGATGCGGGCCGGCAGCTTCGGCACGGTCACGGCTCTGAGGCTCCCGTACAGGACCGGAAGGCACACCAGGGTCGCGGCGACGACCCACAACGCGATTCCCCCCTTGCCGGACGGCCCCAGCAGCGTCGGCTGGCAGAACGCGTAGGACAGCCAGGAGAGCATCAGCAAGGGGACCGGTAGGAAGAGTCGTCGCTTGAGGAGGGAGCGCTTGGCTTCGTTCTCGTACCAGGGAGTGTCCCGGATCCCGAGTCTGGTCAGCATCTGCTCGGCGCGCCGGTAGCGCTGGGCGGTCGGGTTCCGCTCGGCGGCCCTCTCCAGCGCGGTGAACAAGCGCCCGGGGTGGAGGTCGAGCACGGAGTGGACCGCGCAGGCGGAGAGGAGGAGGACCTCGGCTCCGGCAACGAGCAGGGATCGAGTCGCGCGGTGGATCCTGGTTCGGCGTAAAGCCTCGTAGCCGGCGGCGAGCTTGTCCAACGCAGGGTTGGACAAGGGTTGGACACCGTAGCCCTGGGTGGCTCGGACGTGGGGCGCGTCGGCGCCGTCGCGCTCGTCGGGCGCCAGCTGGAGGTCTTCCTCGATGAGCGCCTCGTCTTTCACGCCTTCGGCGGTGATGTGTTCCAGCCGGGCTTCGAAGTCGGAGTCGTCGTCCCACGCATCCCGTGTGTGCGGCGCGTCCACCGTGTCCGTGTTGCCCTGGTGGACGGGTTCATAGGGGGTGGCCCCGGCGGCCGGGGTGGCCACGAGGTCCTGTGACTCGTGCTCCAGCCGGCTGATCTCCTCCTGGGCGCGGAGCACCTCGGCCATCCAGAACTCCTGGTACTCCTCCGCCGTCATCCGGCGGCCGCGGGCGAGTTCCTGCTGGATGCGCACCCGAGCCAGCCGCTCCCTCGCCTGCCCGAGCAGCCGTTCGAGACGAGCATGCTCCCGTACGCCGCCGAGCTTGAGCTGGAGCTCGGCGTTCTCCAGCCGGCTCCGGGTGTACGCGAGCATGGGCCGCAGCTCCGCGAGGTGTTTGTCGGCGTTCGCCGCGAGAGCCTGGTACTTGATGACCTGCTGGAGGGCGTCATCGCGCAACTGGTGTTGGCGCACCAGCTCACCGCCGCCGGGCGGAGAGCCGGTGGTACGCCGCTCGGCGTCGGCGGCGTTCCACAGCTCCAGAGCCCGAAGGGCCTTGGCGTTGCGCGCCGGGCCGGGCGGGGTGAACGACTCCACCAGCTGTCCGACGAGCTGCTTGGGGATGAGCTTGGAACCGTTGAGGTAGTTGCCCCAGCTGGAGCTGCTGCGCCCGAATCGCGCGGCCAGCTCCCGGACAGACGCTCCCCTGGTCAAGCCGACCAAGAAGTCGGCCAGTTGACCGCCTGCCGTATCCAGGTCGATCTCACGCTGCGGCGCCACCGCGCTCCCCCTCGACTGTGCCGTCCACTTCTGACCACGGGATGACCACGCCCGTAGCCCCTCCGACCAGGCCCAACACGCGGCGCCTGCCCTTGGACACTCCTCCTGAGGCAACGCTCTCCCCACTGTCGGACCCGCTACCAGGGAGAGCACTTATGAGCATGACCGTGTCCACGCTGTACGCCTTCCTCACCCACGACGTCCTCGGCAACGCCCTCGCCACGGTCCTCGTGGCGGGGACGGCGTACACAGCCAAGAAGCTGTGGACCGCGCTCCGCAACCGGAACGACCAAACCAACGACACCGGCCAGTAGCCGACCGCAGAGGGGTCTACCGTTCGGCCGCTTCGCTCGCCGTCGCGCAAGATGTACCCGTGCCGGCCGATGCCGTGGCCTCGTACGTGCCGCGGCCGGGCCTCCTCGGCAGGTTCGGTGAGCTGCGCATCTTCACGTGCCCCGTGGACGCCTCGCACTCGATCCGCCTGTACGTCCAGTAGCGACGCGCGACAGCATGATGCGACGGTTGTCCGGATCGACGCCGATGATCCGGACGGTGAGGAGGTCGCCGACCTGGACCCCCTTCTCGGGCCGCTCCGGCAGCGGGGTCTCGGCCGGTTCGGTGTGCTGCAGCAGTCCCTCGATTCCGTCGTCGCGGTCCTCGATACGGACGTGGACGCCGGACGGTGTGAGCCAGGTGACCGGTCCGGTGACGATCCGGCCGACCTGCTGCGCGATCATCCGCAGCGGGTCTTCCTGCGATTTGAGCGACAGCGGCACCCGCTGCCGGACCAGGTCGACGTCGAGGATCTCGGCGGTGACCTCCTGGCCCACCGTCAGCACGTCCGTGGGGTGGACGATGCGGCGCCAGGACACCTCGGGCAGATTGACCATCGCGGTGAAGCCCCCGATGTCGACGAAGGTGACGCCGAAGTCGGGCATGGCCACGACGGTGCCCGTGCAGATCTGTCCCCGGCGCAGGGTGGTCAGAACCGCCGAGTCGCGGTCGTCGGCGGTCGGCTCGGTCTGCCAGCGTGCCCGCAGGACGCCGTCCTCGTCGGGCAGGACAGCCGTCATGAGCGGTTGCCGTTCGTCGACGTAGAGGGACAGGACGGCTGCGGCACGGGCACCGGAAACGTGCGCCGCGAGCTGCGCGAACTCGTTCCCGCCGGAGTCACAGTCGGAGTCGGAGTCGGCGACGATGCTTGAGATCCGGCCGTGCTCGTCCTCCCACACGAGCTCGACCAGGCCCTCCCCCGGCAGATCCGCGAGGACGGCGCCGACATCGCTGGAGAGGTCGGGCCAGACGGCAAGCCGGGAGCGGGGAGCCAGCCGGGCGCGGACCGCGTCCAGCGAACCGGCGTCGAGCCGGTGCCAGCGGGCGGCGTTGCCGACGTGGCGCTCCTCCAGGAGCATCGCCCGGCGCGACGCGAGGAGCCAGCCCACGCGGGCCCAGAAGAGGTCATCGGCGGGCCGTCGCATTCCCGGCTCGCCGAACTCGGCTTCGTACGGGGAGACTTCCAGTGATTCGGGGAAAAGCCCGAGTGCGCGGGTACGGGCCACGGCCGTCGGACAGGGCTCGCTGCTGCCGACGTAGACGTACTGGTCCCAGCCCACGTGGATCGCGAACCTGCCCTCCGCCTCCAGACGGCACCAGGCACCGCCGTCACGCAGCATCGCGCCGACCAGTTCCAGGGCGACGGTGAGCGAAACCTGCGCGCCGTCGTGATAGCCCGCCTGGTCGGGCGGGAAGAGCCCCGCTAGGCCATCGCCCTCTACGGCGGGTTCAGCGCCGAAGGCGGTGGATCCGGCCGCGACCTGCGGTTCGCGAATGGCAAGGCGGTCGATGCCGGTCTCCTCCGCGAACGCGGCGATGGCCTGGAGGTAGGCGGCTTCGACCGGGCCGTGGTCGCTGTGCGTCTCCTCGGCGCCGGTGTAGCGGCCGTGCTGATCGCGATCGGCGGGATCGTACTTGGTGAGGCGGTGGACGTAGGGCAGCACGCTACCGCCTGCCGTCGGATATGTGGGGATTGAGCATGCCCGCATCATGTCGTCGCGGAACACCTGCCCGCCACCTGCTTTCACAGGCCAGGGCGCCGACCGTCCGGCCTGGGCCGCCGACCGTCCGGCTTGGGGCTCCGGCCGTTCGGCTTGGGGCGCTGGCCGTTCGGCTTGGGGCGCTGGCCGGGCTTCGGGCAAGTCGGCTCGATCACCGTGCGGAGGCCGGGCTCCCAGCGCTCACGCATGCGCGGGTAGCAGCACCGTGCCGTACGGGGTGGCCAGCCCGAAAAGGGCGGTCGAACAGGGTGCCGCCGTCGCAGGGAACAGCCGGGCCACCGAGCCGCGCAATCCGTCGGCTCGTGCGCCTCCGGGCTGCTGGGCTTGTCTTGTCCATGAGGGATGATGCCCTGATGGACAGAGTTGTTGATCTCGACGATGCCGCCGCGCTGTTGGTGGATCGGGTCGCACGCTGGAGGTTGGCCGGTCTCGACGTCGGTGAGATGACCTGGAGGGATGGAGTAGCGGCGTGGCCCCAGCCTCTGGAGACGGACAGGGCTCGCGTGGACGATCCCGACTCACTCGGGATCGTCATCTCCGGTTCGGCGGAGGCAGAGCTGTCCGTGGCCCTGTTTCGCGGTGGTTGGGCTGATGTGGACTTCTTCGACGGCCTCGACGCTTTCGGCGCTCTGCCGGCCTCGGACATCGCCTCAGCAGGGGACTTCGCAGCCCGGATCGATCGGTGGGTGGTGCGAGTGTTCGGGGTCGTAGGCAGCGTTCAGTGAGTGCCGGGCTGGCCGGGTTCAGCTGACCGGCCAGCCGTTGCTCCGCGCGGGCTCGGGTGGGGCAACGGCCGGGGCGGTGGACAGGTCGCGGTGACGAGCGCTCGGGCCGGGTCCGGACAGGCCGAGGTACCTTCTGGGTGTTCGATTTTAGGAAGGGGGTGGGATGCGATGGACGTAGTGCGGGTGATGGAGTCGCTGGCAGAGCAGGGCGTGACGGTGTTGTTCAAGGTCGACGCCGAGCGCATGCGGGACGCAGCCAAGCCCTGGACCTTCGTCGCGAGCGGGGCTCCGCTTCGGGATGACCTCCTGGTGCGCACGGACGCGGTCACTCTGGAGGCGTGCCTGGAGGTCTGCCTTCCCCGGCTGCGCAAGCTTGGCTTGGTGATTCCCGAGTAACGGCGCGCTCCAGGGCGGGCAACCAGCCGTGATCGAGTTTCCCGAAGGGTCAGGTGGGACTGGGACATTGTCGCCTGGGACCCCGGGCAGTTGCGGCTGGGCGCCGGGCACGACATCTCGTACGCCCACGGCTTGGAGCTGGTGTTCGGCAACCCGGTCTTCGTCAGGTGCCCAGCCATGTTCCAGGACCCGGTGTTTCGTGTGCCGACACCTGACGAGGTCCGACTCATTGCCCGGCAGGTCGGCGAGGCACCTCCCGTACTGATTGCCTTCGAGGCCGGTGCGGGCGTGCCGAGTCTCGCCTCCGGCCCCATCGCGGCCGGGCAGCTCGACATCGTCCAGGGAACCGTCCTCCGGTACTGGCGCGAAAGTCTGGCAGTCGGGGAACGCCTGGCTCCCTGGGTGAAACCTCTGGCTTGAGAGCCACATGTGTCCCACAGCTGGGCGGCTGAGGGAGACGTCGTGAGTCTTGTCTCGGGTGGTGGGCCGACGGGCCGACGTGTCTCTCCCTCGGCGACGGGTGGGTGCGCTTGCCGGGTTTCGCCGGCGGTCCCCGGGCCGGCACAGCGTCTCCGCCACCAGACACCAGCCACCCCCACCGCCGACCGGCGCGCCAGCGGCAGCGGCAGCGGCAGCGGCTACTTCGATGCACGCCGAGCCGAGCCGAGGAAGTGTGGTCCCATGGTGTGACGCGCCGCTACCGGGGTCAGCTCCCCCAAACATGGCTGACCGAGTTCTCCGTAGCCTGCCTCGCCGTCGACCGTCGGCCCGAAACGTCGACCCGGCACCTCAGTGCCGTCGGCAGCCGGACCCGTAGGGGAAACTGAGCCGACGGTGCGGATCCGTCGCCTGCGGCTCGTCAAGGCTCAGGCGTCTCGGTCCCTCGACCGCTCCGGCGCCGACGTACCAGCTCACCAGGGGAGCTCAGCGAATGCCAGCACGGCCGACCCTCGTGGTGGTCAGCGGTCCACCCGCCACCGGAAAGACCACCCTCGCGCACCGCCTCGCCCGCGAACTCGGCTGCCCCGCGATCATCCGTGACGAGATCAAGCAGGGCATGGTCATGAGCGCCACGGCCCACCGGCCCGGCGGGGGTGACCCTCTCAACGTCCCGGCCATGCACGCCTTCTTCGACACCCTCGCCGTGCTCCTCCGGGCCGGTGTCACCGTCGTCGCCGAGGCCGCCTACCAGGACCGGCTCTGGCGTCCCGGCCTCGAACCCCTGACGAAGGTCGCCGACCTCCGGATCATCCGGTGCACCACTTCGACACCTACCATCATCCAGCGCATGACCGAACGCGCCGACTCGGACAGGCATCGCGCCGCCCACGACGACCGGCAACTCCTCGCCGATATCGCCGTCGGCGCCTACCGCCCTGAGAAGTTCGCCGACATCTCCCTTGACGCCCCTGCCCTGCTCGTGGACACGTCCGACGGCTACCACCCCGGGGCGGCCGAGATCGGGGCCTTCGTCCGAGCTCGCTGACCGCGAAGCAGTAGGCCTGATCCCTGCGGGCAGGGGCTCGGCGGTCGGCCGGGCTACGCGGGGGCGTGCGCCGTCACCAGCAGCGTCCCCAGCCGCTTGCCTTCGGGCGGCGGGATGACACCGGCGCTGATGTCCTCGAACCCCGCGCCCTTCAGCAACAGCTCCCACTGCTCGGGCTCATGGTCGAACCGCTTCACGAACAGGGGCTCGTCGCCCGCCCGCTCCGGCTTCATCTGCGACACCTGCGCGCCGTAGCAGCCCGCGAGAGCCGGCGGATTGTGCGAGAAGGCATAGACACCCCCGGGGGTCAGCGCATCCCGGACGAGCGGGAGGAGCGCGTCAGGGTCGGTGAACCACGAGGCTCCGTAGACGGAGTAGATCACGTCGTACGGGGCGTCAACGGCGGAGAGGAAGCGTTCTGCCCGCTCGTGCCGGATTTCAAGCCCGGGCCAGCGCTGCTGTGCCTGCGCGACCTGGACCGCGGACATGTCCACGCCGACCGTTTCCGCGCCCAGCGTCGCCACGTGGGCCAGGTTCCCGGCGCTTCCGCACCCCAGCTCCAGCACCCGCCTACCGGATCCGACGTCGCCGAGCACTTCCTCTCCAGGCCCCCAATCGGGGTACATGGTCCAGTTGAACCACGTTGACTCTCCTGCGCCGTTCACTTCGCGTCGTCCAGGCCGGTCACGACCCCAGACGTCCCACGCCAATACGTCCTGCACCTGTCCTCTTCCGTCGGGCTGCACAAGTGCCCCGCCCCCAGGGCCGCGAACGGCTCCGGGGGCGGGGCGGGGTGGTGCCGTAGCTACTACTGCCCACCCGCGGGACTGTTGCTGCACCCTGCGTAGCACTGGGAGCAGTCAGCCGCCACCGATGGCCAGAATTCCTCGTCGACCAGGAACCCCGCGGCGGTGATCGCCGCGAGGGTACGGTCCCGCGCCGCTTCCTTCAGTTCGATCGGGGCGGGCACGTCGGCCGGCTCGTGGTCGATGTACCCGCCCGCGACGAGGTCGCAGAACGTCCTGTAGGACCGCGTCCGGGCGATGAACGCGTGCCAGAACGTGTCCACGGGCTTGGACGGGGACAGATCCGTGCGGGTGCGTGCGCCGGCGACGAGGAACGCGACCATCTGCGTCACGCCCCGTTCGCCCTGGTCGTCCGTCAGCTCTGGCCATTTCGCGCGGACATCCGCGATGAGGTGGGCCCGGAGTTCCGGGCCGATGAGTGTCAGGGCCGCCGCCGGCCCACCCTGTGTGATCGTCACGTCTTTCGCCTTCCGTGGTCGGATGGTGCGTGAACGTTCTGGTTGCTACCCACCCCGCGAGGCGTGGGACCGTGCCCGTCCTGGCCGACGTGTGGGAGGGACAGCACTGCTCAGGGGCGGATCTGCTCGATGAGACGGATGTTGCAGGAAGCCTGGTTCTTGCCCTTGCCGTTCTTCGGCAGCACCCAGAAGGACCCGTCTCCGTCGCGGCCGGTCACCCGGGTCGTGGACCGCAAGGAGTCCGGTACGTAGCCCCGCGCCGCCCTGTACAGGTCGACGAGCGCCTCCTCCCTGCTCTTGTTGCCGCTCACCGGACGAAGGACCGTGACCTGCCGGTACGTCACCGCCCCGTTCTCCGTGACCGTTTCCTCCGCGATGATCAACCACGTGGGCATCGACGTGCCTCCTTCTGCATCGTGTCCCGGGGGGGTGGGCGGGAAGGGGCCGGAGCCCCTTGCCGCCCGGTCTGCTGCGTCAGCCGCGGCCGTCGCACGCCTTGCAGTCGCCGCTGCCCCTGCAGCTGTCACACTTGGCGCCGCTCCAGCCCCGGGATCCGGAACCGCCGCAGGTGGTGCACTTGCCGTCGCCCTTGCATCGCTGGCACATGTGGGTCAGTCCTCTCGTGGTGGCCCTACGTACGTACGCCCGTACGTAGGCAGGCAGGTGGGTACGCATGGGTGGGTGGACGAGGTGGTCGGGCCGTCAGTAGGACCGGCTCGCCTCCCAGCCCCGGGCGCTGTTCAGCGAGACCTCGAAGTAGTGGTTGGGCGTCGTCCTGCCGTCCGGCAGCGAGGATCCGGTGAGGGCAGGGCTGTAGCTCCGGAAGATCTCCAGGGACTTGGTCAGGCAGTTGTTCGTCAACACGGCGTAGCCGTTGGCCTTCATCCGTCCGTACGTCTGCTGCGCGGCCGCGAGGTTCCCGCCGGCGGTGTTGATGCACCGGTAGTTGTCGTAGCGGGCCAGGCTGATGCTGCCGCGCAGCTGCTTCCAGGTGCCGCCCTTGATCCAGCTGCCGTTCGGGGAGCCGGCCGGGATGTACATGCCGTTCGCGGGGCCCTCGGTCGCGCCCCAGATCCAGTGGCCGGAGTCCTTCGGGTCGCGAACGGCCCAGGCCACGTGGCCGGCACCCTGGGCGCCCTCCTTGTCCTGGAACAGGCAGGCCCTGCCGAGCGGCGCGGCCTGCGCCTGGGCGGCGGGCAGCAGTGCGGGTGCCAGGGCCCCGAGCAGCGCTGCCGCGGCGAGGGCCGAGGCCGCCGGGCGACACTTGCGCACGTTCGTTCGAATCATGGTGCGTTCCTCTCGTGTGACCAAGGAGTTGAGGGATCGGCGGCGTGCTGTCCGCGCCGTCAGAATCACAGTGCCGGGCTCGGCGTACGGGAGGTGACAGGGCCGGGGCAGGTGCATGTTGCAGGGCAACTTGCACCTCTCCGACCAGCGCGAACCGGTGCCGGCGTGCAAGCGGAGAGAGGGTCTGCAGGGTGGGATGCACGAACGAGGAACTGATCGACGAGTTCGGCGACGCGCTGGACGCGTGGGCGAGGGAGGTCAGGGAGGCCTGCCACCTCTCGGCGGTTCAGCATCAGCAGCTCGCGAGCCGGATGACCGAGCTGACGAAGCGCGGGACGGTGACTCCGTCCCGGGTCTCCAAATGGCTGAGCGGCCGCAGGATCGTCACGAGCGGTGGCGCGGGTCTGCCGGGCAGGGGCGTCTCCCGCGACATCGTGCGGGCCCTGGGTCTGGAGGGCGTACGCGCTCAGCGGCTGATGCGCCTCGGCGAGCGGATCGACCTCGTGCAGGCCCAGTTGGAGCGTCGGTATCCGAGCGGGTGGAGGGTGGCAGCGCAGGCTCATCTTCTCGGGCATTCCGCGCCCGCTGCGACGGTGACGGACCGTCCGGCTGTCGAGGAGGCCGGGGCTGTTGAGGGGGCTGGGGCTGTTGCGGGGGCTGGGGCTGTTGCGGAAGCTGACGCTGTTGCGGAGGCCGAGGCAGTCGAGGAGGCCGAGGTTGCGTTACCCGGCGTGGCGGCGGGTCCGCCTCCGTCGGCCGGGGCCGGCGGCGGGCCACGCCCACGGAACTCCGCCGCGGCAAGGCTCATCGGCTCGGAGAAGCCTCTCCCCTCCTCCCCCTCTCCGGTGCGTACCGCCGCCGCGGACGGTACCTCCCCGGCTGACCAGCAGTCCGGGCTGCTGAGGCGGCTCAGGCGACGGCCGCGGCGGGACCGGCCGCGATGGATGCGGGTTCTGGCCGGCGGGCTGACCGTCGCCGCCACGGCCACGGCGATCACCGCCGCCGCGCTCCTGCTCCCGGCCGACGGGGAAGGGGGTTCCGGGGCAAGAGCCGGTTCGGGGGCAGGATCCGGTTCCGCATCCGGGTCCGAACCCGAATCCGGAACCGGGTCCGGAACCGGGTCCGGGCCCGGCCCCGTCCACGCATCCGCGGACTCGGCAGCTGCGGGCGGCAGCCCGGGGGCACGCGCGGAGGCGACCAAGACCCTGGGCCTGGAGAAGGGGACGCTCGGGGAGGACAGCCGGTGCAGCTCCCCGTTCCAGGGCCCCGAGGTGATCACCTGGCGGGTGTGCGCGCGGGTGGAAGCGGAGCGCGTCTCCTTCGCCCTCAAGGTCACGAACGGGGGCCGCGCGGCATCCACCGTCAGGATCCGGCTGGAGTACGCGCAACTGTCGGCGTTCCACCCATGCCCGCAACAGCCGGACACCCGTTTCCTGGACATCCCGGCCGGGCAGACCGTCATCACGGATCCCCGGCAGTGCGCCGTCCCCCGGGAGAAGGTGCCGTTCGCGTACCAGGCCGTGGGCTGGGTGGTCGCGCAGGAGTCGAACGGAGGCTCGTACGAACTCTCCCCCACGGCGCACGTCTACCCGGACCGGACCATCTGGAAGCCGGACCTGGTGTAGGCCCGGCCCACGGACCAACCCAGGGCCGGGGGCGTCGGAAAGCCAGGGCTGGGGGCGCCTGAAAACCCAGGGCTGGGGTGCCGGAATTTTTTGAAGTTTTCCTCTCCCTCTTCGTCCAAAGCGGGTTCTCTGGGCCTCACCTGTTGCGACCGGCCCACCGGGGCTGGTCGTGAGGAGAACCAAGATGACGAGCTTCACCATCAGGGTCACGCCCTGCCTCAACTGCGGGGCTCCCGTGGACCTGCTGGACCCGTCGGTCGCCTCTGACGCCGAGGAGGTGCCGGCGTACCGGAATGCGACCTGCTGGTGTGGCCGCTGCATGCGCTACATGGACGACTGGGAGCGGTTCTACCTGCTCTACCAGCCGCGGGTGTACCGCTTCTGCCTCGCCCGCCTCAAGGGGATCCTGCCAGTGCACGAGGACTACACGCAGGCGGCTGAGGACGTTTCACAGGAGACGATGATCGTTGCCTACGAGCATTTCCACACGTGGGACAGGCCTGAGCGGGCTCTCTGGTGGACGGCCCGACGCAAGATCTACAAGAAGTGCGCGACCTACCGCATCGTGACGAAGGACGGTCTCCCCGTCACCGTCCGGCACGTCGCGCCCACGTCCGTCGACGGCCCCATGACGGTCACGGCCGATCCCGCCGAGGCGATCGTCGCCAAGGTCGTCCTGCACTCGGCCATCTCCTCGAAGCTCACCGTCCCCGAGCAGGAAGCCCTCATGGTCCACAAGCTCTACGAGGTCCCCGCGGCGGAGGCCGGCCGCATCCTGGGACGGCCCGCTACGACGGTCAAGAGCCGGGCGCAGCAGGGAATGAGCCTGCTGAAGGAAGCCGCGGCGAAGGGCGCTCTCGTCATCCTCCCGGGGGGTGCCGCGATCGGGCTGTACAAGATCCTGGAGCACATTCCCTTCGAGGCTGCCGCCGACGGTGCTGTCGAGCTGCTGACCCAGCCCCAGACGTATCCGGTGATGCTGGCCTGCGCGGCCAAGTACGTGGTCCCCTATCTTCGCGAGCGCTACCGCGCTCTTCGCGAACGCCCGGTCCCGGTCGGCCGGCCGAAGAGGGAACTCGGCCGGGAGGAGACGGACCGCCACCGGGGCCGCCTCTGAGCCCAACACCGGGGGCCCTGCCTGAAGCAGGCCAAGGTCGGGAAGGCCGGGTCGTACCAGAAGAGGAGGTTCTGCTCGCCGATGCCGTCGAGCGCCCAGACGGTGTCGACCGAGGTCTGGAAGGCGACGTCCGGCCACGCACGAACCCTGCTGGGGCGGTGGAGCGCCGCCCCAGCAGGGTTCTCCCTTCTCCCTGTTCAGCGCTCGTCGAACGCTGGCTGTCTGCCCCGCGGATCACGGACTTCCGCCGACCTGGGGGGGGTGGGCAGCGGACCCCCCGCCCGTACAACGGACACGTACGCCATCACCGGCCCTCACGAACCTGCCTCACGAACCCCGCCGCACCCCGCGCCACACGCCACTTCCGTATGGTCGAACCGGGCGCCGGCGCCGCCGCCCTGCTGGGCGGCGGCGGACCAGGCACGGTCGAATGTGGAGCGTCTGCCGGCAGCGGCTCAGGAGCCCGTGGAGCGGAGCGAGCCGGTGCTCGCGCCCCTGCTGTCGCCCAGGAAGCAAGTGACCTCGCGGTCGCCGAAGGTCCAGGAGGTGAGCTGGGGATAGTAGTAGTACACGTCCAGCGTCTCCGAGAGCTTGGCGCTCCTGCCCACGTAGTCGGCCAGCTTCGTGCCGGCGCACTTCTCCTCGGCGATCGAGACGACCTTGTCCGTTCCCGGGTACGCCCCGTCCTCCAGGTTGAAGACGGCGTACGCCTCCCCCTTGTGGGGCTGGTCGCAGGACACGATGCGCACCGAGCGGCGGGCCTGGCCGCCCTCCTTCTCCTGGTAGGACGCCAGATCGTCGTCCGTGTTGAAGCAGTCGCCGGTGCGGATGTCGTTCACCGGGCTGCTGGGTCCCGAACCGGTGACCTGGCCGCCGGTGTCGCGCTTCGGCGGGGACGCGTCGCCGGCGTGGCCCAGGGATCCGGTGAGCCCGAGGATCACGAAGATCGCATAGAAGGCGATGGTCGCACCGTGGATGGCAATGGCCGCGATGGCCAGGCCCTTGCCCTTCTCGCCCCGATTGCGGATCTGGGACAGGGCGACGATGCCGAGGACCAGGGGTACCAGCGGAAGCGCGCAGACGAGCGACATGACGAACGCAACGATGGCCAGCGCGTTGGTCTTCTGCGACACCGGGGGCGGGTACCAGCCCTGCGGCGCGCCATGCTGCCCCGGTTGTCCGTACGGTCCGTGCGGCGGGTACGGCCCGGGGGACGACATCGGTTGCGGCGGTACGGACATGCGGCGGGGAACTCCTTGATCAGGGGATGAAACGCAACCCGCAGTCACGGACTGCGGGCTTTGCAGCGCCACGGAGGGCAGCCTCGGCGGGTTGGCGGCCAAGGGGAGACCGGGGAAACGACCGATGCGGCGCCGCTGTCGAGCAGGGACCGCACGGAACGCACCTCAAGTCGCTGCACCAGGAGCCACTTGCCGGATGCGCTCGTCCGGGGTGCCATCGAAGCGCTTGCGTCGGGCCGAACGTGGACGGAGGCGCCTGTGTGAGCAGGCGTACGCGCCGATGATCGTCTCCAACACTACTATCCATCATGTACATCACAGGTTGCAAACCGCCGAGTACATGCCCGCGGAGGGCGGGGCGCTCACGCCGGGGGGCAAGGCTGCCGGCCGGCCGCACGCCCGGAGGTGCTGCAGCCAGCCTCATCTGCCGTCGGCGACTCGTCCTCCGATGTGGACTTGCGGCAGCTGCACCGCCATGCCTGCCAGCGCTGGCTCTGCCGACACTCGCAACGTGAGGCCGCCGACTGCAGATATCAGGTTCCAGGGACGCGCCGGCACTCCTCGTGTCGGCAGGAGTCGTTTTGCCGGTGGAGTCGCCGAAGGTCTTGCAGGGCGGCGACCGGGAAGGGGTGCGCGTCCCACTTCTTCCGGTATCCGGCCTCGCCGTGAGTCCGCAACACCTCCTCAGCCGCCTCCATCACCGCGTGGCACAGCACGCTGCGGGGCTGAGTGGTGCTCCAGGAGAGGGAGCCCGCGTCGTCGGGCTGGTCCCAGCTCGTCATGCTGTCCGGGAACCGGTAGATGTCGACGGTGACGTCCGCACCACGGCGCCGAAGTCGCCATCTCGCTTCGGCCGGTTCGAGCTCGAAGGATATGCGCTCGACGTCCGAGGCTCCGTAGAGCCCGACCATCGCATGCAACGTGTCGGCCAAGGCGTCGCTGAGGTAGCTGACGATGTCCTTCCACTCGGAAGCGCCATCGGCAATCCGGCACGTAGCCCACCCGGAACCGCCCAGTTCCCAACTGAACCGGAGATCACCCGTCATTCCTGCCCCTCCCCATTCGGTCAACAGCGCATCAGCGGTTGACGTGGACCTCGTAGCTGATCGCGCGCAAAACGGAGGAAATGACCGCGCCCGCCGTCTCTATCGGCTGCGCCTGGTCCGAGCTGTAGGAGTAGGCCCGGCTGTTACCGACCCTGCCGCCCCACGGGCCGGCGGGGGTCAGTTCCCGTCCTCGAACCTGGAGCCGATGTTGTTCCACATGAAGGCGTCTTTCCAGTCCGGGCGTCCCTTGGACCAGCCGTTGAGCGCGACGATCACCTTTTCCTGGGAGATCGTCCGGGTCTCGTAGTGCTCTGCGGGTGTCCCGTCACGGAACTCCAGCTGATAGGTGTTGTTGTTCCTCAGCCATGCCTGGACATACCAATCGCCGACCGTCGCATCATCGACGCGCTCGACGATCACGAAGGCGTTCCCCCGGCCGAGGTTGGCCACCATCCGGCTCAAAGCCGTGGGCCCCGGGTTCTTCACCTGACGACCGTGCTCGTCTCTCGCTTGCAGCATGACCCGATCATCTCCTACGGCTCTGACACGGGCGGCAGAGCAACAAGGTCACAGGTGGCTGACCTGCCACTTCAGATCCGCTCTCATCTCTCGGCCATGCGGCCTCCACCCCGTCAGCCGGGTGGGGGCGGCCCCGGACTGCTCCACGCACGCGGCGGCCGTCTCCAGCAGCTCGCCCGCATACCGAGCGGATCGGCGCAGCCGGGGAGCAGGGCAGCAGGATTCCGGCATTGCGGCTGCAATGTTCGGGGCATCCGTCAGGATGACCGGACGCGAACGCGACCAGCCGCTGGTGGAGCCGGCGGCCTGTGGGATGGGGAGACGGGGAGATGGGGGGTAGGGGGATGGTGCAGTCGTTGTCGGCCGAGGTGGAACGGGGCGCGATCGACCGGTTTCTCTCGGCTGTCGACGTGGTGATGAACAGCAACACCTTGCTGCTGAAGGCCGACGCCGGCCGGTCGCTGACCGTCGACAACCGGCAGGGGCTGCTGGACGCGTACCTGCGGAGCGACCTGTTCGAGCAGATGATGCGCGCAGCCGACCGACAGCGTGAGTGGTACAACCTGAGCGACTTCCTCGACGATCCGGACGAGATCGGGAGCCTCGCAGGGGAGGGCGCCCGGGTCGGACTGCTGCGCGAAGGATGCCGCGCAACAGTCACTGCGCTCCGGGAGGAGGAGTTCACCGATCGGCTGCACTGGATGCTGACCGAGGCGCCGTCCCCGTACAGGCGTCGCCTGTCCTCGGACGAGGCTGCCGGGATCGTCGGGGGCTTCCTCCGCGAGGTGCTGGGTCCGGCGGGGAGCGGTGGTCGGGCCGCCGGGCAGGGGTGGCAGTTCGCCTCCGTGGAACCCGACTTCCTGCGCTCGACGGAGTACTGCACGGACGAGCCCCCGCTCCACCCCGCGTACTTCGACGGGTCCATGAGCGACACCGCCACGCTCTTCCACTGCGGGCCGGTGTTCTACCTGCTGCTGACGAACGGCTCACCGTAGCCGTCGCCCCGCCCGACTTCCTTCCGTGGATGATCCGCGGATGATCCGCGGAGGGAATCCGGCCCCTCGTCCTGCTCCGCATGGCAGCATGTGCCGCATGACGACGACCAGAAAGGTCCATGCCGCGTAGACGGCCGGGGCACCTGCGTGCTGCGTTCCCACCGCAGCGCCGGACACATGCATCGAAGCCGGGTATCGACGGGCTCTCCGGGCGGGCGGTGGCGGAGGTCGCCCGCCTCGAACACAGCCGGAACCACCTGGAGCCAGGAGACGTCATCCTGGCGCTGGACCGCTGGAAACAGTACGTACGCGGCCCCGGGAACCGGCTGTGGGACGAGTGCGAGTGGGGCGACGTGCACTGGTACTGCTGCGGCAACCCCCTGGAAGGCCGGGCGCTCCTCGACCGCGTGCTCGTGGTCATGCCACGGCGCAGCGCCCGCGAACTCCGGGCAGTGCTCGCCGAGTACGAGCGCTCCGGGTCCCGCTGTACCCCTGGCTAACGCCTCGCGGCTGAGGCGGCACTCCCCGCGGCGGCCCCAGATTTCTGTCCGCGGACAAGAGTCTGAGTCTGCCGACCTTCCTCACCGCCACTCCCCCGCCTATGGGAGGAGATGCCGCGTCCGGTCCAGTGCCCCGGCCCCGCTCGTGGCGATCTCGAAGCTGAGCTGGAAGCCCAGCTCCTCGAAGCCCAACGCGGCGGCGACGCGGCGGGAGGCGGCAGGGCGTGCACGCCACTGTGGCAGCAGGCCGGCGGCGAGTGCGTGGGAGACCGCCGCCGAGGCCGACACGCGTGCCAGCCCACGCCCTCGGGCTTCCGGCGCCGTCAGAACGCTGATGTGGGCCGTTCGCCGCGGCCACATCTGGTACCCCGCAGCGGAAACCACCCGTCCCTGCGCGCGGACCACGAAGGCGGGCGAGGTGATCTCGTCCAGAGCGGCCTCACCGGCGTCCTCCTGGCCGGCCGCCTGCTCCAGGCTCCGCACATCCGGATGGGCGGCCGGCAGCTGCTCCGCTGCGGGCGCGTCGGCTCCCACCGGCCGGAAACCCGCCGGGGATGCGTAGGACAGCGCCGCCGGCCCGAGCATCCGCGAGACCGCAAAGGCCTCGCCGACCAGAGTGCTGTCCCGGGCACCGTCCCTGAGGGCCTGCGGCGGCAGTTTTCCCAGTACGTCACGAACGACCGCGGCGGCGCCCTCGCTCGGTGCGGTCACCACCGCCGATCCGCCCAGGGCCACCACTCCCACCCAGCCAGGCGGGCACAGCCCGGATTTCGGGGAGACCACCACGTTCACACCGCCCGGCGGTGCGAACGACACCGGTACGCGGGCCAGGTCCTCCCAGAGCCCGCGGGCCCTGGCGACCAACAGATCGATCGGCATGGCGTCGATCCTGCCAGTCGGGGCAGGCTGTCGAGCCTGGTATCGACGACATCGCTGACGTATCGACGAGGGACGTCGCCGGCTGCGGTGTACGGGGCGGGACGACTGGGCCTCCGGCCTCTCGCCGCGTTGATCCGGCGGACGCACCCCGCCATCATCGAGGAGTGTTCGACGTGCTGCCCGGAACGGGCCTCGCTCTGCCGCACCGTGCCGGCGTGCTGCGCTTCGGCATGTCCGAGCGGGAGTGCCAGTGGGCCGTATCGACACTGGCGGATGTGCGCGAGACCTGGATCTGCCAGGCCGGCTGGGCGTTCACGGCCCGCTACGAGGGTCTGGAACTGCTCGCGTACGGGGACTGCACGGACCGCTTCGGCCGCACCGACCGCGACGTCCCCGGTCTGGCGGCCGTGCACCTGTGCCGGTCCCGGTCGGGTCCGGCGGGGCCGACCGGGCCCTCCGCCGTACCGGTGGTTCTTCACGGCGTCGACCTGTTCGGGTATCCGGCCGCCGAGGTGCTGGCCGCTCTGGAGCCGGGCCCGCCGGCCGGGGTGCAGCCGGCGCTCGCCCGGTCTCCGAGCGGTTATCTGCCGGAAGTCCGGCTCTCGACGGGGTGACAGCCGAACCCCGGATGAAACACATGCGCGTGCCGGGACCGCCCCGGTCCGGAACGACCAAGGACCGGCGGTGCCTCCTCAGGTGGTGCCGTGGTCTCTTTCAGGAAGTGCCGCGCGGCTGCTTGAGGCTGCTGAACGTAGTCCCAGCGAGGAAAACTGCGATACCGGCCACGAGGGCGGGCACGCTAGTTGAGGGGTGCAGGACGACAGCCCACGCTTGGGCTCCGCGCCCCCCGCTCTTCCAGCCCCCAACAGCGAGGATCAGGGGTACGGCGGTGAGGACTGGGGCTGCAATCCGAGCGCCCGTCAGGGGGTTGAGGATGAGCGCCAGTCCAAGGTAGAAGGCTGTGTTCCGGCCGATCGCCAAGGCAACGGCGTCGGCGCCCATGAAGTGTCCGAGAACGGCCATGCCCAGTGCGAGGACTGCACACGCAGCGGCGAGCAGGGTGTCGAGGCGGTGGACAGCCCGCACGGCGACCGTTTCAGTTGCATTTCGAGCGCGGCCCGTGAAAGCAAGCCAGATCACGGCAGGAGTGACGGTGATCAGGGCGCCGAGAAGGAAGTGCCCGGCGCCACCGACCATTGCGGGTACTGGGATGCGGCTCTGCCCGAAGGCCAGGCCGGTACCGGCCGTCACAGCGGTGACGACGGCGAGGGCGAGGACGTTGCGGGATGCGGCCCACCAGTTCACCGGCTTGCCCCTTCAGGATTCAGGGTCGGCTCCTGGTCACAGCCGGTGAGCCCGGCCCGGTTCGTCTCGTACCAGGCGTGCTGACGGTCGGAAGGCAGCGTGAGGACCTTCTGGGCGAGTTTCGCGTCGTCGGGTGAGATACGACCCTGGACCGGCGCCGGAGGCGTTTGGGTGGCGATGGCGGTCAGCCAAGCGGTAAGTGGTCCCCGGGCGGGATACGCAGGGTACTTGCGGCTGGTGCGGGCGCATTCGGGTATGGGGGGCAGGAGCGTGTTGGTGAGGTTGGCAGCCACGTCCTGCTCGCGCACTTGGCCCTTGCCGCCGAAGTGGGCTTGTCCGGGCTTGAGGTCACGGTTTTGAGTGAAGGAAGAGAGCATGGGGAACCCGGCGCTCTGCAGGCGTCCGCTGTAGGTGCGGGTTGTCGCCACGATCCTGGAGCGGCCCGGCGTCTCGGGCCACAGGCATACCTCCGGGGCGCCCGCGGTGTCGCACACCAGTGCGTCGGGGGTCCGGTCGACGACTGGGCTGTAGCTCACGTTCACCACCAGGTATACCGAGGCAGCGGAAGCAGCGACCAGTACAACCAGAGGCTTCCAGCGCCTGGCCTGGGCGATGACCATGAGGCACGCGGCGATGATTCCGCCGGTGAACAGGAGCGGCCCCCACACGGCCGCAGGGTCGATGACGGACCCGATCGAGCAGCAGCTGTCATAGGCACCCGCGACCAAGTGGCGAGGCCACGGCGTGTCCCAGGATCCAGGGAACGCGGTCACGCAGAACCCGACGGCCATCGCCAAGGGCGCGGCCGCAAGTTGCGGAAGAAGACCGCCCAAGAGGTATCCGGCGAGCGTAGCGGCCGCCATCAGCGTCGCAAACACCACGAACATGCCCAGATGGGAGAAAGGCGGCAGCGTTCCCGCCACGGAGACCCCGACACCCACCGCGATCAGCATCCCGGCCACTCCCATCGCCCACACGGGGGCGAGTAACGGCAAGGCGATGGCGAGGCGGCTGCGGGACGGAGTCTGCCCGAAGACGTTGCCCCGGCGCAGGCGAGCGCCTTCCCACGCTCCGCTCGCCGCGCATGGGGCGGCGGCGAACGGGATCGTGTAGGAGGCGTTGCCGAGGACGGACGGCCCGTAACCGTGGACGGTGCCCGCTGTGATCGGCTCCGAGAGGAGCAGCAGGACGTAGCCGGCGAGAAAGACGAGCATGAGCGAGGCGGAGGAGGACCGCAGGAGAGTGGCGAGGCGCATCGGTCAGATCTCCCGTCCGACGAGCATCGCGTAGGCGGCCTCGGCCTGCTCGCGGCCGCCCGCGGTGGCCGGTGCCAGGGCGTGGAATTCGGCAGGGCTGCCCCGGAACCGGATCCGGCCTTGGGAGAGGACGGCCACGTGCGTGTACAGATCGGCGAGGTCTTCGGTCTGGTGCGTGGAGACGATCACCTGGACGCTGCCGACGAGGTCGCCGACGAGTTCACGGAAGACCAGGCGCTGTGTGGGGTCGAGACCGGCTGTCGGCTCGTCCATCAAGATCAGCTCACTACGGTGGGTCAGGGCCCCCGCGATGCCCATGCGGCGGAGTTGCCCGCCGGACACCTGGTGGCTCTTGCGCCCCGCGAGGGGGGTGAGGTCGACGCGCCGCAGGGCTTCCCTGGATGCTTTCCATGCCTGGTCTTTCGGCATGCCCTTGAGCCATCCCGCGTAGGCGACCTGCTCTCGTACGGTCAGCCCGGGCATGGGGGTGATCTGCTGGGGGATCCACGCCACGCGCTTGCGGTAGGCCGCCAGATGGCGACCCTCTGCGGTGCCCCCGTTGCAGGTGACCGACCCGGAAGAGGGAGACAGGTGAGAGGCGGCGATAGCCATCAGCGTGGACTTCCCGGCTCCGTTCGGTCCGAGGAGGACGGTTGCCCGCGCGTCGATTTGAAGACTGAAGTCATTGAAGACGGGGGTCTTTCGCCCGTACCCGAACGAAACATGATCAAAAATGAGAGACATGGAGGAACGCACAATCCGCCATCCCACCGCCAGTGGGATGGCTTTGGTTGTGGGACAGTGGATAGGAGAGGGTCCCGGTGCTGAATCCACCGGGACCCTCGTACTACTTGTTCAACAACCGTACTACCAGCCGACCTTGACGTAGTTGACCGAGATGAACGTGCCATGGGACACGTCCGTCAGCGCGAAGTAGTAGTTACCCGCGTCGTCCGGGTCGCCGTAGTCGACCCACCCGCAGTAGTTCGTCCGGGTCCCCTTGGAACGCGGGAGCGGAAGGGACGTCCTTCCACAGCAGCGGCCCGGCGTAGCCCTCCCTGTTTCTGTTACCGCCCCTGCCGGGCGGGACCATCGCGGGTCGTGAATCCGCCCCGTCGTCCAGCCCTCTACTACCGGTGCAAGCGCCGCTCCGACTATCTCGGCAACAGCCGCGGCCTGACGGCCCCGGCTGCTGTCCGGCACCCGGTTGGTCCCCGTCGTCCGCGTGGTCCCGGTTGGTCAGGGGAGGAACGTCACTGCCGGGAAGGCCGGGGACGGGCCGTCGAGCAGGTGGCTCCGGCGGTGACGCAGGTGCTCGTCGAAGAACGCGAGCGGGTACGCCTGCTGGATCTTCACCGCCTGGTCGGGATCGAGGGTGCCGATCACGTCCTGGAGCTGCTGCGCGCTCCATCCGTACGCCTTCGCCACCTGGGGGAACAGCGCCTCGTTGTCGCCGTACGAGATGTGGACGGCACCCTGTGCCCGGATGTCCAGCCGCCAGCCCCGCAGGCGCGACCAGAACGCGGCGACCTCGGGGTCCGTGGCCCGGGTGAACGCGGCGGACATCATCATGAACGGCCGGTCCAAGTCGCCGGCCAGTGGCGGGTTCATCTGCATCGGGCCGTCGAGGCTGAGCCCGGCCCGGATGCGCTCGTCGGCGAGCGTGGCGCAGGCGGTGGCCGTGCCGCCCTTCGACCAGCCGAACGCACCCATGCGCCGCGGGTCGAGGGAGCCGAGCAGCCCGGCCGGCAGCTCCCTGCGGTCGACGTCGGGGTTGCGTCCGGCGAGCTGCTCGACGCAGTCGAGGACGAAGCGCAGGTCGGCGGCGAAGTCCCCGGGCAGCGTCGGCCCCTGCCGGTCGCGGAGCGGGACGGCGATCCGGCCGTCGGGGTACTCGGTGTACGTGTCGTACTGGTGGGCCACCGTCACGGCCGCGTACCCGTGGCTGGCGAGTTCCTGGACCATGACGGTGTGGTCGCCCTGGTGGCTGTGCGCGCCGTGGGAGAAGACGACGACGGGCAGCCGTCGGCCCGTACGCAGCACCGGAGCGCCCACGTGGCCGGCGGTGAGCGGACCGAGGGAGGCCAGATCGCTGAATCCGACGTCGGCAAGGAACGCCTGGAACGCGCCGGCCGGCATCCAGGGCGCCACCGGGTACCGCCCGACGTCGCGGGCGGGGTACCAGACGGTGGCCATCAGCTCGCGGAAGTGCCCGGGCCCCGCGATGGCGTCCGGACGTGACCGGTCGACGAGGTGCAGCTGGACCGTGCCCACCGGGTGCGGCCCGGTCGGCGCGGGCAGCATGAGCCGCGTCGCGGTGGGGGCGGGGGCCGGGGCGGGCGCGGCCGGATGGGCCCGCGCAGGACCGGCAGTGACGGCGAGCGGCACGGCGGCGCCGGCGGCCAGCGCGGCTCCCAGCATGCCGCGGCGCGAGATGCCCTTCCGGCTGATGAACGGCGTGGTGGTCATGAGCCCTCCCGTGGTGACGGATCGTCAACCGTGCCGCGCCGGGCGGTCCGTGGGCACAGGGGAACGCTGTCACGTGTCCCTGCGGGGCAGCATCGGTCCACGGGTGTACGCCCTGGGGCTGATGCGGTCTGGTCACGGGGGCGGGTCGTGGCGCAGCTGCTCCCCGGCCGGCCCGGAGCGCGGTGCGCGCGGCGGTTCGCGCGGCGGCTCGGGCGGCGGCTCGGGCGGCGGCTCGGGCGGCGGCTCGGGCGGCGGCTCGGGCGGTCAGTACGCCCTGAGCAGCGCATCCAGGGCCGCGTCACGGCTGCGAAGCTCCTGCAGGATCCAGCCCTGAAGCTGAGGCGACTGCGCACCCGGTACGGCATCACCCTGGGCTCGCTCCTCGGTCGCCAGGGCTGCGTCATAGGGAGAGCCGCCTGCCGCCGAGGCGGCCCTCACCGGTACGCAGGCCGCCGGATACGACCGGCTCACCTCCGGAAGGGCACCCTCGGGCAAGCGCTGGTTCTACGACGGTCCGGGCGAGGGGCTGGTGGGCGCAGTGCTTCAGGTCAACGCCGTCGAGTGGGACGCGCAGCTCGCCGCGGAGAAGCGCACCTGAGGCGCCTCCCGCGCCTTCCCCGGGTCGTGCCGCCCCCGCCCGCGACGGGGCTGTCAGCGCCCACGGCTACAGTGCCGTTCGATTGTTCGTGCAGTGCCGGGGGTGGGGAGACATGAGCGCACGGCTGAGGGAGACCGCGGCGGAACTGGCCGTCCTGTTGTGGCGGGAGCACACCGTGTACCGGGAGAGATCGGGCGGGGTGGTCATCCGCGGGGACCACGTCGGGCGGTGGATCAGCCTGGCCCCGACGGGCGTCGACGGGGAACTGCTCGTCCGGGCGGGCCGGATCCTGCCCGGCGGGACCACGGCACCGGCCCGCTGCGAGGCCGTGGCGGACCCGGCCTCCGGCACGCCCGGCCTTGCGGCCCTGTGCCGCCGCCTCCTCGCCGAGACCGCGGCCCCGGCCGTCCCCCGGCAGCGCGGCGGAGACCCCGGCGGAGCCGGCCGCCGACGTGTACGCGGCCGGCGTGACGCCCGCCGGACCGGGCGTCACACGGGCGCCGCCTCCTGGGCGGTCCTCCTGGGCATCACGGGCCTGTTCGTGTACCTGTACCTCGCCACCCGCAGCGGATAGGACCACAACGGACCCGCAACCGGTCCGCAGCCGGGTGACTCCCACTGAGCCCGGGCCTACCGTCCGGGCCGTCCCACCCGCCCCGTTGCGGACGCACGGGGTTGCCAGGACGGACGGGGCTGCCCGGACAGCCATGGGTGCCGGGACGCACGGGGCTGCCGACACGGACCGGGCTGCCGTGACGGACCGGGTTACCGGCACGGACCGGGCTGCCGGGACGCACGGAGTTGCCAGGACGGACCGGGTTGCCGGCACGGTTACCTGCACGGACCGGGTTACCGGGACGGCCCGGGTTACCGGCACGGCCCGGGTTGTCGGCACGGCCCGGGTTACCGGCACGGACCGGGTTACCGGCACGGACCGCGCTGCCGGCACGGACCGCGCTGCCGTGACGGACCGGGTTACCGGCACGGCCCCGGTTGCCGGGACGGCCCGGTTGCCGGCCCGCGCAGTCACCTGCCCACGGCCTGCTGCGCCGCGGGCGGGCGACCCCGCGGGCGGGCGACCCCGCGCCCGGTCACTCGCGGAGGACCGCAGCGCCCGGACGGCCTTCACCACCCGTGCCCGAACACCCATACCCGCCCCTCCCGTTGTGGCCGCCCCGCACATGGCGGGCGGTCACGGGCGGTCCTAGCCTCCCGGGAAATCCCCACCCCACCGAGGAGGCTCCCGTGAAGCACAAGCCCCGCTTCCCGTGGCTGCGCCGGACGGCCGTGATGCTGCTGATAGCCGCCGCGGCGGCGGCCCAGGTCCCGACCGCGGCCGCAGCCCGTGCCGCGGCGCCGGCGCCCACCCCCGGCGAGCTGAAACCACACTCCATCAGTGCCGCCTACACCGCCGGGGTCTCCTCCGGCGGCTACATGGCGACGCAGCTCCACGTGGCGTACTCCGGCACGTTCGCCGGATCCGCCGTCTTCGCGGCGGGACCGTACGGCTGCGCACAGGGCGACCTCTACCGCGCCCAGTACGCGTGCATGAAGACGTACCAGGACCTGCGGCTGGACGCCCTCGACCGCACCACCCGCGACTGGTCCGCCCAAGGGCTGGTCGACCCCGTCGCCAACCTCTCCGGCGACCCCGTCTACCTCTTCAGCGGGTCCGGGGACGCGACCGTGGAGCGGCCCGTGGCCGACGCCCTGGCCGCGTACTACGGCCGCTTCGGCGCGCGCGTGCGCTACGACGACACGACCGGCGCCGGACACGCCTGGATCAGCCCCCTCGGGCCGAACCCGTGCACCGTCACCCGGAGCCCGTACGTCAACGCCTGCGGCATCGACGCCGAGCGCGACCTGCTCGGCCACCTCACCGGGCCCGTGCACGACCCCGCCCCTGCCCCCACCGGCACGCTCGTGCGCTTCGACCAGAACCGCCACGTCCCCGGCGGCTCCGCGTCCGCCGTCTCCATGGACGACAGCGGCTTCCTCTACGAGCCCGCCGCCTGCGCCGACGGCGCCACCCCCTGCAGCCTGCTCGTCGCCCTGCACGGCTGCAAGCAGGGGTACTCGTACCAGGGCTTCGGCACGCGGTTCATGGACACCGCCCACCTCGACGAGTACGCGGACACCAACCACCTGCTCGTCCTCTATCCGCAGGCCGCACCGACCGCCACCCCCGACAACCCCAACGGGTGCTGGAACTGGTGGGGGTACCTCGGCGACTCCGCGTACGCCCGGCACGGCGGCAAGCAGATCGAGGCCATCATGAACATGGTCCGCGCCCTCGGCGGCGCGGGCGGCGGCGGTACGGAGCCGCCGGCCCCGACAACCACCCTCACCCTCCCCTCCCTCGACGCCCAGGACGGCTACGTGAAGGCCGCCCCCGACGGCTCCGGTGCGGAGGTGGGCACCCTGGAGGCCGTTTCGGGCCTGGCCCTCGGCCGCGGCGGCGACGCCAAGGACAACCGCACGCTGCTCTCGTTCGACACCTCCCGCATCCCCGCCGGAAAGGAGGTGGTCCGGGCGTACCTGACGGTCACCCGCGCCGGCGGCTCCGGCGACCCGTGGGCCTCCCCGGCCGGCAACCGCCTCCTGCTGGACTTCCGTACGGGCTGCTTCGGCTCCTCCTGCACCACCGAAGCGGGCGACTGGTCCGCTCCCGCGTCCGTCCCCGCCGTCGCCGAGCTGCCGGCCTTCTCCTCCGGCACCCGGACGTCCACGGACCTGTCCCCCGCCGCCCTGGCCGCACTGTCCGCGCCCGACCGCACCGCCACCACCCAGCTCCGGCTCCGCTTCGCCTCCCCGCAACCGTCGACCGCGTACGTCTTCCTGGCCACCTCACCCCGCCCCGCCCTCACGGTGGAGTACCGCTAACTCAGGTCCACCGGACCCGACCCGACCGGGCCCCCGCGGCCCCTGTCAGCGGCGGCCGGTACGGTCGGCACACCGGATCCGCCGGAGGAGAACGACCCATGCGAGCGCCGACCGAGCTGGACCGCGTCCCGTGGCACACCCTGACCCACGCGTACGGCTCCGCCGAGGACGTACCCGAGCTGATCGCCGCGCTCTACGAGAACGACGAGGAGACGGCCGGCGAGGCCCTCTACGAGCTGTACGGCAACATCCACCACCAGGGCACGGTCTACGCCGCGTCGGCGCCCGCCGTGCCGTTCCTCGCCCACGCCGCGCGGCACGCACCCGCCAAGCGCGACGAACTCCTGATGCTGCTCGCCGTGCTCGCCGACCACGACCCGGCGGACGTCGCACTGCCCCACTGGTCGGACACCCCGGTCGCTGCGATCTGCGCCGAACTGGCCCGGGTCCTCCCGGAGCTGCTGCCGTGCCTCGGTGACCCCGACCGAGCCGTGCGCCGGGCGGCGCTGCGGGTGGTCGCGGCCCCGGCCGGACAGCTCACGGCGCAGCAGCGGGCCACGGCCGTGGCGCGGGTCGAGGAGGTGTACGCCGGTGATCCCGTTGCGGCGGTACGGGCGGACGCCCTGGTGGCCCTGTCCCGGTACGGGCGGGAGGAGCAGGCGGCACTCGACAGCCCGCTGCCCGAGGTCAGACTGGCGGCCGCCGCTCTCTCCCTCGCCCGGTCCGGACCGCCCTACCCGGCCGGCCTGGTGGACGTGATCGCCGAGGACGGCGCCGACCCCGACCCGGGCGACGACGCGTTCCCCTGGCCGGGCACGGACACCAACGGCCCGGACGATCACCTGCGGGACCTGCTCACCGAAGACCCGGATGCCGCGCTCGCCGTGGCCGCCCGCTGGATCGGGGCCGGAGACCTGGGCGCACGGGGATCCTGGCTGGCCGAGGGGGTCGCCGAAACCTGGCGGGACCGGGAACGCGCGGTCGTGGCCCTCATGGCGGCGGCCCTGCCCCACCAGCGGACCGTTACGGAACTCAACGCCCGCCTGCGCACCATCGGCCACTGGATCGACCACCTCCCGGAGCCGGACGCGGGACTGCGCGACATCCTCTTCCGGTACGCGGACACCGACGGCGAGACCGCCGCGCCCGCCCTCCTGGCGCTGGTGCCCTCCCGCGACCCCCGCGCACTGGAACTCGTACTGCGCCGCACCGCCGCCGGACCCGCCGCCGGCGTGGCGGGGCGGCTGCTCGCGGCGGCGGCGCGCGCCTTCCCCGAGGCCGCCGACCGGCTGGTGCCCGAGATCCGCCGCCTGCTGGCGGCCGGCGCCACCGGCAACGAAGCCATCGCCCTGGTCGGCGCCCTCGCCGAGTTGGGCACCACCGCCCGCCAGGCCCGGCCGGAGCTGGTCGGCTGCCTGCGCACCCGCCGCGCGGCCGTCGTCGCCGCCCGCCGACTGGGGGCGGACGGCGTCGCGACGCACGAGGTCACCGACGTACTGCACGAAGCCACCGGCTCCTCCGACCCCTCGCTGCGTGGCGCCGCGGCGGCGGCCCACTGCCGGCTGACCGGGGACCCCGGGCTCGCTCTGCGCACCTTCGAGGAGCTGCTCACCGGTGGGGGCCAGACCTCCTGGTACCTGGGCTCCCTGGCACCGATGGGCGACGCCGCCGCGCCCCTGCTGCCACTCGTCGAGCGGCACCTGGGGTCCGGGGACGCGTGGACCCGGCTGGCGGCGGCCGAAGCCCTGCATCGGATAACCGGCTCAGCCGACCGCAGCGTCCAAGTCCTCGCCGAGCTGGTCGGCCCCACGCCGGTGGGCCTGCGCGCCCTGGAGGCGCTCGCCGCCGTCGGCCGCGCCCCGGAGGAGGTCCGCCCCGTCCTCCACACCCTCGCCTTCTCCCCGCGCCGCCTGCTCAGCGACGCGCCGCATTCCGGCAGCGGTCACCAGGACGCCGAACTGCGCGCGTGGGCCCGGCGATTGCTCGAAGCCGGCCGGCCTCGGGAGTCGGCGTGACCTTCTCCCCCCAGCCGAACGCACGGCTCACGGTACGGTGGCTGTGGCGATCGGTGCGGTGGAGCGGGTAGACGAGGATCAGTGACGTACAACCTTCTTACTGTCGCCGCCATCGGCCCGGAGACCGTGGCCGTTGCACTTGCAGGATGCTTCTGGATCGCAGCCGGTGAGGTGGACGTGGCCGATCCTGACGGTGACCCCGACCTCCGCAACTGGGATGCACCCGTCTTGTGCGACTACCGGGCCGTCCACGGTGATCTCGCGCGGTCGCTGGACATCTACGCGCAGGGCGAGACGGCTGATCAGCCACTGGAGTCCGAGCTCGCCGCAGGGTTCGCGAAGGCCGCCGGAACGGCTGTTCTCTTCCCTGCCGAGGAAGCACCCCCGGGTGCCTACTGGGTCGTGACGCCGGAAGGTCTCCTCACCCGTGCCCGGCTCGAACCTTCCGACGACGAGCCGCCGCTCTACTCGGTCACCGCCGTCGAGGCGCCGGTGCCTCACCTGCCCCGGGCGGCTGTCACGAGATTCGCCGAGATCGTACGGGAACAGAGGCCTGACACCCCCCTGGCCCATGCCTTCGCGGCATCGGTGGAGAAGAGGAGGCGGGCCGCCTCGGACCTTGCGAGGTCACCCGACGATGACGTCAGCAGCGCCCTCCGGTCCGCGAAGGGCAACCTCGTCGTGTGGGAGCGGGTCATCCGGCAGATGGAGTCAGGGTGGGCTCCAGCAGGCTGGTACCCAGCCAGCCTCTACCGAGAGAGGCTGGAGGCCCGTGACGAACTCTCCGGCATCGGCGCCCGCCTCCCGCGTGAGGTCTCCGAGCTGCTTGGCGAGGCGTTGGCGGAATTGGACCGGCGGTTTGCCGCAGCAACGGAGGCGGACCCGTCCGGAGGCCTGCGCAGGGAACTGACGGGCGAGCCCGCAGCCCGGACCCCGGTCGGCGGCTGGTGGTGGCGGCGCCGCCCGGATCCCAGGCCTTGGGAACAGGACTGACGGCGCGCACAGCATGCAGTGCATGCGGGAGAGACCGGATCCGACGGCTTCTGAACGACCTGCCGGGGCACGACGGTACGAGCAGGGGCGGGACGGGCCTGCCCGGCTGCGGAGCGGGACTTGGCGCGGCCGCCGTGCGGTCCGTGCGGACGGCGCTGCTGCGCTGACGGGCCCCGCCTGGGCCGGCCCCGGGTGGGGCTCAGCATCATGGTCGCCATGGCGCTGATATCGACACCGATCACGAACATGGACTTCACCGGCTTCACCGAGCGCGAGCAGGGGGTCTGGACCGACGAGCAGGGCCTCGTCCTGTCTGTCCGCTTCTTTCCTCTGGTGCCGGACCTGCCGGCGCCGCTGCACGAGACCGACCGGCTGCGGCACGGCCTCGCCCGGTCCGTCGCCCGGGCGGGCGGGGGTCTGATCGAGGCCGTGACGGGCGAGGTGGACTCCGTCCCGGCCGTCCGTCAACTGGTCAAGATCCGGCGGCCGAACACCGAACACGGGCTGGTCTTCCTCGCCTCCTGGACCGTGCCGAGGGCGAGCTGCAGCACCGTGATCAAGGTGCAAGCGGCCGAGCGCGGCACGACCGGGATGCGCGAGGCCCTCGTCGGTGCCCGGGTGGGCCACGAGAACTACTTCCGCCCGCACCCGTACGGTCCGGACGTCCAGGGCGGGCTGCCGTACCACGTCGCCGACTTCGAGGAGTGGGACGCGGGGTTCCCCGACCACCCGCTGACGCTCGTCCGCGGCGCGCTGCGGCGGATCGTGCCGACGGTGGCACTGGAGGAGGGTTTCAAGGCCCTCCCGCCGTTCGGCCCGCCGGCCGCCCCTCGGCGTCGCTGGTTCCGCCGCGCCTGACCCGGAGCAGCGGGGAGGAGCCGGGGGCCGTCACCGATCGGTGCGGGAGCCGAGCGGCGGGCCGCATAGGGTCTGTGGCCGGATGCAAGAGCTGGGAGTGAGGGGTGGGTGGCGTGAGGGCTCATCGTCCGGGGCGGCCGGGGGACCTTCCGGAGGCGGGCGTGTTGTGGGCGCGCTGGACGGCGTTCGCCGTGGCGACCTGGGATGCCGAGGAGGAGAACGAGCGCTTCCGGCACGGGTACTGGCTCGACGAAAGCGACGGTGCCGGCGGCCGCGGCAGCCACGGCGGCAGCCGGTTGCGCTTCGACGACGGCGCGTGCAGCCGGTGGGCGTTGGTCCGGGCCGATGGCGGCAGGGCGGTTCTCTTCGGGCAGGACGATTCCGGCAGGGTCGGGCGGTACGAGCCGCCGATCGACCTCCTCGACGGGGCGCCCGAGTGGGTGCGCCATGAGCTGCGCAACGATGTCGTGGGGCTGGGCAGGGTCGAGTGCGTCTACTGGTCCGAGGGCGGTTCCTGGCAGCGCGCACCGTACCCCGACGACCTCGGTGACGACGGACTCGACTGCGGGATGGGTCATCTGACCTCGCGTGAGCACGCCGTCGACGCGCTCTGTGCGCTGTTCGAGTTCGACGAGGACTGCGAGGGCGCCGTGGAGGCGTGCGAGCGGCTCATCGAGCATGCGGAGCGGGGCACGGTCGCGGATGCGGATGCGGATGCGGATGCGGTCGTACGGTCCTTCGCCGATGAGGTCTTCCGCATCCAGACCGAGTACGAACTGCTCTGGCCCAAGGCTCCGATCCCCAGGTCGGAAGCGGACCTCGCCGCGATGGCCGCCCTGATCCGGCGGGTCTAGAGCGGGGCTAGAGCGGGTCTGCCGGGTCGGGACGGCGCCGTCCGCCTGATCCGTCGGATGCCGGCTGGGCCGATCGCAGCGCGGCCAGGAGACGGGTGTGCAGGAGGCGTACGGCCGGGGAGTGCTCGTCGGGGCGGGTGACGAGGCCGAGTCGGGCGTGCGTGGCGGCGTCGGTGAGCGGGACGGCCCGCAGGCCGGCGCCCTGCGCGGAGGAGGCGCTGAGGACGGCGACGCCCGCGCCACGCTCGGCGAGGCGGAGCAGCGCGACGGGGGAGCTGGCGTCGAGGTCCACGTGCGGGTCGAGGCCGAGCCGGCGGCAGGAGTCCTCGTAGGCGGCGCGGATGCCGGTGCCCCGGGGCAGGCAGAGGATCTTCTCGCCCCGGAGGGCGGTGAGGGTCAGTTCCGCCCGGTCGAGGGGGTGCCCGGCCGGGACGACGGCGGCGATCGGCTCGTCGATGACGACGCTCGCATCGAGGCCGGTGGCGGCCTGGCCCGCGTATCCGATCAGGGCCAGGTCGAGGGAGCCGGCGAGGACTTGGGTCTGCAGGTCGTCGGAGTCGCCCTCGTGCAGGCTGAGTTCGATGCCGGGGTGGGTGCGGCTCAGGTCGGCGAGGGCGTCCAGGAAGGGCGGGATCGAGCAGCCCGTGATCATGCCGATCCGGACGCGGCCGCGGACGGCGTCGGCGAACTCGGCGGCGGTGTGCCGGATGGCGTCGAGGGTGGCGAGCGCGCTCTTCGCGAGGGGAAGGACGGCCTCGCCGGCCGGGGTGAGGCGCACGTGCCGGCTGGAGCGGTCGAAGAGCCGCTGGCCCAGCTCGTGTTCCAGCTTCGCCACCTGGGTGCTGATGCCGGACTGACTGATGTGGAGGCGCTGGGCGGCGCCGGTGAAGGTGCCTTCGTCCACCACGGCGGCGAAGTAGCGCAGCTGATGCATCTCCATGTCTACTGATGATAGCTGGGATCGGATTCATCTGTTGGACGGATGGAACGGGGGTGGGGAGGATGGAGGCATGACGACGACGAAGAGCGCACGCGAGCTTGCCGAGACCTACTTCTCCGCCTGGGAGGCGGGCGACTTCGAGACGATGCGCGGGCTGCTGGCCGAGGACGTCGACTTCGTCGGGGCGCTGGGAACGGCGCGCGGGACGGAGGAGGCCCTGGCCGGGCTGAAGGGCCTCGGGCAGGTGCTGGAGAGGATCGACGTGAAGGTGCGGGTCGCGGAGGGCGACGAGGTGATCACCTGGTTCGACCTGTGCACCGCCGTCGCGCCGCCCGCGCCGACGGCGAACTGGATGCACGTGGAGGACGGGAAGATCGTCCGGATCCGGGTGACCTTCGACCCGCGAGGGCTGCTGGAGGGGTTCGCCAAGTCGAGCTGAACGCATTTCAGACCTACGGCGTCCGACGTCCGACGTCCGACGTCCCACGTACGACGTACGAATTCCCGGAAGGCGGCAGTTTCCCGAGGGTGCTGAAATGCGCGTTACCGGCCGGGCTGTCTGCTTCGGAGCACCGGTGCCGAACGCCGGCCGGAACCTGCCGTGGTCACCGACGACTGCGGGTGGGTGCCGTGCGGCCGGGCGCGGTCACGTGCCGTCTGGACCGCCCCGCCTGCGGCCGGGCGCCGACCGCGGGGAGATTGTCCTATTGGATCGATCCGGAAGACTGCCTACTATGCGCCATAGTCGATCACTGGGATGTGCGGGCGGCGTCCGGTTCGGGGTTCGGTCCCGGGCCGGCACGGGTGGGCCCGCGCCATTTTGAGAGGGGGGCCGATGGGGCCTGACCTGCTGATTCCGCCGATATTTTCGCCCATCCAGCCTGAGATCCATCCCGCTCATGCGGAGATCGATGTTCAGACGGCGGCCTGGGCTGAAACGTTTCGCATCGGGTCCGAGGAGTTGCGGGGACGGCTCGTCAGGCAGGACATCGGCACGTTCGCCGCGAGGATCCTTCCGTCGGCGGGGCAGGCATCGGTCTCCCTCCTCGCGGACTTCGTCTTCTGGCTGTTCGGCGTCGACGACGGGCACTGCGAGGAAGGTGAGCTGGGGCAACGTCCGGGAGAGCTGGCCGGCGTACTCTCACGGCTCCTGCGCGTCGCCCAGAATCCGGATGCCCCGATGCTGCTGGACGACCCGCTCGCCGCCGGGCTCCGCGACCTTCGTTACCGAGTGTGCAGCCACGGGACGGCAGGGCAGGCCGCACGCTGGGTGGACTCCTTGAGGGAGTACTTTCTCTCCGTCGTCTGGGAGGCGTCTCACCGGAGGTCGGGAACGGTGCCCGATCTCAACGATTACACGCTGATGCGTCTCTATTCGGGGGCCACGTCCGTTGTCTTCCCGATGCTGGAGATGGGTGGCGGCTACGAGCTTCAGCCGTACGAGCGAGACCACACCCCGGTGAGGGCCATCGGCGAAATGGCGTCTTTCATCATCACCTGGGACAACGACATCTTCTCGCACCACAAGGAACGAAACGGGCTGAACTATTACGTGAATGCCCTCCGCGTGCTGGAGGAGCAGGGCCACAGCGCCGATGAGGCCCTGCGCATCGCGATTTCCCAAAGGGACCGTGTGATGTGCCTGTTCATGCGGCTGAGGTCGGCCCTCGCCCGCCAGGGCAGCCCCCAGCTTCGCCAGTATCTGGACAGTCTGGCGTGTTTCATTCGTGGCGCACAGGACTGGGGAATCAGCTCCCTTCGGTACAGCTCCCCCGAATGCCCGGCCGGCAACCCCTCCGCGTTCTGCGGCTTGCCGACCGACGCCCGCCACGAGCCCCTCGGCATAGCTGCCGTCGACTGGTGGTGGGAACTCCTTCCGTCTTCCGGGGGCCGGCTCTCCCCCGAGATGGCTGTGCAGGGCGCGTAGCACGCGATCGCTCTGATCACCGAGCCGAAGCCCGCCCCGTGAACCTGACCGGCCTTCGAGACCGCAAAAGGCACGTGGCGGGCGCCCGGTGGCGCCGGTCGGCGGGTCAGCCCTGACGGGGTTGCACGATCATGCGGATGCAGTCGGCGCGCGCCACGGCGGATGCCACTTCCCTGGGCTCGTGTCCCGCGACCGGCCTCAGCTGCCACCGGGAGAGCAGGGTCGCGATGGCGATCGTCGCTTCGGCCCATACGAAGCTGTCGCCGATGCATTTGCGGTTGCCCGCGCCGAACGGGACGTAGGCCTCGCGCCCGAGTCCGGCCTCGGCTTGCCGGTGCGGCAGCCAGCGATCGGGGTCGAAGGCGGCGGGGTTCTCGTACAGGTCGGGGTCCCGGTGGATGGCGTAGAGGCTGAAGGCGACCTCCGTCCCCGGCGGCAGCGTGAACCCTCCCAGCTCGACGGGGGCGGTGTTCCGGCGCATGAGCAGTGTCACGCCGTGCAGCCGGATCACCTCGTCGATGACCCGCCGCAGGCATTCGAGGCGAGGTACGTCCGCGATGCCGACGGGCCCGTCGCCCACGACGTCCCGGATCTCTGCGACCACCTGCTCTTCGACCGCGGGGTGGGCGGCCAGCTCGTGAAAGGTCCAGGCGAGTGTCGCAGCAGTCGTCTCGGCGCCCGCGAAGAGGATGGTGCTGAGTTCATCGCGCACCTCGACGTCCGAGAGGCGCTGGCCGCTCTCGGTGTCCTGGGCGCGCAACAGCAGCGACAGGAGGTCGTCGCGGTCGGCATGCCCCGAGCGGCGGGCGGTGAGGATGACCTCGTCGATCACCTGGCGAAGGCTGGCCGACGCCTCGTCGAAATCGCGGTTGGCGCGGATGGGGATGCGGTCCAGGAACTTGGGGGAGGCCGCCCGTATCAGCAGGTTCTTCAGCAGGACGGGGAGATTCCTGCGTACGGCTTCCACGGCCGGCAGGCCGATGTCCGCCGAGAACAGTGTCGACGCCAGGGTCTCGATGGCGTACTCGGCCATCACCAGTTCCAGGTCGACCTCTTGTCCCGGCCGCCAGGAGTCGGCCAGCGACCGTGCGTTGTCGCTCATGGTGGCGGAGTAGGCGGCGATGCGCTCCTTGGAGAACATCGGCTGGATGAGGTGACGGTGCTTCCGATGGATCTCGCCGTCGGAATTCGCCAGACCGTTCCCGGCCAACGGCCGCAGCCGGTCGAAGAAGCGGCCCTTCTCGAAATCTCGCGCTTTGGTCACCGTCACTTCACGAACCAGGGAAGCCGAGGTCGCGACGTACATGGGCATCGTCCCCAGGTCCACGCGGACCAGGTCGCCGTGCTGCCGCAGGGAGGTGAGGAAGCCGAACGGGTCACGCCACAGACGCAGGGCGTGCCCCAGCACCGGTATCGCCCCTGGCGCGCGCGGCACGGCCCGCAACTGAACATCTGTCATTCTGGGTTCCTCCAACCGGGTGTACGTGCGACAACTGCACCACAGCGTTCCGCCGGGGGTCCGGCGGGGTGGCGAGCCCGCGGGTGCCGGCGCGCCGCCAATGGGGGCATCCACGGTCCAATCCGTACCGACCGTCGCGGAGTTGATGGCACGACCGCCGTTCTGCGCGTACACCACCCCCCGTTATGCTGCGTGTCGCTGCTGTGACGTCATACCTCCTGTGAGGCACACCTCACGGACGTGGCGGTACTGCTGACCCGGCGGGCGCCGATGAGACGGCCGACCCGACGGCCCGTCAATTCGGCGATGGGGGCTCCCCGGTCACCACACGGCAGCACCGCCGATCCGGCCGGACCCAGGCCCGGCCCGGCGGTGGCTTGACTTGACGCCCATCCGTTCGTTCTCTCATCGCGCCTTTCGGAGGACTCGTGACCACCCCCTACCAAGACGCACCGGCCGCTTCGCCCGTGCCGCTCCCCCCTCCCGGCTGTCCCGCGCACGCGCCGGGCGGGGCCGGGACGGCCGGTGTGCAGCGGCTGTACGGCCCGGACGCGGAGGGCTCGCACTATGCCATGTACCAGGCCCTTCGCAAGGAGCACGGCCCGGTGGCGCCCGTCCTCCTGCAGGGCGACGTTCCGGCGTGGCTGGTGCTGGGGCACCGTGAGAACCTGGAGGTCATGCGCAACTCCAAGCTGTTCTCGAACGACTCGCGCATATGGACCGTCAAGCTCGGCCCGGATTCCCCGCTGCTGCCCGTGACCGCATGGCAGCCGCTGCTGGTCTTCGCGGACGGCAGTGAGCATGCGAGGCTGCGCTCGGCGATCACGGACAGCCTGGGTCGATTCCGCCGCCGTGGAATCCGCAGCTACGTCGTGCGCTACACCGAGCAGCTGATCGACCAGTTCTCCGCGAACGGCAACGCCGATCTCGTGGCCGATTTCTCCGAGAAGCTGCCCGCTCTGGTGGTGGCACGCATCTACGGGGTGCCGGAGGCGGATGCGCTCGCCGTGGGCGCGGCCGTGCGCGACATGGTCAAGGGAACCCCCACCGCTCTGGAGAGCAACGACTTCGTCGTCGGCGTGCTCACCGAACTGGTCAAGCACAAGAAGGAGAGCCCCGGTGACGACTTCGCGAGCTGGCTGCTGAGCCACGAGTCGCAGCTGACCGACGCCGAGGTGATGGAACACCTGCGGCACGCCCTGGTGGCGGCCATCGAGAACACCTGCAACCTGATCGCCAACACCCTGCGGATGGTCCTGACCGACCACCGCTTCCGCGCCAGCCTGTCCGGGGGTTCCATGACCCTGCCGGACGCGCTCGACCAGGTCTTCTGGGACGCCCCTCCGCTCGCCAGGGTCCCGACCCGGTGGGCGACGGCCGACACCCGGCTCGGGACGCAGGAAATCCGGGCGGGCGACATGGTGATCCTGGACCTGGCCGCCGGGAACGTCGACCCCGACATCCGCCCCGACCTGAGCAAGCCGGTGCACGGCAACCGGTCGCACCTCGCGTTCAGCAGCGGGCCGCACGAGTGCCCGGGTGAGGACATCGGCCGCGCGATCGCGGACACGGGCATCGACACGCTGCTGGCGAGGCTGCCCGACATCCAGCTGGTCGGCGGTGAGGACGAACTGCGCGTGACCACCTCCCTGATCTCCAGTCGCCTGGACAACCTGCCCGTCGCGTTCGCTCCCCGCCGGGCCCAGAGGAGGAGCTCCGCCGAAGGGGCCGACGCGACCTCCGCCGACGTGACCTCCGCGGGCGCGGCAGGCCGCCCGGCGGCGCCCGGGCAGCCGAGGACGGCGCCGTCGACGTCGGCCGCCGGCTCCGGCGGCGTGACGCGGCGGCCCTGGTGGCGCCGTCTGCTCTCCGGCAGCCGATAGGAGCAGCCGTCGGACGGCAGGAAGCCCGGGCCGGGCGCTGTGCGCCGTGGCCCGGGCTTCGTGCCGGGCGCTCACCTGCCGGTGGGACCGAGACGGACCGGCAGCGCCTGAATGCCCTGGAGCGCGATGGACCGCATGGAGGGGACGTCGTCGCCGGCAAGACCGATCCGCGGGAAGCGCGAGAACAGCATCTCGAGAGCCACCTCTGCTTCGAGTCTGGCCAGGGTCGCGCCGAGACAGAAGTGCGCGCCGTGACCGAACGCCAGGTGCTGGCGCGTGGAGCGTCCGAGGTCGAAGCGGTGTGCGCCGTCATGGACTTCGCCATCGCGGCCGGCCGCGAAGAGCGCCGCGATCACAGCATCCCCCCTGCCTATCGCGGTACCGCCGATCTCGATGTCCTCGGTGGCATAACGCATGAGGGCGTAGCGCACCGGTGAGGAATGACGCAGTCCCTCCTCCACGACGTCGCTCCAGGTGAAGGCACCTGCGCGCACGGCATCGAGCTGTTGCGGGTCGTTCAGGAGGCTGTGGACCGTCCCGGTGATCAGGAGGACGGTCGTCTCCTGGCCGGCGATCAGCAGCAGGAACATCGTCTGGAGGAGTTCTGCATCGGTGAGGGAGCCGTCGTCCGCGTCACGCGCCGTGATCAGTTCCGTGGCGAGGTCGGCGCCGGGGGCTGTGCGCTTCAGGGCGATCAGTTGGGTGAGTTCTTCGGCGATCACCGCCTGCGCGTCCAGAATCCCCTGCCCGCTCTCGTCCAGCGGGTCGGGTGTCACCAGGCGGTCGAACGCTCCGCGTAGCCTGGCGATCGCCGAGGCGGGTACGCCGAGCAGCTCGCAGACGACGGTCAGCGGCAGTTGCCACGCGAACTCGTGACGCAGGTCCACCACCGGACCACGGGTGGCGGCGGTCTCGAGCTGATCGAGCAAGGTGGCTGCGATGTCCTCGATCCGGGGCCGCCAGGATTCGATGGACGCACGCCGGAACGCGGAGCTGACGAGCCCTCGTAGCCTCGTGTGCGCCTCGCCGCCCGCGTGCAGCATTCCGGCGCCTTGTACGAGGGGGATGAGTTCCCAGTCGTCGGGTATCCGGCCGTCCGTCAGGGCGGGCCAGTGGGCCGGGTCTTTGGTCAGCTTCGGGTGCCCCAGCACCGCTTTCGCGGTCTCGTAATCGAGGGCGGCCACGGCGGGCACCGCCCCGGGGAGCAGTACGTGCCGGACGGGGCAACCCTGTGCGAGGAGCTCGTGCGCTTCGGCCGCGGGGTCGGCGGCCGGGTCGAGCGGGAAGGGGAGGGTATCGGGTTGCTCCACATGCACTCCTTCGGAAGTCGGCGCACCGAGTGGCCGTTGATCCAATTCTGCCTGCCGGGTCACCCCGTTCGGGCTGTTCAGGGGCCGGGACCGACGGCGGCGAGCCGTGAGGACTCCGCTGGTAGGGTTCGCGGCTGCGGGCGGGGAGCTGGGTTCCGCCGCCCGCAGCCGTACGTGACGCAGGTCACGGGAACCCCTCCGACCGTGCCGGACAGCCAGCAAGCGTGACGACAGAAATGCGAACCCGGATACGGTCCGGGGATCCGGACGCCTATGCGGAGCTGTTCGACGGCTACGCCCGCGCCGTCTACAACCATGCCTTCCGGATGACCGGGGACTGGGCCGTCGCGGAGGACGTCATGTCGGCGGCCTTCCTCGAAGCGTGGCGGCTGCGCGGCACCGTCGACCCCGAGGGCGGGTCACTGCGGCCGTGGCTCCTGGGCATCGCCACCAACCTCGCCCGCAACCACTGCCGCAGCAACCGGCGCTACCGGGCCGTCGCCGCTGCCGCCGCGGCCGCGGCAGGTGCCGTGTCCGTGCCCGACCACGCCGAAGAGGTGGCCGGCCGGCTCGACGACCGGCAGCAGATCGCGGCCACGCTCAAGCAGTTGAGCGCACTGCGCGCACCCGAGCGCGAAGTCCTCCTGCTGTGCCTGTGCGAGGGACTGGAGTACGCGGAGGCCGCCGGGGTCCTCGGCATTCCCGTCGGCACCGTCCGCTCCCGGCTGTCACGGGCCCGTACGAAGCTGCGCAAGCTGGCCGACGCGGAACTGAGGAAGAACAGGCGGGAACTCGTGGCCCGGTCACGACAGACATATGGAGACCGCGACACGAAGGCGGTCCGGTCCGCACAGGAGGGAATCCGATGAACGCCGACCTTTCCCGACCCTCGTTCGTCGAACGGGAACTGCCCGCGGGCCGCCACCAGTTCCACAAGGAGCGCCTGATGACCCAGATCCACGACGACCTCCGAGCCTCCGGCGCCGGCCCCGCCGCCGCGCCGTCCCGTACCGGCACGAGGCGCAACCCGTTCCTGCGCCGTGCGGTCCTCGTGCCCGTCGCGGGCTTCGCCCTGGCCGGCGCGCTCGCCGCCGGGTTCTTCGGCTACGTGCAGCAGGGCGCCGCGGACGGCCCGCGCTCCACGATGGCCACGGGCCCGGCGCTGACCACCCGCATCGGCGCCGCCGACGCCAAGGGAGCGCCGCAGCTCCTGGACCGCATCTCGCTGGCCGCCTCCGCTTCCTCGGCCGCACACTCCGGGGTGCGCGCGGACCAGTACGTCTACATCGGGAGCAAGACGGCGACCACGTACGTGAAGACCGAGGGCGACAAGCACACCCTGGTCAGCGAGAAGCTGCACGAGCGCCACCAGTGGAACTCCCCGGACGGCATCAAGGGCTGGCTGATCGAGCCCGGCAACACCGGCCCGGAGGGCGTGACCCTGGAGGGGCCCGACGAGACGGGCCACACCCCGACGGCGCACCTCAACGCGCCCAGCTACAACTACCTCGCCCAGCTGCCCACCGACCCCGACGTGCTGCTGCGCAAGATCTACGAGGAGACCAAGGGCAAGGGCCGCGGCCCCGACCAGGAGGCCTTCACCACGATCGGCGACCTGCTGCGCGCCAGCTACCCGCCGCCGGCCCTGACGGCCGCGCTCTACCGGGCAGCGGCGAAGATCCCCGGCGTGGTGTCGGTGGACGACGCGGTCGACGCCGCCGGCCGCCACGGCGTCGCCGTGGCACGCCTGGACGAGCACTCGGGCCAGCGGGAAGAGTGGATCTTCGACCGGCAGTCCCTCGCCTTCCTCGGCGAACGCACCGTCCAGGTGGAGGGCGAGTCCGGTGAGCAGGGCCTGATCAAGCCCGGCACGGTCGTGTTCACCAGCGCCGTCATGACCCGGACCGTCGTCGACCGCATCAAGGAACGGCCGGCCACCTCGGGCTGACGGCGGCCGTCGCCGCGCCGGGCGGCCCGTGCCCGGACACGTGGCCGCCCGGGTTCTGCCCGCCGGCGCGTGCGCCGGGTTCCCGGCAGCGGTGTGCCGTGCGTCCGCTCATCCCAGGGTGAAGAGGAAATTGACGGAGTTGTAGTAGTTGGGCAGCTGCACCAGGTCCGAACCCCTGCGCGGCGGGTCCGCCTTCGGCCAGTTCCGGGGGCCCAGCAGGTGGTCGGAGTAGTCGCTCTTCGGGACCGGTGGCACGAACCAGAGCCGGAAGGCGCCGGACCCTCCGGCCGGGTCGGACCTCCAGAGCTGCGTCGTACGGCCGCTGCCGGAACGGCAGGTGCGCAGGACGACGTCGACGACGTTTCCGCCGGAGGCGGTTCCGTCGAGGCAGGTGCCCGTGCCCGTGTTCCGGAACTGGTACGTGCCCTGGCCGGCCGGCAGGCGCTGCCAGCCCTGGGAGGCGTCGCCGGTGCACGGCTGGAGCTCCAACGACCCCTCGGAGCCGCTGCCGGCGAGGCCGACGCACAGCCCCGAGGCCGTGTTGACCAGGGGCCTGCCGGCGGTGGGTGTGGGGTCCGGCGAAGGCGGCGCGGCGGACGCCGTCGGAGCGACGGGCGCCGACGGGGCGCCGACGGGGGCGGTGGCCGACATCGCGGCGCCGATGGACACGATCGGTGGCGCCGCGTCCGTCGGGGACGGAATCAGGAACGGGTCCCGTTCCTCGTCCGGGGCGGGGCTGGGGATCGCCACCCCGGGCGCGGGTGCGGCCCGCTCCGGCCGGTCCTCGGCCGGCAGCAGGACGAACGCGGTGAGCGTCGTACCCGCGACGGCCGCCGCCGCGGTCCACTTCCCCGCGCCGAACCGCGCCGCCGCCAGCTTGAACCCCACCGCCTTGCCCGCCGCCACGTGGTGGGCGCCGTGCACACCGGCGGACAGCGCGGACGAGGCGGGATGCCACAGCAGGATCCCGGCCGGCAGCAGCGCACCGAGCCGGTTGTTGACGGCCCGCAGGTCGCGCTCGGCCCGCCCGCAGTCGGCGCACGCCTGCAGGTGCCGTCCCAGGTCCCGGGTGATGCGCTTGCCCGGTCGGCGCAGCGCGGTGGCGAGCTGGCTGCCGTAGTGCCGGCACTCCTCGCTCGCACTCTGGTCCAGGTGGGCGCGCAGGTACGCCTCGCGCAGGCCCTCCCGGGCGCGCGCCGCCAGGGAGTTGACGCCCCCCGCGGAAATCCCCAGGCGCCGGGCGGTCTCGGCCGCGGGCTCGGGTTCGACGACCGCGTGCCACAGCACGGACTGCCAGCGCTCCGGCAGCGACCGGTACGCCCGCAGGACCAGCGAGCCCTCCTCCGCCAGCAGGGTGGCGCCCTCGACGTCCTGGTCTCCGGAGAGTTCGGCGGCCCACGTGTCGAAGTCGTCCGACAGCTGGGTGCGGGCACCGCGTCGTGCCCATTCGGTCGCCACCCGGCGCACACAGGTCAGCAGGTACGGCCGCCAGGCGTACTCGGGTCCGGCGCCCCAGGCGACCGCCCGGTAGGTGCGGGCGAAGGCCTCGGCCGCGAGGTCACTGGCGGTGGCCAGGTCCCGGCAGCAGGTTCGGGCGTAGGCGCGTACGGCGTCGTGGTGACGGGCGAACACCTCGCCCATCACGTCGCTGAGATCGGAGTCGGGCGCCGAGTCGCGCTCGCGGAGCAGCGCGCAGAGCTCTGCGTCGCTGAGGTCGTGGAGGTCCTGCTGGCGTGCAGTTCCCGATGTGCTCAACCTTGCTCCCGTTGACTTGCTGATGGCCGGCACGGCGGATGCCAGGCAGGTGGGCAGTGGGGTGCGACGCTGCGCCCGGCCGGAATTCGCGCAAGTGTGCACGTTCCGGGGGCCTGTGGGCAACCAGGCTCCTCGCTACCGCGTCAGCCGACACGAGTTCGGCAAAGGCCTGGCAAAGTCGCGGGACGCCGCCCCGCCCACGCCGTCTCCCCCGTACCGACGACCAGGCCTGGAGGCGCACATGCGGCACAGCGGAACCACCCCGCACGGGGGACCTGTCCCCCGCCGAGGAAGCCTGAAATGCAGGGGCTTGGTCCGCCAAATGGTTTCGTGAGGTCCTTGCCGTGCTGGTAGGAAACGGGGATGGATACCGAGGCCCTTGATCCCACAGACCGTCTGATCGCCGAGCGGGCCTGCGAACGCCTGATCGCGCAGTTCGTCCACGAGCTCGATCTGGGTGACCCGGGGGCGGTGGCCGACCTCTTCACCGAGGACGGGGTCTGGGAGTGGGCTCTTGACGACCGCACGGTCCAGGGCCGCACGGCACTTCGGGCCTACTTCGGCGCTCGGCCCGCGGACCGGCTCTCGCGCCGCATCTGCACGAATGTCCTGGTGATCCTCACCTCTGCCTCCACGGCCACCGCGACCACGTACTTCACGACGTACCGGGTCGACGGACACACCGGCGACGGCTACGCGACACCCCGGATCCCCACCCAAGTGGGGCACTACGAGGACGCGTTCCGCAAGGTCGACGGACGGTGGCTGCTCAGCCGGCGTTCCCTGTTCTTGGCCTTCGCCGGTCCGACCGAGCGCCTCGGACCGGCGGGCCTGCGGTAGTCCGAGGTCAGTCCTCCGCCTCCGCCAGGGGCTCGTCCGGGTCCGCGGCCATGACCAGCTGGGTGATGTCGTGACCGTCCGGGGTGCGGACGTCGATGCGGTACACGCCCGGGCGCGGGGCGGTTGCCGTTGCCGTGGCCACGCCGTCCTCCCAGGTCAGGGTGAGGGGGCTCGGCCTGTCGGGGTGTTCCAGGTCGGTGAGGCGGCAGATCAGCCCCGAGAGGGTGTCGACGTCGGTGAGGTGGAGCTTCCACGGACGGCCCGCCCCGACCAGGTCGGGTGCGCTCAGTCCGCAGCCGGCTTCGCCCTGGGGTGTTCCGGGGTGGATGTCGTCGCGGACGATCTCGGTGACGGCTTCGAGTGCGGTCTTCGCCTTGGCGACGTCCCCGTGCTGGAGCGGCAGCGGGGTGACGATGTCGGTGAGGACCGCCGACTCCTTGTAGACGGTGCCGTCCCCGTACACCTGGAAGTAGCGGATGCGGTCGTGCCGGTCGAGGATGAAGGTCCCGTCGGAGTTCTGCCGGGCGCCGTCGAAGTGCGCCTCGACCTCGCCGCCGGTGATCGTCAGGTTCTGCCAGGTGGGCTGGTTGACACCGACGACCGAACGGTGACCGGGCAGGGCGATGCCCTTCTGGACGTGGTGGAAGCGGGCCGCCCGGCGCGCCAGCTCCGCGTCGCCGCCGATGGCCGCGACGTCGCTCGGCGTGAGGTGGCGTACGTCGTCCCCCGCGCGCAGGCTGCGGTACTGCGGCAGCAGGTCGTGCAGGCCGGGCATCGTGGCGCAGATCGTTCGGAGTTTGCGGTGGGGCAGCCGCACGGGGGCGCCCCGGCCGGTGGCGAGGATGACGGCCGCCTTGACCGAGCCCTGGAACGGGGTGCCGAGGGTGATCACGCCCCGGGTGTCGGCCTGGAGGTCGCCGTCGTAGCCGGGGTCGAGGGCCGCGCGGGTGACGAGGCCGCCCATGGAGTGGGCGACGAAGACGAGCCGGCCCTCCCGCTGGTCCTTCCGGTGGCGGCGGGCCTGGGCGTGGGCGGGGTGACGGCGCCAGGCGGTCAGGTGCAGGCGCGCGGCGTCGGCCAGGAGACGGCCGTTGACCGCGACGGGCAGGCGCCAGTCGTAGGCGAACTCCAGGACCGCGGCGTCGTCGGCGACACTGGTGCGGATCGTGTCGACGAGATCGGTGTACGGCTCGCTGCCCGCGAGGTACGGGGTCCAGGCGGAGTGTTTCAGGAGGCCGGTCGCCTCGATGCGGCCGGTCTTCCCGGCCAGCTCGTCCTCGGTCATCGCCAGGGACTTCAGGCCGGAGGGCGTGGTCCAGGCCTTCAGCAGCCAGGAGACACCTCCGAGGCCCCAGACGTCCTTGCCCGTGCTCGTGTCACGAAGGGTGCTGCCCATGATCCCCGGTACGACGACCACCGCGTCCTGCGTGACGTGGTCGGGTAAGTCGTCGGTGCGGGACGGACGTTGCTGCTGCGTGTTCATGGCAGTGAAGAATAGGGACCGTGGACGGGCAGCGGGGCGAGATCGGCTTAGCCGATGCGGTGGAGGAGGCTGCGCTGCCGGCGGAGGCCGAGCGGCGCGCCGGCACCTTGTACGTCCTGGTGATGGAGGACGGCACCACGGCACTGCGCGAAGCCCTCGACGAGCAGCTGGAGGCGGTGGCGCTGTGGTGGGAGCGGCCCCCTCCCGACGGCCCCGGGTTCGTGAAGGTCGCGCCCACGGGGTCGGTGACCAGCCGCCATGACGTGGAGTGCTTCCTGGAGTCGTCGAGGATCCGGGAGGCGGAACCGGACGTGCCGGTGGTGCTGTACGTGTCGGGCCACGGGCTCACCTCGGGCGCGGCCAGGCACTTCGCGGTCCTGCGGCGGACCGAACGCCACCGGCTCCTGGGCACGGGGATGCGTACGACGGAGATCGTCACGGCCGCGCTCGACTCGCACGCCCGGGAGGTCCTGGTGATCGTGAACATGTGCGAGTCCGCCGACGCGGCGGGGGAGCTGCTGGAACTCCTGCGGAGCCTGGACTCCGCGCGCACCGCGCGCGCCACGCTGAACGTCCTGACCACCGCGGCGCCCAAGATGCAGGTGCGGGGACGGGAGTTCGCGCTCGTCCTGAGCCGGGCCCACGAGTGGCTGCGTACGGCCGGCGGGATCACCCGCCCCTACCTGTCGATGGAGGAGTTCAGCCGCGCCCTGTACCAGGCGGCGCAGACGGTCGGCGCGGAGCTCGGCCGCAGCCTGTCCCTCGACTGCCGCGCACTGTCGACCGGCAAGCTGCACGTGCCGACCACCGCGCTGCCGAACCCGGGCCACCGGCCGGAGCAGGCCGCGGTGGAGGAGAGCCGGCAGGAGGTGGCGGCGACGCTGGAGGACCTGGACTACTGGCTGGAGAAGGCCAGCGGCCGCACCGGCGCCGACGACACCGGCTGGTACTTCTCGGGCCGCAGGCGCCTGAACGCCTCGCTGGTGTCGTTCCTGAAGGGCCCGCCGGGGGTCCTCGTCGTCACGGGCATCACCGCGAGCGGGAAGTCGGCGATCCTGGGACGCGCGGTGACCTTGAGCGACGCGAAGTTCAGGAACTCGGCGCTGTTCGGGGCAGCCGTCGGCCACTGCCCGCAGGACACCGTCCCGGACGAGGGCGCGGTGACCATCGCGGTCACGGCGCACCACCGGGAGCCGCTGGGGCTGCTGAAGGTCATTGCGAAGAAGCTGGGGGCGGCGGCCGACCCGTCGGGCAGGGACCAGCTGAGCCGCTGGCAGCTGGGCCTGCGCAGGTTCCTCGACTCGCCCGGCCCCATGGTGACGATCGTCGTCGACGCACTGGACGAGGCGACCGACCCGGCGGCGGTGGTCCACCAGGTCCTGGTACCGCTGGCCGGACACCTGTACGGCCACCGGTCCGGACCGCTGTCCGGGCCGCAGTCGGGGCCGGTGGCCGGGCCGGCGTCCGGCGCCGGGCCGGCGGATCCCGTACGGCGCGGGGTTCGGCTGGTCGTCGCCGTCCGCAGCAGCGACGGCGCCGACCGCCCCGACCCGGGCACCGGCGGCCGGGAGTTGCCGGGCCGGCTGCGGGAGGCGTTCCCGGGGGCGGCCGTGCTGCGTACCGACGACGGGGACATGGGCGGGGACGTCGAGGGATACGTACGCGCCCTGCTGGCCGGCGAGGCCGACTGGGCGGAACACGACCTGACCGGCATCTCGCGCACGGTGGCCGGGGCGGTCGGGCGGTCCTTCCTCGATGCCCGCGTGGCGGCGCACCAACTGCGCACCGAGGGACCGCGGCTGTCGGCCGACGACGGCTGGCTCGCGCGGCTGGGCGGGGGCACGGCGGGACTGCTGGAGGACGATCTGGCGCGGTCGGCGGAGGACGGCCTGGGGGCGGAGGAGGCGCTGGCGCTGCTGCGCGCGACGGCGTTCGCGCAGGGGCGCGGCACGGCCTGGGGCGAGGTGTGGCCGGCTGTCGCGGCCGCCGTGCGCGGGGAGACCCTGCCGGACGCCGATGCCAAGATCCGGGTGCTGCTGGAAGGCCGTCTGGCTGGGTATCTCACCCGTGACGTGGAGGAGGACCAGCGGGTGTACCGGCCGGCGCACGAGCGGCTGGCCGCTGTCCTGCGCGCCTGGCCCGCGGGCGGCGCGGCACCTGGTGGGGGGATCGGGATGGGAATGACAGACGGTCAGGACGAGCCTGTCGACAGGGCTGACGGGACCGAGGGGACTGATGAGGTCGAGGGGGACTACGAGGGCGGGAGAAGGGACACGGGCACCGACCCGGGCGCAGCCACGGCCGCGGGCGCGGAAACGGACACGCGCACAGCCCCGGACCCGAACGCGGGCGCAGCCACGGACACGGACACGGGCGCGGACGCGGACCCGGGCACGCGCACGGACGGGGACGCGGACGCGGACCCGGGCACGCGCACGGACGCGGACACGGGCGCAGCCACGGACACGGGCACGCGCACGGACGGGGACGCGGGCGCAGCCACGGACACGGGCGCGGGCGCGGTCCCGGGCACGCGCGCGGGCGCAGCCACGGACGCGGATGCGGATGCCGCCGTGCACGCCCGTATCGCGCAGGCGCTCGCCGATCTGGCCGCGCCGCACACCGGCCGCCACACCACCGGCACCGCCCCGCACCCGTACGTGCGGCGGTACCTCGCGCGCCACGCCCGCCTGGGCGGGGTGCTGGACGACGCGCACGTGCCGGCCGACGTCCTGCCGTGGCTGACCGGCAGCCCCATCCGCGGGCTGCTGGGCCCCCGCCGGGGGCAGGAGGGCCGGCTCTGGCTGGAGGCGTGGGCCGCGGTCGAGCCGTACCTGCACCGGGCTGACGGTGACGACCACCCGTCGCGCCTGGCCAGCCTGCACCTCGCGTACACGGCGCTGCGCCACCCCGGACTGCCGCGCCCGCGCACCGCCGAAGAGGCGGCGGGACCGCTGGCGGTGCTGTGGTCCCGGTGGGTGCCGCCCGTGAACGTCCTGGCCACCCTCGACGTCACCGTACGGTCCCTGACGGCGGTGCCGGCACCCGACGGGCGTCCCGCGCTCGCGGCGGGCGATGACGACGGCGGCATCGAGCTGATCGACGCGGTCGAGGGAACGCCGGTGCGCGAGCGGATCGCCGCCCACGAGGGTTCCGTACGCCGGCTGGTCCTCGCGCCGCGCCCCGCGCAGTCGCCGCTGCTCGTGTCCGGCAGCACGGACGGCACCGTCCGCGTCTGGGACCCTGCGACCGGGCGCCTCGTCGACCAGGTCCACCGGCCCGGCGGGATGTGGATCGCCGACGTGTGCGCGTACCGCGACGGCGGACGCGAACTCGCGGTGGTCAGCGTCAACGGGGACGGGGCGGTGGTCTGGTGGAACGAGCGGATGGGCCCGCTGGACCTGCTGACCCTGCCCGGCGACACACCCCGGACGAGGACCACGGCGCTGGCGGCGGTGGAGCACCCGCCCGGCCGGCCGCTGCTGGCGATCGCCGACTGCGCGTTCCTGACCTTCCGGGACACCGCGGCCGAGACGGAGGTGGCGCGGTTCGAATTCCCGGCCGAGGTGCGCGCGCTGGCTCCCACCACGCGGCCGGGGACGGTCGCGGCCGGGCATGCGGACGGGAGCGTCACCGTCTGGGGCGTGGGCGGCCCGCTCACCACGCTCACCGGCGCCGACGGCCCGGTGAGCAGCCTGACCGCGCTCACCCTGGGCGCACGCCACCTCGTGGCCGCCGGGACGGGCAGCCGCATCGCCGTGTGGGACGTCTCCCGGTGGGACACCGCCGCGAAGGAGCCCGCGGCGCTGCTCGGCGGGCACACCGGTGCCGTGACCGCGCTCGGCCCCGTCGACTCCCCCGATTCCGGGATCCTCGCGTCGGCCTCCACCGACGGCACGCTGCGCCTGTGGAACCGGGAGGTGCTGGAGCGCGCGCTGGTCGGCGCCCGTACCCGTACGCCCGCCGAGCAGGCGCCGACGGGCGGGGTGCTGCTCCTGCCGGAACCGGGTGACCTGCACGGTCCGTCCTGGTTCGCACTCAGCGGCAGCGGCGGGCACGTCGACGTGCGGGACATCGGCACGGGGGACACGGCCGCCCGCGTCGACACCGGACGGCCGCCGTCGGCGATGGCCTGGGCACGCCGCCGGGCGGGGCACGTGCTGGCGTCGGCCGGGTCCCGGGACGCCTCTGCCGGGGCCCGGGACGCGTCGGCCGGGGCCCCGGACCACGGCATCCGGCTGTGGGACGCGGAAACCCGGCGGGCGTTACCGGACGTTCTGCAGGGGCATTTCCTCCCCGTGCGCGCCCTGGCCGGCTGTGCGACGGCGGACGGACGGCACCTGCTGCTGAGCGGCGGGGACGACGAAACGGTCCGGCTGTGGGACCTGGACCGCATGGCCCCGCTGCGGAAGTGGACCGGGCACGGCCTGCGGATCCTGGCGGTGGCCGCGGCCTCGTGCGAGGAGAGCGGGGACTGGTTCGTCTCCGCAGGCTCCGACGGCACCGTACGGCTGTGGGACGCGGAACGCGGTGGTGCCGCGGGTGCGCCCCTGCGCTGCGACCAGGGGCTCCTGCACGCCGTCGCCGTCAACCCCGGCCCGTTGGACGGCCTTCCGCCGCATCTGGCCAGCGGCGGCGACACGGGGACGGTGCGGCTGTGGGACCTGCGCGAACGCCGCCCCCTGGGCGAGCCGCTGACGGGCCACACCGGGGCCGTGCACGCCCTGGCCCTGTGGAACACGGAGGGCCACGGCAGCTTTCTCGCCTCCGGCTCGGCCGACGGGACCATCCGCGTCCGGGACGCCGCCACCGGGCGGTGCCGGCTGCTGCTCGCGGTGGGAAGCCCCGTACGCAGCCTCGCCGCGCATCCGGCGGCGGCCGGCGGGCGCGTCGTGCTCTCCTTCACCGGGGACGCCGGAGCCGCCGCGGTGGAGATCGACCTCGCACAGTGCCGCGCGGCCGGGACCTGATCGCCGCCATGCGCCCCCCGCGTTCCCTCGTGCGCCCCCGGTGGCCACCGCAACCCGGTCGCATCGGTCGTACGAGAGCATGAAAATGATCGTTCGGCATGTGCCCCGGACCGATACGCCGCAGGGCCCGCGCCATCCGCTCCTGAGCGCCCCTCATGAGCACCACACCGTCACGGACCGGCTCTCCCGGCGGCCGGGCCGCTCCGCCGGCCCGGCCGCCGCCACGAGCCACGAGCATCATCGGCCCCGCGCCTGGCGGCGGGCGGCCGGAGCAAGGAGAGCGGCCGCATGAGCCGGGACACCGTACAGCAGGACGTCGTCCTCATCCCCGCGCCCGAACGCGGCGTCTGGCGCCTGGGAAAGGCCAAGAACCCGTTCACGTACGAGCGGATCAGCCAGGAGGACGCGTCCCGGACGGGCGGAAACCGCTGGAGTCTGGTCAGCTACGACACCCTCTACTGCGCCTCCCAGCACGACGGGTGCTTCGCGGAGGCCTTGGCACCCTTCCGCGTGGCCCCCAAGATGCTGGAGGTCATCGGGGACGAATGGACGAAATCATCCTTAATGGCTCCCGGCATGATCCCCCGTGACTGGATCACGCGCCACATCCTGGTCCGCGTGCAGCCTCCCAAGGAGGCCCGCTTCCTCGACGTGGACGACGAGCGGACCCTGAAGACGCTCTCCAGGGAACTCAAGGACGAGCTGGCGGAACAGGGCGTGGACGCGCTCACCGTGGAACACATCCAGGGGTTCAACCGCCGGATCACCCGGCTGATCTCGGCCTGGGCCATCACCCAGCGGACCGGCCCCTCCCGGCAGGAGCGCCTCATCCACGGCATCGCCTACCGCTCCCGCTTCGGGATGCGCCAGTGCTGGGCCGTCTTCAACGACGTGGAGCTCAAGCAGGAGGAGACCAGCCTGATCTTCCCCGAGTCGGAGGCGCTGCGGCGGGTGGCGCAGGAGTACGACCTGACGATCCTGTGAGGCGGGGGCGCCCGGGGGCGCCGGGGAACACCTGAGGAGCGGCGGCCGGGGCGGCCGCCGGGGCTGCGGCCGGGACGGCAGGGGCGGCCGCCGGGACGGCGGGAGCCGGCCCGCGCCCTTCCCCTCCCCCTGAAGCCCCTCCCCCAACCCACCTGAAAAGACGACTGAAGTCCACCTGTAAGCCGCTACACCACTGTCGTCCAAAAGAGCGAAACAACCCGCCGTCCCCCGTTCCGACAGCACGTCATCTCCGCAGGTCAGACGCCAAGTTGCAGTCCAAACGGGCCACTTGACGCGCCGTCGACAACGAGCCGGATTCTGCCTAAAAGGTGGAGTTGGAGGATGATAATGGGTAACCTAACCGGTACATCGACCAACGTGGAGCATGTGGGGGATCTCATGAGCAACACCCGTTGCACCGTAAGTGCGTTCTTATCCGTGGGGCTCGTGCCGTGCGTCGCAGCCCCACCACCTCTCCAGGGCTCAGCACCCTCGGAGCACCGCAGGCATTCATGCGCCGGATCCCCACGGACCGGAATACATCGATGCTGAGCGCCGACCGCTAGTCGGCACGCCCAACCACCCGCGCTGGTACACGCTTCCCGGCGGGTCGGGGACACACCACGAAGCGTTCGCAGCTCGCCGAGACCGAGCATCCCTTCCGTCTGCCCCCGCGGCAGCACGCGACAGCCAGGTCTTGCGGGCACACCCCGACACCCGTCGCCTGAACACGCGACCCGTCAACGCACGGGCGCGCAGTCAGGGCAACGAGGGAGACCTGACCATGCCTTCTGACACCACCACGCCCCCCGGCTCCGCAGCCGTCGCCAAGAGCGTCGCGAGCGCCGAAAGGGCCCATGTCGCGACGGTGCGCATGCACATCAGCGAGATCGCCCGCTTCCTCCAGGAGACCCTGGGGCAGCGCCTGACCGCACGCATCGCCAACATCAGCGACCCGAAGCAGGTCGGCAAGTGGGCGTCGGGCGACACCACGCCCCGCCCCGAATCGGAGCAGCGCCTGCGCGCCGCCCTCCAGGTCTTCCAGCTCATCCAGGACGCCGAAAGCCTCTACACGGCGCGCGCATGGATGATCGGCATGAACCCGCAGCTCGAAGACGAGGCGCCGGCACAGTGCATCGCCGACGGCAGGATGCGCGACGTGATGGTCGCGGCCCGCGCCTACGTCGACGGCGGCTGACCCCACCCGTACCGCCTCGGGACAGGAGGGCTACGGCACCCACCGTGCCGTAGCCCTCGGACCGCTGACCGCTGACCGCTGACCGCTGACCGCGCGCAAACGCCCCGGATCCTCAGGCTCTCGACTGGCTGTACGCAGAGGGTTCCCTCCGCCGTCTGACCGGCGCTGCGGACGAAGCCCCCGCAGACACCCGGCCCGGCTCGCAGCGTCACACTCCCGGGGCCGCTACCCGGCGGCCACCACCTGGCCGGCCGTGACCTGGGGAGGATTGGGTAGCAGGGAGGCGAGGCTGTCCCGTACGAACTCCGCCGCCCTCTTGATCGATTCCTCGGCCCCGGCCCGGTCTTCGAAGACGCTGGTGGAGACCATCACTCCACCGCCCGCGTCGATCCAGTAGTAGGCCACGAATCCGGGCACCTGGCGCAGGAGGGGGACGAACCCCTCGTCCACCCGGCGTCCCGCCTCGGCGGGATCAGTCACCCCTGCATACCGTCGAACCACTGCGTACACCGCTGTCTCCTCGTTGGTCCCAAGGCAACCTCGCGCGAAACGACATACCCCCACTGCACGCTCCTCGCTCGCGGTACGCCCGGAGGGCACTCGGACAGGCGCATCGGCGACGAGAACCACGATGGACGCCGGCGAACGCCACAGCCCCCGGCCCGCGCAGAACGACGCTCAACGCCGCCCCTTCGGCCACGCCCGCTGCGCACCGCCAAAGCCAGCCGGTGGAATGCAGTCGGCATCAGGGCCTCATGGCGGTGACATCGGGGATGATGAGTGGATGTTCGTCCGTACGGAGCCCCTGCTGCAGGCCTCGCGGCAACCCGTGCCGGTCCGGGTGCACACCCCCATCGGGTCCGCCGTGGTGCTCTGGCGTGGTGATCCGCGAGAGGCAGACGGCCGGCACCTCGTCGAATGGACCGTCGACGAGGACATCCAGTGGGGTCGCAACACCCTGGCGGCCTCTGTCACCTGGCCGGAACTCCGGCAGGAGGGCGACCAGGTGATCATGAGCGGCCGCCTCCACCTGACCGACGACGGCGCCGCCCACCTCCGGATGGGCCACTGGTCCGTGCTGTTCGATCTGGCCTCACCCATCCCCGGCACTCGGGACGGTTCCTGGGTACAGATCAGCGTCGAATGGGACGGTGTCGCCCTGTACCCCTACCGCACCTGATCTCCGAGGAACCCGGGATCCGCCTGCCGCGACCACGCCGAAACATGCCGACCGGACCGCTGTGGAGTCGCATGGTCAGTCCTTGCAGTCTGGCGATGCCGCCGGCTCGTGCAGGTGTGGCTCCGGGTCCGGCCGTCCGCCGACCAGATGTTCGTGATCGGTCCCGAGCGGGCCGTGCGTCGGGACAGCCCGAGGAACTCCCCCACATCGTAGGTGCGCAGGGGGATGCCATTGGCCGGAGCCCCGAGTCCCGCCAACGACAAGCCCGCAGGCGGGGACCGGACCACGAATCCGCCAGGTCTTCCGCACCGGCATGGCCGACCGCTTAGCCGGCAGGCCGGGACCCGCGCACACGGCGCCCTCAACGAGGTCCTGCACCAAGACACCTGCAACGAGCGCGCATGAGAGCGTTCCGCTTCTCGTGGTGCTTGCGACCGACCACCTTGCCCCACGAACTGCTACGCACTTCACCAGCCTGAACTGGACCGACACCCCGGTCGGCACACCGTGAGAGCCGGGCGCTCCACCTCGTCGAACAGATGCTGCGCCATGTGCTGAGGGCCTGAACCCGGTCCGGTCGTGGTGAACGCGGAGGTCCCCTCATGCCGCCAGGGCCGTACTGAGCGGGGGTGGTTGCCAGATGAACGCGTTGGCGATCTCCGCGCTGAACGGGGTGGTCCGCCATCCGTCGGTGATGTCATGCCAGTGTTGGACGAGGACGCGTTTTCCGCCGGCCTGGGTCCCGACGCACCGCAGCTCAAAGTCGTGGACACGGCCGCCTCCCGAGACGAGGACGCCTGACTCGGTGTCGGCCCCTGACTGCAGGAGGTGGACAAGGACCGCGTCGGCGGGGTCGACGCCACGCTCGTGCAGCCGTTCCCTCAGCTGGACCCAGAGGCCGTGCGGAGCCGTTCTCATGAGTCGGGTGCAGTGCACGTAGCTACCGCGGGGCAGCTGCTGGTGGGGTGGGGCACCGAGAAGTCTGACGGCGAGCGGCTCCCAGATCTCGTACGGCTCCGAAGGCAGCAGCTCGTTACCGTGCCCGAGGGCCACGGGTGCGGTCGGCTGCGGTTGCGTCCTGAAGACCGCAGCCGACGACGGACGTCGGTGCCTGCGCAGGGAGCGACCGCGTCGCTTCCCGCCGGAGCCGGTCGGGGGCCCTACGCGGCATGGGCCTTTCGGAATGAGGGCATGCCCCCATTCTGTCCTGCCCGTGGCCCTCGGGATCAGGTGAGCCCGGAAACGGCTCACTTCCAAACCCCGTCGGCTGCCTTGGCGAAGGCTTCCGCCTCTTCGGCGAGGGGCGGGCCGGCTGCTAGAATGGACGTGTCGGCCTTCGGCGTCCCTCTTGGGTGCGCGCGGAGGCTTTTTTCATGCCTTCTGACACCTCCGTCCCCAGCACGCTCCCCGCCCCCGGCTACCGCGGACTGCTCCGCAACCGTGAATTCGCCGGGCTGTACGCCAGTTTCACCCTGACCAGCGCCGCCGGCACCCTGTCGGGCTTCGCCCTCGGGACGCTCGTCAGCCACCAGACCCGGTCCCCGTTCCTGACAGCCGTGAGCATGTACGGCGCCACGTTCGCGACGGTGCTCGGTGCGTTGACGCTGATGTCGGTCGCGGACGGACGCCGCCCGCGCCGGACCCTCGTCGTGCTCCAGTGCGTCTCGCTCGTGGGTGTTGCCGCACAGGCCGTCCCGGGGCTGCCCCTGGGTGCCCGGTTCGGACTGCTCCTCGTACTCGGGTTCTTCCAGTCCCTGGGGACGGGAACCCGAATGGGGCTGCTCGCCGAGGTGGTGCCCGTCTCCGCGTACGCACTGGCACGCTCGCTGATGAACATCACCTCGGGCGGCATGGCCGTCCTCGGCTACGCCATCGGCGCCGCGCTTCTGCGGTACCTGAGCCCGCAAGGGGTCTTCGTCGCCGCGACGGCGCTGACCGGAGTCGCAACGGTCATCGTGGCGGCGACCGTCCGGGACCGCTCGATCCGGCTGACCCGTCGCCCCGGACTGCGTCAGACCTGGACGACGAACACCGCCCTCCTCTCCCACTCCGGCCAGCGCGCCCTGCTGCTGAACCTGTGGATCCCCAACGGCCTCATCGTCGGCTGCGAGGCCCTGTTCATCTCCTACGACCCCCATCACGCCGGCGCCTTCCTGGCCGCCGGATCCGCGGGCATGCTCGTCGGTGACCTGACCGTCGGACGCCTGCTCAGCGCCGGGCAGCGACGGCGCCGCGCATTCGCCCTGCGGCTGCTGCTCGCCGTCCCCTACCTGCTGTTCGCCGTCCACCCGCCCGTACTGGTGGCGACGGCCGCGGTGTTCATCGCCAGCACCGGGTTCGCCGCCACCCTGCCGCTCCAGGAGCAGCTTCTCGCGTTGACCCCCGACCCGGTCCGGGGCCAGGTCCAGGGAGTCGAGTCCGCGGGCCGGATGACGTGGCAGGGCATCGGCGCGGCGATCGCCGGCGGCCTCGCCGAGCACTTCGCCCCCGGTATGGCCATCACCGCCGTGGCCGCGGTCTCCGTCGCCGTCACCGTCCTCTCCCGGCCCCACGTGGTACGCGCCCGGGCCGTGCGCGTCGAGACGGCCGGCCCATAGGCCGGTCAGAAGTGGAATTCCGTCCCTGGAGAGCTGCGCAACGCGGGCGCCGGGTGCCCCCGTCTCCGCCCCGGGGACCGGTCAGACCTTGTCGTACGTTCCGGTGTTCCAGAGGGCGCCGCCCTTGCCGGGTCCGCCGGTCTTCTTGTAGACGACGAAGTTTCCGTCGTCCTGGAGCAGGGGCCGTCCACCAGCCTTCCACGGCCGTCGCGAACCCCGAGCACAGCTGGTTCTGTCGCTCCCGGCTGCCTGTGGACCACATCCGGGTGGCGGCGCTGCTCCCGCGGCCCTCGACGACGAACACGTCCGGGCCGGGCCCGGTGCGCCGTCGCCCGTGAAGGAGCCTGGTGTCTAGTCGGCGGCGAGGGGCGCGGCTTCGCTCGGTCCGCCGGGGGTGGCGCAGGCCGTCTCCTGGTTCGTGGGGCGCGTTCGCTCCGCCCATGCGGCCAGCGGCGGGCCGGCCGACCCCACAGCCGCGAAGAACGCGCCGAGCAGCAGCCAGCCCGCGTGCCCGAGTCCGAGGACCGCTCCCGTGAGGATCACCGGAGCCAGGGCCTGTCCGGCGTCGAACCCGATCCCGAACAGGCCCTGGTACTGCCCCTGTGCGTGGTCGGGGGCGAGACCGAAACCGAGCGCGAAGCCGGCCGAGGACTCCCATACCTCTCCGAGACTGTGCACGCAGACGGCGAGGACGGCCAGCACCGGCGCGATCCAGACCGGAACGTCCGCGGTCAGCGCCATCAGGGGGCAACTGACCAGGAAGAGCAGCCCGGCGAACCGGAACGCCCGGCCACCCTGGCGCACGGTCTCCACCCGGGAGCCGATCCTGCTTTGCAGCAGTACGCACACCCCGCTGTTGACCGCGTACACGGCCGCCACGGTCCACCGGGGCGCGTCGGTGTGGGCGGACAGCCAGATCGGCAGCAGCAGGGAGACGGTCTGGTACTGCAGGCCCATGGAGCTGTAGAGCGCGACGAAGGACACGAAGGGCCGGTCGGCCAGCACGGCCCGGCCGTGGTGGTCCGGGGGACGGGGCAGGGGCCGGTAGTCCGGGACGGCGATCAGGGCGATCAGGCCGGCACAGGCGAAGCTGGCGGCGTTGGCGAGGATGAGCGCCGTGTACGCCGGGCGGGTGTTGACGCAGACGCCAACGGCGGCACCGAGGGTGCCCAGGACCACGCCGAGGTTGACGAACGTGCGGAGCTTCGCCCTGAATGCGGCCGGGCGCTCGCCACCGGCGCGGGCGACGAGCGCACCGCCTGCAGCGCCGGCCGCCGTCGCTGCCAGCCGGTCCAGCGTGGCGATGAGCGTGAACGTGGCCCAGCTGTGGATGAAGACGAAAGCCGCCATCGTCGCGGCTTGCAGCGCGAGGGCCGTCAGCCAGACCGTGCGCGGCCCGTACCGGTCGGCCAGATTTCCCGCCGGGATCCCGGCCAGCAGCCCGGTCAGCCCGGCGATGGTGAGGCCGACACCGACCTGCGCGGCGGGCAGGTGCACGACGAGCGTGAAGTAGAGCACCGAAGCGGTGTTGAACAGCCCGTTGCCCACCCGGCTGACGAAGCTCGCGACGACGAGGGCGCGCTGCGGACCATCCGGCGCCGGCAGGCTCGATATCCGCTCTTCGGGGCCCTTCTCGATCATGCGGAGCAGGCTAACAGCGCGCCTTGATGGACCCTGCGGGTGAAGGCGACGGCGGAGTCCGACGCCAATGGCACGGCCCCCGGCCCTGGCCTCAGCCCTGGCACCGGCCGGGCGTCGCCCCCGGCCCCGGCGCCGACCCCGGCCCCGGCGCCGACGCCGACGCCAGCAGCGCGGCGTGCACCGGGTGAGGCCCGAGCGGGTAGGGCCGGGGCGACTCGTCCGCGGCGCCGGATCGCATGCCGAACGCCGACGCGGGGGCGGGGGCCGCTGTGCCGTACTGCGTCGTCGGGATCACTTCGGTGTCACTGACGTGGCAGCCTGGAGTCGTCCGCCGTGCATACCCGCCTGGGCGACGGGTACGACGCCGGTCGTACAGGAGGGTCGCGGAAGCGGCCGAGGGACGAAGGGTGCCGGAAGTGATTCGAAAGCTGCAGGCGATCGCGCTGGACTGTGCCGATCCCGAACGGCTCGCGGCGTTCTACGCGGATCTGCTCGGCGGCCGGGTGGTCCCGGATCCGGAGGATCCCGACTGGATCGAGGTGCGCGGGTTCGAGGGAACACCGTTGGCCTGCCAGCGGGTCGACGGCTACCGGCCGCCGCAATGGCCCGGCCAGGAGCGTCCGCAACAGCTGCATCTGGACTTCGACGTGGACGACCTCGACGCGGAGGAGGAGCGGGCGCTCGCCCTCGGCGCGACCGTGCTGGAGCGGACGGACCAGCTCCGTCCGGAGGCCAATTGGCGGGTCTACGCGGACCCGGCCGGCCATCCGTTCTGCCTCTGCCTCCACTGATCCACCCGCACGGGACGGGTGGGCGGCCGACACCGCAGGTCCCCCGGTGCAGTACGGCAGCGGGCCGCCCCGAGCACCCGCCGGCGCGTGGGACCGGCGTCCGGACAGCCCGGTTCCGTGTGGGCCGGGGCCGTGCGATTGACACCCCCACGGTCCTGCCGGCCAGGCGGGCTTCACCGGAGACCGACTTGATGCCATCGCCTGTCAAGGGGACGCGAGCGGGTGGGGGTGATGTTGGCCGGCCAACTGGTCGCCAAGAGGGCTGCGGCGGTACAGAACCTGCCGTCCGTCGCGAGCCCGGGTCAGAAGGCCCGTGGCGTGCAGCACACGCAGGTGCTGGGATACGGCACTCGGGGTGACCCTGAAGCGACGAGCGATCTCGCTCGTGGGCAGTGGCTCGTCGAGGAGGGCGAGGAGTCTCGCCCTGGGGGCGCCGAGCAGCGACACCAGGGCAGTTGCGTCAGGGGTGGGCGCCGGGGTCCACAGCGTCGCCACTCCACGGCTTGGGTAGGACAGCGCCGGCGGCTCCTCCGGACTGACCGGAGGTGCGGGCTTGTGAGCGAACACCGACGGCAGGAGCAGCAGGCCCCGACCGGACGCCGCGACGCGGTACCTGCTGATCATTTTTTCGATGTGCAGGGCACCGTCCTGCCAACGCAGGTTCGGGTGCATGTCCGCGAACAGAAGGCGGGCGCCTCCCACGGCCAGTTGCCGTGCGCGGTAGGTCATGTCGGCTTCCAACAACAGCCGGATCTGCGCCCACAACGGCTCGATGGCGATCTCCCAGTACTGCCGCAGGAGCTCGCAGAGGGCATCGCGGAGTGCGATGACCGCCGCGTCGGCGGCGGCAGTGGCGTCGCGCAGGGCTTCGGGAAGCGGGTCCGGCGCGTGCGTGGCCAGCAGATCGCGGCGCACCGTCCGGGGAGGGGTCCGGCGGACGACGGCCAGTTCTTCTTCGAAGGCCGGGGCGAAGCTGGTGGGCCGCGGGGTCAGGAAGTCAGGGAGGGTGCGCCTGGCCGAGACCAGGGACATCAGCAGACCGGTGTCGAGGACTCCGAGTCGGCCGAGAACGGATCTGCGCCACGGGAGGTGCAGCGCGGACAGGCCCGGATCCTGCAGCACCCGCAGGCTGACCACGGTCTCGTGCAGGGGCGAAACGGCGAACCTGGTGTCCGCGAGGTCCTCGACGTCGAGCACAAAGCTGATCATTAAGCCGTACGCTACATCGATTGGCAACGGCACGCCGGTGCCGTGGACTTCGCCACATGGCGCACACAACTCCTCAGCGGTACACGGCGATCGTCACAGGCGCGGCACGCGGCATCGGCGCCGCGGTAGCCCGACGGCTGGCGCACGACGGCCTGGCGGTCGGCGTGATCGACCTGGACGAGGCGGACTGCGTCGGCACCGTCGAAGCCATCACCAGCAGCGGCGGATCAGCGACAGCCGTCGCCGCCGACGTCTCCGACGAGAGCGCGGTGACGGCCGCCGTCGCCCGGATCGCCGCCGTCTTGGGGCCGCCGACGGTACTGGTCAACAACGCCGGCATCGGTCCCCGCGCCGAGCTCGTCGAGATGAGCACGCAGCAGTGGGACACCGTCACCGGGGTCAATCTGCGCGGCCCGTTCCTTCTCACTCGGAGCGTCTGCCCGCACATGATCGCGGCTGGGTGGGGGCGAATCGTGAACATGTCCAGCATTTCCGCAGTCGGTGATGCCGCCCGCGTCGACTACAGCAGCGCGAAGGCCGGTCTGATCGGCTTCACCAAGTCACTGGCCCTCCAACTCGGGCGGCACGGCATCACCGCCAACGCCATCGCTCCGGGGTTCGTCGTGAGCGACATGACCAGGGCATCCGCCCGGAGGCTCGGCCGGGACTTCGAGGAGTTCCGGCGCAGCGCGGCGCAGTCCATCCCGGTCGGACGGGTCGGAGAACCGGAGGACATCGCACACACGGCCTCCTTTCTGGTGAGCCGCGGGGCGGGATTCGTCTCCGGCCAGGTGGTCTACGTCGCCGGCGGACCGGTGGACTGAGGATGAACCGTCGGATGACCCTGCTCCTGGCCGTGACCTGTGCGGTGGCCGTGGGCAACATCTACTTCCCGCAGGCGATCATCCCGCTGGTTGCCGCAGGATTGCGTGCTTCACCCGATGCAGCCTCCCTGGCCGTGACCGCCACGCAGGTCGGTTACACGGCCGGAATGTTTCTGCTGGTGCCCCTCGGCGACCGGCTCCCCCACCGGTCCTTTCTCGTCACACTGCTCGCCCTGACGGGCCTGGGCCTGCTTGCCGCGGGATGCGCCCCGAGCCTGCCCTTCCTCATCGTCGCCAGCGCCCTCATCGGCATCACCACCGTGGCCGCTCAGGTCGTCGGCCCGCTGGCAGCCGGACTGGTGGCCGCCGATCGCCGTGGAGCGGTGATCGGCACTCTTCTCAGCGGCTCGATCGGCGGCATGCTGCTCGCCCGGGCCTTCAGCGGTTGGCTGGGCGAATGGCTGGGATGGCGAGTGCCCTACCTGGCGACCGCGGTCCTGGCCCTGCTGCTCGCCGGCATTCTGGCCCTGACCGTGCCCGTCGCAACCCCGCCCTCCCGTCAGCCGTATCCAGCGCTCCTGGCCGAGTCACTGCGCCTGCTGCGCACCGAGCCGGACCTGCGTCGCTCCTGCTTCTACCAGGCCATGGTCTTCGCCGGATTCTCGGCCGTGTGGACGTGCCTGGGGCTCCTCCTCAACGGTCCGGTCTATGGCATGGGTGCCCAGGCCGTAGGACTGCTCGCCCTGGTCGGCGGCGCGACCATGCTCTGCACCCCGCTCGCCGGACGCCTGGTGGACCGCCACGGCCCGGAGCCGGTGAACCTCGTCTGCGTGCTCGCGGTCCTCGTCTCGGCCGCAGTCCTGGCTGCCGGCGCCTGGGGCGGCGTACCCGGGCTGACCGCTCTGGTCGTCGGAACGCTGCTGCTCGACATCGCGATGCAGTCCGGCATGGTCGCAAACCAGGCCCGGGTCTACGCCCTGCGCCCCGACGCCCGCAGCAGGCTCAACACCGCCTATATGACCTGTGCCTACCTGGGCGGCAGCGCGGGTTCCTGGCTCGGCGTACGCGTCTACGGCCAGGCCGGGTGGCGCGGCGTGTGCGCGCTCGTGGCGCTGCTCGCGGCACTGGCCCTGGCCCGTCACCTCGTGGCGCTGTCCATGTCTTCGTCACCCTCGCGGAGTGGATCCGCGAACTCACCCTCGCCCGGGGGGACGCCCGAGATCACGACGTCCGAGATCACGACGTCCGAGATCACGACGTCCGAGATCACGACCACGCCCACGCCGTCGCAGAACACGAAAGCCTGACACAGCCTGCCATTCAGTCCCTCTCGTCCTCCGTCGTCGCCGCAGCGGGCGCAACCACCGCGGGTACACGCCCCGCCCGATCTCCCGCCGCAGCAGCGCCTCCCGCAGCGCAGGGGGCCGGGGGCGGGGATTGGGGGCGTCCGGGGGCGGGTTCCGGTGGGGCCTGAGGGGCGTCGACAGTCTGTCTTAATACCTGTTCAGCAGATGATCACTTCTACTGATGGCGGTGCGTGGCCAGGATGAGGGCATGCAAAGGATCTGCGTCATCGGCGGAAGCCGTTACTTCGGAAAGCTCCTGGTGGAACGTCTGCACGCGGCGGGCCACCAGGTCACTGTGATCAACCGCGGCTCCACCCGGCCGCCCGCCGGTGTGGAGCACCTGACCGTCGACCGCAACGACGAGGCCGCCCTGACGGCCGCGCTCGGCTCCCGCACCTTCGACGTGGTGGTCGATCAGATCTGCTACACCCCCGTGCAAGCCGCGATCGCCGCCCGCGCCTTCGCCGGCCGCACCCGGCGGTACGTCATGACGTCGACGATCGAGGTCTACGACCCGGCGACCGCCGCACTGCCGGCCGTACCGCCGGGCACGCCGGTGCCGGAGGAGACCGTCGATCCCGCCGCATGGACCGTGGACCTCGGACTTCCCTGGGACGACGACGCCTACCTGGAGGCGCACTACGCGGAGGGCAAGCGTCAGGCGGAGGCCGTCCTCAGCCGCGCCGCCGGCTTCGAGTTCGCCTCGGTGCGCAGCGCGCACGTACTCGGTGGTGGCGGACGGGAGTTCACCGGCCGGCTCGCTCACTACGTCGAGCGCATCGCCCGGGGCGAGGAGATCGCCGTGCACGCGAAGGCGCTGCCCACGGTGTTCGTCCACTACGAAGAGCTGGTGGACCTGCTGCTGTGGGCGGCTGCGGCCGAGTTCACCGGCCCGCTCAACGCCTGCTCCGAGGGCCTGCTCGACGTGTACGGGCTCACCGCGGCCATCGGTGCGTCGCTCGGACGGGAGCCCGTCCACCGGAGCGTCCCGGCAGGAGCGGAGGCGTCGCCGTTCTCCTTCGACCGCCACTACGCCATGAGCAACGCCCGCGCTACGCGGCTGGGCTTCGCCTTCTCCCGTACCTGCGACTGGCTGCCCGGCGCCGTCGCCGAAGCCGTTGCCGAAGCGGTCGCCGAGTCCGCCATCGAAGCCGTCACCGCCTGACGAACGGAGCCACCGCCATGCAGTACCGCACCATCGCAGACACCTCCGTCAGCGCCATCGGCCTGGGCGCCATGCCGCTGTCAATCGAACACCGTCCGGACGAGACCCGGGCCGTCGCCACCCTGCACGCCGCCCTCGACGCGGGTGTCACGCTCATCGACACCGCCGACAGCTACCACTGGCACGCCGACGAGACCGGCCACAACGAGCTGCTGATCGCCCGCGCCCTGGCCCGCTACGGCGGCGACACCTCAGGCGTCCTGGTCGCGACCAAGGGCGGCCGCGGCCGGCCCGGCGACGGCAGCTGGACCGTCGACGGCCGGCCGGAACACCTCAGGCGGGCCGCCGAGGCCTCCGCCCGGCGCCTGGCCGTCGACGCCATCGGCCTCTACCAGTTGCACAAGCCGGACCCCGCCGTGCCCTGGGCGGAGTCGGTCGGTGCGCTGCGCGAACTGCTCGACGCCGGCACGATCCGCGCCGCCGGCATCTCCAACGTCACCACCGCGCAGATCCTCGAAGCGCACGCGATCCTGGGCGACGGACTCGCATCCGTGCAGAACCAGTACTCGCCGGCCGTGCGCGACGGCGAGGCCGAGCTGCAGCTGAGCACCCGGCTGGGGCTGGCGTTCCTGCCCTGGAGTCCCCTGGGCGGCATCTCGCGCAGCTCCCTCGACGGCCCCTCCGGCCCGACTTCGGCCGGCACCGCGTTCCATCGCGTTGCGGACGACCACGGCGTCAGCCCGCAGCAGATCGCGCTGGCATGGCTGCTCGCCCGCTCCCCCGCGGTGATCCCGGTACCGGGAGCCGGCCGCCCGGCCTCCATCGCCGACTCGGCCGAGGCCGCGGACCTGGAGCTGACCACGGAGGAACTGGCGCGGCTCGATGCCGCGCCGCCCGCTTGAGGCACGCGGTCCCGCCGTGCCGCCGGTCCGGGCGGGGAGGCGGCGTACACGCAGACGGGGAGCATGGTGTTCACTCCTGCCGTGACGGAACACCAGGACGAGACCAGGGCCGCCTACGACGGGGTCGTCGACCTCTACGCCTCGATGTTCGCCGACGGGCTGGAAACACGGCCCTTCGCGCGGAACATGATCGCCACCTTCGCCGAACTGGTGCGCGGGGCGGGGAACCCGCGCGTGGCCGACGTCGGGTGCGGGCCCGGACATGTGACGGCCATGCTGCACGACCAGGGGCTGGACGCCTTCGGCCTCGACCTCTCACCGGGCATGATCGACCACGCCCGCCGGGCCCATCCGGCGCTGCGGTTCGACGAGGCCCGGATGGAGGCCCTGCCGATCCAGGACGGCGCGCTCGGCGGAGTCCTGGCCCACTACTCGATGATCCACACCCCGCCCGGGGAACTGCCCGCGCTGCTCGCCGAGCAGGTACGCGTCCTGGCGCCCGGGGGCCTGCTCCTGGTCTCGTTCTTCGCGACCGACGGGCCGGAGCCGGTCCGCTTCGACCACAAGGTGACGCCCGCCTACAGCTGGCCGGTGGACCGGTTCGCCGAGCTGCTGGCCGCAGCCGGCCTCGCACCGTTCGCCCGGCTGATCCACGACCCGGCCTCCGAGCGGGGCTTCCTCGACGCCCACGTGCTGGCCCGCCGCCCATAGCCACGGAGCGCTATCGCATAGCGGACCGCGCGACCGGTCGGGCAGGGTGCGCGGTGATGAGTCATCACGACGACACCCGCGGACCGGCACCGCCGCCTGGTACTGGCTCCGCCGCCCGGTCGGTTGGTGCGGGTCCCGGGCAGCGGCGTCCGGGACCCCCGCCTGTGCCGCATCCCCCGCGGAGTTCCGGCAGCCCAGCGCCGGACGTACGCTGCGATCGTGACTCCTCCCCCTCATAAATGAGGGGGCTTCTCGCTATGCCGGTGCGGCTTCGCGACGGACCAGCCCGGCCCGTAGAACGTTGAGTGCCCCGACGTGGTCGGCGTGTGCCTGGTGGTCGCACGAGACGCAGTGGAACTTCTCCTGTGTGGGCCGGTTCTCCGCACTGACGTGCCCGCATTCGGGGCAGGTCCGCGAGGTATTGCGGGGGTCCACGGCGATCACGGTCCGTCCGGCGCTTTCAGCCTTGGCGTGCAGAATCGTCAGGAACACCCCCCATCCGGCATCCGAGATCGAACGGTTCAGGCCCGACTTCGCAGCGGCCCCGTTGGGCAGGAAGGCGGCCGGCGTCTCGGGGTCGGGCTTGGGCGCGGCCGTCTTGACCATGTTGCGGATCTTGAGATCCTCGTGCGCTATCAGGTCGTGGTCACGGACCAGTCCGAGCGCAGTCTTGTGCGCGTGGTCGAGGCGCTGGCGGCGGACCTTGCGGTGCAGGTCGGCAACGCGCTGGACGGCCCGCTGGTGGTTTCCGGTTCGCTTGTCGCGGCGGACGCGCCCGAACCGGGACAGCTTCTGCTGGGCGGCTTCGAGCTTGGCGGCGGCCTTCCGGGCGTGGCGCGGGTTGGCGACGTGCTCATCGTTGGAGGTGGTCAGGAACGAGACGATTCCCATGTCGATGCCGACCACGCTGCCTGTCGCCGGAAGCGGTTCAGGCTGGGCCTGTTTGGCGGTCAGCACCACGTACCAGCGCTTGCCTTCACGCTTGACCGACACGGTCTTGACCTTGCCGACCACGGGCCGGTGCTGGTTGACCTTGACATGTCCGACACCCTGGAAGCGGACGCGGGTGACGGGGTCCTGCGGGGTGGAGTTCCAGCGGCATCCGTCGCCGTCCTTGGGGAATTCCACGGTGTCGAACCAGTTGGCCCCACGGAAGCGCGGGTAGCCCGGTGCGTCCCCGGACTTGATCCGCCGGAAGAACGCGGCGAACGCCTTGTCCAGCCGGCGGAGCGTCGCCTGCTGCGAGGAGAATGACCAACGCTCCTGACGCTCCGGATCGAACGCCCGGATCTCCTTGAGCTGAGCGGACTGCATCCCGTACTTCACGGACGTCTTCGACACGTGCCGGTAGGCGTCACGCCGTTCCTGCAGCGCACCGTTGTAGAGCGAGCAGTGATCCCGCAGCATCTCGCCGAGCGCGATCGCCTGGCCCACGGTGGGCCGCATGAGGAACTTGTACGCGCGGATCACCCGGCCCACCTCCTTTCAGTCAAGTTCGATTGAACATACTACAGTTGGCGTATGTCACCACGCTGGGCACCAAATCCCGATGTACGTACGGGCCGTCACGTCACATACAACCTGCATGCTCATTTGGTGTTCGTCACGAAGTATCGGCGCAGTGTGTTCGATGACGACATGCTGAAACGCTGCGAAGAGGTCATGCGCGAGGTCTGCGGCAAGTTCGAGACCGAGCTGAGCGAGTTCAACGGCGAGGCCGACCACGTGCATCTGCTCGTGCACTACCCGCCGAAGATCGCCTTGTCGAAGCTGATCAACTCACTCAAGGGAGTCTCGTCCCGGTACCTGCGGGCCGAGTACACCGGCCGGATCAACCGCATCGGCATGGGCTCGGTCTTCTGGTCCCGCTCGTACTTCGCAGGCTCATGTGGCGGCGCACCACTGACCGTGATCCGTCAGTACATCGAGGGCCAGGCACGTCCGATCTGACCGTCACGGCGGAGGCGTAGTGAGCTCCGGCTCTTCGCGCCTCCGCCCCAAGGATGCATTCCCTCCCCGGCTAAAGCCGGGGATACCCTTCAGGGATGGATGACCCCGTACTGACCGCCCGCGAACTGGTGCAGGAACGTTTCCCCGCCGCCCGGGCGGCCTTCCTCGCCGGCAGCGTGCTGACCCACCGTCGCACGCCCACGTCCGATCTGGACATCGTGGTGCTGCTGGACGGGCCGCCCGCCCCCAGCCGGGAGAACCTGGTGTACCGCGGCTGGCCGGTGGAGCTGTTCGTGCAGACGGAGGCCGTCTGGCACGGCTTCGCCGACCAGGAGACCGCGAAGCGGAATTCACCGCTGCTCGCCATGTGCGCCGAGGGCCTGCTGCTGGTGGACACGGACGGGCTCGGCGCTTCGCTCCAGGACGAGGCGCACAAGCGTTGGGCGGCGGGGCCGCCGCCGCTCTCGGACCGGGAGCGCGACCATCAGCGGTACGTCCTGACCGACCTGCTCGACGACCTGCGCGGCTGCACGGACCCCGCAGAGCGGGCGTACCTGGTCTCGCACATGCTCCAGCGCGCCTCGGAGCTGGCCCTCCAGGTCGGCGGGCACTGGCTCGGCGGAGGCAAATGGCTCTCGCGGCGGCTGGCCGCGGCCGACCCCGGGCTGCACCGCGCGTTGTCCGGAGCAGCCGTGCGGGCGCTCGCCGCCGGGGAGACGAAGGACTTCGCCGCGGCGGTGACACGGGTGCTGGACCTGGCCGGCGGTCCGCTGTGGGACGGATACGCCATCCGGTGAACCGGGAGACGTGCGCAGCCGGCCGGGCCGCCCCGGGAGGGGTGGCCCGGCCGGCTGCGCACGGCGTGGCCCCGCGGATCAGGGGCAGCCGGTGGTGATGTTGATGGAGACGACGGCGGAGCCGAGGCCGAAGCTCTGACCCGGACGGATCTGGTCGGTGTAGCCGCTGGCGTACTGCAGGTACGCGCAGTCGTCGTGGCGGGCGTTGATGACCCAGCGGGCGGTGCGGGTCTTGGCGCTGGTGGTCTGCCAGCCCGTGTCCTTGTACATCGTCAGGATGTTCTCGTTGGAGTCCTGGAAGCACACGTACGGCCACGGGCACGTCTGGGCGGCCGCGGCCGGGGACGCGGTGGCTGCGCTCAGGCCGGTGGCCGCGAGGACGCCGGTCAGTGCGACGGAGGCGAACTTCAGTCTCTTGAACATGATGGATCTGCCTAAATTCAGGTGGAGTGGGTCGAGTCGGCGCCGCGCGTCAGGGGCGACGGGCGGGTCAGTCGAAGTCGCCGGGGAGGTAGTTCCAGCAGTAGCCGCGACCCGACAGCGAAGAGCCGTTGTAGCCCTGGTCGCCCAACGTGAGGAGGCGCGAGCCGGTGGCCGGACCGACGACGCCGTCCTGGTCGACTCGGACCATCTTCTGGAACCAGCGGACGTTGGCATCCGTCTTGGGCCCCCAGGCGCGGTCCTCGGCGAGGGTGCGGTAGGGCGGAGGCGTCGTGATGGTGCCCTGGGCGTAGAGCTGGTTCACGAGGAAACGGCGTTCCTGACAAGCCTGGTCCCGATGGACATGAAGGGCAATCTCCTTAGCTACGCGCCCCATTCAGGACACGTGGCTTGATTGTATAGGTCTCCAGTTCGACGGGGCGCAGACCTTGACGGCCACTCAGGAGCACGCTGCGAACGACGATTTGCGGTCCGGTGCGCACAGTTGCCGGCGCCGCCAAGTAAGGTGCAGCTAACGGGTGAGCACCTTACGGAAGGATCTGGATGGACGCCGGACTCGTACGTTCGTGGGTGGAGGGCTGGGTCGTCTCACGCGGAGCCGCGCCGCCGGTCGCCGAGCCCTGGGGCTTCACCGTCGACGTGGGGCTGAGCGGCCACGTCACCCGGCACGTGCTCGCCGACGCAGACGAGGCACTGGTCCGCAAGCTGACGGAGACGGCCACCGCCCCGGGCACCTGGCTCAAGGTCTTCCTGCCGCCGCAGACCGTCGCCCCGTGGGTGGCGCCCGGCTGGGGCTTCGACGCCGATGGCTTCCTGATGTCGGCGCCGCTGCGACCGACCCCCGCCACGGCCCCCGAGGGGTACCGGGTGCGCACCTGGACGCGGGACGGTGTCACGCGGGTGCTGGTCGCGACTTGGGAGGGCGCGTTGGCCGCCCGGGGGCAGGTCGCCGTGCCGGGCCCCGGGGGAACCGCCGTCTTCGACCAGGTCGAGACCTCCGCGGCGCACCGCCGCAAGGGCCTCGGCAGCCTGGTCATGCGGACGTTGGGGAACGCCGCCGCCACCACGGGCTCCCCGGCCGCCGTACTGGCCGCGACGACCGAGGGGCGTGCGCTGTACGAGTCCCTGGGCTGGCGCACCCACGGCTCGCTGACCAGCCTGTTCCGCGAAGATCCGGCACGGCCGCCGGGGACTTGAGCCGTGCAGCCGCGGAGCTGATCCGCGGGGCGCCCGGCTTCCGTCCTCCTGTCGACGGAGAGCCGGGCCGTTCCCGCCGGAACACCGCGCCGGCCGGATATCGAATGCATGTCGGCCGTGTCCCATGTCCTTGCCGGGGTAGTCGAAGTCATCGACGATGCTCGCAGGCTCCCCCGGCCGGGACGTCTTCGGGCGGCCCGGCCGGGGCATCGCAGAACTGAGGAAGACATGAAGAGACACCGTGTGGTGAAGGCGTTCCCCATACCGGCGGCGGCGTCGGCGCTCCTGCCGGTCCTCGTGGTGGCCGGGCTGCTGCTGGGCCCTGCGGCGAGCGCCGCGGCGGCCGCGCCCGTCGTCCGGCAGGCGCCGTCGGCCGCGGCGGCGCTCGCGCCGGGTGGACTTCCCGCGGCGGGTACCGGCTCGGCAACGCTCTCCGCGGCGTCGGTGTCGTCCCCGGTACAGGTCGTCACCGGGAACAAGAAGCCGAAGAAGAAGAGCAAGAAGAAGAGCGGCGGGTTCATCAAGACGCTCGTGATCATCGCGATCGTCGTCGTCCTGCTGGTCGTGGTCGCCTACGGTGTCGTCCGTCTCCTCCGCCGCAGGTCCGCGTAGCCGTATGAGCGACGGAGGCCGTACGGGCGAACGGCCACCGCCTCGGCCTGCGCTCCCGGGCTACTCCTCCGGGTCCGCGAGTTCGCCCAGGACCCGGGCCGCTGCCGCCGGGGCGACCAGCCACTTCAGGTGGCTGCCCTCGAGGGTGCGGACGTCGTAGGGGTTGTCCGGCGTCAGCGCATCGCCCTCGCGGATCAGCCGGTCCTGCATGGCGGGCGGCAGGCTCGTGTCGTCGGCCAGGCGGACGAAGGTCTTGGGGATGCGGCCCCAGGTCTCGGCCCGGGCCCGGTCTGCGGAGGTGCCGACGTCGAGGTTCTCGTCGGGCTGGAAGGTGTTCAGGAAGGTCAGGAACTCCTCGTCGGTGCCATCGGCGAGGAAGGCCGCCTTGAAGGCCGCGAGGGCGTCCGGGTTCGCGGTGCGGAAGTTGACCCGGAGCAGACCGAGTTCGGCCGGGTTCCCGGCCAGCGCCAGCCCCAGGGAGGCGGCGTCGACGGTGGCCATCTCCGGCTCGGCATAGTAGTCGTTGACGTCGAGATCGACCGGGCACCAGGCCGAGACGTACACGATGCGGTCGATCAGGTCCGGGCGTATGTTCGCCGCCGCGGTGGCCGTGATGCCGCCGCGGCTGTGGGAGACGAGGATCACCGGCCCGTTCCGCTTGGCCCGTTCGAGGATCCCGATCAGGTGCGCGGCGTTGTCGGCGAGCGTGACGCCCTTGATGGTGCCGGGCGTGGTGGCGAGACCTTCGGCATCCTGCGGCGTCTGGTAGGCGCGCGTGAAGGTGGCCCCGAAACCGTGGCCGGGCAGGTCGACGGCCACCGAACGGTGTCCGAGGAGGCCGAGCTCGGCCTGGAGCGGTGCGAAGGAGAAGGAGTTCGAGAAGGCTCCGTGAACCAGTACGAACGTCGGCTGCGTGGGTGGCATGGGGCTGGTCGCCTTCCGGGGTGCTGGGGCATGAGACCTGATGATCATCAATGTTCGATGACGGGGGACGGCCATCACAACCGAACACCGAACACCGAACACAGCGGTGCGGGCCTTCGCGAACGCGCGGCCGTCTCGTGGCCGGGCGGGGTCCGGGCGGTGTCCGGCAGCCGGCCGGGTGAGCGCACCCGGTCCTGCGGGCGCGCCGGGTCCCGGCCCGGGCCCGTCCGTTACGCCCCCAGGGGCTTGACGTGTGTGCCCGGCGCCTCGGGCTGCGGCCGTTCGGCGGGCCGGTCGTGGTGGCGTGCCCAGCGGACCACGAGGGGGGCGGCCAGGCCCGTGAGGGCGAGCAGGGCTCCCACGACGTACCAGCCGGGGCGGCCCCAGGTGATGCACAGGGAGATGAGCAGGGCCGGGCCGGCGGCCTCGGCCAGGCCGGCGCCGAGGCCGAAGACGCCGAGGTACTGGCCGGTGGCCTGCCGGGGCGCCAGGGCGAAGGAGATCTCGAACCCCGCGGCCGCATGCCACAGTTCGCCGATCGTGTGCACGGCGACTGCGGCCAGCAGGAGGGCCGCCGCGGCCCAGCCGGGGATGCCCTGGGTCAGCGAGATCAGCACGCACGCCAGGAGGAAGGCGAATCCGGAGCGGCGGTAGGCGAAGGCACCGGCCGTGGGGGTGTCGATGCTGCGGCTCGCCCGCATCTGACAGGTGACCACGACGACGGTGTTCAGCAGCATGGTGCCCGAGATCAGCCAGTGCGGGGCCGTGGTGGCTGCGATCAGCCAGAGCGGGACGGCGACGGTCAGCACCTTGAACTGGATGGCCATGACGCCGTCCAGGACGGTGAGCGCGAGGTACGGCCGGTCCCGTAGTGCGATCCAGCGCGGGCCGTCCGCGGCCGGCTCCGGCTTGACCGGCCGCAGGCGGAGCACGATCAGCGCGGAGGCCGCGAAGGCGATCGCGTTCCCGATGACCATGAGCTGGTAAGCGCTGTGGGTGCCGACCTGTACGGCCCACCCTGCCAGCACGGCGCCCAGCGAGATGCCGATGTTGGTCACCGCGCGCAGATAGGCGCGGAACTCCTGGGGCCGGTCCCCGCCGTGGTGACGGATGATCGGGCTGCGCGCGGCGAGACCGGCGCCCTTCGCGCCGGTGGCCGCGCACACCGCGACGACGAACGGCCAGAAGCTGTCCGCCAGCATGAAACCGGCCGTCGCCAGGGCCTGTACGACGAGGGTGCCGGCGTACACCTCGCGTGCACCGCGCCGGTCCGCGAGGTGGCCGACGGCGATCCCCACCGCGAGCGAGAGGGCGCCGGCGATCCCGAGCCCGAGACCGACCTGGGCTGCCGGCAGGTGGACCGCCTGGGTGAAGTAGAGCACTCCCGCGGTCAGATAGAGGCCGCTGCCGACGGTGTAGACGAAGTTCGAGGCGGCGATGGTGCGCTGTGGCCCGGGGGCCGGTAACAGGTGGGACATGGGGGTGCTCCGCATCCTGAGGAGGCGCCAAGCGTAGGGCTTATTGCGAACTACTTGCAATAAGCCCTTGGAGCCGACCCTCCCGGGGCGGGCGCAGTACCCCGCGCACCGGGTCGCACGGCCACCGGTGGGCGCCGTCGGCCCCGCCGTTCGGGATGAGGAGTGCCCCCAGCCGGCGCACCACCGCGGCGGCCTCGTGTCGTAGCGCCTCCGCGCGGGGCGTGGGCACCATCGCCTGTCCTGCGCGCACCTGGCGCCCCTCCCCCGTTCCGCCGGCTGGGGCCCCGGGCCGGGCCCGCGCCGGCAGGCCCCGGCCGGTGCCGCCGCCCTGCGGCGGGGGCGCCGGTGAGCAGCAAGTCGGGTGCAAGTCGGCTGCAACCGGGGTTCACAGACTGGGTGTCATGACTTCGAGCAACGCTTCCGACTCCACCGTCCACCCCTACACCCGCGAGATGGCGATGATCCACCAGGTGTTCCGCCGTGAATCGCGCCTGCTGGCCGAACTCGTCCAGGACGTGAAGCCGGCCGACACCGACCGGTCCCGGATCCTCGCCGAGCACTGGCGGCAGTACTCCATCGGCCTGCACGCCCATCACACCGGCGAGGACGAGATGCTCTGGCCGGTGCTGCTGCCCCACCTGGACCTCGACGCCGAGCAGGTCCTGGCCATGGAGGCGCAGCACCGCGAACTCGACGAGGGGATCGCCGAGGTCCAGCGGCTGATGGACCGCTGGCAGGCGCAGGCCCTGGCCGAGGACCGCGACGAGCTCGCCGATGCTCTGCGCCGGCACCACCGGCAGCTGTGCGCCCACCTCGACGAGGAGGAGCGGGAGGTGATGCCGCTGGTCGCGCTCCACGTGAACGAGGAGCAGTGGCACGCGGTGGGCGAGCGGGGCCTGGCCGAGACGCCCCGGAACCGGCTCATGATCGCCCTGGGCGCGATCCTGGAGGACACCTCCCTGCAGGAGCGTGCGGAGTTCATGGCCCGGCTGCCCCTCCCGGCCCGGGTGCTGTGGCGGCTCCTGGGGCAGCGGCAGTACCGCCGTGAGACCGACCGGATCCGCGGTGGCCGGCGTGCCACGGCCTGACCAGCCGCCGTCCCCTTCCCCGTCACCGTCTCCGTAGCCGTCCCCGTCCCCGTCCCCGTCGGCGTTTCCGTCGCCGCCGCTGTCCGCATGGGCGTCGGCGTCGGCGTTCCCGTCGTCGTTCCGTCCCGCACCAGCGAGGAAGTCCCACCGATGCGCATCGGATTCTCCGTCCCGCAGTTCGGCCCCTTCGCCGACCCCGACCGCACCGCCACCATGTGCGCCGCGCTCGAAGCCCTGGGGTGTCACAGCCTCTGGGTGGCCGACCGGCTCCTGGCACCTGTCGTTCCCGCCGAGGGCTATCCCGGCGGGAAGCCGATGCCCCTCCGCTACGGCACCCACCTCGACCCGTTGCTCGCTCTGGGCGTGGCGGCCTGGGCCACCGAACGGGTCCGCCTCGGCAGCAGTACGCTCAACGCCCTGTGGCAGCCGCCCCTCGTGCTCGCCCGGGCGCTGACCACCCTCGATCTGATCAGCCACGGCCGTCTGGACGTGGGCATCGGGATGGGCTGGATGCGCGAGGAGTACGCGGCCGCGGGGGTGCCCTGGCAGGGGCGCGGCGCGCGGCTGGAGGAGACCCTCGACGTCCTCGACGCCGTGTGGCGCTCCGAGCAGGTCGTCCACACCGGCCCGCTGTGGACGATCGCCGAGTCGACCGTACTGCCCAAGCCCCTCCAGAGCCCGGGGCCGCCGGTCCTGCTGGGCGGTTTCACCCCGTACGCCCTGGAACGCGTGGGCAGGCGCGCGGACGGCTGGCTCGCCGCGTCGATGCCGCTGCCCTATCTCGTCGGGCTCTGGGACGTCGCGACCGAGGCGGCCGAGCGGGCGGGGCGGGACCCGGCCGCGCTGCGCCGGGTGTTCCGCGTGAACCCGGACGTCACCACGGCCGAGACCGACCCGGCGGAGGCCCACCACCGCGGGACCGTGCGCCAGATCTGCGACCACCTCAAGGTCATGTGCTCGGCGGGGACCGACGAGGTGCTCGTGGACCTCCAGCTGACGACGGACTCGCCCGAGGAGTACCTCGACGTCGCGGCACAGTTCATGGCCGAACTGGCCGAACTGGCCGAACCGGCCTAGGCCCACGGCCGGCGGGGGGGTGGCGTTGCGCCGCACGGGTGGTCATGTGCACGGCAGAAACGATCTTGCATGTGCCGATGTCATAGTCCGGGATGCGCGGTGGGACGTTGGGGGCACCCCGCCGGAACCGCCGGCGGCGAGAGAGCGGAGAGAGCCATGAGCAGCACCAAGGGACTGCCGCCGGGCGTCGTCGAGATCACCCCCGAGGGATCGCCGTGCCCGCCGAAGACGCTGGGCCTGTGGCGCCATTACAACTGCGGCGGCGAGGGGTACGGCATCGGGGCCGGATTCGACGTCGACCTCAGCATGTTGCCCCTCCACGACGGCGGCAACATGTCCAAGAACGTGTCGTCGTGGGTCAACAACACGGACAGCGACGCGAAACTGATCAGCAGGAGCGGCACGCGGATCCTGCGGGCCGGTGACAAGCTGGAAGAGCCCAAGCAGCACAACGACACCGTGGAGCAGGTCAGCTGGGAACTCTGACCCGGCCGACAGACCTGCCGACGGACCCGGCCGGCCGACCCGCCGGCTGATCCCGCCGGCTGACCCGGCCGGCCGACCCGGGGCTCGAACGGCGGCCGGCCTACGCGGGCGCGGCCGGCAGGGCGGCCAGGCCGGACTGCGCGGCGTCCGCCCAGAGGGGTGAGTCCCAGGCGGCCGCCACCCGCACGGCTTCGAGGTAATGGTTCCTGGCCTGTTCGGGGCGGTCCAGGAACCGGGCCAGTTCGCCGAGGGTCTGCGCGACGGGCCGCAGGACGAGGCTGAGGCTGCTCGCTCCACCCGCCATCCCCTGCAGGGGCAGCAGGTCCTCGTACACCTCCGCGGCAGCCGTCCGGTCGCGGAAGGCGATGGCGGCCATGCCGCGCAGCCCGGCGAGGACGGGGTAGGCGAAGTCCCGCCGCAGGGGCACGCGCTGCGCGAAGATCTCCCGGGCCTCTTCGGGGCGGCCGGCGGCCAGCAGCGCGAGGGCGGCGAGGGCTTCGTTGTGCGGCTTGTACTGCTCCCACACCGCGAGCAGTACGGGCAGCATCTCGGCGAGCCGGCCCTGCTGCAGGCGGATGCAGCCGACGCTCAGGGCGGCCAGCCCGCTGAGGTCCACCGCCCCGCGCGCCCGGAGCTCCGCCACCGCGGTCCCCAGGGCCTGCTCCGCTTCGTCGAAACGGCCCCGTGCCATGGCGAGCATGGGGTGGCGCAGCCTGGCCACCGCGAACGCGCCCTGGAGCTCGTACCTGCGGGCGATGCCGTCGGCTCGTACGAGGCACCGCTCGATCTCCGCCGGGTCGTTGCGCCCGGCGGCGATCCGGGCGGCGACGTAGGCGCTCATCCAGGAGTACTCGGGGCTGTCCTGGGCTTCGGCCACCTCGGCGAGTTCCCGGTGGAGCTCCTGGTAGGCGGCGGGTTCGAGTTCACCGTCGACCTTGCGCAGCAGCGACGTGAGGGTCAGGCCCAGCAGACGGGGCTCGCCCAAGGTCCGGGCGAGTTCCACGGCCCGGCGCCCCTCGGCCACGGCGCGGGGGTCGGTGTCGTCGAGCGCGTCGGACAGCTGGTCGAGGAGCAGGCACCGCTGCCGGTCCGTCAGCTCCGGGTCCTCCAGCAGCTTCCCGAGCTCCTCGACGGCCTCGGGATCGGAGGCCGCGTACGGGCGCACGCGCCAGGGCGTCGGCTCGGTCCACGTCGTGTAGGCGGCGGTCAGCAGGTCGGCCCGGCCCTCTGCGCGGGCCACCCGCACGGCCTGCTCCTGGGCCTCGCGGGCGGGTACCACGGCCCCCATCCGGATCCGGCAGTCCACCAGTTGCCCCAGCAGCATCACCCGCAGCAGGGCCGCATCCTGGTCGGCGAAGGCGGCCGGATGGTCGGTGAGGAGGCCGAGGGCCGCGTTCAGCAGGGCCTCGGCGTTCTGCGGGGCGTAGCGGCGCACCGCCTGCTCGCACGCCAGCCGGGCGTGCCGGACCGCCGGCGCGGCGTCGGCGGTCACGACCGCGGCCGCCTGCAGCAGGTGGTGGGCGGTCGCGGCGACGTCGTCCGAGCCGAGGGCGATCAGTCCCCTGCCCAGGCGGGAGTGCATCCGGGCCAGCCGCAGGCGCGTGAGGTCGCCCTCCAGGGCGTCCCGTACGAGGGCGTGGGTGAAGCGGACCGTGCCCGGACGCGGCTCGGTGAGCAGCCCGGCGGTGACGCCCGCGTCGAGGGCGTCGAGGAGCTGGTCGGTGTCGCTGTCCGCGGCGTGGACGAGGAGGGCGACCGGAGCCTCGCGCCCGGCGACGGCCGCCAGCCGCAGCCCGGCCGTGACGGTCGGCGCGAGCAGGGCCAGCCGTCGCCGCAGCACGTCCTGGACGCCCTGCGGGACGCGGGCGAGGGCCTGTTGCTCTCCCTCGCCGGCCAGCAGGAGCGAGCTCTCCCGGAGGTGGAAGGGATTGCCGCCGGCCCGGTCGGCCAGGGCCGTCGCCGCGTGCTCGCTCATGGCGGCCGCCCCGCGCCGCAGCAGCTCCTTCGCCTGGGCGACGGTCAGCCCGCCGAGCGCCAGCCGTACGGGCGAGCAGGCGGCCAGACGTCCCAGCGCGCCGGTGAGATCGCCCTCGCCGGTGCGGTACGAGCCCACCAGCAGCAGCGGTACGTCGCGCAGCTGCTCCGCGCAGATCAGGAACAGCTCGATGCTCTCCTGGTCACCGCGGTGCAGGTCGTCCAGCACGATCGCGAGCGGCCGCCGCAGTGCCGTGTCGCGGAGCCAGCCGAGCAGCGCCCTGTGCAGGTGGAAGCGCCGGGCCGGGCTGCCGTCCGGCGGCCCCGCGTCCCGCGCGGTGCCCGGGGCCAGGAGCGGAGCGAGCTCATCGGCGTACGGGCCCGGCGGGGCGGCCTCCGCCAGGCTAGGCAGCATGTCGAACCAGGCCCAGCCGGGCGGGGCGCCGTCGGTCTCCGGGCACTGCCCGGTCCCGACCAGCCATCCCTGATCGGGCAGTTGACGGACGGCGGCCTCCAGGAGGCTCGACTTTCCGATGCCCGCCTCACCGGAGATCAGGACCACCTGCGCCCGGCCGCTTCGGGCCCGGTCCGCGGCGGCGGCGAGCGCGGCCAGGTCCTCGTCGCGGCCCAGGAGCCGGTCCGCCGTCAGCGACGTCGGCATGGCGTCGGCGGCAGGGGCACCCGGCACCTGCGCCCGGTCCCGCGGCGGCGCCACGGCGGCGGCGGGGGCGAGGACCGCGCCGCGAGGGCGGGGGGTGGTGGCGGGTGTCCCGGGGGTGGTGGCGGGTGTCCCGGGGGTGGTGGGTGTCCCCGCGCTGGTCGCGGGAGTCCTGGGGGTGGTGGGTGTCCCCGGGGTGGCGGCGGATGCCCCTGGGGTGGTCGCGGAAGTCCCGTGGGTGGTGGATGCCCCCGCGGTGGTCGCGGAAGCCCCCGCGGCCGTCGCGGAAGCCCCCGCGGTGCCGGTGGGTGTCCCGGGCGTCGTCCCGGTGGCCCGGGACAGGACGTCCAGACGCTGGTGCAGCAGGGCCTGTTCCAGCTCCAGCAGGGTGGGCCCGGGCTCGACGCCGAGTTCCTCGCCGAGGACGTTCCGGGCCTGCCGCAGCGCTGCCAGGGCGTCTCCTTGACGGTCGCGGGCCCACAGGGCCAGGGCCAGCAGCCGCCAGCCCTCCTCGTGCAGCGGCTGTTCCCGGGTCAGCGCGCCCGCGTCGGCGAGGGCCTGGGCGGCCTCCCCGCCGGCCAGCCGGGCCGCGGCGCGCCGCTCGCGGGCGGTGCGGTGCAACTCCTCCAGGCGGGCGCGTTCGCCGTCGGTCCACGGCTCGTCCGAGAACTCGGCGTACGGCTGCCCGCCCCATGACGCGAGCGCCTCGGCCAGACGCTGCGCGACGACCCGGGCGGGCAGCTCCGGCGCGGAGCAGGCCGTCACCCGTCCCTCGAACACCCAGGCGTCCACCGCGTCGGGCTCCAGGGCCAGGGCGTAGCCGTAGGGCGCGCTGAGGAGCAGCCGCGCGGGCGTGCGCGGCGCGCGTTGCGGTTCGAGGACGCGCCGCAGGCGCGCGATGTAGGCGTGGAGGGACGCCTGCGCGCTCGACGGGACGCGGGTCGGCCACAACCGTTCGATGATCCGCTCCGTGGGCACGACCGCCCCTCGGGCGAGCAGCAGTTGGACCAGCACCATCCGTGCGAGCCGACCGCCCGCATCGACCGGGCGACCGTCGACCTCGACCCGGAACGAGCCGAGCACCTTCATTGTGACCATGACAAGCAACATCGTAAGCGGCACACCGCGGCCGGCTGCTCATGCCGACGGGGTGGTCGTGCCGGCGCGCCGTCGGCGGATGCCCACCCCTACGGAGAGGGCGCCCAGCAGGGCGAGCGGCGACCGGCAGGGCGCGTACGTCCCTCAGCCCGCCGAACACGTCCAGCACGACGAACGGAAGGCCGGCGAGGAGGACCGCGGGGGCCGTACGGAGCCGCGCGAACGCCTGCCGCCCGGCGTCGATGGCCGACGTATCCGAACAACGAGGATCGGCGTGCGCACTGACGGCCGGTCAGCAGTGAACGGATGGATCCGCATGCCGCATGCCACATGGCACACGTGGGATGCGGCATGCGGATGTCGCGTGGCGATCAAATTCAGACATGCGCCGCGGCCCGCGCCGGTGGTGGCACGGTCCGGTTCGAGCACGGGACGCAACTCGGAACGTCCACGGGACGCGCCCGGGACACCCTGGGACGGGTACGGGACCCCCCGGGACGGGCCGGGCGCGAGAAGGTCCGGGGGGGCGACGGGCCCTTCCGACCGGCGTGCGGCCTTCCACCACAGCCCTCCCACCGCCCTTCCCGGGATGCAGGACGCCCTCGGGACACTGCACCGGAGGCGGAATCCGGGGTGGCCGGATCACGACTAGGTTTCTCGCCATCGGACGGCAACACGCCGACCACTCACATCCGTTCGCATCCGATCGCCCCAGCTCGCATCGGACCGCACCTCGGGGGTCGACACCCATGAAGCTCAAGCGCACGCTCGCCACCATCGGCGCCACCGCCGCGATGACCGCCGGCCTGATCGGCTTCGGCACGACCGCGCACGCGGCCATCGCCGGCTGCACCGACTACGCGATCTACTACAGCGGCCCCACCAACGCCTGGTACACGAAGGTCCCCACGATCGGCTCCCAGGGCACCAACTTCTGCACCCTGCGATCCGGCGCCAGCGGAATGCAGGTGTACTACCTCCAGGACACCCTGAACTACTGCTACGGCCAGGACCTCGGCGAGATCGACGGCAAGTTCGGCCCGAAGACGGCGGCCGCCCTCGCCCGCGTCCAGAAGAGCCTGGGCCTCGACCCCGACGGCGTCTACGGCCCGCAGACCCGCGACAAGCTGAAGTGGCACTGGATGACCCTGAACGCCAACAACACCTGCAACACCCTGTACGGCGCCGGCGCGCACTGACGCCCCTGCCCCCACACACACGGAGCCCGACGCGTCCGCCGTCGGGCTCCGTCGTGTCCCCGGGCCCCTTCGGTGTGCCGATGCTCCTCCAGGACTCACGGGGACGCGCTCAGGTCAGTCGGACGCGGAGCGGCGCACCAGGCGCCCGTTGAGGACGACCTCCAGCCAGGTGTAGCAATCACCCGTCCACAGCCCGACCTCCGCCCCACACCCCGCACAGGCCAGGTTCGGCCCGTCGTGTCCGCCCGGCCCGCAGCAGCCGCCCCAACGGCTCGGGATCTTCGTCGTCCCGACCAGGTCGCCCGGACTCAACAGCAGGTCCACCCCCGGCCCGTGCCCTGCCCGGGCCGTGCCGAAGCCCTTGGGGAGCGCACCCCAGGTGATGCGTCCCGGCTCCGGGTCGCGCGCGAAAGTGCCTGCGGCCATCCTGGGCGGGCAGGGGTCCACGGGAGAGTCGAGCGGCGTCCAGGCCTCGCCCTCCGCCGGCGGTCGCACTTCACGTACCGGCGCGGAGAGCCGGGCGCCGCACACGGCGCAGGAGAACACTTCGGCCTCGGCCATCTGCACGTCGTCCCCCTCGTCCCCCACCTCCCGAGGACGCTACCCGAAGCCACGGCCACCGCGTTCGGGGGAGGCCCTACCATCGGCTCATGCCCCCTACGCCGTCACGGGTCGAACTGTGCCCGCTCACCCTCGCCGACCAGGACGAGTTCTGCTCGCTGGTGAGGGCCAGCACCGAACTGCATTCCCCGTGGATGCAGTTGCCCGCGACCGCGCAGGAGTTCCAGGGCTGGATGAGCCGCTTCGGCGACGGCACCAACCTGGGCTTCCTGATCCGCGTCCTGGAGACCGGTGCAGCTGCCGGCATGGTCAACATCAACTCGATCATCCGGGGCCGCTACCAGGGCGCGTCCCTCGGTTATGCGGCCTTCACCCCGTCAGCGGGGCGGGGCTACATGGCAGAAGGGCTCACCGTCGCGCTGCGGCACGCCTTCGGCGACCTGCGACTCCACAGGCTGGAGGCGAACATCCAGCCGGGGAACAGGGCGTCCTTGGCCTTGGTGCAGCGCCTGGGGTTCCGCTACGAAGGCATGTCGCACGCCTATCTCTACATCGACGGAGCCTGGCGCGACCACGAGCGGTGGTCCCTCACCGCACCCCCTTCCTGGACGCCCGACCCCTCGCTGCCCGAGGTCTAGGGGCTGTCCCGTAATCCCCGGTGGGTCAGCGCGCGGCGTCGGATGCGGTGCATCGCAAGGCGGAGGGGCGTCCGCATACTGGGCGTATCCGGGCGTTCCGACAACGCAGCGAGGTGCCGTAGCCGGCGTCGCGCGCCCGCCGGGGATTACGGGACAGCCCTTAGGCCGGGCGGTCCCGTCGTACGGCGGTGGCGTGGCCAATCGGAGGGCTACTTGGATTCGACCCGTCCCACCGGGGCGGCTCCGCTCGTCAGGGCCGCGCACGCGGTCTGCCACGCGGGGGAGCCGGGGTGGAGCCGGGTGTGGAGGTAGGCCGCGGTGAGCCGGGCCAGGGCGGCGACCCGTTCGGGGTTCTCGTCCGTGGTCTCGGCGGCGTCGTATCCGGCGATCCCGCCGAGTCCGTGCTCCGCGTCGAACAAGGTGAGCAGGGTCTTGGGGGCCGGGGCGAGGGTGTAGGGGTCGGCGTGCCAGTCCGGTCCCATGTCCGTGAAGTGCCGGGGGTCGTCCTGGTCGCCGACGACGACCAGTGCGGGTGTGGTCATGGTCGAGAAGTCGACGGCCCCGATGATCGGCCACTGCTCGGCCATGGGCCCGTTGAATACTTCGCCGCCCCTCCCGGGCGCGGCGAGCAGTACGCCCGCCCTGATCCGGGGGTCGGCGAGGTGCACCACGTTCCCGGTGTCGGGGTCCTTGAGGCCGGCGCCCAGCAGCAGAGCGGCGGTGAAGCCGCCGAGCGAGTGTCCGGCGAGGGCGATTTTGGCGGGGTCGATGCGTCCCGCGAGCTGCGGCACGGCCTTCTCGATCTCGTCGAGCCGGTCGAGGACGTGGGTCATGTCCTCGGCGCGCGAGCGCCAGAAGTCGGGGGCGCCGGGTGCGTCGGCGACCAGGTGGCTCAGCGTCCGGGACGTGAGGTGGGTGGGCTGGACGACGGCGAAGCCGCGGGCCGCCCAAAAGTCGGCGAGCGGCGCGTAACCGTGGAGTGAGGAGAGGTGGTGCGAGGGGCCGTGGCCGTGGGAGAGGAGGATGACGGGCAGACCGGTTCCCGTCGCCGGTACGGAGACGCGTACCTGGAGGTCCACGGGACGGCCGGGTACCGAGAGGACCACGGGGCTGAAGGACAGGACGGGGACGGGACTGCTCAAGGGGTCGGCGCCGGTGGTGGGGTCAGTGGTGGCGTCGGCGCCGGTGGTGGCGCGGGTACTGGCAGTGGAGGTGTTCACGGTAGGAGTTCCCTTTCGGTGGCACCTGCTGTCCGCCGGCTCTCCTGCGACGGGCGGACGGACAGGTGGAGAGGGTCAGCAGCGGCCGTCTCAGCCGTTTCAGTCGCTCAGCCATTGCCGCTAAACTGAAACGGAGCGCCGCTCCCTTTAGTATCCGGAGCACCGCTCCGTTTTGTCAATCGACGTGGAAGGACCATGCGATGGCCGCCGAGAGCCCCGCAGGGCAGCAGTCGCCGTCCCGAGGAAAGCGGGCCGACGCCCAGCGCAACCGGCAGACGGTGCTGGATGCCGCCGCCGAGGTGTTCGCCGCCTCCGGCGTCGATGCGCCGATCCGCCAGATCGCCGCCGCGGCGGGCGTCGGGATGGCCACGATCTACCGCCACTTCCCGACCAGGGCGGATCTCGTCACCGCCGTCTACCGCCACCAGATCGAGGCGTGCGCCGAGGCGGGCCCGAACCTGCTGACCGACGCCGGCACCCCGTTCGACGCGCTGTGCCGCTGGATCGACCTGTTCGTCGACTTCCTGGTCACCAAGCACGGACTGGCCGACGCCCTGCAGTCCGACACCGACCGCTTCGCCGCGCTGCACGCCTACTTCCTCGACCGCCTGCTGCCCGTCTGCGCCCGGCTGCTCGACGCCGCGGTCGACGCCGGGGACATCAGACCCGGCACACAGCCCTACGAGCTGATGCGCGGCATCGGCAACCTCTGCATCGGCCGCGACGACGACCCCCGATACGACCCCCGCCGCCTGATCGCCCTCCTCCTCCAGGGGCTCAGGGAGCCTCAGGCGTCCTGACGGACAGGGGGCAAGGCGAGGCCGCTCCGTTCCTTGGTGACGTTCTGTCGGAAACCGCATGGTTCCGGTGGAAGTAGGCTCTGGCGTCAACAAGACTTCAGACGCGAGGAGTTGAACCTGATGAGCGACGACTCGGTGCGGATCGGTTCCAGGGCGAGCAAGCTCGCGAGAGCACAGGTCGCGGAGTGGCTGGGGCCGGTCGCCGAGCAGTTCCCCGGCGTCCGGTTCAAGCGGGAGACCATCCTCGAAGGCGGGGACCACGACCGCAGCACGCCCACCCTCGCCGAGGTGGCGAAGACCGCCGGCGGGTCCGCGTTCTCCACGAACCAGGAAGAGGCCCTGGTCACGGGGAGGGTCGACGTGGTCGTGCACTCCCTCAAGGACCTCCCCACCACGGTCCGCGAAGGGACGACCCTGCTGGTCACCCCCGGTCCCCGCCAGGACGTCCGGGACGTACTGTGCGGGGCCACCCTCCAGGGCCTGCCCCGGGGCGCCCGCGTCGGCACCGGGGCCCCGCGCCGCGTCGCCCAGCTCCTCGCGCTCCGCCCGGACCTGGACGTCATCCCGATCCGCGGGAACGTGCCGGGGCGGCTCGCCCGCACCACCAAGGGCGGCCTCGACGCCGTCGTGCTCGCGGCAGCAGGGTTGAGCCGGCTGGACCTGATGCCGGAGGTCCACGAAATCCTGGACCCGGCCGTCTTCCTCCCCTCCCCCGGACAGGGTGCACTCGGCATTCAGGTCCGCACCGGCTCCGCGGCTGCCCGGCTCCTGGCCGGCACCGGTGATCCGCAGGTCGACGCTTGCGTACGCGCCGAACGCGCCCTGCTGGCCGAGCTGCACGGTGGCTGCTCCGTCCCCGTCGGGGCCTGGGCGCGGATCGGCCAGGACGGCATGCTGCACCTGTCCGCCGCCGTGACCTCCCTGAACGGCGCCCAACAGGTCACGGCTGCGGGGAGCGGGCCGGTGGACGCGCCGGAGAAGCTGGGTGCCTGCGTCGCCGCCGATCTCCTCGACCAGGGCGCGGCCGGCATCCTTGCGGAGATCAGGAAGCCCTGAACCCCCGAGGGGCGGCCGCGCGCCCCTCCCTCGCCGGCGCGGGAGAGCGCCTCAGTGTCCGCCGCGGACCACCGCCAACCCGCCGACCCGGGTCGTGATGCCCGCCGGCCCCCGTCGGGCCGAAGCGAGCACGCTGGCCGGCCGACCGAGGGTGTCGCCCTGCTCCACCTCGATCGCGACCGTCTGCGCCCCTGTCGTGTCAAGCAGATGCGCGGCCAGGCAGCCGGTGCTGTTGGCGTTGGCGACGTCCTCGTCGACACCGATCGCCGGCGCGAACATCCGCCCCGCACCCGGCCGGTCGCCCACCGGCGGTACGTACACGAAACAGCCGAGGAGCCCGTACCGCCTGCATGCCGCCGTCAGCCTGCCGAGGTGTGGGCGGACCCGGAGCAGTGCCGACCGGTCGTGGACCGGTACCAGCATGCGTGGTGCGCCGGGCGCGGCGATCCGTGGCGCGTAGGCCGGATGCGGATCGTCCGCGGTGAGCCCGAGCGCGGCGACGATCGCGGCGCGCTCGTCCGGTGCCGGGTGACGCAGCGCGACGAGGCCCTGGTCGAACCACACCTCGATGCCGGCGGGGCGGCGGATCGCGACGGTGTCGAACGTGCGCCCGCCGGTGGTCTGGCGGTCCTTCAGCTCACCCAGCGCGGTGCGGGCCAACCAGACGGCCTGTGCGGCAACGGTGCCGTGGCCGCAGCCGGACAGTTCGGCGGCGGCGGTGAAGAACCGGACCGGCCGGCCACCGTCCGGCGCCCGCCCCGGGCCGAGGAACGCCGCGTGCGAGGTGCCGGCCGCAGCGGCGACCGCACGCCGGTCCGCGTCCGTCGCCGCCGGGTCGTCGTCGGTGACGGCCGTGGGGCTACCGCCCCGGCCGTCGCGCCGCACGCACGCATCGACCACCGTCACATCCGGCCAGGACATCGGCCCCCCTTTGACGCTCGACGAACCGGCAACCGCGAACGGCGTCCGCCGCTGGCCGGACCTGGCCGCAACGGCCGACCGAACGCGAACCGGAGCGTACCGGCCCGCCTCAGCCGGTGCCGTCCTGAACCGGATAGTGGATGACGACCGCACCGCCGGTGGCGTAGTTGGCGACATCGGCGGCCACCCGCCGGCCGTGCGGCGACGCCCGCGCCGCGGCCATGGCGGCGGCGTCAGCGAAGTCGCCTTCGAAGACCGCGAAATACGGCGCTTCTCCCTCGGTCGCCGCCACGTCGAAGCTGTAGCGCCACGCAAGCAGGCCGGGCCAGTTCATGACCAGCGGAAGGTGGTTGCTCACGTAGTAGTCGCGGAAGTGGTCGGGGTCGGCGGGCTCGGAATACAGGACGACCAACTTATGCATGACGATCTCCGTCCAGGGACGTCAGCTGACTGCCCGACCGCAACATCGGCTCTCCCGTCGAGTTCGTTTCGAATTCAGAAACGTACGGGTTGATGCTAGTGTTTCGAATAAAGAAACGCAAGGAGGGTCATGCCGACGCCACGCCCAGGAACACCGGTTCGTGGATCGACGACCGGCCGTCCCCTCATGGCCGCGATGGACCTGTTCGGCCGTCGGTGGGCGCTGCGCATTCTCTGGGAGCTGCGTGCGGGTCCGCTCGGTGCCCGAGCGCTGCTGGCACGGTGCGAAGGGCTGTCATCCAGCGTCCTCTACCAGCGGCTCCGCGAACTCGCATCGAGCGGGATCATCGCGTCCTCGGCCGACGGCTACGAGCTCACCCGGCTGGGCACCGCACTCGGTCACGCCCTCCGTCCGCTCGACGCATGGGCGACCACCTGGGCGCAGGAGCAAGAACACGACGATCAGGAGCCCACGGAGACGTGAAGGTCACGCCGACCCGGTGGAGCGGTGAGGTGACGGCGCCTGCAGCCGGCGCTGAACAGTGCGCCGACCGGGCGGCGGATCTCCGGGCCGGTCAGGTCGACCGGGCCTCCGCTTCGGGTTCGTCGCCTGCCGTCTTGACCTGCTTGCGGTAGGCCCCCGGCGGCGATCCGAAGTGTCGTTTGAAGGCTTTGGCGAAGGCGAACTCCGACGTGTACCCCGTGTGCTGCGCGATCGTGCTCAGCGGGGCCGGCGATCGGTGCAGCAACCGCGCCGCGGTGGCCATCCGCCAGTTGGTCAGGTAGGTCAACGGCGGCTCGCCGACCACCGAGGCGAAGCGGCGGGCGAACGCCGCGCGGGACAGCCCGGCGCGGGTGCCCAGGGACTCCACGGTCCAGGGATGGCCGGGATCGTCATGGATCGCCTTCAGGGCCGGGGCGACTGCCGGGTCGGTCAGCGCGGCCGCCCAGCCCCGGGTCCGCTCCTTCGGCAGTTCGGCGTACCACGACCGGAGGATGTACAGCAGCAGCAGATCGATGAGCGCCGTGACGACCGCGTCCGAGCCCGGCTGCGGCGCGTGGAACTCGGCGCACAGCTGATCGACCGCCGAGCGCAGCACCGGGTGGCGGCCGGGAACCGCGGGGAGATGGATGACCTCCGGCAGATCGCTGAACAGCGGATGCGGGCGATCGACGTCGATCGCGTACGCGCCGCACACCAGCACCGTGCGCGGCCCTGGTCCCTCCACGGTGACCTGGCCGATCGGCGAGGACCGGTCCATGCGCTCCGGTACGAAGCCCACCGGATCGCGGTCCGGCACGTCGCACAGGGTGTGTCCGCTGCCGCGCTGCAGGAACACGATGTCGCCGGGTCCGAGCGCGAGCGGTTCGCCGTGCGGTGGCAGCAGGTGGCAGTGCCCTTCCACGACCACGTGGAATCCGGCGCCTGAGATGGTTTGGAACTTCAGGGCCCACGGGGCGTGCGCGTCAGTGCGAGTCACCATCGGGCGTCCCGTGCGCAGGACTTCGAGGGTGTCGCTCAGGATGTCCATAGCGCCACTCTAATGCCTGCATGGCGAGACGATATGACAGTAGATCAAGACTTCAAGCCATTCATCGTCTCGATGCGGAGCCGTACGTTCTTGCCATGGCAGTTGCCGAACCCCGCACTGCATCGACGAAGGAATGGATCCCATGTCTCTGGCCGGCAAGAAGATCGTGATCATCGGTGGAACCTCCGGCATCGGCTTCGCGGTAGCCGAACAGGCCGCGGCGGCCGGCGCGGACGTCGTGGTCGCCTCCAGCAATCAGGACCGCGTGGACGCCGCGGCGAAGCGGTTGGGCGGGCCGGCCGAAGGCCGCCGCCTGGACGTCGCCGACGGCGACGCCATCGCCGCGTTCTTCGAGCAGGTCGGGGAGTTCGACCACCTCGTCTACACCGCGGGCGAACCTCTGCTGATCAAGCCGTTGGCCGACACCACCCCGCAGGAGGCCAGGGCCGTCTTCGAGCGCCGGTTCTGGGGCGCGTTCCTCTCCGCCAAGTACGCTGCACCGCGACTGCGCGACGGCGGCTCGATCACTTTCAGCTCCGGCGTCCTCGCGATCCGCCCCCTGTCCGGAACCGCGCTCACGGCAGGTATCACCGGCGGCATCGAGGCCCTGTCCCGGGCACTCGCCGTCGAACTCGCCCCCCTGCGCGTGAACGTGATCCAGCTCGGTGTGATCCGCACCGAGCTGTGGGACGGCAGCGTCCCGGACCCGGAGGCTTTCCTCCAGGGCATCGGGTCCGGGCTGCTCACGCGGCGTGTCGGCACTGCCGGGGAAGCCGCGGCGGCCTATCTCTTCGTCTTGGCCAACGCCTACGTCACCGGCACCACGCTCGCGACAGACGGCGGCGCGGCACTGGTGTGACATGGGCGCCACACCACTGGAGTGCCAGGAGAACCGGTTGAACGCCGGCCCGGCGGTGTGGGGCGGGGCCGTCACTCCGTGATCGTGGGCGGCTCGGACATGAAGGGGCGCAGTTCGATCCACTCGTGGATGGGCCGGCCGGCCGCGCCGGGGGCCGCCGACAGCTCGGCCGCGAGCTCCAGGGCCCGCTCGTAGGTGTCCACGTCGATCACCATCCAGCCGGCGATCAGGTCCTTGGTCTCGGCGAACGGGCCGTCGGTGACGGGCGGGCGCCCCTCGCCGTCGTACCGGACGAAGGTGCCTTCGGGAGCGAGTGCCTGGGCGTCGACGAACTCGCCGGTCTGCTCCAGCTTCGCGGCGAAGTCGCGCATGTACTGGATGTGCGCCGAGACCTCCTGCGGGGTCCAGCGGTCCATGGGGACGTCGTTGCTCGGGGCCGGGGCGCCGCGGTAGTGCTTCAGCAGCAGGTACTTGGCCATGGCAGGTCTCCTCGATCCGGTCCGACGCGCCCATTCTGGCCGCGCTCACCCCTGGGACGGAGCCGACTCACAATCCTCGACATCCCCGCCCAAGATTCTTTTCCGGGACGGGCGGGCCCCCGGATCCTCGGCGAGCAGCGGGCGCAGGGCGCCGAGGACCGCGCCGACGCAGACGTCGCGCAGCTGGGTGCGGGTGCAGGTTTCGTGGGCGAGCCAGTCGACGCAGAGGACCTGGACGAAGACCAGCCAGCTCTTCAGGACGCCGGACACGGCTTCCCGGGCGCCGCCCTCCTCCGCGAGGGGGAGTACGGCGAGCAGGCGCGTGCGGAGCGCGTCCAGCTCGTTCGTCATGATCGTCTGGATGACGGGATCACCCGCGAGGACCCGGTTCGCGGCGAGGACGGCGTGGCGGTTCGCCACGAAGTAGTCGAGGTGGACCTCGATGCCCTGGACGAGCTGCTCCACCAGGGAGTCGGCCGGGTCGAGCCGCGTCTCGGCGAGCAGTCGGTCCGCAGCCTGCTGGTACACGGCCGCGAAGAGGGCGTGCTTGCTGGAGAAGTGACGGTAGAGCAGGGCTCGGGAGACGCCGGCCTCTTCGGCGACCTCCTCCATCAGAACGTCGTCGTACGGGCGGGCGGCGAAGAGCCGGGCTCCGACGGCGAGGAGCTGGGCGCGGCGGCCGGCGGGGCTCAGTCGTTGGCGGGGAGACACCCGACGAAGGCTACTTGACATGTGTCTACTGGCGCATCGAGTCTAGTAGACACATGTCAACCAAGCTCCACCGGGACGGCTCGGAGGGATCATGGCAAGGACCCTGCGCACACTCACTCGGTTGATGGGCTGGTCCAGCGTGGCGATCGGCCTGTACCACGTGCTGCTCGGCAACGCGGCGATCCCCGGGGCCGGTTCCGCAGGCACGACGGTCGACAGCTGGGGCCGGTTCATGGGGGCCGCCTTCGTCGGCTACGGGCTGGCGTGGCTGTGGGCCGCGCGGCAGCGGCCGGTCCCGGCCCAGGCCGTGCGGTGGCTGGCCGGCGTCTTCCTGCTGGGAGGCGCGGGCCGGATCCTCTCCCTCGCCGTGGACGGCCGGCCGCACTGGTTCCAGCTCGTGCTGGCGGCTGTCGAACTCGGCCTGCCCCCGGTCTTCTTCTGGCTGGCCGACGCGGACGAGCGGGCGGCCGCCGGGCCGGCCATCACGGGGGGAGGGGCTTACAGGGCGAGTTCGAGGTAGGCGGCGCGCTTGGTCTCGCGCGCCGCGAGGGCCTCGCGCCATATGGCGAGGGCGAAGGGCGGGATCATGCTGGGCGGGATGTCTTCGGGCAGGCAGAAGCGGATCTCGCCGATCTCCGACTCCTGGAGCGTGATGGCCCGCTGCTGCTCGGGGCTCAGCTGGGGGCCGTCGAAGACGTGGAAGACGTGCGAGCCCTCCGCCCTGGTCACCCAGGCGGTGACCAGGAGGTCCCCGATCTCCAGGTCCAGGCCGATTTCCTCGCGCACCTCACGACGCGCGGCCGCGCTGGGGAGTTCGCCCTCCTCGAGGTGACCGCCGGGCAGGTTCCACCGCTCCTTGTAGACCGGGTTGACGATGAGCACCCTGCCCTGCTCGTCCCTGACGATGACGGCGGCGGATGCAGTGGCCTTCGCGCGGCCGACGGACGTGGTCATGGATGGCTCCTGTCGTGAACACCTGGCTCGACGGTGTGTGTAACAGGAATGTACGTGGGGGCGGCCGGCCGGAACGGTTCGCCCTTCCGCGGGCGCCGGCGCACTGGCCGTCACGGACGGCACCGGCTCCCCGGTGGAGGTCGGCCCGATCGGCAGCGCCGGCCAGGGCAGTGATGTCGAATGGCCGTGACCGGCTCCGTCCCCGGGGTGAAGGCGTCCACCACAATGGGACGCACGAGCGAGGAGGGACACGATGGCCACGTACCCGCTGCCGGGGCACCACCGCGGAGACCCGGAAGCCGCCGAGAGCGTCACCGGCACGCAGTGCCCACACCGATGAACGAGGCCCTGCTGCGCAGCCTCACCCCGAGCGTGCTCGCCCTCCTCGTCCGCCGCGGAGCCGACTTCGCGGCGGCCGAGGACGCCGTCCAGGACGCCCTCGTCGAGGCGGTCCGCGTCTGGCCCGCCGACCCGCCGCGCGACGCGAAGGGCTGGCTGGTCACCGTCGCCTGGCGCAAGTTCCTCGACCAGGCCCGGGCGGACACCGCACGCCGCCGGCGGGAGGACCTCGTCGACGAGGAGCCGGCGCCCGGACCCGCGCCCGCGGTGGACGACACGCTCCAGCTCTACTTCCTGTGCGCCCACCCGTCGCTGACGCCGTCGTCCGCGGTCGCGCTCACGCTCCGCGCCGTCGGCGGGCTCACCACCCGCCAGATCGCCCAGGCCTACCTGGTGCCCGAGGCGACCATGGCGCAGCGCATCAGCCGGGCCAAGCGCACGCTCTCCGGGGTGCGGTTCGAGCAGCCCGGCGACGTCGCCACCGTGCTGCGCGTCCTCTACCTCGTCTTCAACGAGGGGTACTCCGGCGACATCGACCTCGCCGCCGAGGCCATCCGGCTCACCCGGCAGCTCGCGGCCCGGGTCGACCACCCCGAGGTGGCGGGGCTGCTCGCCCTCATGCTGCTCCACCACGCCCGGCGGGCCACCCGGACCGCGCCCGACGGCAGCCTCGTACCGCTCGCCGGTCAGGACCGCAGCCGGTGGGACACCGTGTCGATCGCCGAGGGCGTCCGGATCCTGCAGGCGGCCCTCGCGCGTGACCGGCTGGGCGAGTTCCAGGCGCAGGCCGCCGTCGCGGCCCTGCACGCCGACGCGCCCACCGCCGAGGAGACCGACTGGGTGCAGATCGTCGAGTGGTACGACGAGCTGCTGCGCCTGACCGACAACCCCGTCGTACGGCTCAACCGCGCCGTGGCCGTCGGCGAGGCCGAGGGACCGCGCGCGGGCCTGACGGCTCTCGCGGCGCTGGACGCCTCGCTCCCCCGTCACACCGCGGTGGCGGCGTACCTCCACGAGCGCGACGGCGACCTGGCGACGGCGGCCCGGCTGTACGCCGAGGCGGCCCACAAGGCGCCCAACCTCGCCGAGCGCGACCACCTGACACGCCAGGCGGCCCGGCTCAACGCCCGCCTGCGCACCTGACCTGCTCATGGTGGAGCCCGCGCCGGGACGGCCTACGCGCTGCGGCTCCTCGCCGTAGTAGTCGTCGTAGTGGTCGTAGACGTCGTAGTGGTCGTAGTGGTCGTAGTGGTCGTAGACGTCGTAGTGGTCGTAGACGTCGTAGTCGTCGTAGTGGTCGTAGTCGTCGTAGTGGTCGTGGACCGCCGAAGGCGGGTCAGCGTCGCAGGTAGGCGAGGACGGCCAGGACGCGGCGGTTGTCCTCCGTCGAGGGGGCGATGCCGAGCTTGGCGAAGATGCTCGCGGTGTGCTTGGCGACGGCGCTCTCACTGAAGTGGAGGGTGCCCGCGATCGCGGCGTTCGAGCGGCCCTCCGCCATCAGCTCCAGGACGTCGCGTTCGCGCGGGGTGAGGGCGGATATGGTGCCGCGGGCGTCGCCGCGCGACAGCAGCCGGCCGATCACCTGCGGGTCCAGGACCGTCCCGCCGGCGGCGACGCGGCGTACGGCGTCGATGAACTGGCCGGTGTCGGTGACCCGGTCCTTGAGCAGGTAGCCCACGCCGCCGTCCTCGCTCGCCAGGAGCTCGTTCGCGTAGAGCTGGTCGACGTACTGGGACAGCACCAGGACCGGCAGGCCGGGGTGGTGGCGACGGGCTTCGAGGGCGGCCTGGAGGCCCTCGTCGGTGAAGCCCGGCGGCAGGCGTACGTCGACGACCGCGACGTCCGGCCGGTGCTCCAGCAGGGCGCGCAGGAGGGAGGGGCCGTTGTCCACGGCGGCGACGACGTCGAAGCCGTGCTCGGTGAGCGTGCGGACCAGGCCGTCCCTCAGCAGGAAGAGGTCTTCGGCAAGGACGACGCGCACGGGATCTCCAGGGCAACTGTGGTCGGACCGCCCTGCGGGCTGTGCAGGACGAGGCTCCCGTCGAAGGTAGCCAACCGTCTCCGGATGCCGAGCAGTCCGGTCCCCCGGGCGGGATCCGCCCCGCCGCGCCCGTCGTCGGTGACGGTGACGCGCAGCCGCGGGCGGCCGTCGGAGGGGGCGCGGGAAGGGGAGCCGGAGGGGACGTGGGAAGGGGAGCCGGAGGGGGCCTCGGCAGGCGGCCCGTCGTGTACGAGGACGATCTCGACGCGGCCCGCGCCGGAGTGCTTGGCCGCGTTGGCCAGCAGCTCGTTGACGGCGAAGTACGCGGCCGACTCCACCGCGGCGGGCAGCCGCCCGGCCAGCCGGGCCTCGACGCTCACGTCGAGGAAGCTGTCGAGTGCCAGCGAGCGCACGGCGTCGCCCAGTCCGCGGTCCGTGAGGACCGGCGGCTGGATGCCGCGGACCAGGTCGCGCAGGTCCTGCAGGGCCCGCGCGGACAGTTCGCGCACCTCCAGCAGTGCCGCCCGGGCGGCTGCCGGATCGTCCTGGAGCAGCCGCGTCGCGCTGTCGAGGCGCATCCCCAGGGCGACGAGCCGGGCCTGCGCCCCGTCGTGCAGGTCCCGTTCTATGCGCTGGAGTTCGGCCGCCCGGCCGTCCAGGGCGTCGGCCCGGGTCTGCGTCAACCGATCGATGCGGCGGTGGAGCTCGGTGCTGCGCGGCGGGGCGAGGAGCTGCCGGCCCCAGCCGGCGTGCAGGCGCAGCACGGGCGGGGCGAGGAGCGCGCCCGCGGCCATGAAGGCGAGGCCCAGCACCAGCGCCGCGACCATCAGGGCGGTGCTGTGCACGGGGACGAAGGCGTACCAGTTGCCGTCGTCGAGCCGGCGCCACACGAAGGGCTGGACGAGCGCCCCGAACAGCCCGTACACGAACAGGGACGGGGGTACGGCGACCAGCAGGCCGCCCACGACGGGCTCCAGCCACGCCCAGGTCAGGTCCCGCCAGAACCCGGCGTCGGCCAGGACGGCGCGGGCCCCTGCCGTACCGGAGCCCGGGAGCGGATCCGGCGACCCGATCCGCACCCCGGACCACTGCGCCGCCCGACGGCGGGCGCGGTCCGCGCAGCGGCGCAGCGCGCCCGCGGCCGGCGGCAGCAGCCGGTGACCGAGGCCGACCGGCAGCAGCAGCAACGCGCCCACGACGCCGCACCCGACGACGCAGACCCACAGGCCCAGGAGCCCGGCGAGGTGGCAACGCCCGACGGCGGCCAGCCGCCGCGAGAGCGCCGTACGGGAGCGGGAGGGTATCGAACTCATGTCCCACGAAGCGTAGTCGGCGCGGACGTGGTCGTGGGTGCGGGCGCCTCCGCTGGGGCCTCTGCCGGGGCCCGCTTCGGGGTCGGTGTGCGGTGTCGGGCCGTTCGTACCAGGGCCACCAGGAGGCAGGACAGCCCGAAGCAGGTCATCGGGAGGACCGCCCCGGACTCCTCGTCCATGAACAGCAGCAGCCCGAGGTTGACCAGGGTGTGGAAGCCGCCGGCGAGCAGCAGCCGGTACCGGCCGCCCGTGCCGTCGAGGGCGAGACCCAGCACCACCGACATGGTCACGGTGGCCAGGAGGAAGCCCGCCGCGTAGGCGGGGTCCTGCGCGAAGACGGGTACGTGCCACGCGCCCCACACCACGCCCACCACGACCGACGAGGCCACCGCCCCCAGCCGGGTCCGCAGGAGCGGCTGGAGGAAGCAGCGCCAGCCGATCTCCTCCCCGCACGCCCCTACCAGCTGTGCCACCGCGATCAGGGCGAAGGGGTGGTGCAGGGCTCCCTGAGGCGCGAACCCGACACCCCCGGTCGCCCACCCGTACCCGAGAACCGTGAGCGCGACGATCAGGACGGCCGAGCCGAGGACCGCCGGCACCCGGCGCAGCCCGCGCGCGCCGCCACCGCGCAGCAGCTCGCGGGTCCTGCGCCACCGGTGGAGGGCGACCGCGCCCACCCCCAGGGCCGGCCCGAACTGGGTCAGCTGCACCACCTCGGTGGGGACTCCGGTGCCCGGCTGCACCGCACCCAGTACCCCCCCCCCCACGAAGGCGACCGCCGTGAAGAGCCCCGCCGCCCCCCACGTCCCCGCCGCGCTCAACGTCCCCGCCTCGCCCCACGTCCCCGCCGCGCTCAACGTCCCCGCCTCGCCCCGCGTCCCCGCCGCGCCCCGCGCGCCACCGTGCCCGGCTGCTTCCGCGCCGCCCACCGCTGCCATGTCCGACCCGCCCGTCTGCTCGTGTTCCCTGCACGGACGACGATGCCGGGCACGGGGCCCGCGGCCACTGCACCTGGCCACCCGGCGGGGGTGTACCCACCTCCACCCCGGCCCGGCCCCCCCGCCCGGCCCGCCCCACCACACTGCGGCCCGGCCCGTGGTCGCGGTCACCGGACGGGCGGGCGCGCCCTCCCGTGCAGCATCACGGCGGCGAACAGCAGGGCGGCGCCCAGGACGCAGCTCGCGACCATGAATCCCGCCGGGGCGGCCGTGGCGGTGACGATGCCCGCCTCGTCGGCCGCCTCGGCGTTGGCGGCCAGTACGACGGCTCCCGCGGTCGCCAGGCCGACGGCTCCGCCCAGTTGCCGCAGCGTCTGCCGCAGCACCGAGGCATCGGCCCGCTTGTCCTCGGGGACCGCGCGCATCAGTTCGGCGCTCAGGGCGGGAACCGGCAGGCCCATCCCGAGGCCCGCGAGGACCATGCCGGGGACCTGCCAGACGTACTCGCGCGACGGCAGGGCCAGCGTCCACAGCGCCGCGCCGACCGTGGCGGTGGCCAGGCCGAGCAGTACGGGTACCCGGATCGAACCGGAGCGGTCCAGCAGGTGCCCGGAGCTGAAGGTGCCCACCGCCAGGGACGCGACCAGGGGGAGCAGGCAGAGGCCGGTGGTCAGCAGCGGGAGGTGCATGGCCTGCCTCAGGAACAGCGTGCCGTGCACCAGGACGATCAGCTGCGGGGCCTGCACCAGGAACGTGAGCGCCACCGCGACGGCGTACGGTCGGATGCCCAGCAGCCGCAGGTCGAGCAGCGGTTGCCGGGACCTCAGGACGAGCCGCACCGCCAGGGCCAGGGCCAAGGCACCCGTCGTGAGGGCGGTGATCGTCCTGAGGTCGGTGAAGCCCCACGCGCCACCGCACTGGTAGAGCCCGAGGACCAGCACACCCAGGGAGAAGATCACCACGAGGGGCTGGATCGCGGTGAGTGCTCCGCTCTCCGCTTCCTCTCCCCCGGTCAGCCGGGCGCGGGCGATCAGCCAGAGGATCGCCGCGGCGACGGGCACGTTGACGAGGAACACCGAGCGCCAGCCCAGGAGCTGGGTGAGCACCGCCCCCACCACGGGGCCCATGACGAAGAAGACCTGGGCCAGACCGGCGTAGAGCGCGAGCGCCCTGCCCCGATCACGCTCCTCGTACACGTCCGTGATCACCGTGGTGGCCACGGGGAGCATCAGCGCGGCGCCCACGCCCTGGACGGCCCGCATCACGAGCACGAACGGCGCGGCGGCATCTCCGGCCGGGGTGAGGCCGCAGACCCCCGAGGCGACGGCGAAGAGCACGGTCCCGAGCCGGAAGGTGCGCACGAGCCCGAACCGGCGGGCCGTCATGCCGCCGACGGGGGCGAAGGCGGACAGCGAAAGCACGTAGACGAGCACCACGCCGTGCATCACGAACGTGGTCAGTCCCAGGCCCGCCGCCATCGGGTCGAGGGCGATCGCGACGACGGTCTGGTCCAGCATCACCATTCCTCCGGCACACGCCATGGAGGCGACGACGAAGCGTCTGCGGGGCGTGGGGACGCCCGTGGGGGCCGGGCGGTGTGGAGGCGACACGTGACTCCCAACGAACGGCGGGGGCGCGGGGTGTTCGTGACGGACGCGGAGACAACGACGCCGCGAGGTCCAGGGGTGTCGGACCGGCCCGGGGACCGCCATGGACGGCTTCCGGCATAGGGCAACCTCGGGTGGTCGAGAACGTGGTCCGGTCCGCGGGGGGTCCGCCCGCCGCGTAGGGGGCTTCGTCATCCGAAGACTCCCCCGACGTGCGGCAGAATCCTTTTCCCTTTGGAGCGGGCATACGGGTGATCTTTGACGATCATCGCGTTGACCAGTCCCTATGATCCTCCGTTGTGACAGAGAGTCAGTACGCCCGGGTCGCGCAGAACTCGGCTGATGTGGTCATCCTCGGCGCCGGTCCGTCCGGACTGGTGCTGGGGAACCTCTTACTCCGGAGCGGGATCGACTGCGTCGTCCTGGAACGCGCCGACCGCGAGCACCTCCTCAACCGGGCGCGGGCCGGATTCCTCGCCGCCCACACGGTGCGCGTCCTCGCCCGCAACGGCCTGGACGAGGGCCTGCGCCGACGCGGACAGGAGCACGGCGTCTGCGAGTTCCGCACCGGCGACGGGCGCTTCCGCCTGGACTACCGACGGCTGGGCCGCGGCGAGCCGCACACCGTCTACCCCCAGCACGAGCTGGTCGCCGACCTGCTCGCGCAGTACCACGACGCCGGCGGACGGATCCGCTTCGGCACCGAGGCCACGGCCGTGCTCGACGCCGACGGGACGAGCCCTTCGGTGACGGTGCGTGAGCCGGACGGGCGTCCCGGGCGGTGGGGGGCCCGCTACGTCGCCGCCTGCGACGGACGGCACGGCGCCGGCAGGCGCTCGCTCCCGCACGGCGCCGTCCGACACCACCGCCACCACGGGGTGTCCTGGCTGGGTCTGCTCGCGCAGGCTCCGCCGAGCATGGACGCCGTCGGCTACGCGCTCCACCCGCGCGGCTTCGCCGGGCACATGGCCCGCTCCGCCGGGATCACCCGCTACTACCTGCAGTGGCGTCCCGGGCACCGCGGCGACGCGTGGAGCGAGGACCGGATCTGGGACGAACTGGCCCTGCGCATGCGCGCGGACGAGTACGGCCCCCTGCGGCGCGGCCCGATCGTCCAGCGGAGCGTCGTCGACCTCGAATCCGACGTGCTCGAACCGCTGCGGCACGGCGCGCTGTTCCTCGTGGGCGATGCCGCCGCGCTGATCAGCCCCGCCGCCGCCAAGGGAGCGAACCTCGCGGTGCTGGAGGCGGAGGTCCTGGCCGTCGCCCTGACCGGTGCCCTCGTACACGGCGACGCCGAGCCGCTCGCCCGCTACTCGGAGCGGTGCCTGGCCCACATCTGGCGGGCGCAGGAGTTCTCGCACTGGATGATCCGCCTCCTGCACGGGGCGTCGGATCCCGCGGAGGCCACGCCCTTCCAGGAACGGCTGCGGCGCTCCCGCCTCGCCTCGCTGCGCGATGTGCGCACCACGCAGGACTGGTTCGCCGAGCACTACGTCGGGATCTGACCCGCGGGTGCCCGGGCCCTCAGGGCTCGGCTCCGGCCGGGGAGCCGGCCCGGGAAGCCGGCCCGGGGAGCACGCCCAAGGAGCCGGCCCGCAACGCCCACAACGCCCCCGCCCGCCTTCACGCTGACCTCCACCCTTTCCTCCGGGCCCGGCCCGGGACCGCCCGGGGAAGCTCCGTGCCCGTGCCTGTGGCCGTTCACGGTCCGGTCCGGCCCGGTCCGGCGCGGTCCGGTCCGGTCCCCGCGCGCCCAGGCCCCCTCCCTCCTTCGATTCGGACACGCCATGCACACTGAGGACTGCTCCACCCTGCCCACCACCACGGCGACGCCGCACCTCGTGGACGACGCGGCGCGGCTGAGCGCGACCGCCGCCTTCGTCCGCGAGCAGGACACCTCCCTCGTGTTGTCACGGGTGCTGCCCGGTTTGGACGGCCCCGAGCTGCGTGCCCTGACGGACCGGTGCCGCTTCGCACACGCCGCCGTGCTCGTCTTCCCGCCCGACGAGCACGCCCTGCGCGCGCAGCTCGCGGCCTGCGGGCTGGCGCCCGATACGGCGGACCAGCCGAGCGTGGTGGTGCGCGACCGCCTCGCCGGACGCCACGGCCGCAACCCGGCGGATCTTGACGTAAGGATTCTCCGTCCCGCTGTCCGCGGCCCGTACGGGGAGCACCGTGCGGTCGAGGTGTTCGCGCTGACCGTCCCCGTGGGTTCGGCGTCGGCCGGGATCGCCGCACGGGAACGCCGCACGGACCAGGAGGCGCACCTGGCCTTCGAGGTCGTCCGGCCCGACCAGCTGGTGTTGCGCGGGTTGTTGGCGAGCTTCGCGCGGTACGGCGCCGCACCCGACGGCGGCGGCTACAACCCGCACGAGAACGGGACCGTGTTCTACTTCAGCGCCCCGGCCGGCACCAAGACGGACTACCGGCGGGTGGAGCTGTACGCGGGCGGCGACCACCGCGACGTACTGGCGGAGCACCTCGACCGGCAACCGGGAGGAGCGACGCCCGCGGAATCGCTCCTGCGCCTGCTGACCGGTGCCTGGACCACCCAGGCGCTCGCGGCGTGCGCGGAGCTCCGGCTCCCGGAGGCCATCGGCCGGCGCCCGGGTTCGGGTGTCGCGGAGCTGGCGCGGGAGGTGGGCGCCGACCCGCGCAGCCTGGCGACCCTGCTGCGGTACCTCGCCATGCTGGACGTGGTGTCCGAAGGGCCGGGCGGGTACCGCCTCACCGGTGTCGGCGCGCTCCTGGACGCGGAGGCCCCGTGCTCGATGCGGCCCCTCGCCCTGATGTACGGCGGCCCGTTCTACGCGTCGTTCGCCCACCTGACCCACACCGTGCGGACCGGGCAGCCCGGCTTCGAGTACCTGCACGGCGAGAACCACTTCGACCACTTCGCCCGCCACCCGGAACTGTCCGCGCTGTTCGACCAGTCCATGGCGTCCTCCGCCACGATGTTCGATTCGCTCCCCGGGCACCCGGTGCTCGTGGCGGCCGCGGTCGCCGCCGCCTCGGGCCGCCCCCGTACCGTCGTCGACATCGCGGGCGGCACCGGGGAACTCCTCGAACGCGTCCTGACCGCCCACCCCGCCCTGCACGGGGTGCTGTTGGAGCGCCCCCAGGTCCTCGCCGCGGCCCGCACCCGCCTCGGCGGCGGCGCCGCCGGGGCACGCTGCGACTACCGGGCGGGCGACTTCGCGGACGTCCCCGCGGGCGGAGACGTCTACCTGCTCTCGCGGGTGCTGCACGACTGGGACGACGCCCGGTGCCGCAGCATCCTGCGGTACTGCGCCGAGGCCATGCCCGCGCACGCCGACCTCCTGATCGTCGAGCGGCTGCTGCCGGCCGACGCCGCGGCCCCTTCGCTGGCCACCGCCTGGGACCTGCACATGCTGTGCAACACCGGTGGGGCGGAGCGCACCGCGGACCACTACGCCCGGCTGCTGGGCGACTGCGGGCTCCGGCTCGTCGGCCACACCCCCCTCCCGCTGGGCGCGCACGCCCTGCACGCACGCAGGCAGGCCACCGGGGCCGACGTGGCTGCCGTGACCGACGTGACCTGACGGCCCCGTCCGCGGCCGGTGCGGCCCTGAGCGGCCCGGGGCGCGCCGGAGTTGACCCTCCCCCTACGTCAGGCTTGAGGCTGTGGACGAACGAAAGGGCAGGTCCGGACATGGGCTATACCGTGGGTCAGGTCTCGGCCTTCGCCGGGGTGACCGTACGCACGCTGCACCACTACGACAAGGCAGGCCTGCTCTCGCCCGGTGAGCGCAGCCGGGCCGGTTACCGCCGCTACGACGACGCCGACCTCGCACGGCTCCAGCAGATCCTCTTCTACCGCGAACTGGGCTTCACCCTGGAGGAGATCGCCGAGATACTCGCGGACCCGCAGGCCAACGCGCTGGAGCACCTGCGGACCCGGCAACGGCGGCTGTCGGAGGAGATCGGCCGGCTGCAACGGCTCGCCGAGGTGGCCGAGCGGGCGATCGAAGTCCAGCAGACCGGGGTGTCCCTGACACCCGGGGAACGCTTCGACGTCTTCGGTGAGATCTCCTTCGACCTGAGCTACGCCGTCGACGCCCAGCTGAAGTGGCGGGACTCGGAGGGACACCGGGAGGCGATGGCGCGGGCCGGCGCCCACACCAGGGAGGACTGGCGCCGGCTGATGGACGAGGCCGCCACCTGGCGGGCGGAGCTGCTCGCCGTCCACGACGACGGCGAACCCGCCGACGGTCAGCGGGCGATGGACGTCGCCGAGGAGCACCGGCTGCACGTGACCCGCTGGTTCACGCCCTGCCCGCCGCAGATGCACCGGCGGATCGCCGACGACTTCGCCGCCGATCCGCGCGCCTTCGCCCTCGTCGTGCCGCCCTCGCAGCAGCGCCCGGGCCTGGCCGCCTACCTGGCACGGGCGGTCCACGCCAACGCGTCCCGCCGCCCGCCCGCCGAAGAACCACTCCTAAGGAAGACCGATGAGGATCCTGATCGCCACGGCCGGATCGCGCGGTGACGTCGCGCCCTACACCGGACTCGGCGTCGCGCTGCGCGATGCGGGGTACGAGGTCGCACTCGCCGCCACGCAGTCGTTCGCGCCGCTGGCAGAGGAAGCCGGGCTGGAGTTCCGGCCGCTGCCCGCCGACCCCCGCGCGCACGGCGCCGTCCAGGGCGGACGGGAACTGATGCGGGCCGCCGCCGCGTTCCTCACCGATCTCGGCGAGGGCTTCGCGGACACCGTGGCCGAGGGCACGGACCTGCTCCTGCTGTCGACCACCACCGCCCCGCTCGGCTGGCACGTCTCCGAGGCCACCGGGATACCGAGCATGGGCGTGTACCTGACGCCCACGGCCCCGACCGGCGACTTCGCCCCCATCGTGGCGGGGACCCGCTCGCTGGGCCGGTTCGGCAACCGGGCCGCCGGGCGGTTCACCCTGCACATGGCCGACCGTGTCTTCGAGCCGGCGGTGGCCCGGCTGCGCGAGCGCCTGGAGCTGCCTGCGCTGACGGCCGCCCGGATGCGCCGGCGGCAGGACGAGGCCGGCTGGCCCGTCCTCCACGGCTTCAGCACGGCGCTGGTGCCGCGCCCGTCCGACTGGGCGGCCCCTCTGACGGTGACGGGCTGCTGGTGGCCGTATGTCGACGCCGCCCGCCGACTGCCCGCGGAGCTGGAGGACTTCCTGGCGGCGGGGCCGCCACCGGTCCTCGTCGGCTTCGGCAGCATGGCCGCCGGCGAAGGGGAACGCCTGGGCGCCATCGCCGTACGGGCCCTGCGGAGGGCCGGGCTGCGGGGGATCCTCCAGTCGGGCAGCGCCGGGCTCGCCGCCAACGGGGACGGGAGCGGGAACGGGGCCGGTGACGGGGCCGGGGCCGGGGCCGGGGACGACGTGCTGACCGTCGGCGACGTGCCGCACGCCCTGCTGTTCCCGCGACTGGCCGCCGTCGTCCACCACGCCGGAGCGGGCACCACGGCCGCGGCGGTCCGCGCCGGGATCCCGTCCGTCACCGTGCCGGTGGCCGCGGACCAGCCGTTCTGGGCCGCGCGACTCGCCGCGATCGGTGCGGGGACGGCCCCGATCCCCTTCCGGTCCCTGACGGCCGAAAGCCTGGCCGACGCGCTCACGGCCGCGGTGCGGAACCCGTCGTACGCGCAGGCTGCCGCGGCCGCCGGGCGGCACTTGTCCGGGGAGGACGGCGCGGGCGGCGTCGTGGCGGCCGTACGTCGTCTCACGCTGTCCTCCCCGGCCCCCGGCCGTTCCCGCTAGGCCGCCGGGAACGGCGTCCGCGGACTCGGGCCGGGCGGCCGGTCAGGGGCGTGCGGCGAAAGCGCCGACGCGGGCCGCCGCGACCGCGGCCGCGGCGGCGCGGCGCGGCAGTGCCGCATCGGGAGCGGCCCGGAGCATCAGCAGCTCGTGGTAGACCGGGGCGGTGGCGGCGACCAGCAGCGCCCGGCTGTCGGCCGGACCGGGCAGCTCGCCCCGGTCGGTCGCCCTGGTGACGACCACCGCGCAGCGTGCGTAGCGGTCCTCCCAGAAGCGCGAAAGCGCTGCCGCCGCCTCCGGCGTCCGGAACGCGGCGGCGATCAGGGCCGTGGTCAGGTTCGGCCCGCCGCCCGCCAGGGCCTCGTACACCTCCTGGCCGAGGGCGGTCAGATCGCCCTCCAGCGACCCGGTGTCCGGCGGGCTCCACGTGTCGTCGGAGGCGGCGTCCAGTACGTCGGCCAGCAGGCGCCCGACGTCACCCCAGCGCCGGTAGACGGTCGTGCGGTGGACGCCGGCGCGTTCCGCGACCGCGTCGACGGTCAGTGCGTCGTACCCGACGTCCAGGAGCAGCACGCCGGCCGCCTCCAGCACCTGGGTGCGGACGCGGGCGCTGCGGCCGCCCGTCCGGCGGCGTTTGACGGCCGGTTCCTGTCGGCCGGAACCATCGCTTGCCTGCAGCGGGGAATCCATGCCAGCATTTTAACGCAACATCCGTCGCTTTAAAGGAGAACTCCGGTGCTCATCCACCGCCTCGCCGCCGCGCGCCCCACCGCCATGACGCCGCCCCCCTCCCCCCGCCTCCCGGAGCCGCCCCGTGACCGCACAGCTCACCGCGTCTGACCTCACCAAGTCCTACGAGGGCCGCCTCGTCCTCGACTCCGTGGACTGCTCCGTCCCCCTCGGGGAACGCCTCGGCGTCGTCGGCGAGAACGGCTCCGGCAAGTCCACCCTGCTCCGGCTGCTGGCCGGGGTCGAGCGCCCCGACCGCGGCGAGGTCGTCCTGCGCGCCGAAGGCGGCGTCGGCCACCTCGCGCAAGAGGATGACCTCCCCCCGCACCTGACCGTCCAGCAGGTCGTCGACCGCGCCCTCGCCGAGCTGCGCGCCCTGGAGCTGCACCTGCGCGCACTGGAGGCCCGGATGGCCGACGGCGACGCCACCGCCGGAACCCTCACCGCGTACGCCGACGCCCTCACCGCCTTCGAACTGCGCGGCGGGTACGACGCGGACGCCCGCGTGGAGCGCTCCCTGCACGGCCTCGGTCTGCCCGGCCTGCCCCGCGAACGCGCCGTCGGCGGCCTGTCCGGAGGCGAACGGGTACGCCTGCGCCTCGCCGTGCTGCTCGCCGCAGCCCCGGAGGTACTGCTCCTCGACGAGCCCACCAACCACCTCGACGGCGCCGCCCTGACCTGGCTGGAAGACCATCTGTGTGCCCGCCGCGGCATCACGGTCGCCGTCTCCCACGACCGGGCCTTCCTCGAACGCGTCGCCACCTCGCTCCTGGAGGTCGACGGCGACCTCCACCGTGCCGTGCGCTACGGGAACGGGTACGCAGGCCACCTCGCGGAGCGCGCCGCCGAGCGGCGGCGGCGCACCGCGGCCCACACCGCCTGGCGGGCGGAGGTGGCGCGCCAGCGCGAGGCCGGCGCCGTCACGGCCCGCCGCGTGGCGCCCGGCCGGGCCATGAAGGACGGCAACAAGATGGCGTACGACCGCGCCGCCGGCCGGGTCCAGCAGTCCCTCGCGAGCCGTGTCCGCAACGCCGAGGAACGGCTCGCCCGCCTGCTGGCCCGGCCCGTGCCCGCGCCCGCCGACCCACTGCGGTTCACGGCCGTACCGCGCACCGCCACCACCGGAACGTGCCCGCCGGACGGGTCCGGCAGGCACGTTCCGGTGGTGCTGGCCGCTACGGGCGTCGCGGTGGACGGGCGGCTCGCGCCGGTGGACGTGACCCTGCCGGCCGGCGGCCGACTGCTCGTCACGGGGCCGAACGGAGCGGGCAAGAGCACCCTGCTGCACGTCCTGGCCGGAGCCCTCGCCCCCGACCGCGGGCAGGTCGTACGGCACGGCCGGACGGGCCTGCTCGCCCAGCACACCGACGTCCCCGCGGGTCGCGGAACCCTGCTCCGCGCCTACGCGCAGGGCCGCCCCGGGACTCCCGAGGAGCATGCCGAACGGCTGCTGTCGCTGGGGCTGTTCGCCCCGGACCGGCTGTCCGCCCCGGTCGCCTCCCTGTCCGTCGGACAGCGACGGCGGCTGGCCCTGGCCCGCCTGGTCACCGAACCGGCCGACGTCCTGCTCCTGGACGAGCCCACGAACCACCTCTCCCCCGCCCTGGCGGAGGAGCTGGAGGAGGCCCTGACGCAGTTCGCCGGCGCGGTGGTCGTCGTCAGCCACGACCGGCTGGTGTGCTCCCGCTGGTCGGGCGAGCGGCTCGCCCTGCAGGCCCCGTCACCCGCCGCGGCGCGTGCCGCGACGCTCGCCACGGCCTACGCCCGCACGTGACGGCCCTCCGGCCGCAGCCGCACCGTCCGGACTCCCGCACCGTTCCCGAAAGGACTCCCCGCTTGACCACCTCCCTCACGCTGCTCGGCACCCACACGCTCCCCACCGCCGGTTCCGGGCCGTACGCGCTCGCCGTCGGGCCGGACGGCACCCTGTGGTGCACCCTCGTCCACGCCGGGCGGATCGCCCGCCTCACCCCCGCGTCCGGCCTCGTCGAGGAGTTCGCACTCGACTCCCCCGACTGCGGCCCCACCCTGATCGCCCCCGGTCCCGACGGCGCCCTGTGGTTCACCCGCTACCGCGACCACCGGATCGGCAGGATCACGGGGGAGGGCGCATCCCGTTCGTACGCACTGCCCGGCGGCGCGGGCGGACCCTACGGAATCGCGGCCGGGCTCGACGGCGGCCTGTGGTTCACCTGCACGAACACCGACCGCGTCGGCCGGATCGGCACGGACGGCGAGGTCCGCGAGTTCCCGCTGCCGTGCGAGGGGGGATTCCCGTCCTTCCTCACGACCGGACCCGACGGCGCCCTGTGGTTCACCCTCAACCGGGCCGACGCCGTCGGTCGGATCTCCGTCTCCGGCGAGGTCCGCCCCCACCCGCTGCCCACCCCCGGCGCGGCCCCGGTCGGGCTCGCGGCCGGTTCGGACGGGAGCCTGTGGTTCGCCGAGATCGGGGCCGGGCGGATCGGGCGGCTCACGCCCGGCAGGACGGGTGTGGAGATCGACGAGTTCGTGCTGCCCGAGGCCGACTGCCGGCCGCACGCCGTCGCGGTCGCCGCGGACGGGTCCTGCTGGTTCACCGAATGGGGCACCGGCCGGGTCGGCTCCGTCACCCCGGACGGGAAGATCACCGAGCACCCGCTCGGGGCCCCCGACTGCGAGCCCCACGGACTGGCCTTCGGCCCCGACGGCACCCTGTACGTGGCCGAGGAACGCGGGCGCATATCCCGCTGGGCGGTACGTCGCACGCCCTGAGGTTCCCGTGCCCGACTACGTGCGCTCCGGACCGTCTGCGCCGCGGGGCCGGTCCACGTCGGGCCGGTGGACACGGGCCTGCTGCTGCACCGGCCCGGCACACCGCAGGCCGACGGCGGCGACCACTGCGTCGTCGTCCTGGCGGTCGGGCCGAGCAGGTCCGCCACCTGCTCACCGCGTCCGGCGTCCGCGTCGGTGCCCGACGGGTCAGCGACGCCGCGGCCTGCCGCGCGCACCTCGCCCCGACGTACGAACGCCTCCGCGAGGCCCCTGGGCGCGGGGCCGCCCGCTACGGGCGCAGCTCCACTTCGATGTGCGGGGCCAGCGCACGGAGGAAGCCGGGCGCTTCGAAGAGTTCACCGGCGGACACGACGCCGGCGGCCCTCAGGGTCCGTCCGGTGAGGATGCGGTCGACCGCTTCCACCGCGAGGGGTGCCGTGACGGCGTAGATGTCCCGGCCGCTCGCCACGGCACGCCGCTCGGTGTCGCCGGATCGCACCACGACGTCGACGAGGAAGGTCTGTGCGGACCGGCCGTGCTCGTCGACCGCGGTGGGGGCCGGCGCGTCAGCGGCCACCACGCCGCCCGCCGCCTCGGCCGTCATGTAGGTGCGCACCTCGGGGATGGACAGGTGGCTCGGGACGGTGACGACGTCGGCCATCGTGAACCCGCCGATGACGTCCCGCGGTCCCACCGGGTCCGGGAAGGGCCATCGGAGGGTGGGCAGTTCGTCGTCGTGGTACTCCAACTGCCCGTTCGTGAAGCGGACGCGTCGTCCGCCACGGCGTTCGGCGGAGACCCTGCCGGCGGCGCGCGTCCCCTCCGTGGGGTGCCAGCCGTCCAGTCCGTACGCGATGTGCGCCTCGTCCGCCGTCGTCCAGTCGTCCATCGCCGCGGTGACCATCAGGTCGCCGAGGCCCCCGTAGAAGGCCATGGCGGGGACGATCACCGTGCCCGCGTCGCGGGCGCGGTCCGCGAACTGCGCGAAGGTGTCGGCGTTGGCCTCGATCTCCGCCGCCACGTCGACGTACGGGATCCGGGCGCGCAGGGCCGCCTCGATCACGGGGGCGGCCGTCGTGGCGAACGGTCCCGCGCAGTTGACGACGGCCGCCGCCCCGGCCAGTGCACGGTCGAGCGCGTCCGGGTCGTCGACCGGCGCGGGGCGGACGTCGAGCCCCGGGAACTCGTCCGCGAGTGCCCCGAGCTTGTGCGCGTCCCGCCCCGACAGGACCGGGACGAACCCGCGCTCCCGGAGCCGGGCCACCACGAACCGGCCGGTGTGTCCGTACGCCCCGTACACCGTCACCGTCACCGTCGCTGTCTGCCCCGTTGCCATGGTCTGTCTCCTGTGCTCGCGCCGATCAACTGCCTCCATCCTGGTGTGGTTGAACGCTGGACGGTGAGTGTCCGGAACGACGTGCCCCGTACACTTTCGGACATGGGATCTGTCGCGCTGGCCGCCACCGAAGGGATGCTCCACTTCGAACTCTCCGTGGCGATGGAGGTCTTCGGCTCCGCGCCGGCCGCAGTGACCGTCCCCTGGTACGACCTCACGGTCTGCGGGACGGACACGGTGCGCTTCGGCCGGTTCCGACTGGAACCCGACCACGGCCTCGACCGCCTCCGCGACGCCGACACCGTCATCGTCGCCGGCTGGGCGGACGTCGACGTGGACCCGCCCGCCGAGCTGGTCGAGGCGGTACGCGCGGCCCACGCCGCGGGCGCCCGCGTGGCCTCGCTGTGCACGGGCGCGTTCGTACTGGCCGCCGCCGGCGTACTGGACGGGCTGCGCGCCACCACGCACTGGGCGCACACCGACGCCCTCGCGGCCCGCTACCCGGCGGTGGAGGTCGACCCGGACGTCCTCTACGTGGACAACGGCAGTGTGTTCACCTCCGCAGGCAAGGCCGCGGCGCTGGACCTGTGCCTGCACCTCGTCCGCCTCGACCACGGCTCGTCCGTCGCCAACACCGTCGCCCGCCGCCTGGTCGTACCCCCGCACCGGTCCGGCGGCCAGGCGCAGTTCGTCTCCGCCCCGGTGCCCGCCCAGGACGACCACCCCCTCACGGCCCTGTTCCCCTGGGTCATCGAACGGCTCGACCAGCCGCTGACCGTGGAGGACCTGGCCCGTCAGGCCCGGATGAGCTCGCGCCACCTGAGCCGGCACTTCCGGGCGGCGACCGGCACCACTCCCCTGCAATGGCTGCTGGCCCAGCGGATCCGCCACGCACAGCACCTGCTGGAGCAGACCGACGACAGCGTCGACGCCATCGCGGACTCCACCGGCATGGGCACCGCCACGACGCTCCGCCGGCACTTCAACCGCACCCTCGGCGTGCCCCCGGACACATACCGCCGCACGTTCCGCGCGAAGGCCCGCCGCCCCGGTGCCGACGGTCGTGTGACTCCCACGGACCGGCCATAGCAGGATCGGGCAGGCCGGCCGGCAGCCGCACGGCACGACGGGCCGGCCCGTCGGCCGGAGTACTGACAGCGGGCGGTGCGCGGCGCAGGGGCGGGTCAGGCCCCAGCCGTGCAGGAAGTCCTCGGAGCCCCGGGGCGTCCGTTCCGTGCCCCCGTCAGGAGTGCCTCCCACTGGTCCCGGGTCGGGCCGTCGTGCCGGGGTGAGAAGTCAGGGCGGGCGGCCAGCCAGGTGGTGACGGCCCGGTCGACCTCCCCCGTGCCGTAGGCCTCGGCGGACGGCCGCACCAGATGGCGTACCTGGGCCCGGGCCCTCATGACGACGGGATCGTCGAAGGCGCAGGCGCCCCGGGCCGCGGCCAGCCGGTCCGGGGGCGGAGAGCCCTCGGTGAGACTCTGCTCGTTGGCCCGGTCGGCCGTGACCTGTGCGTCGAACCACGGGCGCAGGGCCTGTGCCGTCCAGGTGTGGTAGGCCGCGGGGTCCGCGGCGATCTCGTCGGCGTGGGTGGCGAGGTGCTGGGCGGCGCGCAGGCCGAGCGCCACGCCGTGGCCCAGGGTGGGGTTGGTGTGGACGAGGCTGTCCCCGGCGTTGACCAGGCCGGTGACGACGGGCCCCGCGTCGTCGGTGAGGGAGGTCCAGCGGTTGTCCAGGCCGGCCATGGCCAGCACGGCCGACTGCGGTTCGGGGGCCAGGTCGAGCCAGGCGGCGGTGGCGGGGAAGCGGCGGGCGGCCGCCTCGAACACGGCGGGATCGGTGAGCGCGCCGCGGGTCGGATCCCCCGTCGACAGGACGAGGTGCAGCGCGAAGGTGTCGTTGTCGGACGGGAAGACTCCGGCGAGCGCGAACGGCGCGGACGAGCCGGTCTTCACCCGCCCTGGGTCACGCGGGCCGTCGGCGCGCAGGCGGTACCAGCGGCACAGGTAGGCGATCCCCGCGCGGTGGCTTTCGACGACGGGCGGCCGGCAGCCGGCCGCGGCCAGCCGGCCGGGAACCGGCGAGCGACGGCCGGACGCATCGACGACCAGGTCCGCCCCGTACGTCTCCGTGCCCACCCGCACACCGGTGACCCGTGGGGGGCGGCCCGCCTCGACGGCGAGGCCGCTCACCCGGCAGCCCCGCCGCACCTCGACGGTGCGTTCCCGCCGTACGGCCGCGGTCAGGGCCGCCTCCAGCACGATGCGGCGGGTGCGCAGGGTCACCAGGTCCTCGTCGCCGGGCCGGTGCGGCGGATGCTCACCGAACCAGTCGAAGTCGTGGTACTCCCGGGCTCCGCGCGCCAGCAGGTCCGCGTGGACGTAGGGGGCCTCGGCGCGCAGCACGCTGCGTACGGGCGCGAGGAAGGAATGGGGCTGGACGGCCTGCGGGACCCGGGGCCTGTCCCAGTGGTAGAAGTCCCGGTCGAGGTCGTCTCCGGCCTGCCGGCCCTCCTGCTCGAACAACGTGACCGCATGGCCCCGCCGACCGAGCATGAGCGCCGTTCCCAGCCCGCTGATGCCCCCACCGATCACCGCAACCCGCGCCACTGAGCTCCCCTTCGCGTCGTGTTGCGAAACGAGCCTACTACTTGACGATCTTCGAGCGCGACGCGGTAACTCCGCTTCCGACCGGCGGAGTTCGGGTGGGGCCGAGGCGCGGTCCGGCCGGCGTCAGGCGCGGCAGCGGAGCATTTCCAGCGGGGGGTTGGCGCGGAAGTCCGCCCAGAAGTCCGCACCGAACGTGCGCACGCCGGCCTCCGACACCGGGATCGGGACCCAGGTCACGTCGCTGAATCCGGCCGCCCGCAGCGAGTCCTCGTACACCTCGCGGCGCGGGCGGTTCGCGACGAACGAGACCGGCGGGTCGAGGAGCGCGGTGGTGCGCACCTCCGGGCCGGTCTCGGCCTGTCCGCCGGTCAGCACGCTGCGGAAGCCGTACTTCTCCGGGGTCGGGCCGTCGAAGCGGAAGTCGGGCGACTGGTTCAGCAGGAACAGCTCGCCGCCGGGCTTCAGGCTGCGGTGCACGCGTCGGCACATCAGCTCGGTGGTGGCGATGTCCGGCGCGTAGTTGAGCAGCTGGACGGCCAGGGCGATGTCGAACTGCCGCTCGAAGGGGCGCAGTTCGGACACGTCGCCCACCTCGTAGCGCACGCCCAGCGGCTCGCGCTCCTCCAGTGCCTGCGCCACGGCGACCATCTCACCGGAGATGTCGACGCCGAGCACCTCCGTGGCGCCGCGCCGCTTGAACTCCCGGCTGTAGAAGCCGGTGCCGGAGGCCAGGTCGAGGACCGACTTGCCGGTCACGTCCCCGACCAGGGCCAGGAAGCCGGGCACCACCGCGTACTGCTCCAGCGGCAGCGCCTTGAAACCCTCGTACGCCTCGCCGATCTCGTCGTACTGCTGCACACCCATCGTGGCGTCCTCCCCGTGTGTGGTCATGTTCGCGACCGCGGACCGTCCCCCGCCTCCGGGGCTCGGCGCCGCGGCTCCGACTGGCAGTCTCTCCACACGGCGCCGGGCCGTCGTACTGGCAGAACCCCCAAAGATCCGGGTCCCGTCCCGGCCTCCCGTACGGGCGCACGGGCCCGCGGGCGCGTCCGCGACGGGGCGGGCCGTGCCCGACAGGGTGGAGCCATGGACCGTGGGGATGTGGGGCGGGCCGGGTCGCGGCCGATGGGGGTGCGGGTGCCCGTGGAACCGGTGGAGCCCGCGGTGGAAGCCGACGCGGCCGACGCCCATGCCCGTGCGGGCGATGTGGTCCGACACCCAGGACCCGGCGCGCCTCCACCCCCTGCTCGACGAGGACGGCCGGATCCTGCCCGAGCCCGACGGCTGAGCAGGCGTCCCGCAGTCAGCCGCGGCGCGGGCCGTGATTCACCTGTACGGCCCGGTTCGGGGTGCGGGGTCGGGGAAGGGGATGGCCCGTCCGACCCCTTTCCCGCCACGCGGAGGCCCCGTGCCCGACATGAACGGCCCCTACAAGCCCGGCACTCCCTGCTGGATCGACCTGATGGTCCCCGACCAGCAGGCCGCGCTCGACTTCTACTGCGACCTGTTCGGCTGGCAGGGAGAGGTCGGACCGCCGGAGACCGGCGGGTACTCGGTCTGCCAGCTCAAGGGCAAGCCGGTCGCCGGCATCATGAAGGCGTCCAACCCGGACGGCACCGTGCCCGACCCGATGCCGCCGACCGTCTGGACGACGTACCTGGCGACCGACTCCATCGACGCCACCCTCAAGTCGGTCACCGACGCGGGCGGCAGCGTCATGATGGGCCCGATGGACGTGATGGACCTCGGGCGGATGGCCCTCATCACCGACCCGACCGGCGCGACCGTCGGCCTCTGGCAGGCCGGCAGCTTCGACGGCGCGGGCATCGTCAACGAACACGGTGCGCTGATCTGGAACGAGCTGAGCACCGGTGACACCCGCGCCGCCGCCGAGTTCTACTCGGCCGTCCTCCCGATCAGCACCGCCGCGTCGCAGATGCCGGGTGCCGAGGGGTACACCGAGTTCAAGGTCGGGGGCCGGGCGGTCGGCGGGATGATGGACCTGTCCGCGCTGCCGGCCGGAGTGCCGCCCCACTGGCTGCCGTACTTCCACGTGGACGACGTGGACAGCGTCCAGGCCGCCGCGGTGCGGGCCGGCGCCGACGTCATGGCTCCGGCCTTCGACATGCCGGCGGGCCGGATGGCCGTACTGTCGGACCCGCAGGGCGGCACGTTCGCGGTGATCACGGCCTCGGCACCCGAACAGCCCGCCTAGCCTGCGCCACGCCCCCGGCATGCCGCCCGGCGACTCGGCCCGTGCCCGCGCCCGCGCGGCCGGGCGACGGGCGACGGGCGACGGACGGCCGCCCCGTGCGGGTCTACCGGCCGGGAGGGCCTGACCGCACCTCTGCGGGCCTCCCAGGCCGGGAGGCCCGCACGGCGCTGTCAGGCCGTGGCGGGGCCGAACCATACGGGGAGGTGGGCGAGGAGGTCCTGCTGGTCCTCGCCGACCCAGGCGACGTGACCGTCCGGGCGCAGGAGCACCGCGGGCGCGTCGAGTTCCTCGCTGACGTCGACGACGTGGTCGACCCGGTCCGCCCAGCCGGCCACCGAGAGGCGGCCCGTCTGGTCGAGGAGCAGCCCGCGGCCCGCGTGCGTCAGGTCGTACAGGCGCCCCCGCTTCAGCTGGAGGTCCCGCAGCCGCCGGCCGAGGAGCTCGTGGCCCGCGCCGAAGTCGTAGCGGACCGCGATCGCGGTGATCTTCTCGATGAGGTACCGGTTCACCTCCTCGAACTCCACCAGTTCCGCCATCAGCCGGCGCACCGCCTGCGCGCCCGGCTCGGACGACATCAGCTGGATCTGCGCCCGGGTGTTGTCCAGTACGTCGGCCGCCACCGGGTGCCGTTCGGCGTGGTAACTGTCCAGCAGGCCTGCCGGTGCCCAGCCGGCTACCTCCGCGGCCAGCTTCCAGCCCAGGTTGAACGCGTCCTGGAGACCGAGGTTGAGGCCCTGGCCGCCGGTCGGCGGGTGGATGTGCGCCGCGTCGCCGGCCAGCAGCACCCGGCCGACCCGGTACTGCTCGGCCTGGCGGGTCGCGTCGCCGAAGCGGGAGAGCCAGCGCGGCGAGTGCGCGCCGAAGTCGGTGCCGCCGTACGCCCGCAGCTGCTGCTTGAACTCCTCCAGGGTCGGCGCGGCCGCGCGGTCCTCGGCCACCCCCTCGGCGGGCACGACGACCCGGTACTCGCCGTCCTCCATGGGCATGGCGCCGAACCGCAGCTGCGTCTTGCGCACTTCGGCCGTCACGTCGGCCAGCGTCTGCGGGTCCACGTCCAGCTTCATCACGCCCAGCAGCGTCTCGACGCGGGAGGGCTCGCCGGGGAAGGCGACGCCGAGCAGCTTGCGCACCGTACTGCGGCCGCCGTCGCAGCCGACGGCGTAGCGCGAGCGCAGCCGCGTGCCATCGGCCAGCTCGACGCTCACCCCGCGGTCGTCCTGGGCCAGTCCGACCACCTCGCAGCCGCGCCGGATCTCGACGCCGGCCTCGACGGCGTGCTCGGTCAGCAGCCGCTCGGTGGTGGTCTGCGGGATGTGGAGGACGTAGGAATGCGCCGTGCCCATCCGTTCCGGCCAGGACTTGGCGAGACCGGCGAAGAAGCCGCCGACCATGTACTGCTTGCCGAGTGCGAGGAACCGGTCCAGGAGACCGCGCTGGGCCATGACCTCGATGCTGCGCGCGTGCAGCCCCTGGGCGCGGGACTGCTGGGTCGGCTCCGTCTCCTTCTCCAGTACGAGCACCCGCACGCCGTGCAGGCGCAGCTCGCAGGCCAGCATCAGGCCGGTCGGCCCGCCACCGGCCACGATCACGTCCGCGTCCAGGTCTGTGTCCGGGGCCGCGTCCAGGTCTGTGCCCAAGTCTGCGGCCAGGTCTGCGACCAGGTCTGTGTCCGGGTCTGCGTGCTGGTTCACGGTCGTGTCTGCTCCGGTCATGAATACCCCCATTGAGCGCGTTGCCTTTCAACCGGCCGCTGCGCGCCTGCGACCAGCCCGGCCCGTACGCCGCCGAACGCGTACGTACTTCGCGAATCCCCGATTTCCGGCTGTTTCCGGGTCCGGTCGGAGATTCTGCAACATGACCGGGGCCTTGCCGCAAGGCCCCCTGTGCGCTATATCTTGATAGTGGCAAGGAGTGGGCAACGCCCTCCTTGCCTTTGTCATGTGTGCCACCGCGCGATGCGGGGCCCTGCTCCGCGGGCCCGTAGCGGTGGGCCCGGCCGGCAGGAGTCGTCAGGCGGGCTGGACGGTGACGGTGCACAGGCGCTTGGTGGCCCGGGTCAGGGCCACGTACAGGTCCCTTTCCCCACCGGGTCGGGCCGTGATGATCTCGTCGGGGTCCATGACGACGACCCCGTCGAATTCCAGGCCGCGTGCTTCGGACGCCGGCACGATGCGTGCGTGGTGGGCGACGCCCCGGGCCGTCAGCTCGCTCACCCTGGTGTCCGCGCAGATCACTCCCAGAAGCTCGCCCGGGTGCGCGGTGCTCTGGGCGCGGAGTTCCCGGACGACGGCGGTGACCGAACCACCCCGAGGCGTGGTCACGGTGCGAGGGCTCTCACCGCTTCGCAGTGACCGTGTGGGCTCCTGGTCCGGGGCGATCCGCGTGAGCAGGTCCCGGACGTTCTCCAGGATCTCCTGCGTGGTGCGGTAGCTGACGGTCAGGTTGTGCAGTTTGAACCGCGGTCCGACGTGGGGGCCCAGTGCTTCCTTCCAGTCGCGTGCCGCCGCGACCGGGCCCGCCTGGGCGAAGTCACCCACCAGTGTCATCGCCCGCGCCGGGCAGCGGCGGACGATCATCCGCCACTGCATCGCGGTCAGTTCCTGCGCCTCGTCGACGACGACGTGCCCGTACGTCCGCTCGGGGGGTCCGTCGACCAGACTCGCCGCCTCGTCCAGCAGCGGCACATCGGCATCGGTCCACGGGTCGTCCGGACCGCGCAGCAGAAGGGACCGCTCCTGCGCGGTCAGGTGGGGCAGGTGCTCGGCGAGAGCGCCGGCGTTCGTCAGGAGCGCCCTCACGAGGTCACCGGGTGCCAGCCGCGGCCACAACGCCTCGACCGCTCGGTCGACACCGGTGTCGTCGAGGAGATCGGCTCGGATGGCGTCCACGTCCAGCTCGTGGGCCGGACCCGGGTCGGCCGCGCCTTCGGCACGGCGCCGGGCCGCTCCCGTGAACCGGTCGAGGTCGATGCCCGTCATCCTCTCGGCATCGGCGTCGATCTGCTCCAGGAGGTCGCCCATGTCCCGTTGCATCGCGTCGGTGACGGCGCCGGCCAAGAGCTCCCTGAACACCTGGCGCGCGGGGTTGTGCCCCGGTACGGCCGCCACGGCGGCGTCGCGTGCCGTCGCGACCTCCTCGCCGGACAGGTGCACCATTTCCTGTCCGACCCGCACGGTGAAGTCACCTGCGGGGGCCTGGTGATCGCGCAGCAGGCCGGCCAAGGCGTCGGCGAGCGCGGAGCCGCCCTTGAGGCGCGCCGTGTCGAACGGGTCCACCGTGTCCGTGGACACTCCGGCCAGTTCCGGGCAGGTCGCCAGGACGACGTCGTTCTCTCCGAGCGAGGGCAGGACCTGGGAGATGTAGTCGAGGAACCGGGCGTTCGGGCCCACCACCAGGACGCCCTCCTCCGCGGCGCGCGGGAACGCGTACAGGACGTAGGCCGCCCGGTGCAGGGCGACCACCGTCTTGCCGGTGCCCGGGCCGCCCTGCACCACCGTCACCCCGCGGTGGGCGGAGCGGACGATCTCGTCCTGCTCGGCCTGCAGCGTCGCGACGGCCGCGTGCATCCTGCCCGTCCGCCGCGCCGACAGAGCCTCGGTCAGCGGGCCGTCCCCCACGACGTCCTCGTCGGTCGGGGCGGTGCCGTCCAGCAGTTCGTCGCTCACCGAGACGACCGTGCGCCCCTCAAGGCGCAGGTGCCGGCGCCGCCGCAGGTCCATCGGGTGGACCGGTGTCGCCTCGTAGAAGGGCCGCGCCGCGTTCGCGCGCCAGTCCACGAGCAGAGGCAGGTCGTCCTCCTCCGTGTGCAGTCCGATCCGCCCGATGCGCAGGGCCGTGCCGTCCGTCCAGTCGATGCGTCCGAAGACCAGCCCCTTTTCGGCGCCCTCCAGCCGGCCGATTTCCTTGGTCAGACGATCGGCGGCGATTTCTTTCTCGTATGCCTCACCGGCGCTTTCCGCCGGGGCCTTCAGTAAGCTCGCTCGCTGTCCTCGCGCCTCGGAAATCCGCGTGGTGAGCAACTCATACAAGGAGGACACATAATCCCGCTCCGATGCAACTGCACGCACAGCAGAATCATTTGTTTTCGACAACAGGGGGCTCCTTCGATTCGAGCCACACCATACGATCAAAGCCCCCTGAAGGTAAGTCTTGACTTACCTGGTGAATCCGTGTCCCTACGGGAGAAACCATGGACGGCAGACCGTACCGCGACCGTACGACGTGCCACGCATTCCGCCTTTCCGCATATCGCCTATTGCGCTCCCGACGCCCGCAGGCCCGTCCGTACCCGGACCGTCCGACCCGGATTCAGCGGTCCTCGGCCTCCGCGGCTTTTATGTCGTCAGAGGGCGCGGCGGACGTCGAATGCACCCGGGTTTTCCGGAACCGGCGGAGGCGCCGGTCCCGACCGATCCGATGACGGCTGATGACAGGGTTCACCGACGGCCTACGCCGTGCCCCGGGCTGGTTCCGGGTTCCGGGCGGGGTCGTGCCGGTGGGCGCCCGGGGTGGGGCGCGGGTGGGTGGGGCGGGGGGGGGTCGGCCACCACAGGCTCCGGCCCAGGAGGGCCGCGACGGCGGGGACCAGCACCAGCGACAGCACCAGCGCCGAGAGCAGGATGCCGAGCGTCATCGCGAAGGCGACCTGCTCGGTGCCCGGGGTCGTCGCGAGGGTGGCGAAGGAACCCGCCAGGATCAGACCGGCCGTCGCGATGGCCGGCGCCGTGTGCCGCAGCGCGCGGGCCACGGCGGCGCGGGCCGGGCCCGGGCGGCGCATCTCCTCCCGGATCCGGTCGGTGATCAGGATGTTGTAGTCGGTGCCCAGGGCCACGACGAACAGGAACAGCACCAGCGGGAGGGTGAAGCTGACGCCCGGCCGGCCGAGGCCGTGCTGGAAGAGGAGGGTGGCGGCGCCGAGGGTGGCGGCGAAGCCGAGTCCGACGGACAGCATCAGCACCACAGGGGCGAGCAGGCTGCGCAGGAGCAGCAGCAGGATCAGCGCGATCAGCGCGGCCGCGACCGGGAAGACGATGGTCAGGTCGTGGTCGACGGCGGCGGCGATGTCGGCGAAGACCGCGGCGGTTCCACCCACATGGGCCGTCGTCCCGGCGGGCGCGTGGGCGGCCACCGCGGCCCGGATCGGTCCGGAGGCCAGGTCGCGGGCCTGCTGGCTCTGCGGGTCCGCGGTCGGGTAGACGTCGATGCGGGCGGCCCGGTGGTCGGCGTTCAGCACGGTCTGCCCCACCTGCCCCACGCCCGCGACCTGGGTGAGTGCATGGGAGAGGCCGCCCAGCCGGTCGGCGAGGAGGGTGCCCCCGTCGTTCGCGGTGACGAAGACGCTCGTCGGGTCGGACACACCGGCCGGCAGGGCGCGGGAGACCTCGGCGGCGGTGGCCGCCGCCGGGGTACGGGCTCCGGAGTCGCCCTGCCCGTAGTCCATGTGGATGCCGAGCATCCCGGCGGCCAGTGCGGCGAGGAGGGCGACGGAGGCCGTCAGCATCATCAGCGGGCGTCGCGCGACCAGCGCGCCGAAGCGGGCGGACCGGCCCTCGGGCGGCTCGCGGCGCAGGGCCCGGGAGGGCCAGAACATTTTGCGACCGGCGGCCGCGAGCAGCGCCGGCATCAGGGTCAGGCTGCCGACCAGCATCACCAGTACGGCGACGGCGATGGCGGGGCCCAGCGAGCGGAACTGCCCGAAGGTCGCCACGCCCAGCGTCGCGAACGCGGCCACGATGGTCAGCGCCGCGGAGGTGATCGCGGTGCCCACCCGGGCGGAGACCTGTGCGGCCGCCTCGCGCGCGGACTGCCCGGGCCGGGCCCGCAGTTGCTCGCGGAAGCGGAACATCAGGAACAGCAGGTAGTCGATGCCGATGCCGAGCAGGACCGGATTGATCAGCCCCGGGGTGCTCGCGTCGAGCTTGAGTCCGGTGAGCATGGCGGCGCCCGCGACGGCCGTTCCCGCCACGCCGATGATCATGGCGGACGCGAGCAGCGGCAGCACGGCCGCCAGCACGCTGCGGAAAACCAGCACGTTGAGCAGCACGATCAGCACCGTGACGAGGATGCCGCCGGCCTTCGTGGCGGTCTCGTGGGCGTCGGCGGTGTCGACGCTGCCCGCGAGGCCCCCGGTGAAGCCCGTACGCATCCCCGCCTCGGCGAACTGCGTCCGGGCGGAGTCACGGAAGGCCCGGTACACGCCCTGGACGCCCTCGTCCGCGGGATTGCCGAGCAGCGCGACGGTGAGCAGTTCGAAGCTCCGGTCGGGCGCCGTCATCGCCGGGGCGATCCGGGGCGTCTGGGAGCGGTCGGGGACCATGAACCCCGGCCTGTCGTCCTTCCTCGGCATGACCACCCGGCGCTGGGCCAGCTTCGCCGCCTCGGCCTCGATCCGCTTCCGGTCGGCGTCGGCGAGGCGCTCGCCGTCGGCCCGGGCCACGAGCAGCGTCACGGTGGTCGCGTCGGGATCGGCCCCGAACTGCTCCTGGGCGATGTGCAGCGCGGCGGCCGAGTCGTAACCGCGGGGCAGGAACTCCCCGGTCTGGTTCTGGGTGACGCGGGCGAGCAGGAGCGGGGCGAGGGCGCTCAGTGCGAGACCGAGCACCATCCAGAGGGTGATGACCTTCCAGGGGTGTCTGGTGGAGTATCCGGTCAGGGCGCGGATCACGATGGGTCCTCCGGCGGACGCGTTGGAGTGCAGGATGCGGATGACTGCCGGGGGGGCTCCCGGCCGGTGTCCAGACCATCAGCCCGGGGTGCGGTCGGGCGTCGGGGCAGCGGATGATCCGCACCGGGGCCCTGGGTCCCGGACCGGGCGGCGACCGGGACCCTGGTCCTAGGCCCTGTCGTCAAACTGCCGTCGTCGCCCGGAGGGCGGCCCCGCGGCGTCTGGTGCGTGCTCTCGGCGTGCCGGGCGGAAGACCGCGTACTGGACGTACTTGGCTTTCGCCCGGTGCGGCGAGAGCGCGTGCCAGGCGTCGCGGGGCAGACGGCAGTTTGACGACAGGGCCTGGTCCCGGCTGCGGTCCTGGTCACGCGGGTGTTGTGCAACCCTGTGCGGGTGGGGCCGGGAGCAGGCCGGATGCAGGGAACAGGGAACAGACATGCCCAGAAGCCGAGATCTCGGGCCCGGCGATGCCGGGGAGCTGCCTGACGCCGACGGTGAAGTCGGCGGCACCGGCGGCGGCTACGGCAGCGGCAGCGGCAGCGGCAAGGGCGGCGGCGGCCGCTACGGCGACGGCGACACCGCCGGGCCTTCGTGGACGCGCAACGACGCACTCGTCGCCGGCGGCGCGTGCGCGTTGAACCTGCTCAGCTACGTGTTCTTCAACGACCCCACCGGACAGGGACAGGGACACGGACAGGGAGGGGAACAGGTCCAACACGTCGTGAGCGTGTTCGGGTTCCTGCTCGTCGCGCTGGGGGCCGTGCCGCTGCTCGCCCGGCGCACCCACCCCGTCGCGGTGCTCGCCGCCGTGCTGGCGCTCGACGGGACGGCCAGCCTGACCGTGCCGCTGTCCACCCACTTCGGTGCCGTGCTGATCGTCGCCCTGTACGCGGTCGCGCGCGCCCGCCCCGGCCGAGTCACAGCGGTCGCCGCCATGGCAACGGTGTCGGTGACGCTGCTGAGCCAGAGCCACGGCCGGCTCCCGTCCTGGCAGGCCGCCGTTTCCGCACCGACCGCCACCTTGGTCATCATTGGCACCGCCCTGGTGGTCAACCGCTGGCAGCACGAGGTCGCGGCCAACCGCAGGCTCCTCGCCGACCGCGCCGTGGCCGACGAACGCCGCCGCATCGCACGGGAACTGCACGACATCGTGGCCCACCACATCACCACCATGCAGCTCATGGCCGGCGGCGCCCGGGCCAACATCGGCGATCCGGAAGTGGTCCGCGACGCCCTGGTCACCCTGGAGTCCTCGGGGCGCCTGGCACTGCGCGAGATGCGCCAGCTGCTCGACGTACTGCGGGCCGGTGACGAGCCGGAGGCCGAGCTCTCGCAGCCCCAGCCCGGCGCCGGCGACCTCGACCGCCTGGTCGCCGAATCGCGGCTCGCCGGACTGCCCACCGAGTTCGGCGTCCACGGGGAGCAGCGCCCGCTGCCGCCGACCGTCGGCCTCACGGTGTTCCGGATCGTCCAGGAAGCCCTGACCAACGCCCGCAAGTACGCGGGGCCCGCCGGGGCGTCCGTACGGCTGACGTACCGGCAGGACCGGGTCACGGTGGAGGTGCGGGACGTCGGCGGGGGCGGCGGGGGCACGGCAGTCCACGACGCGGCGCCGTCGGTGGGCCCGGGCGGCTACGGCCTGATCGGCATGCGCGAACGCGTGGCGCTGCACGGGGGCACCCTCACCACGGGCCCGCAGGCCGACGGGGGCTTCGCCGTGGTGGCCGAGCTGCCGCTGGGTTCGGACGAGGCGGCCGAGGCGGCCGTCCAGCACGAAGGGGCACGGCGATGACCGAAAACGGAACGCCAACGGCAACGGGACCGGGGCCGGAGACGGGAACGGGAACGGCAAGGGGAGCGGGAGCCGGGAGCGGGCCGTCCGCGCCCACGGCCCGGATCAGGGTCCTGATCGCGGACGACCAGCCGCTGGTGCGGCGCGGACTGTCGCTGATCCTGTCCCCCGAACCCTCCTTCGAGGTGGTCGGCGAGGCCGAGAACGGCGCGCAGGCCGTCAACCTCGCCCGTCAGCTGCACCCCGACGTGGTGGTGATGGACATCCGGATGCCCGTCCTCGACGGGGTCGGTGCGACCGCGGAGCTCGCCGCCACCGTGCCCGGCTGCCGGGTCCTGGCCCTCAGCACGTTCGACCTCGACGAGTACGTCGTGGGCGCGCTGCGCGCCGGCGCCTCCGGGTTCCTGCCCAAGGACAGCTCCCCGGAGGACCTGAGCGCGGCGATCCGTACGGTCCACGCCGGCGAGGCCGCGGTCGCACCGCGCCTGCTCACCCGGCTGATCTCCACGTACGTACGGGCATCCCGCGATCCGCGGCCGAACCCGACGAGGGAGACGGGGACGGGTGAACTCACGCCCCGCGAGGTCGAGGTGTGGCGCCTGATGGCCACCGGCCACGACAACGCCGGCATCTCCGGCGCCCTGGACATCAGCCTGTCCACGGTCAAGAACCACATCACGAGCATCTTCGACAAGCTGGCCGTCCGGGACCGCGCCCAGGCGGTCATCGCGGCGTACGAATCGGGCCTGGTCACCGCGGGCGGGACGACACCCCCCGCCGGGCCCACCGGATAGCGGGCGGCGCAGCCGGACTCGTTCCGGGCGGTGTGCTCCGGCTCGCGCCATAAATCGAACACGTGCTTGAATTGGTGCATGCAGTGCACCTCCCCCGCCTCCTTCCCCGACGACCTGGTCGGGCTCCAGGCCGACTGGCTCCGTACGTACCGGGAACTGGCCCGGTTGTCCGCGTCGGCGGGCCATACCGGGCTCCGGCGCAGGCTGATCGGCCTGTCGTGCGCGATCGCCGTCCATCCGTACTGGTCGCGTCCGGTACGTGCGGCGGGTGGCCCCGCCGAGCTGCGCCGCGCGGCGCGGTCCCGAGCATGGGCGAGGGTGGCATGACCAGCGCCTGCCCCGGCAACGACCGGGGCCACGACGCGCCGGGCCCTGCCGCCCGACTGGTCGTCCATCCCCCGGACCACCGCGGCTGGCGGCGGGTGCGGTACGACGGGCAGAGCCTGGGCACCGCGTACCGGATCAGCGACATAGCCGTCTTCCTCGCCGCCACGGGAATGGAGGACGCGGAGGACTTCGACCTGACGGACCCGGCCCACGTCGACTGGCGCGGCGGCGGCCCCGACTGCTGGACGCCACCGGCGCTGTAAGCGGAAGCGGAAGCGGAAGGGACATGGACGTGCAGGGGCGTGGTTACCGGTACGTGGGGCCGGCCGACCTGTTGGCGCTCGTCCGGCCGGGTGGCGGGGCCGGAGCATCCGCTCGGCAGCGGACCTCGACGCCTGGGCCCGGAACCTGACACCGCAGGAGTCGGCCGAGCCCTTCACGTTCGTCGTCGACGCCACGGGCGTACTGCGCCTGGCACCGCGTCGGAGCGAGCACGTCGTCTGCGCGGGTGGGGAAACGGTCCTGAGCGCCGGGGAAATGACACTCCGTCTGCGTCTTCTGCGACGGGGCGCTGCCACGTGGATGAGGACGGGGGCGGGGGCGGGGGCGGGCCGGGGTCGAACAGCGACAGCTCGCCGATCAGCTCGCCGGGGCCGAGGACGGC
>LJCW01000165.1 GCA_001298555.1 Actinobacteria bacterium OV450
GGCGGGGTGGTGCGGGAGGCGGGCGAGGCGCCTGCGCCCGGCGAGCAGCCTGCCGCCGCAGCGGTGCACCAGGCGGCCGCGCCCAGGAACAGTGACCTGCGCCCGACACCGCCGGGCGGGGCCGGGCGGGCCGCGGATCGGATGACCATGGCCTGCTCCTCGTACACGCGGGGACGGGACGCGGTGGCGTGCGAAGCGGCCACCCCGGGCAACTTCGCACTCCCGCGGCGGTCCCGGCCCGTACGCTCCGGCCGACAGCGGCCCTCTCCCCCTTACGGGTGCTGATCGTCCTGCATCTGCGCGGGACCGCCCGGCGGCGGCGCCCCACGGCTCGCGGCGTGGGCGCGGAGGTGGCCGATGACCGTGTTGGCCACCGCGACGAGCGGCACGGCGACGACCGCTCCGCCGATCCCCGCGACGGTGCCGCCGGTCGCGACGGCGAGGACGACGGCCAGCGGATGCACCCGCACGGCCCGTCCGAGGATGAACGGCTGCAGCACGTGGCCCTCGATCTGCTGTACCGCGAGCACCACCAGCAGGGCCATCAGAGCGGTGAAAACCCCCTCGGTGACGAGGGCGACGACCACCGCGAGCGCCCCCGACACCACCGCGCCGACCAGCGGGACGAACGCGCACACGAAGATCACCACACTGATGGGCACGGCGAGCGGCACACCGAGGAGAGAGATGCCGAGCCCGATGAAGACGGCGTCGATCAGGGCGATGAGCATGGTGCCGCGCACGTAGGCGGTGAGGGTGCGCCACGCGCGCGGCCCGGGTCCGGCCACCGCCGGGCGGGCCGCAGCCGGCACGAGGTGGAGCGACCACCGCCAGATGCGCCGGCCGTCGTACAGCAGGAAGAGCGTGGAGAAGATCGCCAGCAGCAGCCCGGTGACGAGCTCCACCAGGACGGTCACCCCCTTGAGCCCCTTGGAGGTGAACTCGTCGGCGCTGGTGCCGAGCGAGTCGCCGAGTTTCCTGGTGATGTCGTTGATCTGCTGTTCCGTCACATGGAGCGGACTGTGGACCAGCCAGCGTCTGAGCTGGTCGACGCCGTCCTGGACGCGGCTGGTGATATCGCCGAGGTTGTCCATGACCTGCCAGACGACGAACCATCCGGCCAGGCCGAGGACGAGGAACCCGGCGATCGCCGTCACCGCGGTGGCCAGTCCGCGGGCCAGCCCGCGCCGGTGCAGACGGGCCACCGTCGGCTGGAGCAGGGCGGTGACCAGCAGCGCCACCGCGAAGGCCAGGAAGACCAGCCGGACCGCGCTGATCACCCGCATCAGCACCCACAGCGCGGCGGCGAGCACCAGGAACCGCCAGCCCGCCTCGGCGGCGACACGGACGCCCCAGGGCACCGCGCCCGCCGGATCCGGTGCCCGATGGTCCGGCGGCCACTGCGCCGGCGTGGCCGTCTCGTCGTCCGCGTCCGGCTCGTACGGCCCGTACGCGGCGTCCCGGCGGGCCACGGCCCGCGCCCGGCGCTCGTCGAAGGCGGCCCGCGCAGCCCTCATGCGGTCACGCCACTCGCGGTTGCCAGGCATGCGCCGTCCTCCCGTCGCCCGGTGGCGTCCAGACTGCTGCATCCCTCGCACTCCGGCATCCGGACCGGGGGCCGGCACCGTGCGGAACAGGTGCGCGAAAGGCGGGCTCCGGACGTTTGGGTGGACCGATCCGGGTCAGACGCAGGTACGTCCGAGTTCCCCTCAGAGCGGAGAAACCATGTCTGGTGGACAGAAGGCCAAGGGCAAGACGGAACAGGCCAAGGGCAAGCTGAAGGAAACCACGGGCCGGGCGGTCGGCAACGAGCGGATGACCGCCGAGGGCCGCGCCGAGCAGGCGAAGGGAGACGCCCGTCAGGCGAAGGAGAAGATCAAGGACACCCTGAAGGACTGACGCCCCCGCTGCTACGGCTTCCGGCCTCCCAGGCGCCCTCACGGTGCCGGGAGGCCGGCCGTCGTACACTTCCGTGCCTCCGCGGTGCCGGGAGGCCGGCCGTCGTACACCTCCGTGCCTCCGGGCCGCTGCGCCCGTGGCCGTCTCAAGGGGGATTCGTCCGGCCGTGTCAGGGGGATTCGTCCGGCCGTGTCAGGGGGATTCGTCCTCGGCGCCCCGTCCGGGGGGCGGGTTCACCGGGCCGGAACCGGCGCCGCCACTTCAAACCAGACGGATTTGCCGCCCTCCCGCGGCGTCACCCCCCAGCTCCGGGCGAGCCGGTTCAGGACCATCAGGCCGTGCCCGCCGGGCAGCCCCAGGGCGGTCCGCGGCCGCATCTGCGGCAGTACGGGGCTCGCGTCGGCGACCTCGACGCGCAGGTCCCCGGCACGCCCCGCCGGCGCCTGCGGGTCGGCGGGGCCGAGCCGCAGGACGAACTCGGTGACGCCCCCCGCGTGCATGGCGGCATTGGTCACCGCCTCGGACACCAGCAGCAGGACGTCCTCGACCGCGGCGTCCCGCTCCTCGTCCGTGAGCCCGGTGACGTCCCCCGGACCGGGCCAGCCCCATTCCTCGAGCGCGTTGCGGCAGAAGTCGCGGCAGCGCCCCACCGCAGGGGCGGCACCGTACAGGCCGAGCCGTCTCGTCCGGCCCCCTGACCCCGTCGGTTCGTTCATCTGCGGCTCCGCCAGGCCTTCACTGCCGGCCCGGGACGGCCAGCTCGTCCGGCAGCCGTGCGTGGACGCGGAACAGTGCCATCGCGCCGGTGATGTCGAGCATGCGGGCCACCACGGGCCGCAGTGCCGCCAGCTCCAGCTCGGCGCCGATCGCGCGCGCGTCCAGCCGCGTCTTCAACAGGATGTTGAGGCCGGTCGAATCGCAGAACGTCAGGCGGTCGCAGTCGACGACGATCCGCTCGGCGCCCTGCGCCAGCGCCTGCTCCATCGCCTCGTTCAGCGGGTCCGGGTCGTCGCGGTCCAGCTCCCCCGCCACGACGACGACCGCCGTGCGCCCGATCCAGCGGACCGCAGCCGAAAAGCGCCGGTCACGGCCGCCCGCCGCGTTCACGTCCACTTCCGCTGCCATGCGGCACTCCGGTTCCGTTCCGGCGCACATCAGGCCCTCCAGCGAGGATACGCCGCGCCGGTGCCCTTCGCCGCCCCCGCTGGGGCGCCGGCCCTGCGTGTGGGCCGGTAGCGGCTGGGCAGGCGCGTGGCGACAGCAGTCGCACAGGACGGAGGAGTGGGTCGTCATGACCAATCTGTGGATCTACCGCGAGACCTCGGGACGCCTTGCCGGCACCGACCTGACGGATTTCAAGGTCGAGGCGCTGGACGGCGGCATCGGGAAGGTCGACAAACACTCCGACGAGGTCGGCTCGTCCTACCTGGTGGTCGACACCGGCCCGTGGATCTTCGGCAGGCACGTGCTGCTGCCGGCGGGCACCGTCCGTCGCGTCGACATGGCCGAGCACAAGATCCACATCGGCCTCACCAAGGACCAGATCAAGGCCGCCCCAGAGTTCGACCGGGAGAGGCACCTGGGGGACCCGGACTACCAGCGCGTCCTGGACGGATACTACGGCGGCATGACCCACCGGGCCTGACCCTGCGGCCAGGCCTCCGGCCCGCCCCGTGCCGCCCCCGGTCAGCGCCTATGAGCCGTCGGCGGGCTCGGCCGCGTGCCACACCGTCGTCGCGTTGCAGAACTCGCGGATGCCGTGCCCCGACAGCTCGCGCCCGTACCCCGAGCGCTTCACGCCGCCGAAGGGCAGTGCCGGGTGGGACGCGGTCATGCCGTTGAAGAAGACGCCCCCGGCCTCGATGTCCCGCACGAAGCGGTCCTGTTCCTCCGGATCGCGGGTCCAGACGTTCGAACTCAGCCCGAAGGGGGTGTCGTTGGCGACCTCCACCGCCTCGTCCAGGTCCCGCACCCGGTACACGGTGGCCACCGGGCCGAAGGCCTCCTCGTGGTGGATGCGCATTTCGGCGGTGATCCCGGTGAGTACGGTCGGTTCGTAGAACCAGCCGTTCGAGAGGGCGCCCGGCAGGTTCTTCGGACGCTGCCCGCCGCACACGGCCGTCGCCCCCCGGCGCACCGCGTCCTCGACGAGCGACTCGACGTCGGCGCGCCCCTGCTCGGTGGCGAGCGGGCCGACGTCCGTGGACTCCGACAGCGGGTCACCGACGGTCAGTGCGGCCATCCGGGCGGTGAATCCGCGGATGAACGCGTCGTGGACGTCGGCGTGCACGAGGAACCGCTTGGCGGCGATGCAGGACTGCCCGTTGTTCTGCACCCGGGCGGTGACGGCGACCTCCACCGCCCGGTCGACGTCGGCCGACGGCATCACCACGAACGGGTCGCTGCCGCCCAGTTCCAGAACGGTCTTCTTCACCTCGTCACCGGCTACCGAGGCGACGGCCCGGCCGGCCGGCTCGCTCCCGGTGAGGGTCGCCGCCGCGACCCGGGGGTCGCGGAGAATGCCCTCGACCGCTCGGGAGGAGACCAGCAAGGTCTGGAACAACCCGTCGGGGAATCCGGCGCGGCGGAAGAGGTCGCCCAGGTAGAGGGCGGTCTGCGGCACGTTCGAGGCGTGTTTGAGCAGCCCGGCGTTGCCCGCCATCAGGGCGGGCGCGGCGAAGCGGACCACCTGCCAGAGCGGGAAGTTCCACGGCATCACGGCGAGGACCACACCGAGGGGCCGGTAGTGGACCCTGGCCCGGGAGGCTCCGGCATCCGCCACGTCGGCCTGCGGGGGGTGCTCGTCGGCCAGCAGTCCCTCGGCGTTGCGTGCGTACCAGCGCATGGCCTTGGCGCATTTCGCCGCCTCCGCCCGGGCGGCCGCGAGCGGCTTGCCCATCTCGACCGTCATCGTGCGGGCGATGTCGTCCCGCTCCTGGTCCAGCAGGTCCGCCGCGCCGTCGAGGAGGCGGGCACGCTCGGCGAAGCCGGTCGTCCGGTAGCTGCGGAAAGCCGCCTCGGCGGCCGCCAGGCGCTGCTCGACCTCGTCGGCACCCATCTCCTCGAAGGTCTTGAGCGTCTCGCCGTTCGCGGGGTTGACGGTTGCGATGGGCACGTCCGGGCTCCTCGTCCTCGATGCGTCCGCACCGGACCGTACCGGCCCCGCCCCGTCCCCCCGACGCCCTGCCGTGGCGTGTCAGCCCGGGAAGCGGATTCACCCGATCGCCGAAGCGCCGGTCGGAGGCGGCCTGCCCGCCCCCGGCCGCGCCCGCCGGCGGTGACCGGCGCGGCGAGCCACCGCAGCCGCGGTTCGTTCTCCGACGTGGACACCGCCCCCTCCCCCGCCGGGGGCGCCCCGCGCCGCGCCGGTGGTCGGCGGTCGGGGCGCGCGCCGTCGCGGCTACCGGGGCGGGGCGTCCCCCGGAGTCAGCGCGGCCTCCTCACCGAACGCGGCGAGCAGCTGGAACGGCCACTCCGCATCGGCCTGGCCGACGGCGAGAGCGATCCACCGGCCCGACCCGCCCGGCCGCCACACCTGCATGCTGCCGGCCACCCCGCTCAGGAAGAGCAGCGGCTCGGGCGCGGCGACGTCGGCGTCCGGCGCGTCGAGCCCGAGGTACGGCCACAGGTCCACCGTCTCCGGCGCGCCCCAGCGCCCGGTCAGGACCTCGGCCAGAGCGGCGAGGGCCGCCGCCGTCTCCTGCTCGGCCGCTTCGACGAGCTCCTCGTCGCGGTCGTCCCAGAAGTCGCGGGATTCCGCGAGCACGGCCACGTGGTGGCCGGGCCCGCTCCAGCCGCCGTCCTCCGTCCGCCGCTCGCCGTCCACCGGGTAGGGGCGGACGGCGAGGGCGTCGATGACCGCCAGCCGGTCTTCGGTGGAACGGGGCAGCTCGGAACGGTTTGCCATGGCCGCAGACTAAGCCTCCGGGCGGCGACCGCCGTTCCGCGGCCGGGCCGGGGCCGGGAGCGGGGGGCCGGGAG
>LJCW01000166.1 GCA_001298555.1 Actinobacteria bacterium OV450
GAGTGAGAACGCGCCCTCGGTGACGACGAGCGGGATCAGCCCGGCCGGTACGGCGGCATCGTCGAGGACTCGTGCCGCGTGGTCGGCGTCGTTGTGCCGGAAGCTGCGGTGTCCGGCGTGGCCGAGGCGGACTGCGTCCACGAGGGAGGCGTGGTTGTGCCGGTCGGTGAGTACGAGGTGGGACTGGTCGAAGAGGCAGGCCAGGGCGAGGTTCGCCTGGTAGCCGGTCGCCGTCAGCAACACGGCTTCGCGGCCCAGGAAATCGGCCAGCTCTTCTTCGAGTTCCCGGTGCACGGTGAGGAGGCCTGCGATCAGCGGCGATCCCGAGCAGGAAGTGCCCCACTGCCGAGCGCCGCGGGCGGCGGCACCGGCAACCCGTGGGTCGGTCGCCAGGCCGAGGTAGTCGCTGCAGGCGAAATCAACTGCCTCGGATCCGTCGACGACGATCTGGGCGGGACCCGGCCTGGTGCCGACGTGTCCGAAGTACGGGTACACCCCCCGCGCCCGGGCCTGCGCAGCCAAGTCCACAACCGGCGACCGGGTGTTCCAATGCTTCATTCGTGTCCTTCCGGGCGCCCGCCGTAAACGGTCAACCTAGCTCGCGCAGAGTACCAGCGAAGTTACTTAGAGTGTCCATCCCTGTTAGCATTGCCGTCGCCGCCCCTGACAAGGACGAGACCGATGAGCAGGGACGGCGCCCTACCCGGATCCGGCGTGCGAGCCGCGCGGCTGACCCGCGCGGCATCGCCCACCATGCGTGTCGTGGGCCTCGCCACAAAGCGGGACGCCCGATCGCGTGCGCATCCGACAGCGAAGCGCACGAACGCGTATGCAATAACACCCGAGGAGTGCGGCAGTGGCGACGAAAACCTTGGTGGACCGGGGGCTCACACGCAGTCGGCGCTGTTCAGTGACGCCCGCAGCGTCACGTGCTGACCTTCGCGCCTTTCACACCCTCCCCCATCGCCTGTACTGCACCGACCAGCCATGGATCGCCCCGCTGCTGTGGGAACAGCACCGCCTCTGGTCGGCTCGGCACAACCCGTTCATCGCCCGCACGGAAGCCGTGCTCCTGCTGGCCCGCGACGGTGATGGTGTGCCTGTCGGCAGAGTGGCCGCCTTGCTCAATCCGGACCGCGGTCCGAGCCAGTTCGATGGGTTCCTCGGTGCCTTCGAATGCCTCGACGACGCCGAGATCGCCACTGCGCTCATCGAGGCCGGCTGTGCTTGGCTGCGCGAACGCGGTGCGCGCACTGTAGTCGGCCCCATGAACCCGAACATGCACAACGAGTGCGGACTCCTCCTGGACGGCTACGACGACCCGCCGCTCATCGGCATGCCCTACACCGCGCCGTACTACCCGACCCTTTTCGAGTCCGCCGGCCTGCTTCCCGTCAAGGACCTGCTGTCTTTCCGTTTCGATACCCGCGGCTCCTCCGTGCAAAGACTGAAGGAATTCGTCGAACGGCACCAGGAGCGATACGACATCGTGGTGCGCGACGTGGACCGGCGCCGGTTCAAGGACGAGATCACTCTCGTGTGCGACCTCTATACCCGGGCCTGGCACAACAACTGGGGTTTCGCAGCCATGACCCGGGACGAGGCCGCCAGCATGGCCCGCCAACTGCGGCACCTGGCCCCTCGCGGGGTGCGCATCGCCGAGCACCACGGCACACCCGTGGGTTTCATCATCATGCTTCCCGACTTCAACCAGGCGCTCGGGCCGGCCCGCGGCCGACTGACGCACTACGGGCTGCCTCTGGGAGCCTGGCGCGTCTGGCGCGCAAGGCGTCACATCAACCGGGGGCGGGTGATGGCCACCGGCATTGTCCCCGACGCCGTACTGGGCCTGGGCAGCGTCCTCATTGCGGATGCGATCAAGCGGGCGGCCGAAAACGGCTGGGGCGAGGTAGACGTTTCCTGGGTCCTCGAGGACAACACCGCCGCCGTGCGCCCGCTCATCTCCGGCGGCGCGGCCATCTACAAACGCCACCGCCTGTACGCGCGCTGCCTCACACACCTGAATTCATGCACGTGCACGGACCTGACCACCTCGCAACCCCCTGCCCCCGAGACCCCCGCAGCGGATGGCTGAGAGGGCCGGCCAATGTCGACGAGCGGCCGTGAGGGTTGCGCCACCAGTAGCAGCGAACAGGAGAACTTGATCCGTGCGTGTCTCGTCCGTCCACCACGCCTACCGTAAACGCCGCGTCCTCTGCGGCATCGACTTCGACCTCGAACCCGGCATCATCGCCGGGATCGTCGGGGAGAACGGCGCCGGAAAGACCACCCTGCTGAAAATCCTGGCTGGTGAGCTGGCGCCGACAAGCGGCATGGTGACCCACCGCGGACGCTTCGGCTACTGCCCGCAGAACGTGGTGCTCAATCGGGCTCTCACCGCCCGCCAGCACCTGAAATTCTTTCAGGCCGCCTACCGACTACCTGACTTGCGGTGGGCCGAGGAGGTCATGGACCTTCTGGGATTCACCCAATACACCGAGGATCGGCCATCCAGTCTCAGCGGCGGAACCCAGCAAAAACTCAACCTGACCCTCGCCCTGATGCACGACCCTGACCTGCTGCTTCTCGACGAGCCTTACCAGGGCTTCGACTGGGACACCTACCTTCGGTTCTGGAAGCTCGCCGCACGCCTACGCGACCGCGGACGATCGGTCCTGGTCGTCTCCCACCTCGCCTACGACACGGACCGCCTCGACCAGATCTGGCGACTGCAAGCCGGCGCCCTCCTCCCGATGGCGAGCGCCACCCCATGACCTACACCGAGACCTCAACCCCGACCGTCCCTGGCCATGACCGCCCTGACGCTCCCCCGCGTGCCCGCATCGGCCACGGCACACTGTTCACCATCGCGGTACGGTTCGCCCTCACCGAACACGCGCGCAACGGCTTCGCGTTGTTCCTCGCCGCCTGCTTCATGCCGGTATGGCTCCACCTGGCCCACATCCTCACACGCACCACGCGGACGCCGTTCCACCTTTCAGACGGCGGCACGGTCGTCGAACCGGCGCACCAGGTCGCCCAGATCGCCGGAGCCCTGAACGTGGTGGCGATCCTCGCGGGATTCATGATGTTCGCCGCCACCTTCACCAGCGGCGGATTCGACCGCCGCCTGGCGATGGGCGGCTACCCCCGCACCCACCTTGCCCTCGCCAAGGCCACCGCGCTCACCATCGCAGCCACCGTCCTGTCGGCCTACGCGGCCGTGATCATCCGCCTCCACTGGACACCCCACCAGCCCGTCGCCCTGGGCGTCGCGCTGTTCAGCGCAGCCCTGACCTACGGCTTCATCGGCGTGGCCCTGGGCTCGGTACTGCGCCGCGACGTCGAAGGCATGTTCGTCATCACCATCGTCAGCGCCATCGACATCACCCTGCAAAACCCCACCATGACCGACAACACCAATGCCCCGCTCATGAGCTATCTGCCCGCCCACGGTGCCGTCCAGGCCGCCAACACGGCCGCCTTCACCACCACGACCCCACTCGCCGCCCTCACCACCCAGGCTGTGTGGTGTGCTGCGGCCGCCGTCGCCGCGTACGCAATGTTCCGCCAACGGACACGCAGAGCCCGCAGTCGCAGAAGTAGAGCAGCACCCCAGAACTGAGGGTCGCCAGCCTGAGGCCGGACAGGACTCCCCTGTCCGGCCTCGACGGCCGCTCCCCAGAGCCCGCCTTGGGTACAGGTCAAGGCCGGAAGTCGAGCAGCCGCTGAAGTAAGCGGCCCAGGGCCGCATCTACGGGACCGGCCCTGCGAGGTGCCCGTAATGCGCGCCGACCGCATTCCTGCGTCCGCCAGCCGGCCGCGAAGGGGGCTGGCGTGCAGAGCACCGCGGCCGCCACCGTCATCCTCCTGACCGTGGCCGCCCTGCCCGCCCACGCCGCACCCTTCCCTCCTCGCCGAGGCCACCGCGACCGGCGGTCTCAACTTCTTGAGGAGATCGGCAGACGCCATCATCACCTTCGTCAAGCAGGTCCTCGCTCAACCGACGCACCCGGCCACGCGTTGAGCCGGAGAGTACGAGGCCCGCCGATCGCTCGGCGATCACCGGCGCCGGCATCGTCGGCCACTCCTGCAGCAGAGCCCGCATCTGTGGCTCGAACTTGTCCGCGACATGCCCCCGCGGGGCCCGCTCGAACACAGGCGGCCGGTCCGAGTTCAACGCGGCCCGCACGGTGTTCCGGGCCACCCCCAACCGCCGAGCGATCTCCTTGATGGGCACGCCCTCCGCTCGATGCAGACGACGTATCTCGGCCCAGTCCTCCACTTTCAGCACCCTCCAAATGATCAAGGGGGGTTGATTCTGCGGGAGCACCTGGGGGTCATTCTTACGGGAGCAACGACATCTTCCCGCTAAAGTTCGCGGGCCGCTGTCAGCTGGTGATCAGCTGGTCCCGCTGGTCGGGCTGCAGGCCGGTCAGGTCCGGATGGACCAGCCAGCCGCGGTCGGGTCCGGGCAGGTCCTGGCGTGGGATGGGCGGGGTGCCGCCCCGGCAGTATTCCTCCGGGCAGAGGGTGTAATTTCAGTCGCCGTGCCACTCATGGCGGGCCAGAGAAAGAGCGTCCAGCTGCCGGTCGACGATGCGGACTGTTGGTCTCGCTCCTCCCTGCGGCTTGTGCCACAGCCCGGATCCTTCCGTTTCCCAGGATCCAGGCCTCGGCCGCCATAAACAGGCGTTGGTGGCTCTCGTGTAGGTGCGGTAACAACATCGCAAACCGCAGGGCGAGTTGATCACGGATCTCGTCAGGGAATGCCGTACCACGTCAAAGAGCAATGAGCAGGAAGTACCACGTTGATTTTCTGCAAACCCTCACTACCCGGCCTTAAGGAAACTTCACTTCGTAGTCTTGTCCTCAGGAACGCAGACGGCGGCGACGTCCAAGGAAACCGTCCGCCGACCCTCAACCATTGGTTCATTCTTGTCGACCGTGGCAGTCGCTGTCCATCCACGTCCGTCCGCGGTGGGCCACTCATTGGTGACCTGTCCACCGTAGGGGGATGCCGTGCCGCCAGAGGCGTAGTAGCCATCCGGGCACGTGACAGTCGCGGTCGCGACAGACTGGCCGTAGGCGTAAGCGGATTCGACGAAATGATCATCCCCCATCTCGGCGGCCATCACAGCCTGATCAGGGGCAGGAGCATGTTCGGTGGACTTGTCGTCCGCCATCGCAGCAGAAGGAATAAATACTACAAAAGCAGCAGCCGTAGCCGTAGCCACGGCAGCAAGCATCGTTCGCATAATAGAGGTACTCCCGAATCGAGGTGATTCAACAGCCATACACTGCCACCAGTTGCGCACTCAAACAAACCAGGCGCGCCCACAACAGATCACATCTGATGGCGGATGCTGAACGGAAAATCCACGTCCACGTAGGCAGGCGGCAGCGCCGATCGGTGGAGCCAATAATGGGCGGGTTAGGGGTCGCCCCAATACGTAGTCGGTTTGATCAGGCGGCGAGTATTCTATGCAGGCGCTCGGCTGGGGTTTCCCAGCCGAGCGTTTTGCGTGGGCGGCGGTTGGTGAGCTGGTCGGCGACGGCGGCGAGGTGTTCGGGGGGTGGAGGGAGAGGTCTGTGCCCTTCGGAAAGTACTCCCGAACGCGCCATCTCCCGGATCAAGGGCTGGAGAATCCTCCGGCACGCCCGCATCAGCCCGAACAAGCTCACGTCAGTCGCAGCGGCCATCCTCACCCTCACGATCT
>LJCW01000167.1 GCA_001298555.1 Actinobacteria bacterium OV450
GGCCCCCCCCTCCCCCCCCCCCTCGTCGAACGCCTCCGCGCCGCCTTCGGGTTCTACCTGCGCAACGGCTACGGGCTCACCGAGTGCACCGCGCCCTGCGCCTCCGTGCCCCCGCACCTCGAAGCCCCCGTGGACCCCGCCTCCGGCACCCTGTCCGTGGGACTGCCCGGCGCCGACACCGTCGTACGGATCCTGGACGAGCACGGCGCCGAGGTGCCCTTCGGCGAGACCGGCGAGATAGCCGTCCGCGGCCCCCAGGTCGTCCCCGGCTACTGGGGACTGCCCGCCGACACCGCGAAGGCCTTCCCGGACGGGGAACTGCGCACCGGCGACGTCGGCTTCATGGACGCCGACGGCTGGCTGTACGTCGTCGACCGCAAGAAGGACATGATCAACGCCTCCGGGTTCAAGGTCTGGCCGCGCGAGGTCGAGGACGTGCTCTACAGCCACCCCGCCGTGCGGGAGGCGGCCGTGGTCGGCGTGCCCGACCCGTACCGCGGCGAGAGCGTGAAGGCGTACGTGAGCCTGCGCCCCGGCACCTCGGCCGAACCGGAGGAGCTGTCCGCGTACTGCGCCGCCCGCATCGCCGCGTACAAATACCCGCGCCAAGTGGAGATCCTGCCTGTTCTGCCGAAGACGACGAGTGGCAAGATCCTGCGACGGGAACTGCGCGACCGCGGCTGAAAACAGCCGTACGGTCATACAGCTGCTCGTACCACTGGCCGGACGGGCCAGAGAACAGGGAAGGGAAGGTCAGCGCCATGGCTGCCAGGAGCACGGAGCCCGAAGGCACGCACGAGGCCCCGGTGCCGCAGCGGCTGCTGGCCGTCGCCACCCGGCTGTTCGCCGAGCGCGGCTACGACCGCACCTCGGTACAGGAGATCGTCGAGGCGGCCGGGGTCACCAAGGGGGCGCTGTACCACTACTTCGGATCCAAGGACGACCTGCTGCACGAGGTGTACGCGCGGATGCTGCGCCTCCAGCAGCAGCGGCTGGACGCGGTGGCCGGTTCCGACGCCCCCGTCGAGGAGCGGCTGCGCGCCGCGGCCGCCGACGTGGTGGTCACCACCATCGAGAACCTCGACGACGCGGCGATCTTCTTCCGGTCGATGCACCAGCTGAGCCCGGAGAAGTTCAAGCAGGTGCGGGCGGAGCGCCGGCGCTACCACGAGCGCTTCCGGGCGCTGGTCGAGGAAGGCCAGCGCACCGGCGTGTTCTCCACCGCCACGCCCGCGGACCTGGTGGTGGACTACCACTTCGGCTCCGTCCACCACCTCTCCACCTGGTACCGGACGGACGGCCCGCTCACGCCCCGGGAGGTCGCCGACCACCTCGCCGACCTGCTGCTGCGCGCGCTGCGCCCCTGACTGCGGACCGCGGGACCGCAGACCGCGGGACCGCGGACCGTGGACCGCGAACCGACGAGGGCCCGCCCCCGTCCGCCCCTGGCAGGAGCGGACGGGGACGGGCCCTTCGGTACGTCCGGTCAGTGCATCTCGTACGTCCGGTCAGTGCGGCCGGTCGCCGCTACGGGGCGACCTTCAGCAGCTTGTTCGCCGTGCCCGCCGACGGGTTGGTCACCGCGCCTGCCGTGGCCGCGCCCGTCAGTGCGGAGGCCGTCTGCGCCGGGGTCGCGGACGGGTGCCCGGCCAGGTAGACCGCTGCGGCGCCCGTCACGTGCGGGGTGGCCATGGAGGTGCCCGAGATGGTCTTGGTGGCGGTGTCGCTGTCCTTCCAGTCGGAGGTGATGTCCGAGCCCGGCGCGTAGAGGTCCACGACCGAGCCGAAGTTGGAGAACGAGGACTGCTGGTCGTCGATGGTGCTGGACGCGACGGTGATCGCCTCCGGAACCCGGGCGGGGGAACCCTGCCCGGCGTCCGCCGACTCGTTGCCCGCCGCCACCGCGAAGGTGACGCCCGAGGCGATGGCCCGGCGCACGGCCTCGTCCAGCGCCTCGTCCGCGCCACCGCCCAGGCTCATGTTGGCCACCGAGGGCCCCGAGTGGTGCTGGGTGACCCAGTCGATGCCGGCGACGACCTGCTCGGTGGTGCCGGAGCCGTTGTCGTCGAGCACCCGCACCGCGACCAGCTTCGCCTTCTTGGCGACGCCGTGCGCGGTCCCCGCGATGGTGCCCGCGACGTGCGTGCCGTGGCCGTTGCCGTCGTCGGCGCTGTCGTCGTTGTCGACGGCGTCGAAGCCGGACGTGGCGCGGCCGCCGAAGTCCTTGTGGGTCGTGCGTATACCGGTGTCGATGACGTACGCCGTCACGCCCTCGCCGGCGCTGTCGGGGTAGTTGTACTTCTTGTCGCCGGTCTTGGCCGTCTGGTCGATCCGGTCCAGCCCCCATGAGGGCGGGTTGTCCTGAGTGGCGTTGATGGTGAACTTCTTGTTCTGCACGACCTTGCCGACGGCCGGGTCCGCGGCGAGCCGCTTGGCCTTTGTCTCGCTCAGGCCGGCCACCGAGAAGCCGTTGACCCCGGAGCTGTAGGTGCGCTTCAGCTCGCCTCCGTACTTCTTGGCCAGCTGTTCCTTGTTCGCGGATGCGTCGAGTATGACGACGTAGCTACCGCTGATCGCGCCGGGCGCACCCAGTCCGAACACCGTGCCTTCGGCCGGTGTCGAGGCCCCCGCGAAGGGGGTGGCGAGCAGGGTCACGGCGGCCGCGGTGGCGGCTCCCGTGGCGACTGCCGCGTACCGGAAACCGCGCGAGCGCTTGTGAGTTGCCATCTGGAGGGTTCTCCTCATGTTGACGTGTGGGGCGTCAAACCTTCTGGAGAACCCTCTTCCGATTGACAGGCGCAAATCAAGAACGCCCCGGGGGTAAAGGGTTATTCAACAAGCTTTCTTAAAAAGCCCCCCGCATCGCCTTCACCTCGCACATGGGTTCGCACGAACTCCCGCACGATTCCTCCACGTTCAGCCGCGGAGCCCGGCGTACCTCTTCAGCTCCCGGTGCGCCAGCGAACGCTGGTGCACCTCGTCCGGACCGTCCGCCAGCCGCAACGTCCTTGCCGCCGCCCACAGTTCGGCCAGCGGGAAGTCCTGACTCACCCCGCCCGCACCGTGCAGCTGCACCGCGTCGTCGAGGATCCGCACCACCGCCCGCGGCGTCGCGATCTTGATGGCCTGGATCTCGGTGTGCGCGCCCCGGTTGCCGACCGTGTCCATCAGCCAGGCCGTCTTCAGTACCAGCAGGCGCAGCTGCTCCACGGTGACCCGGGCGTCCGCGATCCAGTTCTGTACGACGCCCTGCGCGGCCAGCTCCTTGCCGAAGGCCGTACGCCCCACCGCGCGCCGGCACATCAGCTCGATGGCCCGCTCCGCCATGCCGATCAGCCGCATGCAGTGGTGGATCCGGCCCGGCCCGAGCCGGGCCTGGGCGATGGCGAAGCCGGTGCCCTCCTCGCCGATCAGGTTCGCGGCCGGCACCCGGACCCCGTGGAAGACCACCTCGGCGTGGCCGCCGTGGTCGTGGTCCTCGTACCCGTACACGGTCATCGCCCGGCGCACCTCCACGCCCGGAGCGTCGCGGGGGACCAGGATCATCGACTGCTGGCGCCGCGGATCCGCGCCGTCCGGATCGGTCTTGCCCATGACGATGAAGATCTTGCAGTCCGGGTTCATGGCTCCGGAGATGAACCACTTGCGGCCCGTCACGACGTACGCGTCACCGTCCGCCGAACGCTCGATCCGCGTCTCGATGTTCGTCGCGTCCGAGGAGGCGACCTCCGGCTCGGTCATCGCGAACGCGGACCGGATCTCCCCTGCCAGCAGCGGCTGCAGCCACTGCTTCTTCTGCGCCTCGTCGCCGAACTGCGCGAGCAGCTCCATGTTCCCGGTGTCCGGGGCCGCGCAGTTGGTCGCCATCGGCGCCAGGTGCGGGCTGCGGCCGGTGATCTCGGCGAGCGGGGCGTACTGGAGGTTGGTCAGCCCGGCGCCGTGCTCGGCGCTGGGAAGGAAGAGGTTCCACAGGCCCTGACGGCGCGCCTCGGCCTTCAGTTCACCGAAGACGGCCGGGGTGTCCCAGGGCGAGGCCAGCCGCGCGCGCTGCTCGGCGGCGACGGGCTCCGCCGGGTACACGTACTCCTCCATGAATGCGAGCAGCCGCTCGCGGAGTTCCTCGGTCCGGGCGTCGAATGCGAAGTCCATGGGTGTGCCTCAGCCTTCCTGGCCGTTTTCGAATGGACGGGGGCCCTGGAGGGTGGCCAGACCGTGCTCGATGAAGACCGGGACCAGCTCACCGATCCGGTCGAAGCCCGCGCCCACCGTCTGCCCCAGCGTGTAGCGGTAGTGGATGCCTTCGAGGATCACCGCGAGCTTGAACCAGGCGAAGGCGGTGTACCAGGCGATCGCACCGGTGTCGCGGCCGGACCGGTCGGCGTACCGCTCGATCAGCTCGGCCGGCGCCGGATGGCCGGGGGCCCCGCTCGTTGTGCTGACCGGGGAGTCCTTCAGCCCCAGGTCCGAGCTGTACATCACCAGCAGCCCGAGGTCGGTCAGCGGATCCCCGAGCGTGGACATCTCCCAGTCCAGCACCGCCCTGATCGTGTCGTCCGGGCCGCCGATCAGCACGTTGTCCAGCCGGAAGTCACCGTGCACGACGGTCGGGGCGGGGGAGTCCGGCAGGGCCCGGCCGAGCGCGCCGTGCAACTCGTCGATGCCCGCGAGCTCGCGCCCCCGGGAGGCCGCGAGCTGCTTGCCCCAGCGGCGCAGCTGCCGGTCGAGGAAGCCCTCGGGCCGGCCGAAGTCGCCCAGGCCCACCGCCGCCGGATCCACCGCGTGCAGGTCGACCAGGGTGTCCACCAGGTTCAGCACCGCCCGCCGGGTGCGCTCGGGGCCGATCCCGGCGAGCTGGCCCGCCGTCCGGTACGGCACCCCGTCCACGTACTCCATGACGTAGAACGGCGCCCCGAGGACCGACTCGTCCTCGCACAGCAGCAACGGCTCGGGCACCGGCACGGCCGTGCCGTGCAGCGCGTGGATCACCCGGTGTTCGCGCCGCATGTCGTGCGCCGTGGCCAGGACGTGGCCGAGCGGCGGACGGCGGACCACCCAGCGGGCCGTTCCGTCGGTGATCTCGTACGTGAGGTTCGACCGGCCGCCTTCGATCAGCCGGCCGCGCAGCTCCCCGGCCACGAGACCCGGCCGCGCCCGGTCGAGATGACCGCGCAGCCGCCCCAGGTCGAGGCCCCGGGGGCCGGCTGAAGCGGACGCTGACGCTGAGGTCATGGTGCGCACCTCCGTGCGGAGTGGACGAGGACGAAACGAACGAGAGCCATCATGCCGACCAGTCGGTATGTCGTCCAGTGTGCGGGGCCCACGAGTACGGACGTACGGGCCGGAGGCGCGTCCCCCCCCGGCCCGTACGTGAATGCCGTCGTCCTCAGGCGTGGCAGAGGATCGGCGTACCGCCGTTCATCACGGTCATGTCCTGGAGGACCGCCAGTATGTCGAGCGGCGCACCCTCCGGTTCACCGGCCAGCTCCGCGTACGCCCGGTGCAGGTTCGCCACCAGCCGCTCGCTCTCCCGCCATGCGGCGAACTCGCCGAGATCGGCCTCCCGCGCCACCTCCAGGGGGGTCCGGCCCTTCGCCCTTCCCTCCCGGGCGAGTTCGGCCACGTGACGGAGGTAGCGCTCGGTGGCCTCGTACGCGGACGGGTCCGTCAGCGGTCCGTGACCCGGTACGACCGTCTCCGCGTCCAGCGAGCGCAGCAGCTCCAGCGCGCGCAGCGACCCGGCCAGCGAGCCCATCGCCAGGAACGGCGTGCCACCGGCGAAGACGAGGTCGCCGGTGAACACGATCCGCTGCCGCGGCAGGAACACGATCGAGTCGCCGGTGGTGTGCGCGACCCCGGGGTGGATGACCTGGACCTCCGTGTCGCCGAGGTGGAAGGTCATGCGGTCGCTGTACGTGAGGTCCGGCGCGGTGATCTCGATCGAGCCGAAGTCGGTCGCCGGCCAGATCAGCTCCAGCTGGTGGCCGGCGGCGAGCTGTTCGGTGCGCGCGTTGTCGTGCCCGAGGATCAGGGCCTCGGGGGCGAAGACGGCGTTGCCGTAGGTGTGGTCGCCGTGGTGGTGGGTGTTGACGACGGTGCGGGGCAGCGGCACGCCGGCGGCGACGACCGCCTCGCGCAGGGCCAGGGCGCGCCGCTGGGTGGCGGCGGTGTCGATGAGCAGGGTCCGGCCGCCGTCGCTGACGAAGCCGGCGTTGTTGAGGCACCAGCCGCCGTCAGGCTGGACGTAGGCGTACACCCCGGCTGCGGGCTGGACGAGGTACGGCTCTTCGGCGGTCATCTGCGTTCTCCCGGGGAGGCGTTGAAGTGCGCTCGGCATCCTGCCAGCCGCTCGGCCGCGGGGGGCGGGCGGGGGGGGGGGCCACCGGCTGCTCGG
>LJCW01000168.1 GCA_001298555.1 Actinobacteria bacterium OV450
CAAACAGATCTTGGTCGATCCCTTGCATAGCGGAGGTCCCGTTGCCGCACTCGACCTTCGAAGAACCGCTTGACGGAGGCGCCGGACGCGTAACTCCGCGGCCTTGGGATAGACATGGGTTCTTGACATCCGGTCGGGGATGTCCGTAAGGGGATCCTTCAGCGAACAAGCTGGTTCTTGGGTGGCGGGCGATGCCGACCTGCACGATCACCGTCTCATTTAGGGTGTCCGGTGATCTGTACGGTGAGCGGGGGCTATCCGTACGCTTCGGGCATGAGCGAAGTCATCGGGTACGCACGATGCAGTCTGGACGAGCAGGACCTCACCGCCCAGCGCGGCATCCTTGCCGGGCTCGGGGTGGCCGAGGAACGCATCTATCTCGATCACGGTCTCACCGGCACCAACCGGGAGCGCCCCGGGCTCAACCAAGCCCTTGCCGCGGTCCGGGCCGGGGACACCCTGGTCGTCCCGAAGCTGGACCGGCTCGCCCGCTCGGTGCCCGATGCCCGTGACATCGGCGACCGGCTCATCTGCCGCGGTGTGAAGCTGTCGCTGGGCGGCTCGCTGTACGACCCGGCGGACCCGATGGGCAAGATGTTCTTCAACATCCTGGCCAACTTCGCCGAGTTCGAGGTGGATCTTCTGCGGATGAGGACCCGCGAGGGCATGGCCGTCGCCCGGGCCAAGGGGAAGCTGCGGGGCAAGCAGCCCAAACTATCCGCCCGGCAGCAGGCCCACCTCGTCGAGCAGCACCGGGGCGGCGAACACACCATCGCCGACCTCGCCGAGATCTTCTCGGTGTCCCGGGCGACGGTATACCGGGTCCTGGAACGCGCCCAGAACGCGGACCAACAGGAAGCCGGTGGGAACATCAGGCCCGGCGCCGGGTACGTAGGATAAGGATGTGAAGATCTCCGAGACGGACCGGGCCCGGCTGACGAAATGGGCCGGGCAGCAGGTTCCCGAACACGCACGGGCCGAGGTCGCTTTGGGCTGTGTAGTGCGCGGCAGTACTGCCGTGATCACCGAGGAGCGGGCTCCCTGGGACGGTGTCGGTGAATGGACCTCTCGCCGAGTCGCCCGGCTGCGGACCACCGATGCGGGCTGGCTGGTGGACGGGGCGGACCGCAACGGCCGCTGGTACCCCTGCGATCACCTGCCAGCGGTCCCGTCGCTGGATCAGGCTCTGGCCGTGCTGGACGATCCCCGCAACGCCTTCTGGGGCTGAGACCGGCTCAGAACGGGTAGGTCTCGGCGGGCACCGTGGGCTGGGCCTGCTGCGCCGGCCCCGGAGACTGGCTGTGCGCGGGCGCCGCTGCACCCTGGGAAACCGCGCCGGGGCGGTAGGTCTTCGTGACCACGGCAGTCGCGTAGGTCAGGGACGGGGCGATCTCCTCGGCGTCGATCTCGACGGTGGTACGGCGCTGGCCTTCCTTGTCGTCGAAGGCGCGCTGCCTGAGCCGCCCGGTCACGATGACCCGCATGCCCTTGGTAAGAGACTGGGCGGCGTTCTCCGCGGCCGCCCGCCACAGTGAGCAGCGCAGGAACAGCGGCTCGCCGTCGACGAATTCGCTGCGGTCGCGGTCGTACACGCGTGGGGTGGAGGCGACGGTGAAACCGGCGACCGGGATACCGGCGGCGGTGAACCGCAGCTCCGGGTCGGCCGTCAGGTTGCCGACCACCGTCACCAGCGTCTCGCCCGCCATGCCAGCCACCCCTTTTACGTCTGCTGCCGAAGTACGACCACCGTACCGGGCCCCGGCCTCGGGCTGGCACGATGGCCGGTATGACGGATGAGGACAACACGCTGGAGGCGGCGACCACGGCACTGGCCGCCGCGCAGGAAGCACTGCACGTGGCCCGCCGGAATCTGAGCGCGGCGATCGTGGACGCGTACCGGCAGGGGGAGCCGGTCGCACGGATCGCTGAACGCACAGGCAAGAACGTCATCGAGATCCGCAACCTTCTGGCCGCCACCGGAGCAGCACACCGCAGGTGATGGCGCGAGAACCCGCTGCCGCTTCCCCGGCATGTGCCCTGCCTGTGCGATGTTCGGAATCGGCAGTCGCTGCGCCGGTAGAGTGGCGGCGCGATATGCCCGCTTCGAACCAGGATCCAGGTGGCCATGCTCCAGGTGCCCCATAACGATGACACGGCTGACGGCACTGCGGCGGCCGAGGCCTTGTCGATGCCGGTCACGGAACTGGTGGCTCGTAGCGGGGAGCTGAAGGGCGAACTGGTGGAGTTCGCCCAGCATCCCCGTTTCGGCAGGCAGCTGACCGCACGTTTGCGGGCTGCTGGCAGCAGCGGTCTGCTGGACGAGGGCATCGCCGTCCGCACCGTCGATCATTTCGCCCTGCAGCACCGGCTCCACGACGGCACCACCGTCGTGGAACGTTTCGTCACCCAGCGGCGGCCGCCCCTGACGGCCGACGAGCGCGCGATGCTGCTGGGCTGGCGCGACGTCGTCGAGGGACTGTTCGAGGTCCACCGGGACGACGACGCCAGCGGCGGCACCGTCGTACTCCACAACCTCATCGACGACCTGCACTACCCCGTCCGTTCCAACATGGGCTCCGAGGCACTGGCCGTCCTGGAGCAGGGGATGTTCACCTACGGCCGTATCGTGCCCGTCCATCCCGCCACCGGTCACTGGCTGGTCAGCGGCTACCTCTCGCCCTACCCCCAGTCCTCGGGCCCGGACGTGGCACGGGCCGCCCTGCGGATGGCGACCGCGGACCCGGGTCTGCTGCGCCGCAACCGGGATCTGTCCCGGCGCGCCTGGCAGATGCAGGCCGAAGACCGCGCCGCCTTCATCGACCTGTTCGGGTCCGACTTCGTGATCCTGCCGCCGGCCACCGCCCAGGAACAGCTGACCGAGCACCACCGGCGCCGCCTGGAGGAAGCAACGGCATCAGCCGAAACCGACGGCAGGCCCACCACGGACAGCGCTCCTGGCGCCGAGGAGATGGGCCGACTTCCCGAGGACTACATGGAGGCCGACAGCGTCGGACTGATCTACGACGAGATCGAAGGCCTCAACTACTACCTCGACTTCGGCCGCCTGGACACCCTCTTCGCCGACCCCTCCCTGGCCGGCGACCACACCTCCATCACCCAGCTCCGCAACTACCTGAGCGACGACACTGTCTCACCCCTTCCCCTGCGCCGCCTGGCCTGGCGCCATCCCGATGGCGCGGACGCGGTCTTCCGCGTACTCCTGCGCAAGCCCGGCTTCTCCTGGACGCGCGACGGCGAAGACCTGCTGCGCAGCCGCAAGAAGTCCTTCTTCCAGCAGGAGACGGCCCCCAGCTTCTCCGTCGTCGGAGAGCGCCTCGCTGAACTCCTGCGCATCCCGAACTGAGGACACCGGTGTACGAGCTCAGCGACAGGCAGCTGCAGGATCTGATCGAGGAAGCCACCGTGGACGCCTACGACGAGGACGAGCAGGTCACCGGCTTCTATACGATGCTCGTCGACCGCCTGGCGATCCCGTTCGAGACGACCGTGCTCGGAACGAGCGTCACCGTCGACTCCGTCGACCTCACGCCAGGCAGCCGGATCATCGCCTGGTGCACCCGCGGCCCACACCGCCAGGCCATCGCCATCCTCGACCTCCCACTGCCCACCCCCGCCCCGGACGGCGCAGAATGGATCCACGCCTACCGGCACTGGGCCGCCTGAACACGGCGGACCCGGCCTGTGGCGAAGGAGCTGCATGACTTTGATCGGCCGGCTCCGTCACGCCGCGGCCGGTTCAGGCTCCTCAACGTTGAAGTCGACGTCCAGGTGCGGATCGAACGCCTCCGGACGCGCGGTCAGGTCCGTGGTGGCGTAGGTGCCGAACCGCATGATGTGGTCGGTCAGGTACGGGCTGATCGCAGCCAGGTCCTCACCGGTGACCTGCCAGCCCTCCGCCTGGAGCTCGCGTACGATCTCCATGAGGTCGAGGGTCGTATGGAAGATCACACAGTTGGCGAGCAAGGACGTGAGCTTCACCGCTTTCTCCTGCTCGACCGGGTCATTCTCGGCGATCAACCCGCCGTTGCAGAACGCCAGCCAGTCGGTGAAGTTGTTGAAGGACTCCACCTTGTTGGTGGCCGCCGTCACCCGGCGGCGAAGCGACGGGTCCGAGATGAACTTGAGCAGCTGCACGGTCGCGACCGCCCGGCTCACCTCCCGGAAGGCCCGGTAGATCTGGTTGCGGTGGGAGTTGCTGCCCAGACGCCGCAGCAGCAGTGGCGAGGCCAGGGTGCCCTCCCGGATCGCGATGCTCACACGCATGAGATCGCGCCAGTGCGTCTCGATCAGCCGCCAGTCGACGACGTTACGGCCGCCCTGGTCGAACAGGACGTCGATGTGCCGGTAGCGGACGCTGTTGGAGGGCCGGTAGAAGGTGCGGTCCTTCCAGTTCCGTATCCTCGGCATCAGCTCACACCCCATCAAATGGGCGAGGCAGAAGACCGGGAACGACTGCCCTTGCGTATCGGCGTGGATCGTGTCGGACTTCATCTCGGAGGCGTTCTTCAGCAGCCCGTCGATGATGTAGACGGCCTCCCACACGCCACAGGGAACGAATCTGGAGAAGAGCGCGATGCACTGATCCGATATGTGGTGATACGCAATCCCGCCGAATCCTCCGTACCGGATCGAGGACTCGGCTAGCAGGTTGTCGATGAAGGTGTCCATCTGCGTGCCGTCGGCCGCCACGGAAGTCCCGTCGCCCCACGCCTTGACCAGGTCCAGGCACATGAACGCGCTGACCACGTCGGTGATCGCCTCGTTGATCTTGTCCACGCTCAGGTGACGATTCGTGATCGCGCTCAGCTCGTGCGCGGACACCCCGGCGATGTGCCGCGCGGCCTCGGCGAAGGTCATGTTGATGCCGCCCACGAAGGTGGTCAGCACGTACCGGCCGAAGGGATCCTTCAGCTTCGGGTCGCTGCCAGGGGCCGGGCCGAACCGGCGCCACCACTCCACCCAGTACGCGGTGCGCGACAAGATGCCCAGCAGCGTCCGCTCGGGCATCCGCGCCTTGACCTCCGCCTCCAGCGCCCCCGCGAGGGCGCTGACGCCCTTGGCGCGCTGCTTGCGCAGCACCGGCACCCCGTTCTCGTCGATGACCAGGTCCGCGTTGTCCGGGTACCCGGAATCCACCTCCGCCGCCGTGCTCTCCCGCCGCTCGCGCAGGGCCGCGGTGAACCCCTCGGCCGTGTCCGGGAGCCCGGTCTCCTCGCACAGCCGCGCCAGTTTCGGCCCGCAGTCCTCCCAGCCGGGCAGCTGACCGAGCCAGTTGGCGAAGGTGTCCGAGCCCGTGATGGCCACATCGCCGGTCCGCAGATGCTCGGCCAGGTAGGTGAACACCAGCGTCTCGAAGCGCCGGCGGTCCAGCATGCCGGGTTTGCGCCGGTCGCGGACGGCCCGCTGCCAGTTCTGCGAGGCGAAGCCCAGGTCCAGCGGCTCCCCCTCGTACAACTCACCGATGTACTCGCGGGTCGCGCTCTGGTGGGCCCGCGCATGCGACAGCGCTTGCTGCCGGGGCGCTCCCCGGCCTCCGGCCCGTCTGCGGGCGCAGCGGGCTCCGTGGCGGTCACCGTGACCACGCAGGCCGGCGACCTGGAACTCGCGATCCCCAAGCTGCGGGCCGGGAGCTTCTTCCCCAGCCTGCTGGAACGCCGACGCCGCATCGACCAGGC
>LJCW01000169.1 GCA_001298555.1 Actinobacteria bacterium OV450
GCTGTCGGATACCGCCCACCGCGAGAAGTCCACGCCGAATATACGAAGTTGCGCATAGCCGCATGAAATAAATGGTCAGATCACTGTCAGATCACTGTCCGGAAAACGCGAGGCCCCTCAGGAACGCGGTGATGCTTTTACGCGAAAGCCGGCTCTGAAGAACGCGGCGGGTTGTCGCGGTGCGTGAGGGTGATCAGGTCGGCCAGCGCGATGACGCAGCTTTGTGTCCACGCCCGGTGCGCCTGGGTGCGGGTGTGGGCGTTGTCGCTGGAGGGGTAGCCGATGGCGCCCGTGGGGGTTTGCTGGGCCAGGAGGAAGGCGACGCCATCGCGGGTGAGGCGGTGCTCACCCCAGCCCAGGAGGACCAGACCGCGCACGAGGGCAGCGATCTCCCCGAGTTGGTAGCCCTGGTAGGCGGCGGGGAGCGCGGCTCCGAGGCTCTCGGCCACGGGATACCAGGTTTCGGCGTCGGCGGTATAGGGGCGCGGGAGACCGCCGGCCTGCTGTGCGAGCTGCTGGGCGACCAGTGCGGCGGGCACGTCGTCGGTGTCGGGCGGGGCATAGGGAGGCGTGGCCAGAAGTGCAGCTCCATGGTCGGCGGCCAGCACTCCGAGGTCGACGAGGAAGCCGAGCCCCGTGCTGGCGCTGGCGGGCAGGACACTAACCTCGTGCAGCGCCGCTGCCGTGTCAGCAAGGAATCGCTCGAGCGAGGTACAGGTCACGCCGAGCTGGGCGAGACCGCGGGCGAACTCCCCTACTACGTCTGATCCGCATCGGGACCACATCGGGGCGGGCGCGGCGTTGAGGCGAGATGCGAGTGCCTCCAGCGCCGGCTGGATGAGAGGAAGTTCGCCCAATGCCCGTGCCCCCCGCGCCGCTGCTGCGGCCGCGCGGAGTCCGGCAGCGGTGTCAGCGGTTCGCGACGCCTGGGAAAGCCACATCACCGCACGGCGCAGAGACTCTGCAGGCCTGTCCGGGGCGGCGGTGATGGCTAGCCGGGGAGGGCAGGGTCGCGGCCGCCTCCGTTGTGCGAGGACCGGGCTGCGGGCGAGGAGGCAGGCCAGGGCGGTGACGAGGGTGGTGTGGTAGCCGGTAGCCCACTGCTGGTACTCGCGGTTTCCTGCCCCAAGTCTGGGGTGGACCACTCCGTCAGGCCCATCCACCCGGCCGTCGGCTTCCTGCACACCGGCCAGGAACTCCCAGGCGCGGTCGGCTTCGGCGGAGTCGTGCACCCCCAGGCACAGCAGTGAGCACACCAGCTCCGCTACGAGGTCGGCGTTGCCCCGGCGCCGGCACAGGACCAGCAGCGCTTCAAGGAGTTCCACGGCGCGCCCCAGATCGAAGCCGTGCGGCCATGCAGGCGTGCGCAGACCGAAGTCGGTGGCGTAGAAGACAGTGTGGGTGATCGCGTAGATGTCACGGTCGGCCAGTTTGATCGCTGAGGGATCCGCACACAACAGGGTGAACGGCAAGACGGCATCCACCCCGGGCAGCCCATGGTCGATGCCAGCCATCTCGAGTGTGTGGAGCAGGTCCAGGTTCCGGTAGGGGACGCGTTCGAAGCAGGCGGCATACCCGCCGGAGACGGCCTGCTCGATGGCCCGGCGAAACTCAGGGTCCTCGTAGCCGCACAGCCGCAGCGCCGCGTAGGTTCCCGCGTACAGCAGCAGGGCCGCCTCGTCGCGCATGACGAGCTCGCGATAAGAGGCCCGGTCGGCGACATCCGCAACTTGGTCCAGCAGGATAGCGAAGTCGGAATTCAGGGTGCTGGGGTCCAGCCGGGCTCGTAGACCGACCAGCAGAGCCAGCTCCACGAGTGCCTTGCGGGCGAACAGTACGCCGGCCTCCCCGGCTTCTTCCGGGTCGAAGCGGGGGTGGCGCGCGGCCAGCCAGGCAACGGCCTTGCTTTCGACCGCGCGCCGCACCTCGGCGGACGGCTCAACCCCGGCAAGCGTCGCCGCCACATGTCCTCCAGACAGCCATCAGCTCAACCTCGTACGACGGGGTTGGAGACCTGGTCGAACTCGTTGGAGACGACCAGCACGTACCGCTCCCAGGCGAGGACATAGCCGGCCACATCCTCGAGCTTGCTTGCGTTGGATACCACCGTCTCGAGCGGCATCTTCAGATCTACCAGGCCGCTCGACTGCAGGAAGTCGAGCGCTTTTCGTGAATCGACGGCTCGCTTGTCGGCCATGGACGTCCTCCTTTGCTGGAATGCGGCACACCGGAATGGTTGCCCCACGCCATTCAGTAACTTCCCAGCCAAAAGCGGTTTGAGGCCGGGCCGATCGGGTGACACGACAGCGCGCCGAATGCCAGGGCGGTGGAACATGTCGACGGCGTCGATGACGAGGTCGGCGCGGTGGTGGTCTGCCCTTGAGTACCCGGTGATCTCGCGGGTGGCCAGGTCCAGCCACGAGGCGAGGTAGCCAGCCCTCGGCGGTGGGGATGTATGTGCTGAGCATTTTCAGCGGTGATCCTCAAAGACTGAGGATCGCTTTGGCGATTGACGTGAGTTTGTTGGGGCTGAGCGGGCCTTCCGGAGGATGCGCCAGGTCTCTTGATGGGGGTGATGGCTCTCTCGACGGGCCAGCGGAGGCGGGAGTGAGCTCGGTTGACGGATCTCTGTTTGATGCTGAGGTCTTTGCCGGGCTTTTTCTCCGGCGGGGCATTGCTGTGCCGTCGCCGACTCCTTGGTAAACCTTGTCAGCCAGGACGGGGATGCCGAGGCGGGTGCAGGTGGCGACGATCCGGTGCCGGCGAGCCGCGGTGAGATCGTGGGTGCGGCCGGCGAGTGCGGGGGAGATCCAGACCAGGGTTGCGTCGGGTGCGGTGATGACCTGCAGGTTCACGCCGTGACGGCGGTGCCCGAGTACGGCTGTCGCCGACCCGGTCGCACTCGGCGAGCGTCCCGTCGAGCAGGATGAATGGTCTGCGGCTCTCAGGGTCGCAGCCAGGCCCCGTGCGCGGGCGGCTAGGAGCGCGACGGCCCCATGGACGTAGGCGTGGGCGGTGCCCACGCTGATCGCGAAACCGGCCGCGATCTGGGCGAAGATGTCGTTCGTCTTCAGGTACACCAGCGCGGCCAGGGCACGGCCCGAGGGCAACAGCTTGCATCTGCGGTCACCCTCCCGGGTGAGGATCAGCATCGTCACCCATTCCACGAGGGCATGCGGGACATCGAGTACGGCACGATAGGGAACCAACGGAGCCCCAAGGCTGCAGAGTTGAGCGTGACAACTTGGCCAGCAGGCCTGGGCATTCCGCCCGTTCCGCAGCGTCCTTCACGTCACCCGATCAGTGGCCAAGCTGGAATGCTCAGTGATCAGGGGGCCAAGACTGGGGAGCACTGCAGGCCCAGTTTCCCAAGAGGATCAACAGCGGCCAGCCCACAGAATTCACCCAACGCAACGTCTCGAACTTGCGGCGTGCTGGCGGGGGCCGGGCCCACGCCGCCCGGCCCCGCCGCTGACGAAACACCTCAGAGCCAGCCGGTACAGCTCACCAGCCCATCCTCCGCAAAGCGCGCGTCTGTTGCCGAAGGCTGGACGTGGAGTAGGCCCGGGCAAGGACACGGCGCGCAGTACGGCGGGGCGGGGGTGGCGAGGGCGGATTCCGGATCACCACTTGATCGCCGACGCGTGATGGGCTTTGCTGTGCCCCAGCATGCCCCAGACAGCGTGTCATTCCCTTTAATTTTCAACCCTATTGGAGACATCTGTGTCCTCTGGTCGGATACGCTTCGGCGCCTTAGGCCTCACCGTCCTGTCCCTCATAGCCGTCCCTGCGGGCCAGGCGGCCGCGGAGAACGCGACCCCCTCCACTTCCGCTTCCGCCTCTTCCCCCGCGTCTCCTTCGGCCGGAGCCACTGTCGACAAGGCCAAGCGGGAAGTCGCCCGCGCCCTTGCCCGGTCTTTGTCCGACAAGCGCTGGAGTGCGCAAGTAGCTGCCCGGACGCGCGGCAACAAGGCCGTCACGCTGCAGGGCCTCACCCCGCGCACCTCTACCTCGGCCACCCGCAGCCTTGCCCGCGTCATCTCCGAGCAGGAGCGAAGCGTCGCGAGAGCCAAAGGCCTGAGCGCTGAGACCGGGCCCCTTCTACGCCTTCGGGCCGCGGGTGCCCCCGATGCCGCCGCCCCGTCGGCCTGTGACGTCCTGGTGGCCGCGGCCAGCACCGATGACCACGCGTCGAAGATCACTGCATATGATGCGAAGGGCCGCGCGCACACCCTCGACGCCCATTCGGCTCCCCGCCAGGCGGTCTACGTCGTGGACCTCGACACCGCCCGCAGCCGGGTCGCCGGCATGGAAATCCTGCAGGACGAGCTGGCCAAGAACGGCCTCGCGGCCTCCAAGTCGGACCGTTCCAAGGTGACTGATTCTCCCGGCCGTTCCAAGGCGCGTGACTCCGCCGCGAGCGGCGACAAGGGCTTTTGGGCCACCAAGATCAAGGAGATCCAGGTCTCCGACGTACAGGAGCCCTGGTACAAGGGTGAAGCGGACGTCTTTGCCCTCGTCGCGGGATACGGCATGGACGGCAAGGCCCGCGTCGATGCTGTGGACATGCCTTACCTCGATTGGGCCAACACCGTCTACAAGCCCGGACAGATCCTAGTAAACTGGTCAAACTACAAGTTCAACACCGCTGATGTCATCTTGTGGGAAGACGACGGCGACATCAACTACAAGGCACTGGCCCAGTCCCTGTCCGCGATCCTGCTCACCGTCACCGATCAGGCCGCGTTCGTGCCGCTCGCCGCCGCGGTGATCAACGCGATGCCGGACTCCTGGTGGACTGACGACCCGGACTATGTCGAGTCCTGGTACTCGCTCACCAAGGACAGCACCGGCAGCCTGCGGGGTGTCTCCGACCGCGGGTCGATGACCGTCGAGCCGTACTTCGTCAACCAATTCTGACGACACCCGAAAGCCGCAATAGCGGCCCGAAAGTCTCGGCCCGGGCTCCGCAGCCGGCCATCTTAGCCAGCGCCCCCACCAGCGGGGTAGCAGGCGCCCACTCTGGGTGACCCTCGCAAAATCCGCCGCGATCCGGCAGACAGCCGGCGGCCCCAGACTCCCGGCAGCGTTCCCCGCTCCGCCCGCCGACCTCCAGGCCGGCCCCGGGCAGGAGGTCCTCGGCCTGCCGCAGAAGCGCCCCCACGCCTCTGCACAACAGACCGAGGGCCTCCACACCACTGCCCAGCCCTGGATGAGCAAATCGCTTCGGGCCCCGGGTACGGGCAGATCGGCGGAGTACGGCGGACAAGACCAAGACGCCAGCGACGGCCGGGGACCTACGGCCAGTGAAGCCGTCAAGCGGTTGCTCGACAGGGTTGAAGCCCGGGGCCGGGGCTTGCTCAGCGAGTGAGCTGACGGGAGTTCCAAGGCCGCCCTTGAGCGCCCTGCGGACGGA
>LJCW01000170.1 GCA_001298555.1 Actinobacteria bacterium OV450
CGCCCGCCGCCGCGAGACCCCCTCACCACCCTACACCCCGCCACTCGACCTACTCGGACTGCCCCTGACCAGCGACGCAGCCTGATCAACACGACTATGAATTAGCCCTGGCCCATGACCTGATGGCCGCCCGAAGCCACGGGATCGTCGGCGCGCTCGCCGCCGCGGGACTGAAATGCTGGGCGGACAAGGCCTACCAAGGCGCCGGTCGGCACATCCGAGTCCCCTTCCGGGGCCGCCGGCTGAAGCGATGGAAGCGACGTCACAACATCAGCCACGCCAAGATCCGGTGCGTCGGCGAGCAAGCCATGGCCGTCCTGAAGGGCTGGCGCCTCCTGCGGAAGCTCCGCTGCAGCACCAACCGGATCACCGACATCGTCAAGGCCGTACTCGTCCTTCACCACGCCTCAACATGAGGTTGGAAAAGGCTCAATGGTGCGCGTGCTTCTGATGGTGCTTGTTTGCCCTACAGGTCTGTCCCTGTCTCCCAGGCCAGAGGGTTCTCTTAACATCGCTCCAGAATTTACGGCTCCATTCCAATCTTACATGAAAGCGGCAGTCAGAATCCGCTAGACTGACTCTCAGACGCCCTCTGCACGCAATCAAGCAGGGAAGGGAAGATATTTCGGCTCGCTCAGATCGATGCCCAGGATTAGCGAATTTAAACGTGCGCCACAATATACAGTGGAAGATTGGACGGGGAGATGGCGCTTCCGCCTCAAACAAGGGAAGAATCTTTTATGCAGACTTCTCTTGGAAAACACTGCTACGGAAAATCTGACATAATTCTTACTGGCGTGACGAATGGGCGCTTACGCGAAATGATGGTTTCGGTAGAGATCATCGGAGGAATGGATGAGGTCTTCCGGGACGGGGACAACCGGGGGCTACTGCCTACAACATCCATGGACAATGCCGCCGCTGCGCTGCTCCATGAGCACTTGAATGACCCACCAGAGGCCTTTGCTGCCAGACTGGCCCGGGAGCTTTCCGTTACCTGCGCGGCGAGTGTGTGTAAAGTAGAAGTTAGTGAAATATTCTGGTCTCCTGAAAGCAGCGGGTACTCAGTGAGGGAATTTCCCGAGAGGTGGGGGAGTATTTTCGTCACTGCAGAATGTTGCGGGCCAGAGCAGGTTATCCTGCATGCCGGGTATCGGAGCATTGGTATATTCAAGCCTAGCGGGACCAGTTTCACAAATTTTTTACGAGATTCCTTTACTGATGCCCAGGATTCCCAAGACAGGCCGGTACGAGGCACCGTTTCCATCACATGGCGTTATAAATCCTCTCACGGGGATCACCGGGAGACCGGGCCCCTTGTCCGTAGGGCCTTTCTGGCAGCGTTTACACGACATCAAGGAAGTTCGGTACAGCATTCCCTGCATGCGGCAGCTTCCGAAGCCGTGCATTCTTCCCCCTATGTGGACGCGTTAACAGTCGATTATGAATCGCTCGACAGCGCTCCCGTAGACCTGGCTAGATTCGGCCGCTCCTCTCCAAACGTGGTCACACGCAGCTGGCCGCTCCCCAGGCATCGGATTAGCCTGACCATCCTTGCGCAGGACCCTGAGTCGTAAAGCTTTTAGCAGCACTCGCGGTCGATTTTCCCGAGAGTCACCTGGTCTCTGGACTCACTTTTCGGTCGGCCACTTCGGATCCGAACTTTCAGCAGGAACTGACGCAGTTGAAGTCGCTGGCAAAAGTACCTACATATACAACAATGAAGGCTATCAGGATGCGCTACACAATGGATACCATGGCTTACGGCAGGGAGTGCGGCCGATTGTTGACCGTCACCCTTGTCGACGGTGTTGAAACAGCTCGCGACATCCAGATCACCACTCAGTTGCACGGGCGCTTCTCCTCTGCTTTCCAGGACGGTTCAAATCGATGCCTGTTGCCTACGCGGACCATGGCCAAAATTGCTTCCCTCCAAGCTCGTGCACATTCTGCGAACCCCATAGAGCTCTGCGCCAGTTCAATTTCGCGCCAGATGTTAGACGAGTGCCCGGCCGCCGATACGGCGACCACGCTGGTGGAGGAGCTAGCCTGCCGTCCACGCCCGGGAACAAAACGCACGTTCGATATTGGGCCAGGAGAAGTTCAAACGGCTAGGGCTGTTGTAAATCGAGATGGAAGTTCCGAAGTCCATAGCGGTTTCCGAGGGTTCAACATGCTGCTGACCGCGGGGTCAAGTTTCACCGGTTTCCTGCGGGGCGCGAGCGGAATTACCACTATGCTTGAGATAGAAGATCGCCCTCTTGGCCAAGTGAGCAATTACTCGTGGTCGTATCTGCGAGCCCCAGATAATTACGGCCAGTGTCGAAAACGGGCATGGCGGGCCGTATTATCGACTTTCGACGACCATCGCAGCCATTCGACTCAGCACACCACTTTCCTGCTCGGCGCAAGTATTCTGGAAGCATGCCCTGAGATAGCCAATGTAAAGGTAAATCTTCGCGCATATAATTTCGAGAACGTGGCGGAATGCGAGCCGCCACCAGGCGTAGAGAAGAACACCGACCTAGCCTATGAGACGACGACGACTCCCTACGGGACGGTAACAGCTACCATCACCAGGTCCGGGTCGTGAGATCAAACGTTTTCAAAGCCAGCCAGCAGACTCATGACAGTTCGCCGGCCGCAGGCGTCGAATTTCCGTATGATGACTGAATCACCCGCATCCTTCCGTCTGCAGGCAGCCGCTTGCTATGCGGCATTCATGGCTGGCGCGTTGACCATTTCCATGACTCCGGCAACGCTTCCTGAAATGGCGCGCGAACTGGGCATGAACAGAGCTGAAATGCAGTGGATTGCGACAGGCTATCCGGCAGTGGCCGGGTCGCTCCAGCTCGCCGCCGCCCGGTTCTCAGACCGGTTTGGCGTGCGGACCGCACTGCTTACAAGCCTCGTCATTTTCGCGGTGGCGACTGCGTGCGGGGCCTTCGCAGCGGACGCGACCACGCTCATCGTCGCGCGCGCGGCCCAAGGCGTCGGGGGGAGTGCCCTCGCGCCGGTGACCCTGGCATTTTTTGTCGGCCAGCCTGAGGAAGAACGCCGTGCCCGCTCCGTCAGCGGCTGGGCGGCGACCGCCGCAGTCGCGACCGCAGCCGGACCGCTGCTCAGCGGCCTCCTTACCGATCAGTGGGGTTGGCGCGTCCTTCATCTCTTCCTCATCGGCGATTCCGCCTGCGCTCTGGTGCTGTGCTGCATGTCCCTGCCAGCTCAGATCACCATGCCGACGAAACCCGACTTCGCCGGCATGGGTCTGTGCACGGCCATCATGGGGACCATATTGTTTACGCTTCTGGGCTCCTCTGAGCCTCCGACCCCTCGTGCAGCCGCCTACGGGGCCGTGGCCGTCACCACAGCTGTGATCCTGCTCGTCCATATCGAAAAAAGATCCAGTGACCCCGTTCTGCATATCGCGGCATATCGCGACCCGGTCGGGAGAAGACTGCTTCTCTCTCTAAGCGCCCTGTTCGCCGTCAACTCTGGTTTCCTGTGCTTCAGCTATATCGACCTCGTGCACCTCCGCGACCTACCAGCCTTCCAGGCTTCGCTCCTCCTTGCATCAGCCAGCGCCCCGGCCATTATCACAGCGCGCCTCGCTTCCCGATCCAGCATCAACCGGCTCAGTACGGCCTCACTCGGGCTGGCCATAATGGCAGGCTCCCTTTTCCTGATGCCCCTAGCCGCCCCTCCGAATCCCAGATCACTGATCATCTATGCGGGTACAGGAATCGGACTCGGTCTGACTAACAGCGCGGCCCTGGCAGAGCTGACCATACGCACCACTCACAGCAAGAGCGGACGGTCGGCCGCCACCGCTGCCACGATGTCCATGTTGGGCGGTGCGCTGGGCCCCGCCCTGGCAGGTACCGTAGTAGCGGCGCACGCCGCCCGCTGGCGACAGAGTCTGAAGGTACCGGCCTCGTTATCTGAAACTGCCTACCGCGCTGCGAGCGGAGGCGCCCCGCTTAAAGTAGGCCCCGGCTCGCAGCAGCTCATCGTCGGTGTCCACCAGACGTTAAGCGAAGGCATCAACCAGGCCTTCCTCGCACTGGGAAGCCTCGCCTTACTGGCCGCCATCTACATGGCGACCGCTCGCCTTCTCCCGCGCAAGCAGGGCGGGACCCGCTAACCTCGCGCGCCAAGCACGCACACAGTTGCTGTGTCGAAGGGCGCCAAGGCCCCCGCCCGAGCGTGTGGACGTGTCAGCGATCTTGTGTAAGTCGTCTGGTGTCATTGCATGCCAGGGCTAATTCATAGTCGGGTGGATCAGGTCGCGTCGCAGGTCACGGGCTAGTTTGAGTAGGTCGAGTGGGAGGGTGAACGGCGTGTAGGAGACCTCTCGGAGTCCGGCGGCGATGTTGTGGTGACCGGCGTCGCGGAGGGTGTTGATCGCGAGGTTTCTGAGGGTTGAGGCTGATCCTCTGGAGTGGCACCTTCTCGGAGGGCCTCGGCGTACCTGCCGCGAGGGCATCGTCAACTTGAGTGGGATGTCTTGGGGTTGGGATGATTGCAGGGCTCGTTGATCGCTTGGGAGGGGCTGCCTGTGGAGACCGAGGCGGCGGTGTCGTACAAGGGGTTCCGGTTCCCGGCGGAGGTCATCTCCCACGCGGTGTGGCTGTACCACCGCTTCCCCCTGTCCTACCGTGAGGTCGAGGAGCTGTTGCTCGCGCGCGGGATCATTGTCTCTCACGAGACGGTCCGGCAGTGGTGTGACAAGTTCGGCCCCGAGTACGCCGCCCGGCTGCGCCGGCGCCGGCCGCAGGCCGGCGACAAATGGCACCTCGATGAGGTGTTCATCAAGGTCAACGGGGTGCGGCAGTACCTGTGGCGCGCCGTGGACCAGGACGGAAATATCCTCGACATCCTGGTCCAGTCGAAGCGGGACGCGAAGGCTGCGAAGCGGTTCCTGGCCAAGCTGATGAAGAAGCAGTGCCGGGTGCCCAGGGTGCTGGTCACCGACAAGTGCCGCTCCTACGGCCCGGCCCACCGGGCTCTGATGCCCTCCGTCGAACACCGCTCCCACAAGGGGCTGAACAACCGGGCGGAGAACAGCCACCAGCCGACGAGGCAGCGCGAACACGCTATGAAAGGCTTCCGCTCACCACGGTCAGCCCAGAAGTTCCTCGCCGCATTCAGCCACATTTCGCCCCATTTCCGGCCCCGCCGTCACCTGATGACCGCGCCCGCATACCGGGCCGAGATGACCACCCGCTTCGCCCTCTGGGACCACATCTCCGGCGTCACCACCCTGCCCACGGCAGGCTGAACCAAGGCTGCCACCCAGCCCCACCACACCCTGCCACACCCTCAACAACCCGCCCAGGGCTTGAGGGGCCCCGTCTTTTCCGGACAGTCGCCTATTGGCTAATTTATGCGGCGAGCTGCTGATTCAGGTACTCGTCGTGGACCTCTCGTGGGGT
>LJCW01000171.1 GCA_001298555.1 Actinobacteria bacterium OV450
ACCGAACGGGTGCGGCGGGCCGGGCGCGGGGCCCCGGCCCCGGTGTCCGGCTCCGGGGCAGCGGCGGCCGCCTGGCTCGCCGAACCCTCCGCCACCGAACGGGTGCGGCGGGCCGGGCGGGGGGTGGTGGGTTCGGTTTCCGCGGCCTGGGTCGCCGAGCCCTCCGTCACCGAGCGGGTGCGGCGGACCGGGGCGCCCTCGCGCGGGGCGCGGGCGGTCCGGGCCGGGCGGGCCGGGGCCGGCGGGAGCTGGCCCTTGAGCGGGCCCCAGTCGTTGGGGTCCGGGACGCCCGGCGGGAGCATCTGGCGGCGCTTGGGCGCATCGGGGTCGTGGGCCTCGCCCGGCTCCTTGGCACCCGGCCAGGCCTTCGCGACCCGCGCCGCGAGCACGAAGTCCTTGCGCAGCGGGTGTCCCTCGAAGTTCTCCGGGAGGAGCAGCGGGACCAGGTGCGGGTGGTCGGTGAAGACCACGCCGAACATCTCGAACGTCTCCCGCTCGTGCCATTCGGCGCCCGCGTAGACCGCGACCGCGGACGGCAGGGACGGCGCCGCGTGCGGGACCGTCGTCCGCAGCAGCAGTCGTCGTACGCGGTGGTTCTCCAGGGACACGACGTGCGCGCAGATCCGGAAACCGGTGCCCGGTTCGTCGACCGCGCTCAGCCAGTCGAAGTACGTGCAGCCCAGCTTGTCCCGGGCGATCTCCAGCGCCGGGATCCAGCTGCCGACCGGCACGTCGACCGTCAGCACGTCGTACGCGCGCTCGGCCACCGCCTCCGCGCCGAAGACCGTCGCGGCGGCGTCGGGGAGGGAGTCGTAGAGGTTCATGCGCCCGCTCCTCCGGCCGTCGGCGGGGGCGGGGGCGTGACCAGGCCGCTGGTGAGCTGCGCGACCGACGGCCCCTCGGCGTAGCGGTCCGCCAGCGACTCCCGGGCGATCTTCTCCTGGAGCTTGAGGATGCCCTGGAGCAGCGCTTCGGGGCGCGGCGGGCAGCCGGGTACGTAGACGTCGACGGGGATGATCTGGTCGACGCCCTTCGTCACCGAGTAGGAGTCCCAGTAGGGCCCGCCGCAGTTGGAGCAGGCTCCGAAGGAGATGACGTACTTGGGCTCCGGCATCTGCTCGTACAGCCGCTTGACGGCCGGGGCCATCTTGTCCGTCACCGTGCCGGAGACGATCATCAGGTCCGCCTGGCGCGGGCCGGGCGCGAAGGGGATGACTCCGAGCCGGATGAAGTCGTGCCGGGCCATCGACGCGGCGATGAACTCGATCGCGCAGCAGGCGAGGCCGAAGTTGAACACCCACAGGCTGTAGCGGCGGCCCCAGTTCAGGACCACCTTCATGGGCTCCGGGGCGAGCCGGGAGAGGACCCCGAGCCTCTTGGGCTCCGGGAGCAGCTGGGGCTCGGCCGAGGTCCCGGCCGGTGTCACGTCCATTCGAGGACGCCCTTCTTGTACGCGTAGAGCAGGCCGACGGCCAGGAAGCCCAGGAAGACGAACATCTCCACGAGCGTCGTGGCGCCGTAGCCGGCGGCGGCGAACACGGTCGCCCACGGGAAGAGGAAGATCGAGTCGACGGCGAAGATGACGTAGAGGAACGCGTAGACGTAGTAGCGGACCTGGGTGTGCGCCCAGCCCTCGCCGACGGGGTCCACGCCGCACTCGTACGTCAGCAGCTTCTCAGGGGTCGGGACGACCGGTCTCAGCAGGCGGCCCGCACCGAACGCGACGGCCACGAAGAGCACACCGAGGACGGCCAGCAGGCCGACGACCGAATAACTCCGGAAATAGTCCGCTGCGAGCACGGTTACGGTCGATACCGTTGGGTCGGGCACGTCCGTTCCTCGCTCCTTGGCCGCTGTCGATGATCTGGTACGGACGGGAGTCTAGGCCCTGGCTCACACAGGGTGGGGTTATCCCCCGTTTACAACGGCCCGGCTGCCCCATGGCACCGGCCGGGCCGGATTTGGCAGGCTGGGCCGCATGACCGCGCCCTTTCAAGTCTCCCACCCGGGTTCCGACGACGACCGGCCTCCTCCCGTACGCCCGGCACTGGGGGCCGTGGCGTGGAAGGAGACCATCCATCTGCTGGTCAACCTGCCGTTCGCGCTCGTCGGTTTCGTCTACACCGTGACCATGGTGGCGGTCACGGGCGGTCTGTCCGTGACCGCGATCGGTCTTCCGCTGCTCGCGGCCGGTCTGCTCGCGTCTCGGCAGTTGGGACGGCTGGAGCGGGCGCGGGCACGCGTGATGCTCGGCGTACGGGTGGAGGAGCCGACTCCGCTGCCGCGGCGGCGGCGGGCCGGCGGGTTCTTCCCGTGGCTGTGGGCGGGCGTGAAGGACCCGGTGGCCTGGCGGACCGTGCTGTACGAGCTGGTGCGGCTGCCGTGGGGGGTGCTGACCTTCACGGTGGCGCTGGTGGGCCTGCTGGTGCTGTGGCCGGTGCTGCCGTACGTCACGCGCGCGCTGTCGAACGTGGACCGGCTGATGGTACGGGCGCTGCTGTCGCCCTCGGACGAGCTGGAGCGGCGGATCGCGGAGCTGGAGTCCGACCGCGGGGTGGTCGTCGACACGGCGGCGGCCGACCTGCGGCGCATCGAGCGGGACCTGCACGACGGGGCGCAGGCGCGGCTGGTGGCGCTGGCGATGGGGCTGGGCCTGGCCAAGGAGAAGCTGCTGGAGGACCCCGACGCGGCGGCGGCGATGGTGGACGAGGCGCACGGGGAGGTGAAGCTGGCGCTCCAGGAACTGCGGGACCTGGCGCGGGGCATCCATCCGGCGGTGCTGACGGACCGGGGCCTGGACGCGGCGCTGTCGTCGGTGGCGTCGCGGTGCCTGGTGCCGGTGAAGGTGCTGGTGGACCTGCCGGAGCGGCCCGCGGCCGCCATCGAGGGGATCGCGTACTTCACGGTGTCGGAGCTGCTGCAGAACGTGAGCAAGCATGCGGGGGCGCGCTGCGCGGGCGTCGAGGTGTGGCGTACGGGGGCGGAGCCGGCGGGACGGCTGCTGATCCGGGTGTCGGACGACGGACGCGGCGGGGCCGGCCTGGACGGCGGGTCGGGCCTGGCGGGGCTGGCGGAGCGGCTGCGGGCCGTGGACGGGGTCTTCCTGGTGGACTCCCCCGAGGGGAAGGGCACGGTGGTGACGGCGGAACTGCCGTGGCGCTCGCGCTGAACGCAGCCCCGGCCCGGCCCTGAACGACCTGGCCCCCGGCCCGGACCGGGCCGGCCCCTGGCCGGACCATGGCCGGACCCTGGCCGGACCCGGCTCGCGCGTGACTCCGGTGTGACCGGGCGCCGGCCCGGTCCGCGCCGCGGCTTCGGCCGCTGATCGGGACCCCCGCCCGGGTGAGGGCGGGGGTCCCGTCCGTATCCGGGCGGCGTCGTCCGGGCGGGCGGGACCGGGGCGCCGGGGGTGGGGTTATCCCCCCGGGGGAGAGGCCTACCTGCCCGATGGAACGGGGGCCGGGCGGGCGGCAGGGTTGGGTTGGGTCATCGGAATGCTCAAGGGGAGGTCGGGATCATGGATGCAGGTCGCGTGTTGCGCGCTCCGGTCGAGGGACGGACGTGGCGCGAGTTCGGGTACCTGATGCTCGGGCTGCCGCTGAGCCTGCTGTACTTCTCGCTCGCGATCACGGGCGTCACCCTCGGCGCAGGGCTGCTCGTCACCTTCCTCGGTGTCCCGGTGCTCGCCGGGGTGCTCGCGATGTGCCGCGGTTTCGGGAAGGTGGAGCGGGCCCGGGTGCGCGGCCTGCTCGGGGCCGACATCGCGGAGCCGGCGCCGCTGCGGGCGAGGAAGCCGGGTCCGGTCGCCGCGATGGGTGCGCTGCTGAGGAGCGGCAGCGCCTGGCGGCACGCGCTGTACGCGGTGGTCCACCTTCCGTGGGCCGTCTTCGCCTTCACCCTGGCACTGGTGTTCTGGGCGTACGGGTGGGCGTTCCTGCTGTACCCGGTGTGGTTCTGGGTCTTCCCCGCCTACACGGACATGCCGGGGCTCCAGCTGTTCCAGAACGGCGACTACACCTTCTACCTCGACTCCCCCGCGGAGATCGCCCTGACCTGCCTGGTCGGGCTGGGCTTCACCCTGGCCACGCCGTGGGTGGTGCGGGCGCTGACCACCGTCGACCGGGTCCTCGTCGGCGGGCTGCTCGGACCTTCGCGCCTCGACCACCGGGTCACGGAGCTGGAGACCGACCGCGGCGTGGTGGTCGACACCGCCGCCGCCGACCTGCGGCGCATCGAGCGGGACCTGCACGACGGGGCGCAGGCCCGTCTGGTGGCGCTGGCCATGGATCTGGGGCTGGCGAAGGAGAAGCTCGGCGAGGACCCCGGCGCCGCCGCCCGGATGGTGGACGAGGCGCACGGAGAGGTGAAGATCGCGCTCCAGGAGCTCCGCGACCTGGCCCGCGGGATCCACCCGGCGGTGCTGACGGACCGCGGTCTGGACGCGGCGCTGTCCTCCGTGGCCTCGCGGTGCACGGTGCCGGTGCGGGTGTCGGTGGACCTGCCGGAGCGGCCCGCTTCGGCGGTCGAGGGGATCGCGTACTTCACCGTCTCGGAGCTGCTCCAGAACATCAGCAAGCATTCCGCGGCCCGTACGGCGGGTGTGGACGTGTGGCGGTCCGCGGGACGGCTGCTGATCCAGGTCACGGACGACGGGCGCGGGGGCGCGAGCACCGCGGGCACCGTCGGGGGCACCGGGCTGGCCGGGCTCTCCGAGCGGCTGGACGCCGTGGACGGGGTGCTGGTCGTGGACTCGCCCGCCGACGGCGGCACGACCGTCACCGCCGAGCTCCCCTGGCGCTCCCGCTAGGGAGCGTGCGCAACCAGGCTCCGTCGGCCGGACGGGCCCTTGGCGACACGACCTGGCCCTCCCGCCGACGGGCCGGCCGGGCCGGCCCGTCGGCACCCCTGGCACCCGCTCCCGCTTCCACGTGATGATCGGACTCGCCTCCCCCGGCCCCTCGGGCTGGGATGCTTGGCTGGGTCAGGTACATCGGACGACGTGGACGCGGGAGCTGCTGGATCGTGGAAGACAGGGTGCGGGTGGTCATCGCCGAGGATTCAGTGCTGCTGCGTGAGGGCCTGACGCGGTTGCTGACCGACCGGGGGCATGACGTCGTGGCCGGCGTCGGGGACGCGGAAGCCCTGATCAAGACGGTGGCGGAGTTGGCAGCCGAGGATGCGCTGCCGGACGTGGTGGTGGCCGACGTACGGATGCCGCCGACGCACACCGACGAGGGGGTGCGGGCGGCCGTACGGCTGCGGCGCGAGCATCCCGGCATAGGCGTGCTCGTTCTGTCGCAGTACGTGGAGGAGCAGTACGCCACCGAACTCCTGGCCGGTTCCAGTACCGGGGTGGGGTACCTGCTCAAGGACCGGGTGGCCGACGTGCGGGAGTTCCTCGACGCCGTCGTGCGCGTGGCCCGGGGCGGGACCGCCCTGGACCCGGAGGTCGTCGCCCAGCTGCTCGGCCGCAGCCGCAAGCAGGACGTCCTGGCGGGGCTGACCCCCCGCGAGCGCGAGGTGCTGGGCCTGATGGCCGAGGGACGGACCAATTCGGCCGTGGCCAAGCAGCTCGTGGTCAGCGACGGAGCGGTGGAGAAGCACGTCAGCAACATCTTCATGAAGCTCGGGCTGTCGCCGAGCGACGGGGATCACCGGCGGGTTCTGGCCGTTCTCACCTATCTGCGCTCTTGATCGGCAGATTCTGTCGATCAAGACGGGGCATTGATCAAAACCTTGATCAACTGACACCCTGTCAGGTGTGGCGGTACCGCGCCTGGCCGCTGGGGCTCGCACTATTTCTGCACGGCACGAAATCTCGGAATCTTTCGGAATCCCTTGGAATACCAAGGGATTCTCTCGACAGACCGCCGCAGACGACGGTCCGGAATACGAGCGTCCCCTGAGAAGGCCACTCCTATCGACGTAGGGTTGACCTTGGGAGCGGGAACGCAAAGCCTCGAAGGAGGTCCAGTTCAGTGACCAGCCAGGTCAGTAGTCCAGCCGAACAGGCCGACGGGGCCGAGGGGGCTGTAGTCGGCGAACAACGGACAGCCCCGGCCCCGAGCGGCAAGGAAGTGCGCCGTCTCGACCGGGTGATCATCCGTTTCGCGGGTGACTCGGGTGACGGCATGCAGCTCACGGGTGACCGGTTCACCTCGGAGACGGCGTCCTT
>LJCW01000172.1 GCA_001298555.1 Actinobacteria bacterium OV450
CGCGGCTCCGGCCGCCGCCCCGGCGGGCGGGCCCGAGGGGGCGGCCGCGGCCGCCGCCGAGCGGGCCGCGGACCGGTCCAGTGCCGCCGTGGAGGCCGAGGGCTCCCACTGCCTGCCGTGCCTGCCCGCGTCCATCGCCTCGTTGGCGAGCCGGTCCGCGTGCTTGTTCCGCTCGCGCGGGATCCACTCGTACGTCACCTGCGCGCGGGGCAGGATCGTCGCCGCCTCCGCCGCGAGGGGCTTCATGTCCGGGTGCTTGATCTTCCAGCGGCCCGACATCTGCTCGACGACGAGCTTGGAGTCCATGCGGACCTGGACCTGGGCGTCGGCGGCCAGTTCGCGGGCGGCCTTGAGGCCGGCGATCAGGCCCTTGTACTCGGCCACGTTGTTCGTCGCGACGCCGATGTACTCGGCGCGCTCGGCCAGCGTTTCGCCCGTCGCCGGGTCGAGGACGACGGCGCCGTAGCCGGCGGGCCCCGGGTTGCCCCGGGAGCCGCCGTCGGCCTCCACGACAAACCGGGGCATCAGATGCCCGAGTCGGCCGTACGAACCAGGATGCGGCCGCAGTTCTCGTGGCGTACGACCTGGTCGCGGGCCGCGGCCTTGATCTCGTTCACCTCGGCCATGTCGAGCTCCAGGCGGCAGCCCTCGCAGCGGCGCTGGTACAGGCGGGCGGCGCCGACGCCGCCCTGCTTGACGCGGATCCTCTCGTACAGGGCCATCAGGTCGGCCGGCATCGAGGCGACGATGACCTCGCGGTCCTTGGTGACCCTGGCGGCCTCGGCGTCGAGTTCACCGGTGGCCGCGTCGCGGCGGGAGGTGGCGTCGGCCAGCTTGCCTTCGAGGGCGGAGACCCGCTCGGTGAGCTCGGTGACCCGCTCCTGTGCGCCCTCCAGTCGCTCCATGACCTCCAGGACGACGTCCTCCAGGTCGGCCTGGCGCTTGGCGAGGGAGACGACCTCGCTCTGCAGGTTCGCCAGGTCGCGGGCCGAGATGCCCGCGCCGGAGTCGAGCCGCTGCTGGTCGCGGGCCGCGCGCTGGCGCACCTGGTCGACGTCCTGCTCCGCCTTGGTCTGCTCGCGGGCGGCGTCGCTCGCCTGGGTCTGGGCCGCCACGAGCAGGTCGCGCTGCTGCGTCAGGTCCTTGGTGAGGGACTCGACCTCGGTGTGCTCCGGCAGGGACTTGCGCTTGTGGGCGAGCTGAGACAGCCGGACGTCCAGGGCCTGGACGTCGAGGAGTCGGATCTGGTCGGCGGGCTCGGCGTTCAGTTGGGGGCTCCAGAGATAGAAGGGGGTGTGACGGACGGCGCGTGCGCCGTCCACGGGTCGGTGACCGTGCGCGAGACGTGGGTGCGCAGACCCCAGCCGTGGCGCTCGGAGATCGCGTCGAGTTGCGCGGCGGCCTGCTCGCACCAGGGCCACTCGGTGGCCCAGTGCGCGGCGTCGACGAGGGCGAGCGGGCTCTTCTCGCGGGCCTCGGACACCGGGTGGTGGCGCAGGTCGGCGGTGAGGTAGGCGTCCACGCCGCAGGCGCGGACCTGCTCGAAGAGGCTGTCGCCGGAGCCGCCGCTGACGGCGACGGTGCGGACGAGCGCGTCGGGGTCGCCGGCGGCGCGGATGCCCTGGGCGGTCCGCGGCAGCCGGGCGGCGGCGCGGGCGGTGAACTCCCGCAGGGTCTCGGGGTGGTCCAGCTCGCAGATCCGGCCGAGACCGCGGCGGCCCGCGGGGTCGCTCGCGTCGGGGACCAGCGGTCCGGTGATGCGCAGGCCGAGGGCGCCGGCGAGGGCGTCGGAGACGCCCGGGTCGGCGGTGTCCGCGTTGGTGTGGGCGACGTGCAGCGCGATGTCGTTCTTGATCAGCGTGTGCACGACGCGGCCCTTGAAGGTGCCGGCCTCGACGGTGGTGGTGCCGCGCAGATAGAGGGGGTGGTGGGTGACGACCAGGTCGGCGCCCAGCTTCACCGCCTCGTCGACGATCTCCTGGACGGGGTCGACGGCGAACAGCACGCGGCCGACCTCGGCGTCGGGATCGCCGCAGACGGTTCCGACGGCGTCCCACTGCTCGGCCCGCGAGGGGGGCCAGAGGACGTCCAGCGCGGCGATGACTTCGGAGAGACGGGGCACAGGCCAAGGCTACCGTCCGTACGGGAGCGGCAGAGTCCCCGCGGGGCCCCGGGCGGCCGGGGCCGTCCGCCGGGAACGCCCGGACCGGACGGACCGCCCGGAAGGGCCCCGTGCCCTCCCGGCACCGCACAGCACAACCGTCCCCGTCGTCACGGCCGAACCGCCCGGCGGCCACCCGTACGTGTGAAGCCCGGAAGGTCGCGCCGTTCGGGCCGACGTGCGAAAACTAGCTTCCTCACCGGAGGTGACGCACGGATGACTGTCTGTGCCATCGAGATCACGATGACGGCCCGGTTCACCATCGCGGCGGACGGGTCGTACGCGGCCCGGCTGGCCGGGGACGGCGAGGCCCGCTACCCGGAGCGCTGGACCCTGGCGGGCCCCGAGCCGTACGCGGTGCCGTTGCCGCTCGGGCAGCCCGAGGAGGCCGACAGCGAGGTGCTGGCCCTGGCCGACGGGCGGGTGCTGATCCACCGGCGGGTCGCCGAGCGGCACGCCTTCGCGCTGCTGTACCCGACGGGCGGTGCCGGGGCCGGCCCGCGGACCGGGGAACTCCCGCTGGGCTCGGTGGCGCCGGAGGCCGACGGCGTACGGGTGTCCCTGCTGCCCCCGTCGCCGGACGGATGCAGTGCCTTCGCCCTGGCCGCCTCGGACACTGGGACCACCGTCTGGCAGGTCGCCGGCGGCCCCTTCGGGCCGGTCGCCCGCGTCCCGGGCCGGTGCACGGGCGGCGTCTGGCTGGACCGGACCGGCCGGCTGCTCTCCCTGGACCGCGAGCTCGGCGGCACCACCAAGGCCGTCGCCGTGGACCTGGGCCGCGGCGGCGAGGTCTCCCCGCTGCTCCAGATCGCGGACGGCAGCGACGACCGGCTGCTCCTCGCCGATCCCGACAGCGGCCTGCTGCTGATCCGCTCGGACGCCCCGGGCGAACCGCGCCTGGGCTGGGGGGTGCTGGGCAGCTCCCGCCCGGTGCGCTTCCCCGAGTGCCTGCGCGGGGCGGCGGGGGTCCCGTTCGCGGTACAGCCCGGCCAGGCCCTGATGCCCGAGACCTGCGGGGTCGCGATCCGGCTGGAGGACGGTGGGGGCACCCCCGGCGGCAGCTGGGGGAGGATCGGCCTGTGGCGCCCCGCCGACCGGCACGTCTTCCGGCTCCCCGCACCCGAGGGCTGGTTCGGCACGGGCGTGTGGAGCCGGGAGGGCCGCCTGCACCTCCCGTACGCCACCCCGGAGGTCCCCTGCGGGATCACCGGGCTGACCCTGCCGGTGTCCCCGCCGCCCCCGGTCCGGCTGGACCCTCCGGCTCCTGCCGTCCCCCGGCCCGTACCGCTCCAGCAGGCTCCGCTGCGCTGACGCGGGGCGCGCCGTCCGGCCGGGCGGCGGGCCCCTCCTGCGGGCGGCGGCCCTCGAAGGCCAGGTCGCGGGCCGCGCCGAGCGCCGTGGCGACCGCGCCCAGCAGGACCGCGTCCTCCCCCAGGGCGCCGGCCGCCACCTTGGGCCGCAGCGGTGTGAGGGTGCGCAGCGACCGGCGAACCGTGCGGAGCAGCAGGTCGGCGCCCCGGCCGATGCCGCCGCCGAGGACGACGAGGTCCGGGTCGAGGACGGCGGTGACCGCCGCGACGGTGTGGGCGAGGCGCTCGCCCTCCTGCTCGACGGCCCGGGCGGCGGCCGTGTCCCCCGCCCGGGCGGCGTCGAAGACGTCCTTGGCGGTGAGCGGCCCGGTCATGCCGTGCGCGCGGGCCGCCCGGACCACGGCCTCCGCGCAGACGGCGTCCTCCATGCCGCCGGGCGGGCCGTCGGGCCGGGCGGGCTCCCGGCGGCCCGGCCACGGCAGGAAGCCGATCTCGCCGGCTCCGCCGTGCGCCCCGGTGAACAGCCGGCCCTCGCTGACGATGCCCATGCCGAGGCCGGTCCCGATCATGACGTAGACGAAGAGCCGGCTGCCCGCGCCGACGCCGTACGCGTACTCGCCGAGCGCGGCGAGGTTGGCGTCGTTCTGGACGGCGACGGGCAGGCCGAGCCCGTCGCGGATCCGGTCGATCAGGCCGGGGCGGCCCCAGCCGGGCAGTTGCCGCGCGTGCCGGACCCGGCGCTCGTCCTCGTCGTAGACGCCGGGGGTGCCGACCACGGCCCGGGTGACCTTGTGTGCGTCCACCGCGCTGTCGGCGACGAGCCCGCGGGCGGCGGACACGGCGAGATCGGCCACGGCGTTGGCGGTCCGGGCCCGGTTGCGGACGTCGGAGCGGGCCACGACGGTGCCGTCGAGGTCGGCCAGCGCCACCCGCACCCAGCTGCGGCCGATGTCGATCCCGAGGGCGTACCCGGCCGTCGGATCGGGGGCGTACAGCACGGCGGCGCGGCCCCGCTCGGGTGCGTGCGTGCCGGCCTCCCGGACCAGGCCGGCCTGTTCGAGGGTGGCGAGGGCGCTGGAGACGGTGGGCTTGGAGAGCCCCGTCTCCCGGGCGAGCTGGGCCCGCGACGCGGCCCCTGCGGACCGCAGCCGGTCCCAGAGCAGCCGCTCGTTGGCACTGCGCTGCCGCTGGGGCCTCCAGGGCTGCTCGCTCCCGTCGTCGCTGCTGGTCATCCGGCCATTCTCGCCCAGCGGGCCCTCGGTGCGGGGGCATCTCCCGTGCCCTCCCGAGGGGACTCCCGCGGCAGCCACTGTCAAGGAATTCTTGACAAGGCGATCATGTCAAGGTTTCCTTGACGCATGTCGATCTTGAACTCGAAGGCCCGGCAGCGGGACCTCTTCCCCGCCACCCCGTCGATGGCCGCCGCACTGCCGCTCGCCGTGAGCCTGCCCGCCCTGACGGGGGTGTTCGGTGACCGGTTCGGCACCTCCGCCACCATCGCCCTGATCGTGGTGGGCCTCGCGCTCATCGCCTGCACGGCCGGCCTGGCCGCCCGGGCGGCCCGCGGCGCCGCCGAACGGGCCGCCCGTGACGCGGCCCTCCTCGACGCCCTCGAACCCCTCGAAGGACTGCGCCGATGAACGGCGAACCGCTGCTGCAGCCGGCAGAGATCGACCGGATCCGGGAGGCGATCGCCGCGGCCGTCCTCGGCTCCCCCGAGGGGCTGGCCGATTCGCTCGAACACGACGCCCACGGCTACCTGCGCCTGCTGGACGCCTCGCGCATCGGCGCCGAGGAGGCGAGCCGGCTGCTGCGCGAGGCCGTCCAGGGCGCCAGGGCCGCCGGCCACAGCTGGGACACGGTCGGCCGCGTCCTGGGGGTGAGCCGCCAGGCCGCCCAGCAGCGCTTCACGGCCAAGGCCGCGGCCGCGGGCTCGTCGGCACCGCCCGCGCAGGGCCCGGACGCCCCCAAGCGCCGCATCCTCGGCGGGTTGACCGCGTTCAACGAGATGGCCGCCCTGGACGAGGCCGGGCGCGACGGCTGGCACATGGTGGGCTACGGCCCGTTCTTCCACGAGGTGGAGGCGTCCGGCCACCCGTGGGAGCACTGCCGGATGACGCTCCCCTCCGGCGCGCGCCACCGGCGGATGGAGGCGGAAGGCTGGATCCCGGTGGGCGCGGGCTGGTTCCCGTGGCGGTACTACAAGCGGCCCGTCACCCCCGCCGGCTAGTGCTGTGACCGGCGCTGCGGCCGGACCGCTGCCGCCCCGGGGCCGCCCCCCTGCCACCCGGCCGCCGGAGCGCGGCCAGCCGGGCGCCGGAGCGCGGCGGGCCCGGCGGGGGGCGCCGGGCCAGCCGCGGGCGGGCGCCCGCGTCAGGCGGGCTTGAGGCCCAGGAACTCCGCCGCGGCGAAGGGTTCGCCCGCCGGGCGGGGG
>LJCW01000173.1 GCA_001298555.1 Actinobacteria bacterium OV450
GGGGAAACCCCCCCCCCGGTTTCCTCCACCGGGCCCCCGCCCCCCCCCCCAACCCCGGCCCCCCCCCCCGCCGCCCCCGCCCGGGCGCCCCCCGCACCCGCCGTGGCCGCCGCCCCCTCCGCCGCCGGCATCGAGGACGTGCGGGCCGTACTCGCCCGCGGCGGCGCCCCCGAGGCACTGGCCGGCCCGGCCGCCACCGCCCTCGGCGAAGGCGCCGCGGAGCAGCTGGCCGACGACCCGTGGCGGCTCCTCGCCGTCGCCGGTGTCCGCCCGACCCAGGCCGACGGCTTCGCCCGGGCCCTGCTCGGCGCCGAGGCCGGCCCGGGCGACGAGCGGCGCGCCGCCGCTCTCGTGGGCTGGCTGCTGGAGCAGGCCGCGCTCAAGGGGCACACCGCCCTGGAGGCCCCCACCCTGGAGTCGGCCCTGGCCCAGTACGGCGTCCCGGACCCCGCCGAGTCCCTGGAGCAGGCCATCGGCGAGGGCACCGTCCTGGTGTTCCACGAACCGCTCGGCCCGCCGGTCGCCGAGGGCGAGGAGCAGCCCGTACGGGTCCTCGTCGGCCTGGAGGGGTACGCGCTGGCCGAGGAGAGTCTGGCGGACGGCCTGGCCCGGCTCGCCAACACCTTCACCGACCCGGCGGACTGGGAGAAGGCCGCCTCCGAAGCCGGCGCGGGCGCCGAACTGGTCCGCGCCTCCTCGGGGCACGGGCTGGTCACCCACACCGGCGGTGAAGCCGCCCGCGCCGAACCGCAGGCCCTGCTCGCGGCCGCCCGCGAGCTGGGCATGCGCGTCTGCCTGGCCGCGCACGCGCCCGCGCCGGGAGCCGTCACCGTCGCCGGGCTGCTCGCCGGGACGGAGGGGCCCGGCCGGGACGCGGACGGACAGTTCGCGGTGGACCTGCTCGTGGTCCTCGATGCCCCGCAGCTGGACGTGGAGACCGCCGCCGCGCTCGTCGAGTCCGTCCCCGACGGGGCCCGGCTGGTCCTCTCCGGCGACCCCGGCGTACTCGGATCCGCCGGCCCCGGGCGGGTGTTCGGTGATGTCCTGGCGGCCCGCTCCTGCCCGCAGGTGGTCTCCCGCACCCCAGACCCGGGCCCGATCGGCGAACTCGTCTCCGGGATCGGCGTCGGGGAGCTGAACCAGGTGGACGCCCCCGGCAAGGAGGTCGTCATCGTCCCGGTGCGCGACGCCGGGGAGGCCGTCCACCGCGCCGTGCAGCTGGTGGCCGAGTCGGTGCCGCGCGCCTTCGGGATCCCGGCGGACGCGGTCCAGGTGATCACCCCGGGCCACGGGGGCTCGGCGGGCACCCGGGCGCTGAACGCGGCCCTCAAGGAGCGGCTGAACCCCGGCCCCGGCCGGTTCGGCGGCTTCGACCCCGGCGACCGCGTCGTCCACGTGCCCTCGCCCGGGCGGGCCACGGCGGCCCGGGTGGTGTCGGCCGACGCGCGGGGCCTGCACCTGGACGCCGCCGGCGCGCCGGTCGTCGTACCGAAGGAGCAGGTGGAGGCACAGGTGCGGCACGGCTGGGCGGTGACCGCGCACCAGGCCGTCGGTGCGCGCTGGCCCGCCGCGGTCGTCGTGCTGCCCGGTGACGCGGCGCAGGCCCTCTCCCGGGACTGGGTGTACACGGCGTTCGGCCGGGCGGAGCGCCACCTGTCGGTGGTGCACGGTGTCGACCAGGCGCTGCCGCGCGCGGTCGCGGAGGTACTGCCGAAGCCGCGTACGACCCGACTGACCGGCCTGCTGCAGGCCCTCGTGGAGGCCGCGCGGGAGCAGCCGGAGTGACCTGCGCGCACCGCGGCCCCCGCTCCGTCCGGGGCGGGGGCCGCGGTGGCGTGCGTGGCGGACGGGGTCAGGCGGGGGTCAGGCCCGGCGCGGTCGCCTGACCGCCGGCACCGCCGGTCCCCTCGGCCTCCTCCTCGTCGTCGAAGTCGTCGGCCTCCTCGTCGAAGACGGAGCTGACGTCGAAGCGGTGCAGCACGTCCTGCGGGTCGGTGTGCCCGAAGGGGGAGCCGAGCCACTCCCCCGGCTCGGCGACCTCCTCGGAGGCCGCGATCCAGAGCGTGGAGTCGCCCTCCTCCAGACCGAACTCCTTGTAGCGCGAGGCGATCTCGTCGGGCTCGTACTCCCCGAAGAGCACGCCCAGCGCACCGGCGGTGCCGCCGTCGTGGACGAGCTCGGCTTCCCGGTCGTGCGCGGCGACCCGCTCGGCCTGGGCGATCAGCCGGGGTGGTTCGACGACGGCGTAGTCACGGCGGATGAGCACGCTGAACGCGGTGGGCTCGGCGGGCCCGGTGTACGGGACTCCGTCCTCGGGCGTGGGGATCTCGAACGGGGTGACCTCGTCGTACCGGTCGTAGAGGAGCTCGTCATACTCCTCGGCGGCGGCGGCGAGTTCGTTGAAGGCGGCGTAGACGGCCGGATCCTCGTCCCCGATCCTGCTCTCGACCGCGGCGAGGTGACGGTCGAGAGCGGCCTTGACCGCCTCGGCGGCGGCGCGTACCTCGGCAACACTGGGCAGAGCGGCATCAGACATAGTGCAGACGCTATCCGTAGCGGGCCTGTGCCCGCACAATAGATTCGATGCCGGAATACGAATTTGTCGACGTGTACGTGCCCCGCGGTGTGCCTCGCAAGGAGGCGACCCGCCTGCTCACCGAACATGCCGAGTACGGGAACTGGGAACTCGACCGGCTCTCCCTGCATCGGGACGGCAGCCGGCGGGTCCGGCTGCGCCGGAGAATCATCCGTCAGGTCCGCGCCACCTGGTGACGCGGGCCCCGGGGTCGGGGCCCGCGCCGTGACGGGTTTCCGTCAGGCCGCGCTGCGGGCGCGGCGGTAGAGCACGGCGCCGGCCAGCAGCGTGCCCGCGGCGAGGGCGCCGACACCGAGGACGTCACCGGCCCCGGTGGCGGCCAGCCCTGCCTGCCGGGCGGGCCCGATCCCCTCGCCGGGGTGCGTGACGGGCGTGCCGTGGCCCGTGCCGGGCGTACCCGGGTTGCCGGGGTTACCGGGCGTACCGGGATTGCCGGGCTGGCCAGGAGTGCCGGGGTTGCCGGGCTGGCCAGGTGTTCCGGGGTTGCCGGGAGTACCGGGGTTGCCGGGAGTTCCCGGGTTGCCGGGGTGACCCGGAGTGCCAGGCGTGCCCGGGTTGCCGGGGTGACCCGGAGTGCCGGGCGTGCCGGGATGTCCCGGCTGACCGGGGTGCCCCGGGTGACCGGGATGCGTCGGCTCGTCGTCGCACGGCTCGTCCGGCTCCTCGGGCCCACCCGGCTGTCCGGGCCCACCCGGGTGTCCCGGTTGTCCCGGCTGGCCGGGGTGTCCGGGCTGGCCGGGGTGGCCCGGTGTGGCCGAGTGCTGGGAACAGCCGTTCCCGAAGGCCGGGTTGAGCAGTCCCACGATCGAGACGGTGTTGCCGCAGGCGTTCACCGGAGCGTCCACGGGTGCCTGGACGGAGTTTCCGGACAGCACGCCCGGAGAGTTCACGGCGTGGCCCGACGCGCCGGAGTCCGCATGTGCGTAACCCCCACCCAGCGCGAGAACACCTCCCGCGGCCGCCATGATGCTCAGAGTCTTGCGCATGTGTGTCATCCCCCTGCTGTGTACGAACACCGGGCTCCAAAGCCCGGCGGCCCCGGAGCGCTGGAATGCGCTCCGGGGCCCAAAGACTTCAGAAGCGTCAGGCGTTGACGCAGGTGTTGCCGAAGGCCGGGTTCAGCAGGCCGATGATGTTGACCGTGTTACCGCAGACGTTCACGGGAACGTGGACCGGCACCTGGACGACGTTGCCGGACAGGACACCGGGGGAGCCGATGGCCGCACCCTGGGCACCCGCGTCGGCGGCAGCCAGACCCGCACCCGCGAGAACCAGACCACCGGTGGCAGCCGCAGCGGCGACAACCTTCTTGAGCATTGTTCCTCCTAGTTGGCAATGCGGTCCCAGCCGCGGACCGCACCACCTGTAACGAGGAGGCATCACCAGGGCTACGAGCGTATGAGCGCATTCACTCTTCTCAGTGGAATGCGCACACCTTCCCGATTCTCAGCAGTTGTCAATGAATCGGTCGAGGACGCGCACGCCGAACTTCAGCCCGTCCACCGGCACCCGCTCGTCCACTCCGTGGAACATCCCGGCGAAGTCCAGCTCCGGCGGCAGCTGGAGGGGGGCGAAGCCGAAGCAGCGGATGCCGAGGTCGTCGAAGGACTTGGCGTCCGTGCCGCCGGAGAGCATGTACGGGACGGCGCGCGCGATCGGGTCCTCGGCCTTGAGGGCGTTCTGCATGGCGTCGACGAGCTTCCCGTCGAAGTCGGTCTCCAGGGCCTTGTCCCCGTGCACGTCCTCCCGCTTCACGCGCGGGCCGAGGATCCGGTCGAGGTCGGCGAAGAACTCGTCCTCGTAGCCGGGCAGGAAGCGGCCGTCGACGTGCGCGGTGGCCTGGCCGGGGATGACGTTGACCTTGTAGCCGGCGCCGAGCATGGTCGGGGCGGCCGAGTTCCGCAGCGTCGCGCCGACCATCTTGGCGATGCCGCCGAGCTTGGCCAGGGTCGCGTCCATGTCGTCCGGGTCGAGCGGGGTCCCGAGCGCGTCCGAGAGCTCGTCCAGGAACGACCGGACGGTCTTGGTGACCCTGACGGGCCACTGGTGGCGGCCGAGCCGGCCCACGGCCTCGCACAGCTCCGTGATGGCGTTGTCGTTGTTCGTCATCGAACCGTGGCCCGCGGTGCCCTCCACCGTGAGCCGCATCCAGTGCATGCCCTTCTGGGCGGTCTCCACCAGGTACAGCCGCAGGTTCTCGTTGACGGTGAACGAGAAGCCGCCGACCTCGCCGATCGCCTCGGTGACCCCCTCGAAGAGTCCGGGGTGCTTGTCCACGAGGTGCCGTGCGCCGTACACGCCGCCGGCCTCCTCGTCGGCGAGGAAGGCCAGCACGATGTCCCGCGGGGGCTTGCGGCCGCTGCGCAGCCGGTCGCGCACGACGGCCAGCGTCATCGCGTCCATGTCCTTCATGTCGACGGCGCCGCGGCCCCACACGCAACCGTCGGCGATCTCGCCCGCGAAGGGGTCGTACGTCCAGTCGGCGGCGTTCGCCGGCACGACGTCGGTGTGCCCGTGGATCAGCAGCGCCGGACGGGAGGGGTCCTCGCCCTCGATGCGCGCGACGGTCGAGGCGCGCCCCTTGTGGGATTCGAAGATCTGCGGTTCCAGGCCGACCTCGGCGAGCTTCTCCGCGACCCACTCGGCGGCCTTGCGCTCGCCGGGGCCGGAGTGGTCCCCGTAGTTGCTCGTGTCGATCCGGATGAGGTCCCGGCAGAGGTCGACGACCTCGTCCTCGCCGGAGACGGTCCTGCCCGCGCTCGACTCGCTCACGCTGCTTCCTCCCACTGGTCGGTACCGACTGCCTCCCCATCCTCCCGCTTCGGGCCGCTCTGCCCAAGGGCGATCCCCGGCCGCAGGGGGGTGTGATCGGGGCCCCGGAATGTTTGGTAATGTTTTCCACGTCGGAACGGCCCGCGAGGGACGCGAGACAGACACCTTGTCCGGGTGGCGGAATGGCAGACGCGCTAGCTTGAGGTGCTAGTGCCCTTTATCGGGCGTGGGGGTTCAAGTCCCCCCTCGGACACAGAGCGAGAACCCCACTTCGGTGGGGTTCTCGGCGTTTGGGGCCCTTTCCGGGCCGGGCTGCCCTGGCGACAGCGTGAC